>JBGAIN010000323.1:0-3827 GCA_044225505.1 Limisphaerales bacterium
AATGCCCTGGCCAGGTCGTCTTGAACTCGTGCGGGTTGCTGCGTTCCTGTCCAGACGGTCAGTTTGCCGTCCGTCCACTCGGCGACGGCAGCGCGCGGTTCCATCGGTGCATGTTGGATGTAGGCAACGTGGTAAGACTGCCGGTGCGTGGATCCGGCCGCTTGGAGAAGGGAGTCCGGATCACCCTGGACCTGACGTCGGCCAGGTTCGGGCGATGCCTTTTTCCGGAGATACTCGTAGAGCTCATCGCTCGATGGGTGCGGGGCTAGCTTCCATCGCGCGGTCTCGACGGCTTTAGCCAATGCTGCGGCCGCGGTGAAGGAAGAGTCCGCCGCGACGCCGACAAAATCGCCGTCCTGAATTGCCGTAACGCTCGCGATGGCTCGCGCTGGGGCAAGGTCAATTTCCGTCAACTCGGCGCCATAGGAAGGCGGTCGTAGGACTTTTCCGTAAAGCATGCCAGGACGGACAATGTCCGACGGATACTGATGCGCCCCCGTGACAATGGCTGCAGCTCCGACCTTTGGTGTGGCCTGCCCAAGCACCGTCCATTCTTTAACGGCGGTCACTCGGACGTCCGCGGAAATGCGTTGCTGCCATGCGGCGGTCGGAGACAGGTCCGCGAAAGCGCTGTAATCAAAGTGACGATTCGGTCCTAAGCCTTGAACGGTGCCATCGATGACCGACAATCGCGTGGGGTCCACCCCGAACTTCGTGGCCGCGGCTTCAACGAGCGCCTGGCGCGCTGCGGCGCAGGCTTTCCGCACGGCGGGAATGGTCGACGGGGTCGTTCGGCTGCCCGCGGTGCCGCCGTCGTCCGGTACGAGGGCCGAATCTGCCATGATCAAGCGAATCCAGTCGATCGGGACGTGCAATTCTTCGGCTGCGGCTTGGGTAATTTGGGTTCTGGAGCCTTGCCCGATTTCGACTTTGCTCGTCAGGACGGTGAGGCTCTTGTCCTTCCCGATGTGAAGTCTCTGGGAAAGGCTGAGAGCGGAGTCGCGCCCGGCCCGCTGAGCCAGCGCGGAAGGTGCCGCCATGCCGAAGAGGAGTCCGGCCCCGAGAACTTGGACAAATTCCCGCCGATCCAGATCGAAATGGTAGAGGGGTGCTTCGCGCAGTTCGTACCGCTCCGGTTCGGAGAATTCATGGTCGAGACGAGGCTGGCTCATCGGGCTTCCTTGTGATTGGCGGCCGCACGTTGGACCGCTTTGAGAATGTTCAAATAGCCGCAGCATCGACACAGATTCCCGTTCATGGCATCCAGGATTTGCGTGGGCGTGGGAGCGGGAATGCGGCGGAGGAGCCCGACCGTGCGCAGGATCATGCCGGGAACGCAGTATCCGCACTGCATAGCGCCTTCGGCAATGAAGGCCTCTTGGACCGGATGAAGTTTTGAATCCTTGGCCAGACTCTCGATCGTCTCGATCGTATGTCCCGCGGCTTCCTGGATGGGAGTGACACAGGCGCGGACCGGGTTGCCGTCCAGCAGGACCGTGCAAGCGCGGCAGTGACCTTCACCGCAGCCAAACTTGGTCCCGGTCAGGCCGAGATCTTCACGCAGGACGTCGAGGAGGGGGCGCTCAGGGTCCGCAGAGAGCTCCGTGGATCGTCCGTTGACCGTTAGGCGCACGTTGGCTTTCATGGAGTAATGTGACAACAGATAACGCAGGTCTCGAGAGAAAGATAGCGGGTTTACGCGGGGGGGCGGGCGGAGGTTTGGACCGAAACAGAGCCATTCAGGTGATTGGTCAAACTCGCCTTTCGAGGGGATTTGGACGAGGGTTGTTTTCTGTAACCGAATGCTCGGGTGGGTGCGTCCAAGGGATTGCAGCTTAGTCTCTGTGAGTCGGACCTGCTTTTGGCGTTGTCTCTGCGGCTGAACGTGAAAGAATCGTTTGTAGTAATGAAGCAATTCGGCGTTTCCTTGGTTAGCTTGGTGGCAGGGGTGCTCGCCTTCGCTGGGTGTCATTCTAAAGCCGAAAAGGAGTCGTCGTCTGCGCCATTAGCGCCACCAGAAGCAAAAGCTCCGCCTGTTTCTGTGGAGACGACCAACGAGTATCACGGGGTCGCGGTCGTGGATGAGTTTCGCTGGCTGGAGAACGGGACGAATACGAAAGTGCGCGAGTGGAGCGCGTCGCAAAATCAAAGGGCTCGGAGTTATTTGGATGGTCTGCCCGTCCGGGCACTGTTGGAGGATCGTCTCGCTGATCTGTTGCACGAAGACGCTGCCGATTATTACTCTCTGTGCTGGCGGCGGGGCACACTGTTCGCCATGAAACACCAGCCGCCCGCTGAACAGCCCGTCTTGGTCCGATTGCATTCCTACACGAATCTGGCTTCGGAACGCGTTTTGTTCGATCCCATGAAATGGGAGACGAACGGTGCCATGACGGTGGACTGGTACGTGCCGTCGTTAGATGGAAAGCGAATTGCCATCTCCACGTCGCTCCATGGGACTGAAGAAGGAACCTTGCGGATCATTCAAGCGACTGATGGAGAGGTGGCTCCCGACATTTTGCCGCGCGTCCAAGCGGCGACGGCAGGCGGTAGCGTGGCTTGGAATGAGGACGCCACGGGGTTTTATTACACCCGGTATCCCCGCCCTGGGGAACGCCCGACCGAAGACTTGAACTTTTATCAACAGATCTATTTCCACAAGCTCGGCACTCCGACGGAGCAGGACGTTTACGAGTTGGGGAAGGATTTTCCCAGGATCGCTGAGATCCAATTGAAGAGCAGCCCGGATGGACGGCGGATTTTGGCGACGGTGGCCAATGGAGATGGAGGAGAATTCGCTCATTATCTGCGAGAACCGACCGGAGGGTGGAGACAGATTGCCGGTTATGACGACCAAATTAAGCAGGCTGAGTTTGGGCGCAATCCGCTCTACGTGGAATGGGGTGCCGACCCGGCGCTTTACTTGTTGTCGTGCCGACAAGCGCCGCGCGGGGAAGTGCTGAGGTGGCCATTGGCGGCCGACAGTTTGACCAATGCCACGGTGGTGCTTCCCGAAGGGCAGAGCGTGCTCGTCCAGTTCAAGACTGCGGCGAGCGGGCTTGGCTTGGTGCTCATGTCGGGAGGGCCCTCCCAGTTCGCGTTCTTCGACTTCTTCGATAACAAAGTGCGCAAGGTCGAAGAACGGGCGCCGACCGCCATTCGAGAGATGATTGTCGCCGACGGAGATGATCTTCTGTTTCGAGCGGAGACCTATACGGAACCGTATGAATGGGTGCATTACAACGCGAGCCGGAGCAAGGATCGTCTCGATGCAACGCCTCTGGCCGGGAGCGCTCGGGTCAGCTTTGGGGACGTCGAAGTGCTGCGAGAGAAGGTCCCGTCCAAGGACGGAACGTTGATCCCGTTAAACGTGATTCGAAAGAAGGGAACCCAACTGAACAGTAAGAACCCGACGCTCTTAACCGGATACGGCGGATTCGGAATCAGTCAGGTTCCGAGGTTTGATGTGTCGCGCCGCCCTTGGTTGGATGCTGGCGGCGTATTTGCGATCGCGAATCTGCGGGGTGGGGGGGAGTTTGGTCAAGAGTGGCACCGGGCGGGCGCATTAACGAATAAACAGAATGTCTTCGACGATTTCGCGGCCTGTGCGGCCTTCCTGATCCAGACGAACTACACGTCCGCAGAGCGTTTGGCGATTCGGGGTGGGAGCAATGGCGGTCTGCTGATGGGGGCGGCACTCACGCAGTATCCGGCGTTATTCCGGGCGGTCGTGGCGCAGGTGGGGCTGTACGATATGCTGCGCGCTGAACTGGACGCCAACGGCACCTTTAATATCACTGAGTATGGCACCGTCGCGCGGCCTGAAC
>JBGAIN010000093.1:0-16624 GCA_044225505.1 Limisphaerales bacterium
GACCGCCAGACCAGCCGCGAGGGGAAGCAATTGAACGCCTTCCGCTGGGGCAGGAGTTGGGACAACCGCGGAGAGCCAAAGCCCACCGCGATCGGAGATCCAGGTTCGCTGGAATCGTCCCCGCCCGGCCGACTGTTCGTCCGCGCGCACGGCGTTCCAGGCGGGGAGTTGGGCAGCGAGCAGGTTGGTCGAGGTTGCCTGCGCGACTTCATGGACGACCCATTGGGTGGACCCCGACTGGATGACGATGGAACGTGCGTCGGCCAAGAGCTGAGACGGCGCGATGGATGAGTTGCGGTTCACATTCAGAGAAGGACGCCCGTCGAGGGAGGCACGCGGCCGGCCCTGGCACAGGCTAACTTCTAAACGATGCGCACCAACGACTGGCCTTCTTCGACCGCGGATCCCACAGAGGTCTTTATTTCACCGACTTTTCCGGATTTCGGCGCAAACACGAAGGTGTTCATCTTCATGGCCTCCAGGGTGACGAGATGGTCGCCTTCCTTGACCTCCTGCCCTACGGTGACAACAACGGCAGTGACCCGGCCGGCGAGAGGACTAGGCACATCGCCAGGGCCCGAGGCGGCGGCGGGGGCAGGGGAGGGCGACGGTGCGGCTGCAGGCAATGGAGGCGGAGCCGTAGCGATGACTGGCGGAACGGCAGAAGGCGGCGGAGCGGCCGGAGCAGTGAATGGGCCTACCGAGAGGGCAGGCGCCGCAGAATCATCCGGCAATTCGACAGTGACATCGTAGGTATTGCCGTCCACGGTGACGCGTAGCTTTTTGATCATGAGAAGGGTCGCTTGTTAGCTTGCTTGAATTGATATTGGAATTTAATGGCCTCAGTGTCCAGATTATGCGGGCAGCACGCCGGCCCTGCAAGCGTGTGGCCGGGCGATAATCATCGTATTTTATGCGATTGGAAGATTTGGGTTCGGCCTTCCAAGGCCCATACGTTGAGGTGTGGGACTGGGGTTGCGACCTGTTGGACGGAAACGAGACGGTAGGGACGATTGATCACCACGGAAACTGCGGCGGCGATCACCGCGGCAATCTCGGGCTCGACCGCCGTCGCCACCCGTTGTGCGGGGGCGGGCCCATGGACGGGCTGCGCTCCCGCCAGGCTGAGCCGGGCGGACTCGAGCAGCGTTGTGGCCCGTTGCAGAGCCGATTGAATTTCAGCGCTGCGAGACGGTTCGTCCAGTCTTGGAAGAATCCGATGAATCACGGCCAAGACTTGACCGAGGCGTGACTCAATGTCGGTGGAACCGTCAGCAGTCGAGGTTGGAAGTTCTTGTTTGCTCATGGGTGTTCCGCCTTTCAGACGGCGTGGCTGGGCTTAGAGCGGAATGGTGCCGTGTTTCTTGGGCGGTCGTGTTTCCCGTTTTGTGAGGGTGTTTCGCAGAGCCAGGGAGACGACCGCTCTGGTTTCCGACGGAGCGATAACGTCCGTGATCATGGCTTTCTTTGCGGCTTCGTAGGGAGAACAGAACTTCTCGCGATATTCCGCGACGAGCTCTGCTTCCTTCGCCTTGGCATCCTTCGCCGCTGTGATCTCGCGGCGATAAAGGATTTTCACTGCGCCTTCAGCGCCCATCACAGCGATCTCCGCCGAAGGCCACGCGTAGACAAAGTCCGCCCCCATATCGCTACTGCACATGGCGAGATATGCCCCGCCGTAAGCTTTGCGAAGGATGACGGTGATCTTAGGCACCGTGGCCGCCGCATACGCAAAGAGCATTTTAGCCCCGTGACGAATGATGCCTCCCCGTTCCTGTTGCACTCCGGGCATAAATCCTGGGACGTCTACCAGGGTGACGATCGGAATGTTGAAAACGTTGCAGAACCGAATAAAGCGAGCGCCTTTGTCGGATGAGTCGATATCCAGAGTGCCTGCTTTCACCGACGGATTGTTGGCGATGATCCCGACCGAGATGCCTTGGATCCTCGCAAACCCGACCACGATATTGCGCGCCCAGAGCGCATGAACTTCGAGAAAATCGCCATCGTCCACCAACCGCCCGATCACCTTATGAATGTCGATGGGTTCCTTGGCGTTGGCTGGAACCAGGTTATCCATCTCCGGATCGACGTTTAAATCGATCTGCGCTGTGGGGCGATGAGGTGGATCGAGGAGATTGTTCGCCGGGATGAACGAGAGAATCTTGCGGGCGATCTGAACGGCGTGCGCGTCGCTGTCGGCGATGAAGTGGATATTGCCGCTCACCGAGGCATGCGCCATGGCGCTCCCAATCTCATCCATGGTGCATTTCTGTCCGGTGACCGCTTGGATGACCTCAGGTCCGCAGATGAACATCTGGGACGAACCCTTGACCATGATGATGAAATCCATCAGGGCAGGGGAATAAGCCGCGCCGCCTGCACAGGGGCCAGCCACGATTGCGATCTGGGGCACGACGCCGGAGAGAAGCACGTTGCGGAAAAACACTTGCCCATACCCTGAGAGGGAGTCGTCCCCCTCTTGAATGCGGGCGCCGCCAGAATCGTTGAATCCGATCACAGGGCAGCCGACCTTCAGGGCGTAGTCCATGAGGTCGGAGATCTTCTTGGAGTGGATCCGACCGAGAGACCCGCCACTGACGGTAAAATCCTGGCTAAACGCGGCTGTCAGACGTCCGTCGACAATACCAGTTCCAGTGACCACGCCGTCCCCAGGAAGAGACTTCTTTTCCAAACCAAAATTGTGGCAATCGTGATCTGCGTGCATTCCCCACTCCTGGAAAGTTCCGGACTGGAAAAGTTCGGTCAAGCGGTCACGGGCGGTCATTTGCCCTTTTTTCCGGCGGGCGTCCAATTTGTCTTCGCCGCCACCGGCGCGGGCTTCAGTGCGGCGTTTTTGGAGTTCTTCGAGATAGGCTTTGGGGATGGACATAGGAAAGTGAGAGTCGAGTTTTTGAGATTAGTGCTGGCAAGCGCAGGTCCCCGGTTTGGGCGAGCAGAACTCAGTGAGGACGCCGAACGTGGATTTGGGATGTAAAAAGGCGACCAACTTCCCGCCTGCGCCGTCGAACGGTTTTTCGTGGATCAGCCGGACGCCAGCGCCCGCGGCTTGTTTAAGCTGTGACTCGACGTTGTCGGTACCGAAAGCCACATGGTGAATACCGCCGCTGGGATTCTTTTCCAGGAATTTGGCGATGGGACTCTCGGGATCGGTCGGCTCCAGCAATTCCAAGTGCACTTCGCCCGCGCGGAAGAACGCTGTGCGAACCTTCTGGGACGGGACCTCTTCTCGATGTTCACATTTCAGGCCAAGAGCTTTCTCGTAGTAGGGCACAGCTTCGTCCAAGGACCGGACGGCGATTCCAAGGTGGTCAATTTTCGTGATCATAAGCGATGAGTTTTCCCATTTAGACCGGTGGTGATTCACGGCGGTCGAAAGCGTTAAGTAAAGTCTGGGCGGCGCTGACAGCGGTCAGATCGCCGTGCAACAAGGCTTGCTGGATCGCCGGCAGCTCTGCGATGACACGGGCGTCGTGATCGAATCGGCGCCGGAGTTCGTCGTAAATCAAATCCATCATCCAGTCCAAAAGCTGCCGTTGGCGGCGCTCGGCAATCTGACCTGTGGGGGAGAGCGTGCGGTAAAAACTGTCGACGGTCTCCCAGAGTTGCGGCACTCCCTCCCCGGTCAACCCGGAACACAGATTGACTTGGGTCCGCCATCCAGGCGTGGCCGGTTGCGCGTAGTGAAGTGCGGCGTCTTGCTCCCCCCGGGCTTGCTCCGCGCGCAGCCGATTCTCTCCGTCAGCTTTGTTCACCAGGACAAGGTCGGCCATTTCCAAAATGCCTCGCTTGATTCCCTGCAATTCGTCGCCCGCTCCGGGAAGGAGCAGCACCAGAAAAAAGTCGACCATCGATCGAAGAGTGATTTCACTCTGTCCCACCCCCACGCTCTCCACAATCACGATGTCAAACCCAGCTGCTTCACAGATCAGCATCGTTTCGCGGGTGCGTCGGGCAACGCCACCCAAGTTCTCGCCGGCGGGCGACGGTCGAATAAACGCGTTGGCCTCTCGACTGAGGCGTTCCATGCGGGTCTTGTCGCCGAGAATGCTGCCTCCGGTTCGGGCGCTGCTTGGATCGATCGTCAGGACCGCAACTTTGTGGCCTTGGTCGATCAAGTAGCAGCCCAGGGACTCGATAATCGTGCTCTTTCCGACGCCGGGAACCCCCGTGATCCCGATGCGTCTAGACTTGCCGGAATGCGAGAGCAGGTTGCGCAATAGTTCTTGCGCTTGCGCTTGGTGCGTTCGAGCGCTGCTCTCCACCAGAGTGATGGCGCGCGCAAGAATGGCCCGGTTGCCTGCCAGCACGCCGGACACCAGTTCGTCGGTCGTTAGCGGACGCGCACGACGGGGCGGCAATGGCCCGCTGGTCGAGGAATGTGCCTCAGGGCTGTTCATGCGAGCAGCTGAAAGGGCGCGACCGCCGCGTCGTTGCGCGCGGCCCGAGCGTGCCCATGTCCGGGCCGCGCCGCAGAACCTGCTCGCCGCGAGGCAGACGGATGGGCTCTTGATGTCATTCCAACCGAGCATTGAGCTGAGTGAGAATTTCTTTGGCGGCGTCCGGAATAAATGTGCCTGGACCGAAGACGGCGTCGGCACCGTTCTGGCGTAGGAATTCGTAATCCTGTGGTGGAATTACACCTCCGACGACCACCATGATGTCGCCACGCTCTAACTTTTTCAGCTCCTCGCCGAGTTGGATCAAGAGGGTTTTGTGGCCTCCCGCGAGCGAACTGATGCCGACCACATGCACGTCGTTCTCGGCAGCCATGCGCGCTGCCTCGTCTGGCTGCTGGAACAGCGGGCCGATATCGACGTCGAATCCGAGATCAGCGTAAGCCGTGGCGACCACTTTCGCGCCCCGGTCGTGGCCGTCTTGCCCCATTTTGGCAATCAAGATGCGGGGACGGCGACCATGTTTAGCCGCGAACTGATCGGTCAATTGGCGAACCTGCTCGATCTGGGGGTTTTGGCCAAATTCAGACTGATAAACTCCGGAGACAGTGCGGATCACAGCTTTGTGGCGATTGAAGACCTTTTCGAGTGCGAAGGAGATTTCTCCGAGCGTGGCCCGAGCGCGAGCCGCGTCCACAGCGAGTGCGAGCAGGTTGCCTTCTCCGCTTTGGGCCGCGCGGGTGAGAGCATCGACCGCGGCCTGGACTTTGTCGGGGTTCCGTTCCGCTTTCAGGCGTTGGAGGCGATCGATTTGGGACTGCCGCACCGCGGAGTTGTCGACTTCGAGCACGTCCAGTTGATCAGCTTTATCCAAGCGGAACAAATTGACGCCAACGATGGTCTCTTTTCCGGAATCGATGTGGGCTTGGCGGCGCGCGGCGGCTTCTTCGATGCGGAGTTTAGGCAAGCCCGTCTCAATGGCTTTGGCCATGCCTCCCAGGGATTCAACCTCCTGGATGTGGCCCCACGCGCGCTGCATGATTGCCTGAGTGAGAGCTTCGACAAAATAGGATCCGGCAAAGGGATCAATTACTTTGGTGATGCCCGTCTCTTCTTGCAGTAGCAATTGGGTGTTTCGCGCGATGCGAGCCGAAAAGTCGGTCGGCAGAGCAATTGCCTCGTCCAGAGAATTGGTATGCAACGATTGTGTGTGGCCAAGCGCGGCGGCCATGGCTTCGACGCAGGTCCGAACGATATTGTTATACGGATCCTGTTCCGTCAGAGACCAGCCTGACGTTTGCGAGTGAGTGCGCAATGCAAGCGACTTGGAATTCTTCGGGTGGAAGGGCTTGAGAAGCTTCGCCCAAAGCGCACGAGCGGCGCGCATCTTGGCGATTTCCATGAAGAAGTTCTTGCCTTGCGCCCAAAAGAAAGAAAGACGAGGCGCAAAAGCGTCGATCTCGATGCCGGCTTTGAGACCTGTCCGCACATACTCGACGCCATCCGCGAGCGTGTAGGCCATCTCGAGGTCGGCCGTGGCGCCCGCTTCTTGCATATGGTAACCGGAAATGGAGATCGAGTTGAACTTGGGCATGTTCTTCGACGTGAACGAGAAGATATCAGCGATAATTCGCATGGAAGGTGCGGGTGGGTAAATGTACGTGTTACGCACCATGTACTCCTTGAGGATATCATTCTGGATGGTCCCCGAGAGTTGTTCCAGCTTCACTCCCTGCTCTTCGGCCGCGACGATATAAAACGCCATGATCGGCAAGACGGCGCCGTTCATCGTCATGGAAACTGAAATGCGATCCAACGGAATGGCATTGAACAGGACTTTCATGTCCAGCACTGAGTCGACCGCGACGCCCGCTTTGCCAACGTCCGCAAAGGCGCGTGGGTGATCCGAGTCGTACCCCCGATGGGTCGGAAGGTCGAAGGCTACGGATAATCCCTGCTGACCGGCTGCGATATTGCGACGATAAAACGCGTTGCTCTCTTCCGCGGTGGAGAATCCAGCATACTGGCGCACCGTCCATGGTTTTGTGACGTACATGGAGCCATACGGGCCGCGTAAAAAAGGTGGCAGCCCGGGCATGGTGTCCAGATGCTCACAGTTTTTCAGATCGTCGGGCGTGTAGAGCGGTTGGAGATCGATTTGCTCCAAGGTTTTGTGCGCCCATTGCTCAAGCGATTTTCCAGTCTCCGCTTCGAATCGGGCGCGCCACGCGTCGTAACCCGCGCCGTCAGGCGCGCTGTTAAAAGGGACATCTCTGAAATCAGGGAAGGGATTCATAGAACAATTCCGAGTCGGTGATGCAGTTGGGTCAGAAGTTCAGCGGCGTCGGCGCGGATATGGATGAAATCATCCACGCCAGTCTTTTTGTGCGCTTCGACCTGATCCTGCGGAAATCCTGCCAAAATGATGATGGCGTCGGATCGTTTGCTGCGCAAGGCAGTCACCAATTGAGGAACGAGCGCAGGGTAGTTGTCATCGGTGGAGCAGAGAACTGCGACTCTGGCTTTGCTCGCGGCGAACGCTTCGGCGGCGGCCTCGGCCGTTTTAAACCCGTCCGGTGAGAGCACATCGTAACCGCCCACGGCCAGGAAGCCTCGAGAGAAATCAGCCCGGGCTTTGTGTTCTTTCAAGGAGCCCATGTTGCAGAGGAATACCTGGGGGCGCTCGTTTGTTCGGGTCGTGAACTGATCCATGAGGCTGCGTAAGCGCTCGACAGGAACGGCCGCTCGCGTGATGCAAACGGGAGTCACTGACGGGCAGGGCGTCTCATTGATCCGGAGCGCGCGGGTCACTTCGCCAATGGTCGAGCCAGCCAGCACGGCGTCGACACAGGCTTCGAATAGTCCGTTGTTCCGGTTCTCAACCACCAACGCCAGCTTCTCGAGCACTTGTTCGCTCGCTTCGTTCTCCATCGAGGTTCGGTGCGCCGAAACCTGCTGCACGCGACGTTTATGAAAGGCTTTGGCGTCTAAGGTCGGAATCTCCAGCGGCTTCTCTTTTGAGTTGGCGTATTGATTGACGCCCACGACCGAATCGCGCCGCCGGGTCACGCCTTTGATCTTTTCGGCCGCTGTCGCGGCCACCGCTTTTTGCGGGAATCCAGCTTGGAGGGCAGTCCCCATGCCGCCGAGCTTCTCGACCTCTTGGAACAACGTCCAAGCGCGGCCGGCGAGTTCGGCGGTAAGCGCCTCGACATACCAAGACCCACCCGCCGGATCGATCACCTCGTTCAGATGGCATTCTCGTTGCAGAATGAGCTGAGTATTGCGAGCCAGTCGCTGGCTAAAATCATCAGGCCGCCGGATCACTTCATCGAACGCTCCTACCTGCATGCTGTCACACCCTCCTAGCACACCGGCAAAGGCTTCGACCGTTGAGCGTAGGAGATTGTTGTAGGGATCATTGACTGTCTTGTTCCAACGCGAGGTGCGCACGTGTAAGTGGAGGCGCTGCGCGGCCGCGCTGCCGCCGCTTGTCGACACGGCGCGCGACCAGAGCATCCGCAGGGCGCGGAGCTTCGCAATTTCCATGAAGAAATTCTCGCCCACCGTCACGGCGAAGCGCATTCGGGGGGCGACGCGTTCCACGGGTAGTCCCAATCGGTTCATCTCGCGGAGGTATTCAATTCCGGTGGCGAGCGTGAAGCCGAGTTCTTGCACCGCATTCCCCCCCGCTTCGTGCCACGCGCGGCTGTGGACGCAGATCGTTTGTAGATGTGGGGCGCGATCGGCGGCCCAACGAGTGAGCGCTGCCATCTCCCGGTAGGCACCTGCGAAAGACTGCGGAAGTTTTCCTTCATGAGAGAGAACTCCGAGCGGGTCCATCTCGATGCATCCGCGCAATGCGGTGGGCGTCTTCTTTCGTTTACGGACCAACGCCACCAGCAACGCGGCGAAGGGAAGAGCCGAAGCGCCGGAACGAACGAATAAGGAGGTTTTTTCCAGGTCGATCCCGTCGAGTGTTCGGTCCAAGTCACCCAAAGTCGCGATGGAGAGTCCGCCCGAGCCAACTTCTTCGGGCCGCGCCCAATCTGGGTCATGCCCGCTGCGCGTGGCTTGGTCGAGGACCATGTTGAGCGCGTTTAGTCCGCGGCTGATATAGTTTCTCGCCGCATTATTAAACTCTGTCGGACTTGAGGTCGCGATCTCCTGGGAGATGTCCCAAGATTTTTGAAGGTATCCGCTCGCCGTGGCTCCGCGAACAAATGGCGGAAAGCCAGGAAAAGAATTTAAGTGCGGCAAGGGCGGGACGTCCTCGCGACGATACAAAGGTTGCAGAGCAATGCCTTCGTAGGTCCCCGTCACCATCTTCTTTTCAAAGGGCGCTCCTTTCAGTTCGGATTCGACAAGTTTCCGCCAATCTTCATAGCTGACAGGCGGAAACTCCGCGAGCAGCTTGGCATTGGCAGGCGACGAGTTGGCAGAGCTCATAGACTTTTTCCTCGGGCGTCTTAACCCTCCAGGGTCTCGACCGTCACAGAATGGCGTTTGCCGTTGACCGTGACAAACAGGTGCTGAGAATTAGCGGGGGTGGCGCGGCTCGAACTGGCCGTGGCAGGGGCGGCCGCGGGCGGGACCGCCGGTTTGGCGGGTGCCGCGCTGGCAGTCGTCGTTGCTGCGGGCGTTGCAGCGGCAGGTTGTTTCTTATGCAGTGCTTCCACTTGCTGCGGAAACATGGCGAAGAGCACCACGGTCTCATCGTCCGTGGGAAGGCCCTTCTCCTGGCATTGCCCGCGATATTTTTCGAGGCCAGGTTCGAGTAGGTCGGCCGGACGAACGGTCACCGGCTTTTTCCCTGTCTGTTTCTCCACCTGTTCCAGAACATTTGGAGCGATGGGACCAGGCGTCTTGCCATACTTGCCGAGTGCGATGTCCTGCGCCGGTTGGCAAATCATCTTCCAACGTCCGAACTTGACATTCATCATCGCTTGCGTGCCAACAATCTGCGATGTGGGTGTGACCAGAGGGATCCAGCCGAGCGCCTCGCGGACAACCGGGATTTCGCGCACGACTTCGTCGAAACGATCCGCCATTCCTTGTTCCTTCAGCTGGGTCCGAAAATTGGAGAGCATCCCTCCAGGCACTTGATAGATGAGAATATCGCTATCCACGCGTTCGTTGGCCGGGCTGGTAAACGCGGAGAGCTCCTTATAGACACCTTCGAAGTAATCGCGCAGTTTCGCTAGCTTGTCGGTGTCGAACTTCGGGCAGCGAGGATGCCCTGCCAACAACGCGAGCATCCGCTGGGTGTCGGGCTGCGAAGTTCCATTCGCAAAGGGCACAATCGAGACTTCGACACAATCAACTCCAGCTTCAATCGCCGCCAGATAACTGGCTGCGCCCAGCCCAGCGGTGTCATGGGTGTGTAAGGTGATCGGAATGGCGATTCGTGACTTTAGTTCTTTTACCAAATGGTAGGCGATTTGAGGCTGAATGATGCCGGACATGTCCTTGATTCCTAATGAATCACAGCCCATTTTTTCCAGTTCCACGCCCATCTTCACGAAGTTGTCCACGGTATGCACCGGGCTCAGCGTGTAACACAGCTCGCCGCGCGCGTGTTTGCCGCACTTCTTAACGGCCCGAATGGCTGTTTCGAGATTCCGGACGTCGTTAAGGGCGTCAAAAATGCGGATAATATCCATGCCGTTCTGGCACATGGCCCGCACGAACGCCTCCACGACGTCGTCTGGAAAACTTGCATACTGAACGATGTTCTGTCCCCGCAGAAGCATGAGTTGCGGTGTCTTGGGAGCGATCTTTTTCAAAGTTCGCAATCGATCGAACGGATTCTCATTCAAATATCGCAGACAGGAATCGATCGTTGCTCCTCCCCATGTCTCCAGACCATGGAATCCCATTTCATCCAAGATCGGGGCGGCAGGCAACATTTGGGCGGTGGTCATGCGAGTGGCTGCCATCGATTGATGTCCGTCTCGCAAGACGGTATTGTTGAAGAGAACAGGTTTTGCGCTCACGTAATCGCCTATCGTCAAGTTTGTTTTAATGCAGAACGGAACTAAGGGTCTGGGTGTTTTTTTCCCCCTGCAGGCCGTGGTTTAGCCTGAGAAGCCTTTGCCCGTCATCTGCGCTGGAATATAGGTAACACCGCGGCCGAGACGCGGCTTATCATTTTTTGTTCATCTATCTGCACATGTTGTTTATTAGCTGGCTGAAATAGTTCGAGTGGCGCGGAGCCGTGGCCTTTTAATGTCTCTTGCGTGACCGGGGAACCTGCCAATTGCCGTAGGTGATGGATCCCCATTCTAGTCACTGGATCGGCGCTGGCAAGGCAACTCTGGGAGTGCGCGGACTGTGCGGGTGAGGCAGACTGTAGGCGACGCTGTCGAAGAGTAACGAGCCGCGCTTCACGAACGGAGTGAGCGGAATTCGAAGTGGCGCCTCCGCTGGCGCTTAGTCTCTTCCCGCCTTGGAATTGACCGTTTTGTCTCCGGGGCGTGCCCAGAGAGCGTTTTGCAACGCTTGCTCACGGATTAGGTGGGCGCGTCGACGCGCTTTTGGGCGAACGCATCGCGAATCGTGGTGAGTAGTTGTTCCGCAGTGAACGGTTTGGGGAGAAATACAACCATGCCAGAGCTAACCAATTCTGCCCCCTCCGCCGTGCCGATCATGCCGCTGAAAGCGACCAGGAGGAGTTCCGGTTTCTCCTGACGCAAAGTCCGAATTAACGTTGGACCATCCATGATGGGCATCATCATGTCTGTCAAAACTAACTGAATACGGTCCGGGTTTTCACGAAACACATGGAGTGCTTCGGCACCGTTTTTGGCGGTGATGACTTCGTAACCCTGGGTTTTAAGTGTCGCTTCGGTGACGGTTCGCACTGGGCCATCATCATCAACCACAAGCACACATTCTCCGCGGCCACGGGCTGGGGGTTTCTTGGTCAGTTCGGTCTGTTGAATCTTGTCCGTGAGGAGGGCGGGCAAATAGATGTTGAATTGCGTGCCTTTGCCTAGCTCACTGTAAACGGTCAACGCTCCGTTGTGTCGTTTGACGATTCCGAGCGAGGTCGCGAGTCCGAGGCCTGTCCCCTTGGTGATGTCCTTTGTGGTAAAGAACGGTTCGAATATACGGCTTCGGATCGCCTCCGGGATTCCCGTCCCTGTGTCACTGACCGAAATGCGCACATGCGGACCGGGTTTCAGGTCGGGGTGGTTTGAGGTGAAGAGCTTGTCGACGTAGAGATTGGAGGCCAGAATCTGCAAGGTGCCACCTTGAGGCATGGCGTCTCGCGCGTTGACGCTGAGATTCATGAGCACCTGGGTGAGCTTCGTCGGATCGCCCATCACGACCCAGAGGTCACGCTCCGATCGAGTCTTCATCTGAATCGAGCGAGGCAAGGTTTCCTCAAGCATTTTGACATGCTCGGCGATGAGGTGCCGCACTTGAATATGGACGGTTTGATCATCGGCACCCCGTGCGAAACTGAGGATTTGCTTGACCAACTCCGCGCCGTGTTGGGCTGATTTTTGAAGGGTATTCAGCCAGTCCTGCCGCTCCGGGTCGGTCACGGTTTCGCGCAAGAGATCCGCGACCATTATGATCGGAGCAAGGACGTTGTTGAGATCGTGAGCGATTCCACCTGCCAGGGCACCGAGGCTTTCCATACGCTGCGCTCTCAGGAACTGGGCTTCGAGTTTCCTTCGCTCGCTGATATCCGTGTTGATGATCAGTATGGATTCCGGACGGCCAGCTTTATCTCGCACTAAAGACCAACGACTGGCGACAACGATTTCGTGTTTGTCCCGAGTGACCTGCTGGAGTTCACCGCTCCATTCGCCGCGGGAGATCAGACTTTTCACGGCCGCGACGGGTTCTGGTGAATGGGGCGGAAACAACAAGGTATTGGCCGTTTGACCAACGGCTTCTGGTGCGGTCCAACCGTAGAGGCGCTCCGCGCTCCGATTCCAAAAGAGCACCTTGCTTTCAAGGTCCGCAACCATAATAGCGTCTTGCGCGCGATCGAGCAGGGCGGCCTGCTCCTGAATGCGCGCTTGCTCTCGTTTGCGCTCGGTCACATCCCGGATGTTAAGGATAATTCCTTCAACGTTTGGATCGCGCAGCAAGTTGCGGCCGAGGATTTCGACGTCGTGCCACGCTCCGGCTTTGTCGCGAACGCGCACTTCTGTCTCGGCGATTTTCCGATCCGTGACGACCAACTTCGCCAAGCTTTCTTGGGCAAGCGTCCGGTCTTCCGGATGGGCCAGGTCAAGGATGCAAGCACCGATCAACTCGGCAGGTTCATAACCGAGAAGTCGCGCTACGGACGAGCTGACATAACGCGCTCGTCCTTCGGGGTCTGCGACCGCGATCACGTCCGAACTTAGTTCTGTCAACGCATGGAAGTATTCTTCGCGCTTCTCCAGTTCCGCTCGGTAGCGTTGTTCTGACTCGCGCTGCGTCGCCTCATCTCTCCGCCTTTTTTCGCGTTCGCTCCCTTCGCGCAGCGCACGGCGTATGGCTGGGGCAAGTCGGGGCAAGCGCTGTTTGTTGACGAAGTCGGAAGCGCCTCGTTTCAGACAATCGATTGCCAGGTCTCCGCCGGTCGTCCGTGACAAAAGGATGAACGGTGCATGGGGTTGACGGGCCTGCGCGGCCAGCAGAGCATGGAGTCCGTCGTACTCGGGAATGGCATCGTCCGAGATGACAAGATCAAATTGGGACTGTCTGAGCGCTTGCTCGTAGCGCGCTCTGTCTGCGGCGACTGTGATCTGACAATGGAGACAATCTGGACCGACGCGCTCATGGAAGTGCAAGGAATTCGTCCGGTCCCAGCACTTGTTCCGGAATCGGGCATCCGGCTGGATACCTGGGGCAGGCGCCCGTCTGACCACGCAAATCATTAAACACACGCGGACCAGTCCAACCTAAGCCTTCGTCCCTGAACCTAGTGACGGCACCGTCCAGTCGATTCGGCACACGGAATTCGAGTGGCGGCATATTTCTTTCTTCAACGCTATGTCATCAAGAAAAGTCCTCCCGAATCCCCGGACTTCAACATTGCCGATCATGGCAGTCTTGGCCTTCCCGGTCAACAGTGGAACGGGAGTTCTCGTCATCCACTCGGATCACGGGAGTCTCCGCGAAACTTGCCGTTGTCCTCTTGTCGCACTCCACTGAACACTTTTCCGAGCCCCGCGCTGGGTCACCTCTCCGTGCCGGGACTTTGCGAGACGCGAGTTGCTCAGTGTGAGACTGTGAGACCGAGGTCGTCGTATAGTGTCCGGACGCCGGAAGGATTGGTGGCAAGCAGGGCACACGACCCCCCAATCGCCAGGTCGTCTCGACCGGGCTGGTTTGACCTGGGGCCGGTTTTCCCTCACTGTGGAGCCCATGGCAAACACCTTTGGCCACCTATTTCGCATGACCACCTGGGGAGAGTCTCATGGTGGGGGGGTGGGAGTCGTGGTGGACGGTTGCCCGCCCAGGTTGGAATTGAGCGAGGCAGATATTCAGCCAGACTTGGATCGCCGACGGCCCGGACAATCGCGCATTGTAACGCCCCGTCAAGAAGCGGATCGCGTGCAAATTCTCTCCGGCACCTTCGAGGGGAAAACGCTCGGAACGCCGATTTGCTTATGGGTTCGAAACGAAGATGCACGACCGGAGGCCTACTCAGAAATGGCCACGAAGTTCCGGCCGTCCCACGCGGACTATACCTACATGGCGAAGTACGGCATTCGCAACTGGCAGGGCGGCGGGCGCACGAGCGCGCGGGAGACGATTGGACGAGTGGCCGCCGGGGCAATCGCCAAGAAGCTATTGCGCCAGCAGTATGGGGTTGAAGTTCTTGCCTATGTCAAGCAAGTGCAACGACTGATTGCCGATGTGGATCCCGAACGCGTGAAAGCCAAGGAGATCGAAGCGAATATCGTGCGCTGCCCAGACTCCCGCGCGGCGGAACGGATGATCCGTTTGATCGAGACCATGCGCCGTGCGGGAGATAGCGTGGGTGGCATTGTTGAAGGCGTGGCGCGCGGGGTCCCTCCCGGGTGGGGAGAGCCGGTCTTCGACCGATTGGAAGCGGATCTGGCGAAGGCCATGCTCAGTCTGCCAGCGTCGAAAGGGTTTGATATCGGATCGGGCTTCGGGAGCGTCCTAATGACCGGGCGGGAGCACAACGACTTGTTCCGCACTCGTGGAGGCCGCGTTCGGACTGTGACCAATCGTTCCGGCGGGATCCAAGGCGGGATTTCCAATGGTGAAACCATCTTTTTTCGAGTGGCCTTCAAGCCGGTCGCGACGGTGATGCACGATCAGCGGACGGTCGATGTGCAAGGAAAGAATACCGTGCTTCGCGGCCGCGGACGGCACGACCCGTGCGTGTTGCCGCGAGCCGTTCCCATGGTCGAGGCGATGACCGCTCTGGTGCTGGTGGATCACGCCATGCGGCATAAAGCTCAATGTGGTTAATGGTGAGCGCCGTGGGGCCGCGCTCGGCGAAGTCTAAAAGCCGCCCATGACGCGACCGGCAATGGAAGCTCGCCTCAGGGCTCAGAAATTGGGTGCCGAGTGATCGGAAGCATCGCTTTCGCACGAATCGGGGCGCCGTCTCCCGTCTTCCTCGGAGCTACTGAATTCAATGGTTGTTCTTCAAAGACAAGGACTCGCCTTTCTGGTTTCCGCCTTCCGGTTCACAATGAGAACTGCCACGCGATAAGCACAAAGCCTTGCACTTCGAGGATGGCTCTCGTTTAATTCAATCCGTGCCGACCGTCATTATTGCTGTAGCCAACCAGAAAGGGGGAGTGGGCAAGACGACCACTTCCGTCAATCTGGCTGCTTGTCTCGCGGCTGTGGGCAAGCGCGTCTTGCTCATCGACCTCGATCCGCAAGCGAATGCCACCAGTGGCCTGGGCATGGATAAAACCGAGGGAGCTAGTGCGTATCGGCCCCTGCTCGGGGAAGGCCCTTTGATCGAGAAGGTCCAGAACACTGCTTTCGAGCGTTTGGACGTCATTACGAGTGAAACGGATTTGTGCGGGGCTGAGATTGAGCTGTCGCGCATGGAAAACCACCTGATGCGTTTAAACGAGGCGATGCAGACCGTTCGTGACGCGCAACGCCATGACATCGTCTTGATCGATTGCGCCCCTTCGCTCGGAGTGCTGACGTTGAACGTCTTCGCAAGCTCCGATTGGCTGGTGGTCCCGTTGCAGTGCGAATACTACGCTCTCGAGGGAGTTTCCATGATCACCCGGATTCTCAATCAAGTCCGTGAGACTGGATTGAACTCGAGGTTGGATTTGCTTGGTGTGGTCATGACCATGTTTGACGGACGAACCAGGCTCTCCCAGCAGGTGGTTGGAGAAGTGCGCCAGTATTTCGGAGAATTGGTCTTTGAGACTGTCATTCCGCGCACCACGCGCCTCGCAGAAGCGCCCAGTTTCGGAAAACCCATCATCTACTACGATAAATACAGCGCCGCCGCGGCCGCTTACGAAGTCTTAACGCAGGAACTTCTACGACGATTGAAGATGACGTAAGCGGATAGACTTCATCCGGGAGGAGGTCCGAGCGCCCGAATGTGGCGTCGCATTTCACTGGCCAGCGCTTCGGCATCGGTTTGGTCTAAACGGCGCAGGACGCACTCCCAGCGATACGCAAAGCTGCCTGCGGGATCGTACTTGCAGTGACGAAACAGGTGCTCGAACGCTCTCCGTCTTTTGCGATAATCCGTCTGGACGTGAAGGAACTGCTCGCGGAATGCTGCCACGTAAATCCGCGCAAAATCCGCTGGCTGTGACAAAACGGACTCGCGGCGGTTGACGGCCCGCGCATAATCCTGAGCGAACCGGGCTAGCGGCAGGGTGTATTCAGTGAAAGCCCCGCTATGGTCTGCCACCAGGATCTCCACGGGCATGCCATCGGCCGACTCCAGAACGACTTCGTCGCCATCATCAAACACCGGTTGCGCATCCTCGAGCGACCGTCCTACGATCATGCTGCCTGCCGCCGCTCGACCGAGGAGCGCGGCCAACGCGGCGGCGTAGCCTGGGCGGGCATATCGTTCCAGAGGCAGTTTGTCCGTCGCGATCCCGGAAAGATACTCGCGCTCAAAGTAGGTGGTGCGAATGAGTCGACCTCGGTAACGTTCATTGCTCCCCAGATAAATCTCGTTCAGGCGGCGCATGACCGCGCGGCGACACAAATTCATGCCGAGT
>JBGAIN010000093.1:16631-32304 GCA_044225505.1 Limisphaerales bacterium
CCGGTCCATCGAGTAGTCGGTGTACTCATCGCTTTCGAGGATCGACTCCAAGAGGTCTTTGCCTTCGTCAAGGTGTTCCCAAACTCCCCATTTCTGGAGCCGCAAAAAGCGGCGAGAAGGCGCCAGTTCGTTTCGCACGTGGAACTCGGCGAGGTAGACCGCGCGACGGCCCTCTTTTTGGGGGCGCTCGATCGAGAGTGATTCGGGAACGCAGCCAACGTTGATGTAATCTAAATCCCCGTAATCCCGAATGAAATTAAGGATCATCTCTTTGGCCCGTCCATCGCATAGCCGCTGCAATCCCGGGTCTTCGGGGTGGGTGGCGGCGTCATCAAAAACGGGATCCAACAGAAACTCACCTTCTTCAAACCGGCCCCCTGGCAGCCATTCGACCTGGAGAAAGAATTCCGGGCTCAACCCGCTGAGGATCTGTTCGGTTTGGGATTCGTTTCCTTCGAGGAACAAGGTGGAGACCATTCGCTCGCACCATGCTTTCTTTTGCGGATCATCGCGCAAGTAGGTTTGGTGGACGGCGGTCCGAAATTTAGCGCGCAGCGCGTCAAATTTGCTGCGGAGGTCGGTGCTGGATAGTTCCTTAAACACGATTCCCGCGAAGTCCTGGGCGCCAAACCGGCGCAGGTCGGCCGCAAAGAACGCTACCTCAGGGCGTCCAAGGCGATTCGTGCGGCCGGTATGTTCCGCAATTTCATCCAGGTGCTGCGCCAGCCTGGCATCGTCCAGTTTGCCCAGACCATCGAATTCTTGAAACGTCAACCAGCGCGTGCCTGTCAGCCGGTTGTAGTAGTAGATGAACGAGCCGGTGATCGCGACCTTGGATCCCAGGATCAGTTTCTTCTTTTCCTCCTGAGTGGTCGGAAGCGAGTTCAAGCGCCAATACTCGCCGCGCCGCTTGATCGCCTCGCGCAAGCGCGGATCGGCAGCCGAGAGAAAACGAATCTGCCGTTTGGGCACCAGGTCCTGCAAGAGATCGTCCGCGGCGAAGGCGAGTTCGAGGCGGAATGGGTCCGGGCGAATCAAGACGTGGTCCGACTCAAACACCAGATCGATCGAGTTGACGCAGAGATGTTCCTCTTCATCGACGGTTAGCGGGGGTAATCCTTGACTGGCGCGTTGCTGGTTCAAATGCTCGATGAATCCGAGCCTTTGCCACGCATGGACTCCTGGGGGTTTGGTGTAGAGAACGCGTTGATTCAGGAAAAGGGTTCCAATCCGGCAGACTTGCTGGTTCTGCGCGTCACGCACGAAGGGAGCCTGTCCGATCAATTGAAGTTGCATGGCGAGGAAAGGATAAGGGAAGGCACAGGGATCCTCCAAGGGGCTGCGCTACGCGCAGGAACCGTCCAACAGTTGAATGACTCGCGGCGCGCGGGCGGCGACCTGGGGATCGTGCGTCGCTATGATCAAGGTGGTTTGGCGTTCTGCGCGAAGGCTGCAAAGAAGGTCGATAATTTCCTGTCCTGTTCGCGAGTCAAGATTTCCGGTCGGTTCGTCCGCGAGGAGCAGCAGTGGATCGTTAATCAGCGCGCGCGCCACCGCCACGCGTTGCTGTTCGCCCCCGGAGAGTTCGTAAGGTTTGTGGTCAACCCGGTGTCCTAAGCCAACTTTCTCCAGTAATGCGCGTCCTCGCGCTTCCGCTTCCACAGCTCCAACGCGAGCCATGCGCGCGGGTAAACAGACGTTTTCCAGTGCGTCGAGTTCGGGAAGCACATGATACGCCTGAAAGATGAAACCCACTTTCACGTTGCGGAAGCGCGCCAGACGGTCGGGCGGGAGGTCCGACAGCTTCGCCTCGTTGAACCATATTTCGCCCTGGTCAGGCGAATCCAACCCGCCGAGCAAGTGGAGCAAGGTGCTTTTGCCAGCGCCGCTCGCGCCGCGGATGGCGACGAACTCGCCCCGGTTGACCTCAAGATCGATTCCTCGAAGCACATCGATCGATCGTTTGCCAATCTTGTAACTCTTGGTCAAATGCTGAGCTCGCAGCAGGGAAGGGGAACTATTCATGGCGCAACGCCTCGACTGGCTTTAGCCGACCCGCATTCCAGGCCGGAAACAGGCCGGCAAGCAGACAAATAATCAGTGACCCACCGCAAATTAGGGCGATATCACTGAAATCAATCAGCGCTGGCAATTCGCTGAAATTGTAAATCCGGGCTGGGAATAACTCGAATCCCGTGACGCGGCGGAGGAAGAAGAGGAAGTCATTACGATAGGAGACGGCCAACATTCCCAGGCCGAAACCCGCCAGGACACCAACGACTCCCACGAACAAGCTTTGGCTGAGAAATATCCACATGATTTGAGTACTACTCGAGCCCAGGGCTTTCAAAACGCCGATCTCGCGCGTTTTTTGGACGACAAACGTGATCAGCGCGCTCGTGATCCCGAACGCGGCCACGATGATAATAAAAAACAGCAGATAGAACATCACGTTCTTTTCCACGAGCAGAGCGTCCAGCATCCCCGAATTCTCCTCTTCCCAAGTGGTGAGAATGACTCCATCCCCCAACTCACTGCGAAGTTGTCTTCGCAAAGCTTGGGCGGAGCCGGGGTCGTGCAGCACTACCATCAGCCCCTGGACCTCGTCGCCCAGTCCGTAGAGGTCTTGCGCGTTTGCCAACGAGCAAACCACAACCCGGTAGTTGAACTCGAAATAGCCAACGTCGAAAATCCCGCGAATCTCATAGTTCGTCGGCGTATAAACTTCATCAATTTCACCTTTTGTCCGGCCCCGTTTCCAACTCTCGTTCATTCGCTTTAGTTCGCGAATTGAGTAGATGGATAACTGATCACCCACACTCAATCCGAGTTGTCGGGCAAAATCCCTGCCCACGAGCAGGCCGTTGCCCCGAACATCGAAAGAGCCTTCCACGATGCTGGAGGGCAACATGCTCACTTTATCCTCCAAGCGGGGATCGATCCCGCGAATGTCTGGAGCAACGATCTGCGAACTCCCTTCCTCACGCACGGTCGCGGCTAGAACCGGCCCCACCACGTAAGGGGCAACGCCTTTGACCAGGCGGCTCGAAGAAATCCGGTCCATCAGCTCCACATAGTTCGTCATGGGCTGACGCAATTGAACTCGGAGATGCGGGCTAAACCCGAGGATCTTGTCCCGTAACTGGTGGTCGAATCCGGCCATGACGCTGATGACGATAATCAGCACCGCGACCCCAAGCATGACGCCGATGATCGAAATCAGCGTGATCACGGACACGAAGGTTCGCTTGGGTCGTAGATACCGAAGAGCTAGGAACAACTCGAAGGGCAGCCGTGACATCGGCGAGAGGCTAGTCTCAGGCAGGGAGCGTGTCAACGAGGGGACAGCTGCTGCGCTACTGGAAATGACTCGCCTTTGCCGAAGTTGGTTTCGGCGGTTTTCGTCGTGCTCGGTTCTCCTCGCTCGGTTTTACTGCCCTCTTTGCCAGTCCTTCAAACCGTCAAGGAGCCGGTTCCCGTCGCAGCCGGAAGTTCCGCCGTGAGGCCATCCCTTTGTAGGCGGCGGCGGCTAACGCTCCGAAGGTCACGTGAGTCACGATCACGGGGAGTTCCGACCCGGTCTGTCCAACGTCAAGGAGCCAATGGAAAACAACGTAGTTCAATCCATAGAGCCCGAGGCCGATGACAGCGCCAAGAGCGACGGCCCAGAGCCCGCGCAGGCGCGTGACAATCGGCGCCAGGATCGACACATACACAAGCGACATCGCAACCTGTCCCAGTGTGATTAAGACACTACGACTGCCGTCCACGGAACCGGGCGGCTTTAAATCCCGCCCCATCAAAGTCGGTGAGACCAGGCCGGATGTAAACCATGGTAATCCGTGCGAGAGCAGCCACACAGCACTACCTGCGAGAAGAGCCGCCACGAGTGCCGACCGCCAATCGAAGCGAGCTTCGGGATTAATGTAATGATGCCAATCTATCGTCATAACGAAATTAAGCTATGGCCCGTTGGGCGTGATGCTATCGGGGCATCTGAGTGCGCTTAGATCGGGGATTCTCTCTGCTGCCATCCCGGTTTTCTGTTGCTACACGCGGTGGAGAGGTGGTGCCCGCCGGTCCTTTTGCTTCGCCGCTTGGGAATCCGAACGCGTGGCGAGATTGACCGCGAGAAAGTGCGCTCAAGTTTTTGCGGGGGTGACTCTAAGGATGTTCCGGTGGATCCGGAGGATTTGAAGCGGAACCTGTGACGGACGTCGACAACACGGTAGGCAGTTAATGACAGGGGGGGCAAGGAGCCAGGTACGGTAGCTGCTCTTGGGTTCCTCGTTAGTGCATCACAACTCTGTCGTCCTTCTTGGGAAGGACCGAAACGCGACCCCTCCGCCGGGGTCGCGTTTTTTAATTCCCCCCGAGACCCCGGGTAACCTCGGGGGACTCTTTGCGAATCAAGCCTCGTTTCCGGGGAGTGGGGCAGGTCATTACAGAAATCGGGGATCATTGCGATCCAGGGTGAGGAAACCAAGCGCGGAGCGGCCTGAGTTTGCTGGGAATATCCTCACAGCCGCAGTCCCCGATTGGGTGATATCCCTCAAGGGAATTGTATCATCTGGGCAAGATTGACTTGCGTTTGTTCGGCATCTTGGTTACTCCACACGGCGAGAGTAGTAGGAAAGCCTGCAGATTAATGCGCTAGCGATGTTAGAAATCTCAGCAAGATACGGCCGCCACTCAGCTGCATCCCGATGAACGACTCTTTTGCTTTCCGGAAACGGTCGCGTGACCTGCCTCGTAAGAATCGTCCTCAGGAAGCTCGCTTTCTTCGCGCGTTAGAACTCGATATTGTGGAGCACCTGGAATTCTTCCAGGCGTTCATCCGTGAGCCCGCCAGCGTGGGAGCGCTCAGTCCCAGCTCGCGCGCCTTGGCGTTGGCGATGATTGAGGGGTTTGACCTCCGGCACGCCGGGACCATTGTCGAGTTAGGGGCTGGGACAGGCGCCTTTACCGGACCGATCCTCGACCGCATTGGAAAACACACGAAGTTCTTCGCCATGGAGCTTGATCCTATCCATGCCCGCGGTTTGAAGCGCCGGTTTTCCGGTCTGACGGTGTATAACGATTCTGCGGAACGCATGCTTGACTATCTGACGCTGCAGGAGACGCACAAGGCAGATTATATCGTGAGTGGGCTGCCTTGGGCGAACATTCCTCCGGAAGTGCAGGAGCGGATCATGGAAGTCATCCTGGCCTCTCTGGCCCCGGACGGCATCTTCACCACGTTCGCTTACTTGCATGCGCGATGGCTTCCGAAAGCTCGACGTTTCCGCCGCGGCTTGGAACGTCGGTTTGAGCGTGTCGAGACCAGTCCGGTCATCTGGCGCAATCTGCCGCCGGCGTTTGTCTACCGGTGCAGTCGAGCCCGGGAGTGAGAAGGCGGAGCTGACGCCTTGGCCAGCGACGGCGAACGTTCCGTTACTTCCCTGGGCTGCGGATCGAGGAAGGGCGTTCAAAAACTCGAGCTCGTGCACACATCCCTTTCCACCCCCTCACAAAGTTCCCAGGTAACCGATCAGGTCGGCTAGGTCCTGCGGAGTCATCACTCGTTCAAATCCTTCCGGCATTAAGGAAAGCCCCGAACTGCTCAGCTCTCGGAGATCATTCCGCAAGAGCGTTTCTTCAATCCCTCCTGCCGCGCGCAGCGTAACACTGCTCGGAGACTCCGCCGTGATGATCCCGGTCACTTCCCGATCGTCTCGCGTCGCGGCGGTATAATTCACATAGCGCGCCTCGACCGCTCGGTTTGGATCGAGAATCGCCGCTAACAAGGTTTGAGGCGACTTGTTGGCGAGCGCTCCGAGGTCCGGGCCGACGGCGATGCCCTCTTCGCGAAAGCGATGGCACGACGCGCAATTCTGACGAAAGATGGCGGCGCCCTTGCTGGCGTCTGAATTCAACTCCAATGCGGCCGCGTACTGTTTCTGTAGTTCCAGCCGGTCCTTGGCCACCGCGAATACCTTCTGGGAACGGTCGCGAATGGCGTCGGTCGAACTGTTTAGCATCTTCTGCTGGTCTGCCGGGCTGATCTGTGCAGGCGGGATCTGGCCACTCTCAATGTGCTGCAACAGTTGTGAAGTCCAATCCACTCGACTCAGGAGCAACGTCAGAACCCGACCTCGCAAGGTGGGTTCGTAGCTGCTCCAGGATTCCAGTAGTCGGGCCGCGACAGCGCCGTCCGAGACGCGACCGAGCGCCGCGAGGGCGGCCCCTTTCAAGGGCGCCGTTACCTGGGGCTTTAACAGGCGCGCCGCGATCTCGATGTCGTCGGGCTCGCCGAGCCCTCGTCCCAGCAAGCGAATGGCCGTGACGCGATCTGATTCGTTGCGGGAATCGTCCGCAGCGGCTTTGCGGGCGGCTAGAAAAAGTGGAGCGAGTTCGTCAATGGCGCGCTTAAGGTCGGGTGAGGATCGTTCGCGAAATCCTCTTAAAGCTCCATCCTGGCGCTCAACGCCGTCCAGAAACCCCGCAATCGTCAGCCATTGCCAACGTAGATATTCGCCTGCCACGGGCTTCGCAATCTCCGCGAGGGCCTCCGCCAGCGTCGCATCCTGTTTTTGAGCGGTCGCAATGGTCAGGAGCTGCCGAATAAGCTCCGCGGGCGGTTGGATCCGATCCTCATGGAGGAGAAACTGCAACATAGTTTTGCAGTGGGGCGTGGTTGAGCTCAACACAGCTGTTTGAATTTGCGGATCCGCTTCGTTCTCCACGGCTAACTGCACGAGCGCGCGGCTGGCCTTATCTTCCTGCCATTCCCCCAAAGTGAAAGCCAACTGGAATCGCACGCGCAGCGACGGGTCATGGACCAGAGCGAGCAATCGTTCTTGAAGGCGTTGCAGATCATCATGGGTGGTCGGGTCCAATCGCCGGCCGGAATGCAGGAAACCTTCGCTGAGACGAATCGCATGTTCTCGAACGCTCGGATGCGGGTCTTGGAGGGCGGAATTAAGGATCCCAGGGGTGAGCTTCTGCAAGCCGTCGAGCGTGCAAAGGACTTGCAGCCGGACTTTGGGGTTGGTTGCTCGTTGTTGCAGGACGAGGAGTCTTGAGACCGTCGCTCCTTCGCCGGCGTGGACCAGAAGCCGCTGCGCCGTGTCGCGCGTCCACCCGTTCGGGCTATCTAGGAAGTCGACCCATTGTTCCGGTTTGAGCCCGGCGAGTCGCGGGATCGGCCGAAGGGACGCAGAGTTCGGATAGACCCGGTAGATCCGGCCGAGTTGACTCCCAGCCCGAAGGTCCAAGGCCTTTTGCGCGTCGGGCGGGATCCACTCTGGATGCTCCAGCACCAGGCGGTACATGTCCGCGATGTAAAGCGCGCCATCCGGGCCGGTCTTCAGCATCGTCGGACGGAACCAATTGTCGGTGGAAGCGACGAATTCAATTTGCGCTTCGTCAGCCCCGCGGTGGCTTTGAAACGTGACCCCGTCTACTTGCAGCACTTCGCGATGGATCACATTATGCACCGGTTCACTGATGAATACGCTTCCTTCAAATTCCGACCCAAACAAGTCATCTCGGTAAGGCGTGGGGCTATTCGCCGACGTGACATGGTTAAGCATCGCCACGTCATTGAACCGCTGCATGCTCCGACTTCGGGCAAACACGCGCGTCGAGTCCGGGTAATTGGCCAGATACTGCTTCACGGCCTTCACTGGCAAGTGAGGATTTCGCTCCAGGTAATGCTCGGGCAAGATCACATGCCAAAGCCAGGTGGGGTTGTTATTCCCAAACCAGTTTCCCCAATCGTCCCGATGCCGACCGTACTGAGTCTGGCCGGAGACCGTCTCGAACAAACCCTCATCCGGGCGGAATCGGAAATCAAATCCTCGGAGGTTGACCTCCAGATCGGTCGGGCGTGAGGGTGCGCCTAACCCCGCGCCTGGCACGGTTCCAGCCAGGCGGATGTTGCCGCCACTATCCCCATTTGCTCCGTGGACCCAGTTATCCAATCCGTAATCGAACCCATTCAGACGGTGTTGCTGGTTCCCTTCGGTAAATCCAGTCAACAGCGGAATGCGCACGTCCGATTTCCCATCGCCATCGCGATCCTCCGCGTAGAAAATCTCCGGCGCCGCACTGACCAAGACGCCATTTCGCCATGGCATTACGCCCGTCGGAAAGTTCAAGTTATCCAAGAAGACCGTCGATTTGTCGTAGCGTCCATCTCCATCGGTGTCTTCCAAGAATCGGACGATCCCGCCGCTCTTGCCCTTGCCGTCCAGCCCAAGCGGATAATCTCCCATCTCGACCACCCAGAGTTTTCCATCCGGTCCCCACTCGAAGGCGATGGGGTCCTTCACGAGCGGCTCGCACGCAACCAACTCAATTTTGAATCCTGGTCGGACATTCATGCTAGCGAGAGCTTCCTCGGGAGATTTGGGCTTCGGCTGCAAACCCGCGAGGAGTTCGGTGTAAGATCGCCGGTCGACCAAGTCTGGTAAACCTGCCGTATTCTCGTTTTGCACCCAAAGGTGCTCGTGGGCGAACCAGGCACCGTTGTTCGGTTCCGCGCCGCCCTGGACGATCTTGGGAATGGCGCCGGGTTCGCCCTGAGCGCCTGAGAGGACCACTCGCGACCAACCGGGTTGGAACCCGAGATAGAGTTTCGGGACAAACAAATGCAACGAGTAACGGTCTGCGTTGGAGAAGAGGGCGTCGTCATAGCCATCTCCGTTGATATCGACGAGGCGCAGACCCGCGTCGCGCCCTTGCGCATCGACCAGGGCGGTGCCATCGGGCAGGCGGTAACCCAACTCTCGCCAGCCTTCGTCCAGGCGCTTGAACACAGTGTTTTGGTGGTCGTTCCCGACGACCACTTCGCATTGGCCGTCCCCGTCGATGTCGCGCAGGCGCACGCCCCGATCCCGGTTCTGCACCCGCGTTCGGATAGGCTCACCGGCCAGACTCAAACCCGCCCAGAACCCGGGCGTTGCCGTCCAATTCTCACCGTCGAATTCCCAGGCGCCCTTGAGGTCGGCATTGACGATCGCGCTGGCCTTGCCATCCGGGCGAACCACGCCGAACTGGACACCTGCATGGACGGCCGGGGCATTGGTTGAGTGCGTCACCAGGGCTGTGGGAAAGTCCACATCGTGCCAATGCTTTTCGGCGGGCTGCCACAGGCGGGTCTTGCGGGTAGCTTCATTTCCTATGACCACGTCGAGGTAGCCGTCGTTGTTGACGTCGAGCAACCGCACCCCATTGTCCTCGCCGCGAGAGGTGCGCAGCGGATTCCCAGCCAGCAAGTAGCGGTTCAAGCGCTCTTCAGCTTCACGGAAGGTGAGGAATTTGACACGCTGGCCGTAACGCTCTACGGCATAATCGATGAACTCCACCATTTGGTCGGGGCGAATCCAACCGTGAGGATGAAAGATAAAGGTGAAGGCGCCTTGTTTCGCCACGGTTGCATCGAGCGCGACTTTCCAATCCCTCACCGTCGCTGGGTTGTTGGTGCCGTGGAGATGTTGCGCTTCCCAATCGCTTGGGACCATAGCTGGGAATTCCCAGCAAAAGTTGCCGATGACGTAGGGATACGGGTAGTTCTCAATCGTCGTGGTGAAGGATGGGAACGGTAAATACTTCCGAAACTTGGGTTGGCCTTGCTCGTCGACGGTCCATTCACGCTTTAAACCCGGGTCGTCCGCTGTGAAGATTTGCATGATCGACGAGTCGATGGTGAGGAATTGCCCGAGGCCGTTCGTCCGGGCCATCATTTCGAAGTAGAATCGCGGGCTGGGACTGTTAATCGAGTCACAGCACGGCATGCGAAACGCCACGGGCCGGTTTCCAGGAACGCGATTCATCAATTCAACGCTCCCATGGTAGGTCTGTGCGGCCGCGACGAAGTTGCTCTTGCTCAACAACGGACAAGGATGCGCCAAAGTGTGCACTTCCAGCGAGACGCCTTCTTGCAGCCAGTTCTGCAAATGGGGATGCGTCGGATCCAGCTCGTTGCAAAGGATGCTGACCGGAGCGCGTCCGTCGATGCGTTTGAGCCTTTCCAGGATGGGACGGAGCACTGCTTCATATTTGTCCGGCTGCCGCATGTCGTCGATAGCCAGAATGACGGCGGCCTCGACTTCGATCTCCCCGAGCCATTGCGGGGTCGTCAGTTTGGGAAACCCAAGGTGGGGGTCAAACGGATTCGCTTCGTCCCGGTAATTCAGCCGATTGCCCGGGGGCGGGGCGGCCAAAGTCGTGGGGCTCCATCCCCCCAGGGCGAGGAGGAGTTCCAGCCAAGCGCTCACAATATACAACGAGAACTGCTTCATAGGCCAGCGGTACGCTACAGTCGAAGCGACAGCGTGTGCTAGGCAAAAAATGGGGGGCCAAGGCGGCTTGCGGAAGATTCGCCGTAGACTGGCGGCGACGCCTCGCCGCGGGCAGGAGAATTCCGACACCGCGCCGGCGATGTGGCGAAGGAATCTGAGCCGAGACGGCTCTTCCACTTTAGGCCGGACAAACCGGCGAATGGTTTACCACCTCATCACCCCCCCCAATTCACACTCGATCCTTTTTCTCTCTGTTTCCCGCATGGTATGGTAAAGGATAGAGAGCGTTGTCGTTATGTCCGATCTGAAACATCGTGAAGAGGGGCTTTTTGAAGCTGCCCTGGACCTCGATGCCTCGGAGCGAGCCAACTTCCTGCGCGATGCTTGCGGCGCCGACACCGCGCTCCGGGAGCATCTCCTATCACTTTTGGAAGCAAACGATCGGGCAGGGGAATTCCTGAGCAAACCGGCGCCGACCGGCCGATTGGCCTCCGCCCTGGCCACCGTCCGAATGACCTCCGCCAACGCTGCGCTCTCCCGTCCAACGGAGCAACCGGGCGATCACATCGGGCATTGATAAGCTTCTTCCAGAAGATTGGCGAAGGTGGGTGCGGCGTGGTCTACATGGCGGAACAGGAAGCGCCCGTCCGACGGCGGGTGGCGCTGAAAATCATCAAAGTGGATGATGACGCGCGCGGGTCATCGCCCGGTTCGAAGCAGAGCGGCAAGCCCTCGCGATGATGGACCATCCGAACATTGCGCGCGTCCTCGACGCCGGGGCCACGACTGCTGGCCGGCCCTATTTCGTGATGGAATTGGTGCGCGGCATTCGCATCACGGACTATTGCGATCAAAGCAACCTTTCCACGGCTGCCCGGCTCGACCTGTTCATTCAAGTCTGTCACGCCATTCAACACGCCCATCAAAAGGGGATCATCCATCGGGATATCAAACCATCCAATATCCTCGTCAGCCTCCACGATGGCCGGCCGATGCCTGTGATCATCGATTTCGGCATCGCCAAAGCCACGGAACAGCGGCTGACGGACAAGACCCTGTTCACGGCCTTCGAGCAGTTCATCGGCACCCCCGCTTACATGAGCCCTGAGCAAGCGGAAATGAGCCGGTTGGACATTGATACACGAAGCGATCTTTATTCGCTCGGAGTGCTTCTCTACGAGTTGCTGACCGGCAAAACGCCGTTCGACCCGGCCACTTTGTTGCAATCGGGCCTCGACGAAATGCGCCGCACCATCCGCGAGCGGGAGCCCCCACGGCCGTCGACCCGCCTGAGCACGATGCTCGAGGCGGACTTGACCACCGTGGCGAAACACCGGCAGGCCGAACCATTGCGCTTGATCTCCCAGCTGCGCGGCGACCTCGATTGGATCGTCATGAAGTGTCTCGAGAAAGACCGGACCCGGCGCTACGAGACCGCCAATGGGTTGGCACTGGACGTCCAGCGTTACCTCCAGAACGAGCCGGTCCTGGCCCGACCGCCGAGCCGATGGTACCGGTTCCAGAAGATGATTCGGCGCAACCAGGTCGCTTTCGTCGCTGGCACCGGGGTGGCGCTCGCCTTGGTTGCCGGGTTGGGAGTGTCAACCTACCTGTTCCTCCTCGAGAAATCCGCTTATCGCCGCGCGGTGGTAGCTGAGCAAAACCAAAGCCGCTTGCGGCAAGAGGCCGAGGAAGGACAGGGCAGGGAATCGACCCTGCGCGCGTTATCCGAGTCCAACGCGCAACAATCGCGTCTCAATTCCTACGCCGGCGACGTCTACAGCGCGTTCCTGGCCTTGCAAACAGGAAACCTGGGGCGGGCATTCGACCTGTTGGAGCACCAGATCCCATCCGCGTCTGCCCCGGAACTCCGCGGGTTCGAATGGCGTTATCTCTGGCAGGAAGCGCAAGGAGACGAACTCCTTTCCCTGCCACACGACGCGTTGGTCAGTTGTGCTGTCTTTGGCCGCAACGGCCAGCAGCTGGCCACCGCGAGCTACGACGGATCTGTCCGCATTTGGGACCTGCACACCCGTCAGGTAGTGCGGACGATCGATGGGTTCGAAACCCAGTTTGGCTGGCGCTACATCGATTGGTCGTCGGACGGCCATTGGCTCGCCGGGGTGCGCGGCGGGAAACTAACCGTCTGGGCCGCCGATCCAGAGAAAGGCGACATCGTCTTTGAGGCGAACTCGGTCGTCAAAGTCGTGGCCTTTTCCTCCGATAGCCAGACCCTGGCCGCCTGGGGCGGTTCGGAGCTCATTCTCGTCGACACGAGCACCTGGCAGTCAACCAGATTCTCCACGCGCTTGAATGCAGCGTCGTTCCCCGCCTTGGCTTTCGACAGGGCTGGCAAACGACTGGCCTTGGCGGATGAAGGCAAGTTCACCATTGAAGTCTGGAATCTGGATGAGCGCCGGCCCGAGCGGATGTTGCCGTTCGAGCATCGCGGCCGCGGCTTTGTCTCGCTCGCCTGGTCCACGACCGGATTGCTCGCAGCTTCGACGTGGTCCGGCACCGTCATGCTGATCCAACCGGAGACTGGCCAGGAACTTGCCAGTGCCAAAGCGCATACCGGCACGACTTTTGGGTTGGCCTTTAGTCCGGATGGGGAAACCCTGGTCACCGCGGGTCATGATCAACTGATCCATTTCTGGTCGGTGCCAGGTTTGCAGCGCCGATACTCGTTGCACGGGCACCGCGACGAAATCTGGTCCTTGGCCTTCTCCCCGGATGGGCGGCTCCTGGCCACTGCGGGTAAAGAAGGCGCGGCCAAGATTTGGTCGTCCGATCCCAAACCCCCCGTCCCATATCTGACTAATTTGCACGCTGGCGCTTTTGGCCAAGGTGGTAAAGTCTACGTCACTCTCCCGCAGCCGCTCACTAACCTGACGCTCAACTTCTGGGAGGTCGATAACCCGCGCGTGCGCACCACCAAATCGTTGCCCGTCACGAATCCCTCCTCCGTGACGGAAGCGGTCCTGAGCAGCGACGGCTCGCTCATCGCCGTGCAAAAAGGCAATCAAACGTTGGAAGTCTGGAATGTCGACTCGGGCAAACTCCTCCAAACCCGCTCGGTGCAAGGCCCGGCCGTGCAGACCGTCGAGTTCTCCCCCCAAGGACGTTTCCTGGCTTTGGGAACGGCCGTTGGCCAGGTCGAAGTCTGGAATTTGAAATCAGGGCAAACCGTACGTTTGGGCGATCCGGAGCTCGGTCCTATGGCTTCGGTGCGGTTCAGTCCGGGAACGCAGTTGGTCTTGGCATCCGCTCCCACGCTCGGGCGCACACTCCTCTGGGACCTCAAGTCGGGTAAGGAACTGCCGCTGCCCGTGAGCAACCTGGATCGTATCCAGGTATCGCCCGACGGGCGCTTGGTAGCCGCAACCAGCAGCAATAACTGGGTCAAGGTCTGGGAACTCCCCAGCCTGCGCGAGTGCGCCCTCCTCAAGAGCCATCGCTGGACGATCAATACGCTCGCCTTCTCCGAGGATAGCCAGGTGCTGGCCACTGCCAGTGGGGATGCCGTCGCCCATATTTGGGATCCCAGGACCGGCGCAGAGGTCACTCGTCCCTTGCGCGGGCATTTGCAGGGCGTGACGGAACTGGCCTTTTCTCCCGATGGCAAAGTGCTGGCCACGGGGAGCACCGATAACAGCGTCAAGATTTGGCATGTCGCCACTGGACGAGAGCTCTTTAGCGTCCCGGAAGCGTCCGAGCCGGCGTTTTCGCCCGATGGTAATACCTTGCTGGTCCATACTGCGCGAGGCCTTCGGCTCTTGCATGCGCCTCCCCTAGAGACCATCGATGCGGCGCGAAAGGAAGCAGTCGGGCGTGACTAATCGTGGGTGAAGTCAACCGCAATAGATTCTACGGAACGCGGCGATGACGAGTCCGACGAGCCTGGCGGCAAGGGCCGTGCCTCCGCAAGAACACCGCCGATGCTTCAAAGAGCGCTTGAAAAGGTGAAACTTCTGCGGCTGGGGCTGACGCCCACCGCCGCGGTCCGCTCCGAACTCCCTAAAAACTTTGACTGGTGGAGTTTACGAGCGCGTGGCATGCTTCTTCATTCAGAACTCAAGCGCTGGCGATGCCGCTGAATGATGTCACGCAATTACTTGAGAATATTCGGAAGGGCGACGCCCAAGCCGCTGCCGAATTGCTTCCGGTTGTCTACGACGAGCTCCGCCGCGTCGCGGCCATGAAAATGGCAGGGGAAGCTCCCGGGCACACCCTTCAACCCACCGCGCTGGTCCATGAAGCGTGGATCCGCCTCGTCGCCAATGAAAATGCCCGCTGGGAAAACCGCGCCCATTTCTTCGGCGCGGCGGCCGAGGCCATGCGCCGCATTCTCATCGATAACGCCCGGCGCAAACACGCGGTACGTCACGGAGGCGGTCAGCAACGGGTCAGCTTCGACGATGTCGACCCCGCAGCCGCGACGGACGACGACCAGCTCCTGGCCGTCCATGAAGCCTTGGATCGCCTGGCCGCGCAGGATCCGATCAAAGCGGAGGTGGTTAAGCTGCGCTATTTTGTAGGGTTGACCAATCTCGAGGCCGCCGAAGTGCTGGGGATTTCCGAGCCGACCGCGAAACGCTATTGGGCCTACGCGCGGGCCTGGCTTTACCGGGAGATTACCGCAGCGCCAGGAAGCGCCGCGCCAACCGCAGCGCCGCCGGCGGCTCCACCGGCCTGACGGTCAATCCCGTCTCCGGCGAGGCCCGGTCAGATCCGTTTCTCGTCCGCGTCGATAAAGTCGACAAAGCAGCGGATATCCTGTCGATGGCCTAATCCTGCCTCTTCTTTGCGGCTCTTGAGCCGGGCTTGCAGCGCTTCGTCGTTCTGGCTGCCATGATGGAGCAGCCGTTCGGCAAAAGCCGCCTTTTCTTCCGCCGACTTCTTGACGTGGACCCGGACCCAATCGCACACCTCGCCATCCGTCACCGTGCTCTTGACCAGGGCGATGAACGCTTCGGGATTGACCCCGGCGGCCTGGAGCCACCAGCCATCAAACCCTTTGGTAAAATTCGCTTGATAATCCGGCGCCAGCCGGCCTGCCAGGTGCAGCCGGATCTTATCGACAAACCTCGGCAGATGGACCCAACCCGCCATCGTTTCGCGGGGACTTCGGGGATAGACGATCGCGTCGCTCATCCCCCGATCATCAGGAGCGCGCTCCCGGATGTAAAGTCTAAGGACTTAAGCGGCCACCAGACCAGATACTGGCAGAAATTCCCAGATGGCTTCCTCAGCCATTGTGTCAGAGCTAGTTGCAGTCCGATCAGCAAATGCTGATTGCAGAAAGTCTGGCAAGCGCGGGACTCGAATCCATGCGCTCAAGGGAACTGCGCTTGGCCACGCCTGCGGTCATTCGAGGCAAGGCCGGT
>JBGAIN010000094.1:0-31135 GCA_044225505.1 Limisphaerales bacterium
CAAGCTTTCCAGCATCTTAATGTATTTGCCGAGCGTCCTCCTTCATGTGAGCCGCGGGGTGCGCTGGGACAGCGATCACGTCGTCACGTTTACGGATGAACTACAAGCAATCGCGCGGGAGATCGTGACGCCGAAACACCTCGGACGCATCCACCTTGGCTTGGACTATTTCGACGCCAGCATCAATCGCGTGGCCGCGTGGGTCATCGGAACTCGCAATCTACTGCGTGCTCTGCTCCTGGCGCTGCTCGAGCCGAGCACCCAGTTGCGCGCGATCGAGGACGCTGGAGATCTCACTGGGCGCCTCGCATTGCAGGAAGAGTTGAAAGCAATGCCGTTCGGCGCTGTCTGGGACTTCTACTGCGAATCTCACGAGGTCCCCTGCGGCGCGAGTTGGCTACAGGAGATTAAACGCTACGAGTCGGAGATTCTCAGCCAGCGTCGGTAGGTGCGGCATTTCGGCATGAGCCCTGGTAATCCCCGCCCCGACCGCGAATTACTGAAAGCCGTCGCGCGCCGTGATCCCGAGGGGTTCCACGCTTTACTGCACCAGTATCTTCGCTTGGTTTGGGGGATTGCCTTCCGGCAACTTGAGGACCCTGGCCTGGCGGAAGAAGTGACCGCCGCGGTGTTCGTCACTCTGGTTGCCATCGCGCACCGGTTGCCCCGCAAGACACCCCTGGCTTCTTGGCTTCTCGAGACAACTCTCAGTTCCGTGAAGCGGTGTCGGAAGCTGGCCCGTGCGCAAGGGCGATCCGCGTTGCCGCTGCGTCCAATGGAATCTGGGCCAACCCCGGATGCCGAAGTTTGGGATTCGGTGGGACCGGTTCTGGATCGAGCGGTGCAGCGTCTCTCGGCCAAGGTTCGTGTCGTAGTGCTACTTCGATGTTTCCTAGGTCTGAGCGTGGAGGAAGCTGCGACAGTCCTGCGCGCCAGGAAGCGTCGCATTCAGAAGCGTGCGGAGCGCGGTCAGGCTCGACTGTTGCGCCGATTGCGACGGTGGAACCGGGATCTCGATGCGGGACGCCTGGAGGCGAGTCTCGGCCAACATGCCTGTGGGATCGTCCCTGAGGGGGTGTTTCAGCGGGTTCTTGAGGGGACGAAGGATTCTTACGGACGACGTCCGAGAGAGCCGCTGGCACGCCGTACCTTCGGGGCCGCGGCTTGGCGGCGCTGGCGTCAGTTGTTCCGGGTGCCGGCATATGGACTGGCGCTGCTCTTAGCATTGGTTGGGTTTGTGGCCGCCACGATGGCGACGTTGTGGAAGACCGGGTACCTGCTGCCGCTGATCGTGGAAATCAGCTCGCGCGCGCAACTTCGGCAAATGCCGGAGCTTGCCGAGCCTGCTCAGCCTTGGGAACCCACGCGGGCCACCACTCCAGCGGTGGCAGCCGTGGCGCAACGCGCAGACGAGCTCTATCAAACCGGGCGTATTTGGATGGCGCATATCACCTTTTCCCAGACAGAGTGGGCGAAGGTTCAACCCAACCGCGTGCCGCCCGTTAAGGACCTGCTCGGCCAGGACGGAACGGTCACTTTGCGTAATCCCAAGGCGCAGCGCAATGGCATCGCAGGTGCGCTCGGGTTCGACTATGATTGGGCATCCGGAAGCTGCGAAGTCGGGGGAGTACGCTTCACGAATGTGGCCATCCGCATGCGAGGGAATGGTAGTTACCTTTCTGCTCGCCATAAATCCAAGAACTCCTGGAAAGTGGATCTCGACAAGTTCCAATCTGACCAAGGCTGGAAGGATCTCAAGACGCTGAATTTCTTGAACATGATTGAGGATCGTTCCTACATGCATGATGCCTTGGGTTACGAGATATTCGCCAGTGCTGCGGTGCCCACGCCGCGAACCTCATACGCATGGATGACTCTCAGCGTCGACGGACAATGGACACGTAAACCCCTCGGGCTCTACCTCCTGGTCGAGAACGTGGACAGCCGTTTTGGGGTTGCCCGGTTCGGCTCCAAGAAGACAGCGATCTTCAAACCCGTAACTCCCACCTTATTCAAAGACCTTGGGAACGATTGGGCGGCTTACCAACCTGTTTATGATCCCAAAACCAAGATCTCGACTCAGCACGAACAGCAGGTCATACGCTTTTCGCAGTTGCTCACGCACGCTGGCGACGAGGAGTTCGTCAGGCGGGTCGGGGAGTTCCTCGATCTGGAAGAGTTCGCGAGATTTATGGCCGCTCTGGTTCTCGTCGCTAACTACGACAGCCTGCTTTCTTACGGTCAGAACTATTACATGTACTTGGACCCGCGGACGGAGAAGTTCGGGTTCATTCCGTGGGATCTCGACCAGGCTTGGGGGAGCTTCCCGCACTTTGGATCAGCCGCGGCTCGCGAACGGAACAACCTTTGGCATCCGTGGATCGGGCCGAATCGCTTCCTGGAACGAGTGTTTCAAGTGCCCGAGTTCCAGCGACTTTACCGCCAGGCTTTGGACCAACTGCTGACCCGCAGCTTCGTGCCTGAATCTCTGGGGCGCCGTATCGACGAGATCGCCGGCCAGATCCGCCCCGCGGTGGCTGCCGAATCAAAGTTTCGCTTACGCCTCTTCGACCAGGCGATCTCGGATCAGTGGCTCCCAGGAGAACGCGACGGCGGCGATGGACCCGGGCGCCCTGTGCACCAGCTCAAGCGCTTTATTTCCCAGCGCGCCAAGTCAGCTCGGCAGCAGTTGAACGGCAGGTCGCGAGGGGTCCAACTCGAAGCTAACGGAGACTGGGAATAGAGGAAATCTGCTTGCCCCGTTTGTCACCAGAGGCTTTGATAAGGGTAGTCACCAAACCATCCTATGAACGCAACGGCTTCCGTCTGCGGCTTTCCTCCGAGCCAACCTGTGCGGCGAACTCTTTGGCAGGGCGGATTCACTCTGATCGAGCTATTGGTCGTAATCGCCATCATCGCGATATTGGCAGGGATGCTTCTGCCCGCCCTGGCCAATGCGAAAGAAAAAGCGACGCGAACTTTCTGCGTTAATAACAACAAGCAGCTGGCGTTGGCCATGCTCATGTATGCCGATGACAATCGCGATTATATGCCGTGGCCCAACTGGGCCAACGATTACGGGCCTGGATGGCTTTATATGCCCGTGGGCGGCCGCGCTCCTGACCCAGTGAAGACCAACGAGTGGACCTATGTCGAACGCGGGCTCTACTGGCCTTTCTTGAAGGAACGCAAGGTTTACAATTGCCCGCTCGATCGCACCAATGATGTCTCCTGGCAAAAGCGTTCCCAGCGTGTCTCGAGCTATGTCATGAATGGCGCTGTCTGCGCGTTTGGTCGTTTCGCCAATGGCAAGACTTACAAGCTGACTCAGTTCAACCCGTCCGCCTATGCCTTTTGGGAACCCGATATTAAGAAATTCGGCTCCACGTGGGGCGCCAATAGCGGTTTTGATGCCAGCCAATACCCGAGCGAGGAAGAAGGCGTCGGGCGGCGGCACAGGAAAGGAGCGGTCATCACCGGGTTTAGTGGACAGGTGCATTTTATCAAGTTCGAGACTTTTCAGACGGAGCAAAAGCAGAATCGTCCAGGCTTACTTTGGTGTGTGCCGGATACCGCATCCGGCCAATGAAGCGGGCCGGGATCAGGCCGAAGTCGCCAGATTCAGGACGCGTTAACCCACATTCGCCGTCCCTGGCAAATCCCTACGGGGTGCCGTTCGCTGTGATCGGAGACTGAAAGCTGCTGGCCGGTTCGGCGCGATACGCCGGGTTGGGCCGTGACCAGGCCGGAGCGCGGATCATCCAGTAAATCCAGAAGATCGCGATCACTCCAGCTACCATCCCAATTCCGACCTTCCGCCCCTGCGACGTCTGCCACCAACGCGCGAATTCCCCAGATCGCGCGAGTTGAGCCGTTTCCTCGTTGGGCTTTCCCGCGGATTGGGCGTGAGCCCAAACCGTCGACCAGTCGACCGCTTCACACGCTCCAAAGACCAGTTCGACGTAGAGAGATGGGCATCCCGGCGTCACACAATAGCCTCGGCGCAACCGCATCGTCCCGGCGCGGTTGGGGCAGGGAGGCTCGGACAAAAGGGCGTTCACCAGCTCTGAACCATCCACGACCGTCCCGCATTGACTGCAGCGCAAGGCGACAGCGCCGCGCAGTAGATTCGGAATCTGTGCGGCCTGCACCCCGTGTTGGGCCAGGGTGTCTGGCAAGCATCGGTAAGAGTCGCTCAGATTGTAGATCGAGACGGAGGCACGAAACGCCGTTCTTTGGCCTTGTAGGAGATCTTCGGGGTTGGTGGACATAGGCAAATTCATTGCGGTTTGTACCACATCCAGTCTTTCGTCTCTTCATAGGGATAGCGCGGGTCCGTCTGAAGAGCCTCGGAGAAATTGTGTATTTGCACATGCCCATCGACAAAGAGGACCGGCGAAAAAAACAGCGGTGGTGCCCGTTTGATGTCGCCGATGTCGGATGCCTGCCTGCGGTAATGCCACTGATACCATTCCACGCTCCCATCCCCGCAGCCATAGACCCGCGCGGGCGGTTCGTGGACCGCGATGAATTTGACCGGATTCGGCACCCAGCCAGCGTTGTGCCCTCCAAGATCTGCCTGGAATTGCTCGACATTCACCTCGCGGCCGGAGGAAACGAGCTCTCCACTTTGCCATTGCGCCGACGCGCTTAGCCGCAACCCGCCTCCCGTCAGCGTGGAGAGCGGCCCGCTATTGTAGTGGTAGCTACACCCAACGGTTGCCCAGTTCGACGGCTTTTGATTGGGAGAACGGCAAGGCAGGATCCGCTGACCCGCATCGCGCGGACAGCGAAAGACCTGGGAATTGCGCACCAGAGGGTAGAGAGGCCGGACTTCCGCTGTGAGGTAAACGTCCTTGAATGAAGCGGCAGGTTCTTGGCCCCCGAGAACGTAAGTGGTCCATTTCTCGTCGCCATTCTTTTCCCTGGCACGCGGTCCGGGGAAGCGGGCGCGTGAGTCGTCTTGCTGGTAGAGCTCGAGGCAAACTCCGATCTGTCTCAAGTTGTTCAAGCAGACGGTGGCTTTCGCTCGCTCCTGGGCTCGGCTCAGGGCGGGCAAGAGCAGCCCGGCCAGAATGCCGATAATGGCGATCACGACGAGGAGTTCGACGAGCGTAAAGGCGTGAAGTCCGAACGGAGGGTTGCCAGCGGGCCTGGGGTGGCGCGACATATTGACAGATGTCGCATTAAAAACGACCATTGTCAATATACAAATGGCGCCCACTCCTTGGTCCGCTTGGTCCGCGGCCCTGGATTACCGAGGCGCTGAATGCAAGCTTTCCCGTCGCCTGGCGAACGACAAAAGACCGGTCAAGGCCGCACGCTCGTGCCGTCTCGTCGCCGGACGGGCTCCCAGTAGGCTGGACGGTCGGGATAAGGGAACTTCTTGGCCAGTTCTTCGTTCAGGTCGACGCCCCAGCCAGGCGCTTCGTTGACGTAAAAGTAGCCATTCTTCAGAGTGGGGCATCCCGGGAATACCTCGCGCGTGCTATCTCGGAAGACCATCGACTCTTGAATACCAAAGTTGGGAATGGCCAGGTCCAGATGAAGATTGCAGGCGTGTCCAACGGGCGACACGTCTCCCGGACCGTGCCAAGCCGAACGGACCCCAAACCATTCCGCGAGGGTGGCGATCTTCCGCGCCACGGTTAAGCCGCCGACTTGAGAAAGATGGACGCGGATGAAGTCGATCAGCCGGTCCGAAATAAGGCCGACCCACTCGTGAGGACTGTTAAATAGTTCCCCCATGGCGATCGGCGTGGCGCACTGTTGGCGGAGGAGTTTGAAATAGCTGTTTTGTTCTGGGGCAAATGGGTCTTCGACAAAAAAAGGACGATACTTTTCCAACTCTTTGCAGAGGTTGAGCGCGTCGATCGGTTCGATGCGCTCGTGGACGTCGTGCAAAAGGGCTAATTCATCGCCAAACTTGTTCCGAATCGTTTCGAAGGCTCTGGGCGTGATGCGCAGATAGGGTTTGGAGTCCATGTGCGTGTCATTGGGCATCCCATAGCCAGCCTCTTTAAAATCCGGAGTTCCGGAAAGGTGAGGGGAACCATAGCCACCCACCTGAATGCGAATGTGACGAAAGCCACGTTCTTTGTTCTGGGCGACAGAGTCCTCGAGTTCTTTGAGGTCGCGTCCGCTGGAATGGGCGTAACAGTCGACGGCAAACCGGCATTTCCCACCAAGAAGTTGGTAGACAGGCATCCCCGCGCGTTTAGCCTTAATGTCCCACAGCGCCATGTCCAGCCCGCTCAAAGCGTTATTCAAAACCGGACCGTTTCGCCAGTACGAGCTGGTATACGCAGTCTGCCAGATATCCTCGATGTTGTCCGCATCACGACCGCGACAGAACGGATCCAGATACTCTTCGACGGCCGTTTTCACGGTGAGCGGACGCTGTTGAAATGTCCCGCATCCGAGCCCATACAACCCGGGTTCGCTCGTTTCCACCTTGACGACGAGGAGGCGAATGCCTTGAGGCGCTGTTAGAATTGGACGGACCTTGGTAATTTTGACCGGAGCCGTCCCGCGGAGGCTTTTCTCGACCGTCTCCTGCACGGCTGGGTCTGCTTGGAGAACGGCGGAGCCAGCCGAGCCTAAGCCTGCCACAGCTGCCCCGTGCGAGAGGTGCTGCATGAAAGTTCTTCGATTCATAGAGAATATGCGGTACGCGTCGGCCACGCTGCCCGGAGCATCGGACACATGCGCTCCAGCGCGTAGGCCTCTTGAACAATCAACGGGTACGAGCGAAAGGTTCTCAGGTCCGTGCCGAGAAACAACCCTAAAGCGAGAGACTATCGTGCGGGGCGGACAACGCAGGTCGGATCCAGCTGGGGCGAGACGCGTGCCTCGATGTTGCTCTTGCTCCCTCGGTCCTTATGGGGAATCAGGGCGACGCACTCGAGGTAGTTCAATCCAAAAAGTGCTGCCTTTCCCTGGCGAGGATTCCAAGCCGACTTGGCCGCGCATCCGTTCGACCGCGCGGCGAACGATGGCTAGGCCAATCCCAGTTCCAGCGTAGGAATCCTGGGAGTGCAGCCGAACGAACATTTCGAAAATCTTGTCGTGGCTGCTGGGCGGAATGCCCAACCCATTATCGCGCACAGAGATTCTGGCCATCTCGCCCCGTTCTTCCGCGACAATCCGGATCGCGGGCGCGGTGCCGACGGGTATGTATTTAAGAGCGTTCCCAATGAGGTTGATAAGCACCTGCAAAAGCAACGCCGGGCTGCCAAGCACTTGGTCCACCCGAACTTCGGTGACGATCGTTCCTTGCTTTGCCGCGCGGTCTGATTCGATCATCGCCAAGGCTTCTTTGATGATCAGATCCGTTGAGATCGGTTGTAGGTCGACGTCCGTCCGGCTGACCGCAGTGTACTGCAACAGATCGCGCAACAGAGCTTCGGCTTTGCGCGACGCAGAGACGATCCGGCCTACCAGCGCTTGTCCGGTCGCATCCAGATGGGCGCTGTGTTCCTCACGGAGGATCTCGCAGAATCCGACGACGGCGCGAGCTGGGGCTTTCAGGTCGTGAGCAATGGAGTGCGCGAACATTTCCAGATCGCGATTGGCTGCTTCAAGCTCCGCTTTCTGTTTCGCGAGGCCCTTGTTTGCCTGGGCCAGTCTCTCATGCGCCAGTTCGAGTTGGAGTCGCTGTTCCTCGGCGGCTTTGACACGGGCAATGGCACCGAAGACTTTCGGCACCAAGGGAAACAACGCCACGGCAGTGACCGCCGAAGCAATCGCAGTCACGCCTTTCACATATCCTGCCAACCAATAAAGCGGCTGCCAAACCGTGAGCACCTCCATGAAATGGGTGAACCCACAAGAGATAATGAACGTACCAAATGCCAGGAAGACCCAGTGAAAGGGAATGTCCTTACTTGCACGGTAAACTAGATAACCCAAGGTAGAGGCAATGGCGACATAGGAAAAGCCGATGACCAGATCGGTCGTCACGTGGAGCCAAATGATTCCGGGATCGCGCAGGTAACACGTGGCGTGCGGCATAAAGGAACCCGGGTCGAGCATGTTCCGCACAAACTGGGGAAACATCCACGATAGCAAGATGATTACGCCCGCGATCAGGCTGCTATACCGAAGTAGCGGCCTCCTCAAAAACTGGTCTATCACACAAGTATACAGAACTGGGACTGTGTTTTCTCTTGGAACAGATGCGGTGGATGCTTAGCAGCTCGATCTCTGCCGCGCAAGGCATTCATGCGCGACCTCGACGGCCTTTTCTGCCATGTCGCGGCGCTCACTTCAAAGCGCTGCGTTTACCGAAGTCAGGCTTCGGCAAAGTCTCCGTGTGACCAACGCGCTCAGCGCGTGCCGGAGGTAGTCGATTCGAATGGCCGCGGCATCGTCCGTCAAGAACAACGCCGGCCAAGCTCCGGTGAACCCACCGCGGGCTTCGCCCGCTTCGACTTGGGCGCGAAGGACGAAACGGAGACCGATCTCGACAGCGCGGTCGATCCGGGGTCGATCGGGATGACTCAACGGCGAGATCTCACTTAACGCTTGAAGCCCTTCCAGCCGCGTCGAACTCGGAGTGATGCGACCTGTCAGATCGAAGGCGCCGTTCCAGCTTGGAACCCATGAAACCCAGCCTTGCTCTCGCAACATTATCATTCCAAGGGCGTGCGCATGAGATGCTAACTGAGCCTTCGAGATGCCTGGACAATCGCGGTCCGCGTGTTCACCACAGGCTTGAGTAGATAATGTTGGGCTAGAGCGTAAATCGCACCCGCATGACGCAGGACGTTGTAATGGGCTTGCCGCGTCGGCCGCGAGGTGGCGTTTGGTCGGTGCTGTTTGCTGGAGATGTGGATTCCGGCGAACCCATGCGGACCAGATACTCAAATCGACCGTCGGAATCCAAGTGGTTTACGAAATACTCGGCCGCATGCGCCATGGCGGTCTCTTCGAGAGCCGCTGGCAAGCCGCTCTGTCGATCGAATCTACCGAGAGCAAGGCCGTAGACGATTAACAGAGTGATCAGGCCGGCAGGGACGCGTTTGACTACGCTCCGCGAGCTGGAACCTGGTGAATTGACAGTTCCGTTATCAACATTGTCTTTCGCATCCTTGGAGGCGGCCCGCATTGGCTAAGACGATTCGCGAGTCTGACGCTCATTCCGTCAAATGTGGGCTGGAATGTCGGATCGTCCCCGGGGAGGATCCATACGTTTAGAGCGTGGGCTTTAGACCTCGAGATTTATGAAGCTTGGAAGGATCCGCTCTTTATGGGGATGGGCAGTGTTCGTGGGGATGATGATCCTTGCCTCGATTCCCTCCTTCACGGGCGACAGTGCCGTGGATTAACCCCGGATGGTGCATAATTAACGGACAATTTGTTCTCGGAGTGTGAGACATTTTCCTATTCCCCAAACCTGGGAGGCCGCCCGCCGATGCGATTGCGGCTAAAGCCACTTCGCCGTTCTTCCGATAACACGTTGGGAATATGTTTAGACATATCTTGTCTTGGGACGGCGCAAACGGCTTAACGCGAGTTAACATTCTGCATTTGAGTCCGTTACCACAGTTTTCAAGTCCCGGTGGCTTCGGGTCTCAAGGCGTGCCAAGAGCGGGCGGACGCTTCATTCAAGCGGCTTCGGTAGCCTAAACGAATCAGGGCAACAGACGTAACATGCAATCCTACGCATTCTTTTTAAACGCCGCGATCGATCCGCCCACTCCTGCTCAAGAAATGATCGGCGCGGCTGCGCTGACCTTCCAGGTCGCTGTGGCGGGGTACGCGCTTTGGCTAAACCGGATCTTCGGTGGGCGCCGTGCTGGGTGGGCGTTAGGGGGGGCATTTTCGCTGATGTTTCTGATGCACCTGAACGAGGCGTGGTCACCTCCCGTGACCGTGGCGGCGCTCGGCCTGAGGCCTGAACTCGCTTATCTCTTTATATCGCTTTTGCTCCTGCTCGGGTTGAGCCACCTAGCAACACTTTATCGGGAACGCCAGAGGGCCGAAGAAGAGATTCGCGCTGCGAATGATCAGTTAGATTTGCGCGTCCAGAACCGGACGGCAGAATTACTACGCGCCAACGAACAGCTTGCGGTTGAGGTCGAGAATCGGAAGAAGGCGGAATCCGAGATTCGTGCATCGCAGCAACTTTACCAAGGATTGGTTGACTCGCTGGACGGGATTATCTTTGAGTGTGAGACTTCGCACCTCGCGTTCACGTTTGTCAGCTCCCAGTGCCAGCGCCTGTTAGGCTATAGCGCCGCGGAATGGATGAGTGGAATTCGCTGGCGCGACATTATTCATCCGGAGGATTACAGCCTGTTTGCCGACAGCTGTGCTCGAGCGATCGCGGAACGAACGGCCAGTTCGGCGGAGTATCGGATTCGCCATCAGAGCGGTGATTACCGATGGGTCCGACACCTCGCTCGAGTTGTCTCGAACCGTGAACAGCAATCCAGTTTTTGCGGCGTGCTGTTGGATATGACGGAGCGGCGGCAGTTGGAAGAACAATTACATCACGCCCAAAAGATGGAAGCGGTTGGACGCTTGGCCGGCGGTGTCGCTCACGATTTCAACAACATCTTAACCGTTATTCAAGGGTATGGCCAAATGTTGCTCGACATGGCGGAGTGGCAAACACAAACACCCAGTTACCTGAAGCTCATCTGCGGTGCTGCCACACGCGGCGAACATCTCGCCCGGCAATTATTGGCGTTTAGTCGGCGGCAAGCGATCCACGTCCAAGCGCTCGAACTTAATCAAGTGGTCGAAAGCACTGCCCAGATGATCCGTGTCTTGCTCGGAGAGATGGTCGTGCTTCGTCAGGAACTGGCTGCCGAACTGCCGTCTGTCAAAGGAGACGGAGCACAGCTGGCCCAGGTGCTTATGAACCTGGCCGTGAATGCCCGGGATGCCATGCCCAATGGCGGCACGTTGACCATTCGAACCGAGCTGATTTCCTTCACGGAACGAGAACAACAGTTTGACCCGAGTGTGCAGCTCGGAAGCTTCATCCGCCTGAGCGTCGCTGACACGGGCACGGGCATTCCAGACGATGTGCTCCCTCGCATTTTTGAACCATTCTTTACGACTAAAGACGTCGGTAAGGGCACCGGGTTAGGACTGTCAATCGTTTACGGCATCATTAAGCAGCACGGAGGCTGGGTCAAAGTTCAAAGCCAGGTCGGCCGAGGCACCTCGTTCCATCTCTACATACCGGTAACCATTGAAAAGGCGGCCCAGATCGAAGAACAAATGGGTTTTTCGCCCCGCCGTGGTAACAACGAGACCATCCTGTTGGTAGAAGACGAACCTGACGTGCTCAATATGGCAGCCTTGGTTTTGAAAGACTGCGGCTACCGCGTCCTGACGGCGGATTCAGGACCGGCCGCTCTCGATGTTTGGGCAAAGCATAGCGAAGAGATTTCAATGGTTGTTACCGACGTTGTCATGCCCGAAGGCATGTCCGGATGGCAACTCGTAAAGCAAATGCGGACCACGTGTCCTCAACTTAAGGCGTTGGTCACGAGCGGCTACACCAAAGATACGGAAGGTGACGACAATGTCACCTTTCTCACGAAACCGTATCAGCCGCGCACCCTGGCAAAGGCTGTCCAGCAGGCTCTCGAGGAGCCCGATCCGGTCCATGGTGAAATCGTTGAAGTGGCCTAAATTTCGGGGTCCGTCGCTGCGTTCGACTCGTCCGGCTCGAGGCACGCTTCCACGGTTCGCAGGAATTCGTGCCCATCGAAGGCCTTGGGCATGCACCGAAGCGCTCCTAGGCGCTTGGCGACTTCTAGCATTTGCAGTTCCCCTTGATATGCGCCCGCTGAAATCGCAATCACGCGAACGCTCGATTTGATCCGTTTCAGTTCTACAATGGTTTCGATGCCATCCTTCTCCGGCATGAAGAGATCCACAATCACCAGGTCTGGTTGTTCACGTTGGAAGCCGCGAACACCCTCCACTCCGTTCCGGGCTTCAATGACCGTATGACTGACTCGCTCGAGGAGAGCCCGCATGAAATACCGGAATGGCTCATCGTCGTCTACGATCAGGATTTTTGCCATGGCTGTTAGCTGGATAAAAAACTAGGGGCGATACTACCTCCCAGCGGCTATAAGGCCTACGCCGATTTTGCTGATCTGAAAACCCTTTTTGTTTCAACCCGCGTTGTTGTATCGCAGCCGGTGCTTTACCCCTCCCATCGCGTGAAGCCAAAGATTGGGCCGGAACGATTGAACGCCATCTCGTTTAACGGGTCGAGATGAAGTGTTTACGAAGGTGTTGAAACGCGGATCGAAAGGTTGCACGCCCCGAAGCCGGCATCTTCGTGCTTCTTCGTGTTCGGAACGGTTAGGAATCCCCCTGAGGCTTTTTCGCAGACCTGCTGAAAGTGGCGACCCTATCGGGAATCGAACCCGAGCTACCGCCGTGAAAGGGCGGTGTCCTAACCGCTAGACGATAGGGTCGTCCAAAGACAGGTGAATATAGACAGGCCAAACCGATTGTCACGCGAATTTGTCAGGGTTTGGGAAACCCGATTGCCTGGGCAATCACGATTTTCTGGTCGGGGCGAAGCGACATCGCCTTTTCCAGGACGGACCGGTTAAGATCATGAACTACAGTTCCCAAGTCTTCGGAGGCGCAGAAGAGGTAGACATTTTGGCTGATGTAGCCAGTGTCTAGAGCGGAATAGAAATCTTTTTGCTCAGGCTTGGCTTTTGTCATGCGCCCGTAGTCAGCCACAAAGATTAGTGTCAGGGGGGCTTGTGTTGTGAACTCCTGGCTGCCAGTGACTGGACGAATATCGCCCGGACGCACCGAGCGTAGTCGATGCGACGGTGCGTCATAAAGGTACAGGCCGGCACTTGTGGCGACGTAGAGATCCACCTCCTGCGCGTTCATGGCGGACGGAGCGGTTCGATGACCACTGGAAGGTCGATTAATCCCAAAACTGGCCCACAATAAATTTGAGAGAAGTTGTGGAGGAAGTGGTTCGGGACGAAAATCCCGTGTCGTCCGTCTTAGTCTAAGAGTGTCCAGAAGGGGTTTACCTCCGGACAATGCGGGGGAAGGCAAGATCAAGTCGTCCGGGGGCTCCGCCGCGGCAGGCGAGAGAGGATGCAAAAGCAAAACCGACAAAAGGCCAGCCAGGAAGAACCGAATTTGTCTCATAGCGTCAGGCCTTGAGTTTAGCAGCCTTCACCGTCGATGGAAAGTCCGGGGGGGGGCACTGGTCTACATCATCTTTGCGGAATATTTACGGCTTTGAAAATGGTTCTGACTTGCCAGGCAACGGCTCCGTGGCGAGGACCTGTCAGTCACTCAGGGTATCTGCTGGACCTGCAATGACCCCAGGTCAAACCAGGCTTCGCCCTTATTACCGCGCAGTTCACAGATAAACTCCACGTCGGAATCTTCGTTTTCGACAGTGAAATCGTAGACAAATCGTGTCCATGGGCGGCTGCCAACCCATTTCCGGGGAGCGTTGCCTTTTGAAACGCGCAAGGCCACGCCTCCGCGAGTGTCGCCTTCGTCAATCGTCACGTTCTCGAGTCGAACTCCTCCTGAAAACTGATACTGGCCGGGGGAAAGGACGGCGCGAGTGCGCCAGGAACTACTGCTCGTGCCCGCTTCACCTGTTTGGATGTTCAGGCAGTGCACTCCTTGGGTATCTTTGATTTGGGAAAGCCTTGGTTCGCCTGAACGGACCGTGGCGGGATTCCAGTCCTTCAACGGCAAGGTACCGTCGCGGTTCATGGTGGTGCGAATCACCGGAATGCCAAATTGTCGTCGGAGTCCGTTCTCTCGGGCGACGATTCGGCGTTTGAGACTACTCGCCTGGCGCTGCATCAACGAGGCAATTCCAGGATGCGATGGCGAGATCTCGGCGGTAACCTCGGACGTGATCTGATCGATGCGAGCGGTCATCCGATCGAGATTGAACACATTGGTGAAAAGTTGGGCTGCCCGCTCACGGTATCGTCTCTGTCCCTCGCGTGTCGCCAAGATCGCCCGCGCCACGTCGCCCGAGACCTGACCAGGCATAATGGGGGCATTAGGCTGGAATCCTCGTCCGACCCCGAACAGTTGATCCAAGCCGTGAGGGATAAAGACCATTTTCTTCGCGTCAAGATCGTGGAAGGTGCGCCAGTTGTTTCGATTCATGGTATAACCATCCCAGTGCCCAAGCATCACTTCGATGGCCATCATGGAAAGAAAGCGATCCACGTCGAGGACTTGATCGAGGCGCGCAAATGTGGGACGCGGTTCGGAAAGGGCTGCGAGCAATGCTTGGAGGCCGGAATGATTATTTGGGTTGTCGCCACAATTGACCGACAAGGATCCGTCCACGTCCTGGCAAAAACCACCGTCGTAAAGGTTGCCTTTCGTGTTGGCGAAGTGGCCTTTCAAGAACTGTTTATTCGCACCTTCGAGCAGGACGTAGAGTCCGAGATCTCGGCCGTTTAATTCCACGAGGGCGTGCGCGGCGCGTGGAACGGGAACACCCGCTTGCAGAAACATCTCGCGAGCGAACTTCTCGCAGAGGTAAGAGGGATCCTGCACTGAGTTATTAAGGGAAATCTTGCGGAGGCCGTGGAAGGTCTGGCCAGGGGCAAACGTGTCGAAGTTTAAGGTCAATGCTGGCCGGTCGTCGATTTGACGAAAGCTTCCCGCGGCGCCTTTGAGATGAACCGCGACGTTCGTGTAAACCTTGTCTCCTTCGCGAACAATAATCTTCGCGACGGGGCGTTTCTGGCCGTTTCCCCAACCGCCCCGATGCAGGATGTTGATTCCGGCTCGAGGGATCTCAAGTTGGATCCGCGGCACGTGCCGATTTGTGAAAAGGTCATCTTGGGCTCCGGCCGGAGGATGGACGAAATTCGAGGCCGTTTTGGCTGGCGAAGGACGAGAGTCAGAATGTGATGCCGATTCGGTGGTTGAGGCAGGATCTGTAGCGTCAGCCGCAGGTTCCACGGTATCGGTCGTGGCCTCCGCTTGCCGACTCGACCGACCACAGCCCATTGGGACCATCCAAAGGGCTAGAATCAATACTATCCAAGTGTGGGGAGCGTTTCTCATCGGGCGTCGGATTTCTCTGGTGGCATCGGGCGGTTATGGGAAAGCATCAAGAAAATCGGCAAACGCGAATCTCAAAGGCAGTTCTCGTGACAAGCTTGCGGCCGGACGTTGCAGCGACGTGAGTCAATCGATCAGCTTGCTTTGGCGTAGGGCAGGTCATGTCTGAGGAGCGAGTCGAACACGTCGAGCGGGATGCGACCTTCGCATCACCCTCACAGGCCCTACGGATCTAATCGTCACCTGGTTGGCACGCTAAATTCTTTTACTCCCCAGGTCAAATCGGTAGGCTACGGCTATGAGTCAAACAAAACTGGGCCCGACCCTGAGTGTGGCAGAGAACGATAAACACGAGAGCCATTCTTTCTGGTTTGAGAACTATGAGTGTTCCTTGAAAGTGGATCGGCGCAAGGATGGCGAAGGATTAGCCGTGACGCTGAAAACGCCTGAAGCGAAGGTGGTCATTAATCTGGGCCCTAAGGACGCACCGCGCTTTGTCGCTCAGGTAAAACATGCCAAGGAGTGGAATTCCGGTTGCGAATGCGCGTCCGAAGTGACGAGCGAAGGAGTCAAACTGCGATTTGACTACGAACCGATCTGATCGCTTTCACGGAGTTGCTAGCACGGGAGAGAAATGCTCGTGAACGATTTTCCATGTGCCCTGGTCATAGACCAAGACCAGGGTGCCGCGGGCATTTTTCGTGACTGAATTGGTGCTGACGTGGAATTGGTACTGCAAAATGAACGTTGCGATTCCGATCTTGCCGAACACGTCGATTTTTTCGTCGACACGTTGGGTTGCTAAGCCCTCCACCGCCATCAGAGACCTGTGCTCGTCTTCTCGAGACGCTTCAGCATCGAGTCGGGCGGCCCGTTCCCCAGAAAACTTAGTGAACTTCGCGTCATAGAGATGGTATTGGTCCAAGCGCGTGAAGTCTTTCTGCGCAGCGGCGGCGAAGACCTCGTCCAGGACCATGTGAATGGCTCGTTCCGTCGAATTGACAGCGAAAGAGTGGCTGGGATGACGAGTGGAGGCGCATCCAATGGCCAACGCCACGATCCAACCGATGGACAGGAGTTTCAGGTCGGCAAGCCAGGTTGAGTCCATAAACTCATTCGGTTTCACAACACGATGCATGGATCGAGCGTGCCTTTCCGCCGGCAACGTGCTGACGGTCATGGCAAGGGCGCTGATCTGCTCACACTCCCGCTGGGCCAGCGAACGATAAGGCTTCTTCGAGCCAATCGTCCACTCGCAAAACAGCTTTACGTTGATTGAAAGCCACCCGTTGCGCTTTCCGTTGAGCCAAAGCAAACGCGGCCTCGCCGATTTTTTGTCGCCCAGGGACGGTGGAGGCGAGAGCGCGGGGCAGGTTGCGGGCCATGGGCTTCGCCAAGTATCGCCGGATCAGTTCGTCCTCCGCGCTGACGAACGCTTGCGCTGAACCGGGGTCTCCTTGCCTGGCGCTACGGCCAAAGAGCTGCCGGTCCACGCGGCCGGATTCGTGGCGTTCTGTGGCAATGACGTGCAGACCGCCGAGTTCAACGACCCCTGGAGGAAGCTTAATGTCTGTGCCGCGCCCGGCCATATTGGTTGCAATAGTGATCTGAGAGGCATAGCCGGCGTTGGCGATGATAGCCGCTTCTTCCTGGTGGCGAACGGCGTTAAGCAGCCGGAAGTAGAGACCGCGTTCGGTCAACAGGTTGGCAAGTTTTTCACTGGCGGCGACGCTGCGCGTGCCAATGAGCAACGGACGTCCCGTCGCATTCAATCGTTGAATTTCATCGGCGACAGCTTTCCATTTGTCAGATTCGTTAGCGAAAAGGCGATCTGGCCATTGCGTTCGGATGCAGGGCTTGTTCGTGGGGATCCGGATTACGGGAAGCCGGTAAATATGCCAAAACTCCCCGGCTGCTTCCCGGGCGGTGCCAGTCATTCCGGAAAGGTTGTGGTAGAGCCGGAAGAAGCGTTGAAAGCTAAGGCGCGCGATGGTTTCAGCCGGGTCGGTGACCGGGACCTTTTCTTTTGCTTCGATGGCCTGATGCATGCCTTGTCGCCAAGAACGTTGCGGCATGGGGCGGCCGGTAAATTCGTCGACAATGACGATTTTGCCTTCCGTCACGACATATTGCTTGCCCATCTGGTAGAACTCTCGCGCGAGCAAGGCTTGTTGGACCAACTCTGTGCGACGATCGTTTCCTCGCCAAATGCCACTAAGCGAGGCGCACCGGGAAGTGAGCTTTTGGCGGCCCGCCTTCGTGAGTTCGACCTCGCGGTAGCGGTGATTGACTTCGTAGTCCACCTGCGGTTCGAAAGGCTCGATGATTTCCTGGGCGACTTGAACGACCTGGCGAAGCTCTTCGTTCTTTTGCTGTGTCGAAATGATGAGCGGGGTTACGGCTTCATCGATCAAAACGCTGTCGGCTTCATCGACGATCGCGGTATAAAGACCGCGGAGGACAAGCGGATCATCGGCCGTTGGCGACGGTGCGAGGAGGCGGCGAATGAGGCGGCGTGAGGGATCCTTAAGTTCGCCGACCCGCAATCGATCTCTCAGGAAATCGGCTAACACCTCTTTACTGGTGACATAAGTGACATCGGCTGCATAGCCCTGACGACGAGCGGAATGGTCCATCGCCGCAGTCACAAAACCGACGCGCACGCCGGCGAAGCTATAGAGTGGCCGCAACCATTCCGCATCACGTTGCACGAGGTAATCGTTGACCGTGATGATGTGGCAAGGGCGGCGCGTCCAACCAGCTAGCGTGGCGGCAAGTCCCGCCGTAAGAGTCTTGCCTTCGCCCGTGGCCATTTCCGCGAGATACCCGCGGTGCAGAGCCAAAGCGCCCATGAGTTGGACAACAAACGGATGCAATCCGAGTTTGCGATGGGCAGTTTCGCGGATCGCCGCCAGAGCATGGGCCAAAACGTCGTCTTGTTTCCGGCCGCCGCGGCGGAATCCGTCCCGATAGAGCAAGAGGCGCTCCTGCAAGTGGTGATCGGACAACTCGCGAAAGTCGGACTCCAGAGCATCCACGCCTTCGGCTTCCTGACGCAAGGAAGCAAGGACCTGACGCCGCCGCCGAAAGACGCCGGTGAGAGCGTGCACCCCTGCGTCCAGGCCTTTCAGCAGTTTCTCTGGCGCATGATGATGGGTTCGGCGGTATTCCTGGGTTGGAGTAATCAAAGCTGGTAGCGCTTTTGCAGCAGTTGCCGCAGGCGTCGAATCCATCGCGGAAGCAGCGGTTCGGAAGGAAGATCCACGCGGAGCTTGCCCGCCCGTCCGTGCAACAGCGCGGCATTCTGCGCATCCATGACGCCGGCTCGGACCTCAAAGAAAGGTTCTGCCGTTCGAACACCTTGAGGATCATCGTGGGCTACTCGAACTTCACCACCGGCATTCCAGCCCAGGGCGGGCGATGGCAGACGATTCTGTTCTGTGGGCACAATAGTGAGCTGACCGAGTGTAAGAGTGCGATCGGACTGTCCAAAGAGGCGCGCTTGCGATCGGAGAACCTTGCTGGCGAACAAGCTGTCGCCGTCCTCTTGCGCCACCGTGGCTGTAAACTCAAAGCCATTAGGGTCAATGATCAATCCCAGGGAGGTGCCGCGGACAAGCCAGCGTCCCAATGATTCTTTAATTTGTGGGGCAACCCAAAGGCCGTCCTGACGGGCTTGAATCGTCAAGGAGGCACGATCCCGCTCGAGACGTTCCAATCGCTTCTCGACAGAGGTCAAACGGCTTAGCAACGGTTTCAAACTGGCGGGGTCATCGCGGCGCGCTTGCTGCAAGCGCGCCTGCACTTCCGCGAGGCTGGCCAGGGCGGCGGATCGTTCGAATTCCAACGGGTCATTCTTCAATTGGAGAAGGACTTGCCCACGTGTCACGCGCGTTCCCGGTGCGGCGACCAGCCGGTCCACGCGGCCCGCCGATTCATTCACGACTTCGGTCCATTGCTGAGACTTCAGAACGCCTGGAGCCCGGAAATGGTTGGGAAAAGGTATCAGGTTTAGGAGAACCAGCAAGACCGCGGTAACCGCGGCGCAGACCGAAATGGCCCTGAGTCGTTGACGTTCGAGGGACGGACTAGACGCAAGGTACTTGACGAGCGAGACGGTTGGAACCATCACCCAAGAGATCAAGCAAACGGCGGCCATTATAATTCCGATCAGCAAGAATCGATCGGCGACAAAAAGGAGGATGCCGCTGAAAACGATGATCCGGTAGACGTTGCTCGAGAGGCCGTAGACCGTCAGCCAAGTCTTCTCTCGACGCGATGTCGTTGGACTCTCGGACTTGCGGACGCCAAAGAGGTAGCGCTCGGCCAAGTGTTTGAGGTGGTTCAGCGATTTCTGGTAGAGATTTGGGATTTCCAACAGATCGGACAGAATGTAATACCCGTCGTAGCGGAGCAGGGGATTGATGTTAAACACCACGGTCGAAACCGAAGCCACGAACATCATGTTGTAAGCGAGACTATGAATCGTGCCTGGGCCGGAATTTGCCCAGACGAAGGTCGCTAAAGCGGCTAGGAACAGCTCGACGATCATTCCCGCAGCACCGACCAGGACTCGCTGCCAACGATTGCGAAATCCCCAACTCGAGGTAGCGTCCACATAGGGCATGGGGGTGAAAATCATGAGCATGATTCCCATCACATGCACTTCACCGCCGAAACGCCGGCAGAAATAGGCATGCCCAAATTCGTGCACGGTCTTCACTAGAACCATTCCCGCGTAAAGAAGAACAAGGTTGTTCGGTGCGAGGACGCCTTGGCTCTGCTCTTGGAGGAGGCTCCAGTGGTCAATGACCATCTTGATCGCAGTGCCGACTACCCCGAGCCAAAGAAGGGCTCCCAATGGACTGATCAGGGCGCGAGCCAGCGGCAGAGTCCGAACCAGAAACTGGTCGGGGTCTAGCAGCGGAAACCGCATGAACATGACGTTCAGAAGCTTGGCGCGGGTTTCGCGTTGCCGGGTCCGTTCGTAGCGCTTGAAAAGCTGCGCGGTATCATTGCCCGCGTCGTAATGGAGCAGGTTAGCAAAATAGAGCTGCGAGAGCAGCTGTAACACTGACTCCTGGCCGGGAGCTTCGTCGGGAAAACGGTTGAGGCATTCCTGCCAAACTTCTTGCACGGTACGATCGCGGCGCAGCCGGGCGACAAACTCGTAAGCGGCTGGTCGAAGCCGGAAGAACTGATTGCTGAACGGGTTTTGAAGCACGAACCACCGTTGGCCACGAAAGTTCTGGCGCTGCACGATGACGTCTGGGCGAAGCGAAAGCTTCTGCCCGGCGATCCGGTACCAGGATTCACTAAAGGTTTGCGGCGCGTTCGTCATGAGCTCACCACCAGAGCCACAAGCGCAGGAAGTCCACCGTGCGGTGGGTTAGGATCCACAGTAACGTGCGCTTTTCTACGTTCAGTTTGCAGACACCGCTCATTCCCGGCCGCCACCAAAGCTGGAACGGACCTGTAAAGGCAGCGCGAACAGTAAAGACGTTCTTCCCTTCCTTGGCGAGAGCGGCTGGTTCGATGCGGACGACGTGAATCGGAAACTTCAACTTCGGTTGAGCGACAAACGCAACTTCACCTTCGGTGCGATTGAGTATCTCGTGCATATCGCGCTCCCCGATCTCCACTTCCACGTACTGAGTATCAATGCGTGCGACTTTGAATAGGGCCTCGCCTTGCTTAACAGGTGCGCCAACTCGCTGCCTTAAGTCTCCCTCGACGAGGACGCCGTCGAAAGGTGCCTTCAACTGCGCTTGACCGAGGCGGTAGCGAGCCAAAGCGAGCCGCGCTTGCGCCTGATCCGCCAAGGCTAAAGAAATCTTCATGTCTGCGAGGGAGGGTGGCTTGGCGCTCCGCACGTTTTCGGCTTCGGCGCGCGCTTTCTCGGCCTCGCGGGTGAACCGATTGAGGTCTGCGGCGGCGGCGGCTTCCTCCAATTCCAGATCCGCTGTGTCCAAGCTCAACATGGTGGTGTTGGTGGTGACGGGATCGCCCGGACGAACGGGAACACTGCGGATGTAGCCGTCGAACGGCGCGGTGAGGAACGAGACCTCATCGCTGCGCACGATGAAGTTCCCTTCCACTCGGTAAGTGAAAATCGGCAGCAGCAAGATCACCAGCAGGACCACGATGAGCAAGGCCAGGACTTTAGCCCAGGTATGCTCTGGTCCGACGAGTTTAGAGAGCTGCGTTTTGGCGGCGCTAGTCCAACGTGCGCCGAACCAACGGTCGTTGGCTTTGAGATCGGCCAGCCTCCGGGCCGCCTGATCGCACGCCAAGCGCAGTTGGCGCAGCTCGATCTCGGAGAAAGCTTGCGTCTGCCGTTCACAGGTCAAGACACCAATGGCCTTTTCGTCGAGCCGAACGGGCAATGAGCAAAGGTGGCCAGTCGAATAGTTCGTAGCGAAGCTGGCGTGATCTTTGGTGATGAGGGAAGCGTGTTCTGGGGATGGGTAGACCACTTCTTCATCCTGATCAAAGGCTTCTTCCATCGCGACTTCTAAGGCCTTTGACGCGGCCATCGTGCGGTCAAATCGTTCGGTCCGGCTGATCGTTTGAAGGCGGATGTAGCCATGTTCAATCCAACCAAGGCTTACGCGATCGCAACCGAAGCGGTTGGCCAGACCGTTGCAGAAGGCGAGCGACGCCGCGTAAAACCGGGTCTCCGCATTCACCACAACCATAACGTCCAGAACCGACGCGAACTTCTCCACGTCTGTCTTGGCTTGCAGGACGGTTTGATTCAGCCGGTAAGTGCTTGGCGTGTCGGCCGCCAGCGCTAGACGAGCGAGAGCTTCGCGAGCTTGTTCGTCCGTAACATTCAGCAACAAGAACGCGGCAATGCACGTTTCATTTCCGGAAGGGAGCGGAATTGTCTGAGCGAGCGCGAAGTGCTTGGTGCCAGAACTGGGACCGTTTTCGATGGCCTGAAGGAACTGCTGCTGTTCCGCACATTTCTGAGCAATTTCCGGCGCAAGGCGCGTGAAGGTCACCACGGCGCGGTCAGCATGTCCGTTAGATGACCAGTCCGTGAGTTTCTTGAGTCTATCAGGTTGCGCTGGGTCGCGCAGGATTAGCAGGCCGCGGCATGCGCCAATGAGTTGACCAGCGGCAGCCATAAAGGCCGGCCAGAATTGGGCGGGAGGGCCCGAGAACCGACGCAACCGCCCGAGCTCTTCTAAGGCGTTCCGAAGTTGGGGATCGTCCTTACTTTCGTGCGCTAGCATTCGAGGATTCCTCAAAACTCATTTTTCCGGCCACGCCCGGCCGGACTTTGCCGTCGGCGTTTTCAAAGAGGACTTTGACTTTCATCAACCCGCTGGCGGCATCGACTACCGGCGAGACAAAGCTGATCGTTCCAGGGGCTATCACCGACGTAGGGCTGGACTCGATCTCTAAATCGACCCTGGTTCCTACGCGGAGCGACTGACCTGCCTTGGCTTCAACGTTGCAGATAAAATAACAACGGCGCGTGTCAACCAGTCGCAAGACCGGTTGCTGGAGTTGGCAAGATTCGCCGATTTGCAGATAGATTTCGGTGATGAACCCATCAAATGGCGCTTGGATCGCGCGTTTCCGAACTTGTTCTTTCGCGAGCTCGTATTCCGCCAGGGCAACTTTGTAGTCTGCTTGCTTCTTTTCCAAGAGTTCTTTACTGACAGACGATTTGGGCTGCTCGAACAAGTACTTGCTAGCTTCAAAATCCGTTCGCAGAGGTTCTAACACCACCTCGCGTCGAGCGACTTCAAGATCTTCTAGTGTTTTGTCCAATTCGACCAACACGTCGCCTTTCTTGACGAAATCTCCCTCGACGAATTTTCGAGCGGAAATGATGCCGGCCACAGGGGTGCCTAGAGTCGAGTCTAAAATCGGTTCTGTAAGGCCCACCACAGAGATCGTCGGAGCGGCCTTAGTTGCCGAGCCGAAGGACGCGATAGAGACCATGGCTGCTAGCCAGAGCCGCCTAAGTAATAAGACGCATTTCATGGATCAATGAGGTCTTGCCGTCGATCGGTCAAGGGCGAGGTGGGTTTTTCGGCGCGACGTTCTCGTTCGGTTCGCGCATTTTCTCGCGCAGTAGTTCAATCGCCCGACGGTGCGCTGCCGGGTCGGCTTGTCCATCGGGAACAGCTGAGGAGGAACTGGCTCCTGGCGTAGGCGGATTGGATTCGAGTTGTTGAATTTGCTGTCGAAGCGTATCCACCGCTTTACGTTGCGCCTCAACTTCTTGGTCTGTCATCTCGCGGTGCAGGCGATCCAAAGCCTTGCGCTGGGTGAGGCTGTTTGGACTCAGGTCTTCGTAATACTGTTTGGCAGCGTCCCGAGAATACTTCTCCAGAGCTTGGTCTGAAAGCCGATCTTTCAGAAAGGCAGCCGTCTTAGCCTGCAACTGGGGCTTGGTCACATCGAGGTCACGGACCAAGAGGGTGGAACCGGTAACCAATTCCATTTCCAAGAAAGCCTTTTGATACTGAATGAGGTTTTCCAGTGCCGCGATGCGAGCTTCGAACAGCTTTTCCTCGGTTTCGAGAACGGTGCGACTATCAATCCGACCGACTTTGAGACGCTCCATTTGGCTATCGAGGAGTTGCTGGTGAAAATTGACAACGGCCTCATAACTCTGAACGTTCTCGAGATAGCTTCGAGTTTTATACATGGCCGACTCCAACGCGTTGCCAATTTGGAGTTCAATCTCCTTCAAACCCAGAAGTGCGCGTTGCTGTCCGAGCTTGGCGGCTTCAAACTCGTTGCGTTCTCGAATACCGCCGGTCACGGGGACGCGCATTTCGACTCCGACACTCCAGGTGGGGAAATCGTAATGACCGACGTCATCCCACGCGTCACCTGGGGACTGACCAAGCCCATTGAAGCCATAGTTGGCTTTCAAATCGAGTTGTGGTCGGCGTTGATTTCGGGCGTAGCCCAGCCGGATTGTCTCCTGGTTAACCTGCGTTTTACGGGAAAGATAATCCGGGTTGAGTTGAAAGGCTTGTTGGTAACTTTCGAAATACGTCAGCGGCAACTCGCGGATCGCTGGGCGGTCAACGACCCGCAAGCTAGCGTTGGTCGCCAAGGTCGGCTCCGACAGCAGGGTTGCTAGCTGACTGACTCCCTCAAAACGTTTTGTTCCCGCCTCGCTCCGCCTGGCCTTGCGGAGCGAGAGTCCAGCTTCGGATTGGAGAACTTCCAGTTCGGATGAGCGGCCCACTTTGGCCCGGTTCTGATTGTCGGTCAGAATTGCTTCGGCAATCGTGATGCTCTCTGACGCAATTCGCTCTTGTTCTTGAGTCAAATACAGATCCCAGTAGGCTGACTCGGATCGAGCGACCAAGAGCATCAGTTGGCGGCGATAATCCTGGAAGGCGAGATCAGACGCGGCGGCGGCGAGGCGAATGCGCACGGTAGTGGCATCAATACCGAAGTTTTTCAAGAGGGGTTGCACCAGGCTGACTCCGACAAAGGTTTCATACTCGTGATGGATATTGGTTCCGCCCGTGCTTAAGATTGACCCCTGGCGCTGCAGATTATTTTGGAGATCTCGAAACGAAACGCCTAGTTTAAAGCGAGACCCGATCGGAGATAGGAACTCGAGGCCGCCGTTATAGAGGGTGTTGCGCTCATCGAGTTCGGCCGTGAGCAGCGAGCGAGCTTGCTGCACATTGTTCGGGCGTTGATTATCAACACGATCGATATCCGCGACGATCGCGGGCTCGAAAATGCCCTTTTCTGCCTTCAGCGTTTTCTGACTAATCTCCGCCTCCAACATTTTCATCTGAATACTCTCGTTATTCTCGACGATGCGCCGCACGACCTCGGTAAGCCGAATCTCGCGGCCGGGCGGTTGATTAGTGGCAGCCGACAAACGAAAGGGAGCGAGGACGCAAAGGAGCAGAACAAAGCATAAGGCTATGCGGCGAGGACAACTGTCAACCGAGACAACAACGGATAACATACGAATTTTCTCGCTGCTTAGAAACCAACTGGTGCTTACGCGCCGAGTGTTGTAGGACGACCGGCGGCTGCGGACAAGTCTTTTTTGCCGCATTAATTCCTCGCCCTGGGCTACATGGTGCGGTTTTTGGCTGAAAACGGCGCAACGATCAAGGGTGCGGCCGGTCCGGTTTGGGCTTCGCGCCGCTCGCCGTTGCGTTCGGGCCAAAACGAATATGTAGCGCAGCGTGGCCAGCAAACTGATTGCCATATAGTATTCGAACGACTCCCCAGTCTGCCATCACCGTTAATCCCGCTCCGATAAGGCCAGCAACGGCCAGTCGGCGGAAGAGTGGTTGAGTTTCAGTCGGGCTGAACGGATCGCGCCGGGGCGGTTTTGGCAGGCCACAACAGCACGAGGAGAGTGCAGATCGCTGCGTTAACGTGCAAAACCCCCTCGGTTGCCAAACGTTGAGCCGTGAAACTGACCAAGGCTCGTTCCAGGTTGCCCACGATCATCCACCAGAGGAAGATTAAATATAGGAGCTGGCCGCGGCCCAGCGAACTTTCGGATATTACGTCGAGTCGCGAGCGAGTGTGGCGTACAAGAAGTGCCAGAACCATCAGAGCCAACAGGGCGTAAGCTATGTTGAACCAAGCCTCGGCGGATAGTGAATAAAGGACTGCGGGCATACTCTTTGCCGCAACCCATACGGGCGGATTCTTGCTCAAGTTGACGTAGGTGATCACGAGCAGGACAAACGCGACCGAGTATATCCGGGTTGCCCGGGTGAGGGACGGTTCGGTGGTAAGTTGGCGCTCGCGCTGGGACACCAAGAGTAAAGCGACGCCAAGTCCGACGCCATTGATGAATCCGTAGGTCTGCTCCAAGATGCTATGCCAGTTTGCGGTCCAGCCGCTTTTGACTTCGACCAACTTCAGCATGGTGGCGGTGGCAAAGCCGAATCCACCAATAAAGCCGGTGACTAAGGAAGCTAGTGCGACCGAAGTCCAGCGTTGCCGACGCAGAAAAGCAATCAATCCGAGCACCATCCCTAAACAACCCGCCCAGTTATCGCCGCGAGGTGGAGTCATTCGCCAGTCAAGTAGGACAACGAGTCCCAGGAAACAAAGCCACCAGCCGACGGCCAGGTGCAGGATCAGCGAGCTGGCTAGATCCACCCGGCGCCGAATTGCCGCCAAACCCAACACCGCCACCGGGGCAGTCAGGGCGGCTAGCCAGTCGGTATCGAACCAGTAAAGGGGGCTGGCGTGGCGGAATTGACCATCAGGGCGCTCAATCCAGCCGACCACAACGTCTTGCAGGATCCAAGCGGCAAATACCGTGGTCACTGGGGCCAAGAACGCATGCAATTCGTCGCGGGAGAGCTGTGCTGGGAGAGCTGCGCCTGCGCCGCCGAGGGCTCCCCAAAGGGCGCCGATACAAAACAGGCACGTAAATCCATAAAGGACAGAGGGTGAATGTCCTGAGTGAGTGTACGCGATCACTTGCATATAGGACATGCTCCCTCCGAAAGACCAGCCCAACGCCCCTAGAAACCCAAAGCAGCTGACTCGCGGCCACCAATCGCGTCGCCCGGACAATAAGACGGCTCCCATCGTCGCGAGCGCTCCGGGAATCATCGCTCCGTACTCGTGGCCAAAGTTACCACGAATCCCCCAGCCGATGGAGAGCGACAGTGCAGTCACCAGAATCAGCTGAGCAGCTCTAATTCGGTCTGTTGTCATAACGGTGATGGAATCCATCACGCACCCACCAGAGGGTTTTTGAGGCAGCTCTTTGCAGATCTACCCCCGACCGGATCCCGAAGCGAGGGAAATATGGGGACCGTATCGATCGAACGAAGGGGACTCTTCTGAATAACCGTGTGGATCTGCGGAAACCCTTTGACGCTACAATCTTTAGTGTGGTATAGGAATCCGACCACATTTAGAAGTGGTCTGCTCGGATATGCGTTGCACTAAGTGTGGATGGCAGGAAGACAAAGTAATCGACTCAAGGACGTCGAAAGAAGGGTCAACTATTCGCCGTCGCCGGGAGTGCCTAGCTTGCGGTCACCGCTTCACCACTTACGAGCAGATTGAGCATGAAGGGGTTATGGTGATAAAGAGGGACGGGCGAGCAGAGGAGTTCTCGAGGGATAAGTTGCTTTCGGGGATACGGAAAGCCTGTCAGAAGCGACCGGTAAGCGCTAAAGCGATCGAAGAATTAACGGCCAGGATCCTCGACGAAGTCAGCGAGAAGTTCGATCGGGAGGTGCCCTCCCTGGCATTGGGTGAGCGGGTGATGGAAGGGCTCAAAGAGGTCGATCATGTCGCGTATGTCCGTTTCGCTAGCGTTTACCGTCGATTCCAGGAAGCGAACGATTTCGTGCAAGCGGTGAAGACTCTGGAGGAAAAAACATGATTCAACTTCACAAAGACTATCTTCTGTTTGAGACGTCTCAAGGGCAAGTGATTCCATGTTCGGCAGAAATGGTGGCCGTTGAGTTTATAGGTGATGCTGCTGCGTCTCTGGATCCATCGTTGGTCCAAGAAGCTGCGGCTGCGGTGCTGCACTATTTTAAAGAGGATCTAGGATGGACGACTGTTTCTGTCGGCGAGTTTTCCAAAGCGTTGTCCGAAGCCTTGCGTTCGCTAGGTCTCCGGATCGAGTCCGAAGAATCCGCTGCGGGCGGGAGCGTCCTAAGTTGCGACCTACGTCGTTTGGTTTCAGGGTCGGAGCGCTCGCTAGAGTTAAGTTTCTTTCCTTCGCTCCGTGAGGAACTGCGCGCATGCTTGGAGAAGTCTCCATCCGTCCTGAGATTTCACGGGTTGCGAGATTGTGTTAAAGCCCTGGTTGGAGCGCGCCGCTGGTGTGGGAAATGCGAGATGCTTAGCGATCAAATTGTTGAGTTTTTGAGGGCGTGTCTAGAGACAGAAAGGGCATTCGGTTCTTGCGGACTGATCGTTCGGTGAACCATGAAGTTATTTGGGGTTACAGCGAATCTAATACGCACACGAACGGCCCAGGCCTAAAGTATGAGCAAGACGCTTTTTGAGAAAATCGCGGCCCGGGAAATACCCGCGGAAATTGTTTACGAAGACGACCTGGTGATTGCGTTCCGCGACATTAAACCAGCCGCCCCCGTCCACATATTAATTGTGCCGCGGCGTGGGATCCCCCGGATTGCGGAAGCGACGCCGGAGGATCACCAGATCCTTGGTCATCTTCTTCTTAAAGCCGCCGAAGTCGCTGCCAAAGTGGGCTTGGCTAGTGATGGCTACCGATTGGTCATTAATAATGGGCGGGACGCAGGCGAATCCGTGCCGCATTTGCACTGCCATATCCTCGGGGGGAGGTCCCTGAGTTGGCCGCCTGGCTGATCTCAAATCGTGGCCTCACTGGACCGTCGCGCGCATTACCCGGAAAGCCGAAACTTTGGCACCGTTGAGCTGGCTATGGCGTTTGTCTCCAGCTATTGATTGGGTAGCGCCCTTAACCGAAAGAAATACGGGGCAAGAGTGGGATTCTTGCTTGGACTCGAACGATGGCAAAGAACAATTCAAGTCGCCAGCGGAGTGCCCATCCTCCGTCCAATTCTCCAGCGAGGACGGCTGTGACCGCGGCCGGCAAATCGAGCCGATGGCGGGGCTCGAGAAAGACCTCCATAAAAGGAGTCGTGTAAAAACCTTCTACCATTCGCCAATAAAGTTTCATGCCGCGATACAGACGTTTTTCATACGCTCGGAGGGCGGTGCTGCCGTCATTTCCCTTAGCGAGCGAGTCAATGATTAAGTTGGCAGCGAGTTTCCCAGAGTGCATTGCCAGGAAGACGCCCGCGGAGAAGATTGGGTCCATAAACCCCGCAGCGTCTCCCACACGGATTAAACGCGGTCCCACTAGCCGCTCGTTCGTATAAGAAAAGTCGCTCGTAGTTTGGATCGGGCCGAGAGCGACGGCCTTTTCCATGCGTGCTTGCAGGGTAGGGCTCCCGCGCCACAGTTGTTTGAACAGTTCAGCTGGTTTTTCGTCGGCGTTGGCAAAGTCGCCCTGATCCAGGACGCAACCGACGCTCACCTTCTCAGGCGACAAGGGGATAACCCAGAACCATTTGTTGTCCAGTCGTACGATAACGGTATCTCCCGATGCAGGCCCCGAGTCGAGGCGCACACCCGAGAAATGTCCAAACACCGCCACCTTCTTGTGTCGAGGATGGATGCGTCGCAGGCTTTGCTGATTCCCTGTAAGGTTCGATCGTCCAGTCGCATCGACGAGAAACCGACCTTGAAACAACTGCCGCGAGCCGCTCGGTCCAGAAGCTTCCGCCTCAACTGAGGAAGCCTCGTTTGTGGTCCGACCTACCGTCCAACCTTCGCGGACTTCAGCACCTGATTTCGCGGCGTGTTTTAGCAGTAAATGGTCGAACGTGGATCGCTCGACCTGGAAGGCGATGGGCTCGTGAGTAAAGCGGCCATTTCGGAAAACGAGAGAGAGGGCTTTGCTGCCATTGCCCAAGTGAAACTGGGCGCCCTGCTTAACCGTGAACCCGGCGGCTGCAAGATCGCTGAGTACTCCCATCTCCTCAAAGATCCGCCGATTGTAAGGCAACAGGGACTCACCAATATGGAACCGCGGGAATAACTCCTTTTCCAATAGCAGGACCTTTTTGCCCGCGCGTGCTAAGAATGTCGCGGCCGACGTGCCGCCCGGGCCACCTCCAATGATGATGGCGTCATACACAGTAGAACTCTGCATGCAAAAGTAATCTCCGTCCCTGGTAAAGGGATAAGAGACTTGTGATGAACTCGCAAGAAGGAATCTCGCTCCGGTCGAATTTGAGCTCGTTAATGAGCGCTTCCGCCAGAGTGTTTCTCGATGGCAGAAGCGATCGTTCGCACGCTGTGCAGAACTTCCTTGGCCGCGGCTGGGTCCGGAATCTTTAAGCCAAAGCTTTTTTCTAGGGCCACAACAAGTTGCAGGGCGTCGACTGAGTCAAGTCCAAGGCTACCTGGGCCAAAGAGCGGTTGATCTTCGCCGATCTCCGTCTCGGTAACCTGAAGCATTAGATTCTCGATCATCAGCTTCTTAATGCGATCGGTAAGTGCCAATTCCATGTTTTTGCTCAATGGTGCCATGGCTCATTGGACCTGGCGAGCTTTGGCCAAACGGATTCGTCGGCTCCGCACAAGTCCTCGCTGCGCCAATTCAGCGACTCGGTAACATTCGGCGGTCTCAGATTGGCCGGCAATGGTGCGGCGCCGTCGTGCCCAATGCGCCCAATTTTTTTGACGGAAAGGAGCGAAGCCGCAGGCCGATTTTGCTCAACCCGCTGGGCGAAGTTCTTAGTGCCGCCAGCTTTGTGGCTCGCTCCTCGCAGACCACTGCGCCCATGGCCTGTCGCTCGCGTTTTGCTGGCTCGCCAGGATTTGGCCGCCAATGTCGTGGTGACTCTGAATCTGAATCGGGCACTCGGCCTAATCGCAAGGCAGGCCTGAACGTGCAATATATGCTCCGATTGTTTGTTGGTTACATCCAACCACGCTGATAACGGCCCCTGAGAGTTCGCTTTGCATTAGGTAGTCCGTAGCAGCGACGCATTGCCAAGCTGAACTGCTGGCCAGTCCGTCGCCAAGGATTACCTTGGGAGAGAGTCGAACCCCTGGCCAATTGGCCCAAGTCTTGGCCTCAACCGCATCGGCACGCAGAATTCCTTGCTGACTATCGCAAAGCAGAACTCTCTTGTCGTCGGCGGGAAGTTGGATGCGCATCTGGGCCAGGCACGATTCACGGCTGCGTCCATGCACGTAGTTGTGAGCGTCTGTGATCGATTGGAGTTCGATGCCGAGGCGACTGTCCGATGTGGATTTTAGATAAATGGCGCCTGCGCCTTCACTGACGATGGAATTCCGCTGGAAGCGCCGGGCGGCATCTGCAATCAACCAGTCCAATTCCTCAGCACCTACCACCACGCACCCATCGATCTTGTCTTCTCGAAGCCACTGCGCTCCTAAGGCGAGACCGATCAGAAACATTCCTGGATCACCAACCAACGTATAAGCGATCGCTGTGCTTCCGAGGAGCGAGGCAAGGTGGCTGGCGGGGGCATTGAAGACGGTTTCGGAG
>JBGAIN010000095.1:0-30941 GCA_044225505.1 Limisphaerales bacterium
GCTGCTTTGGACGATTTACCGCGACCGCCCGCGTCTGAGGCCGAGACCGTCGCAGCCTGTGCCACCAATGTCGACCCGCTCTCCCCGGCTCCGCGGGTCTGCATCTTCGCGTCCGAAGGGCCTGGTGACTTTGGCAAGCGCGTCGTTACACTCTGAATCGGCACGCTCAAGACATTCGATCGGTAGCGCGTCTCAACTTCTGCCGTGACGGACATCCCCGGGCGAAACACCGCCTTTTCATTGATCCGAATCTTGACCTCAAATTTGGTCGCTTCCTGGGAACTGCCCGCTCCCGAAGACATCCCCGCCCCCTTGGAGGAGTTGGCAATTTCCGTGACGACGCCGCTGAATTTGCCGTCCCGAAAGGCGTCAACTTCCAATCGGGCGATCTGCCCGGCAGCAATTAAGACGACGTCGACTTCACCAATATCAACACGCGCCTCCATCGCGTTTAAATCGGCAATGGTCATTACCTCGGTGCCCGTCATCATGGCGGTGCCAACCACACGTTCACCCAACTGCGAGTTCAGTTTGCTGACCGTCCCGGTCAACGGCGAATAAATCGTGGTCTTCGCCAGATCTTCTAGCGCTCGATCCAGGGACGCCTTGGCCACATTGACCTGATGCTGCGAGGTCGCGAACGAAGCGGCGGCCACTTCCAGAGCGGTCTTCGCCTCGACGAAATTGGAATCGGAGACGAGGTGGTCCGCAAACAGACCTTGGGCTCGCTTGAATTCGGCTTCGGCTTTTCTGAGATTGGCCTGCGCCAGGTCTTTTCCTGAAACAGCCGACTGATAACTCGCCTCCGCCGAACGGCGGCTCGCATTGTAATAGTCCGGCTTAATCTTCAGGAGGAGATCACCTTTCTGCACGGACTGCCCTTCTTTCACTGGCAACTCGATGATTTCACCGCTGACCTCCGGACTGATCTTGACCTGCATTACAGGCTGGATCCTTCCATTGGCCACGACTAGCTCGGTCAAGTTCCGACGCATCACCTTCTCCGTCTGGACGGTGATGGGGACCTCGCGCTTTTTCCACCACCATGTGGCCGCGGCACCGCCAACGAGCAACAGCACCATGCTCGCGAACACCCAGCGCTTTCCACGAGTTCGTTTTGAGTTCAACATGAGTTTACAACGAAGTAAGACACAATAAGCCGTCGGAATGTTGCACTCGGGTCCATAGCGCAGGTAAAATCGCTCTGGCAGTGGGCCCGATACGGCGGCCCTGAGACGTGTAACACACAGCTTCGCTTAGAGTTCCAGCAGATTTAGGCCACTAAGTCACGACCTTTCTGCAGCCCAGTCACAGAGTCAATATTCCCAGCTCACGCTAGCGACGGGCTACCCAGGCACCCAAGCAAAAACGCTCTTGGGCGGGAGTTGTGCCGCTTTTGACACGGATTAGAATCGGGTAACACACGTCTATAACACGGCTTCCATCCGTGTTAAATCCCAGTTAAAGCCGTGTTATCTCCGTGTTATATATGAACAAAGAAGCTTAGAATCCTCGGAATCGCACGTGGCTCTTTCCCCGCCTCAGCCGCACTCAGCCAGTGGAAAAACTCGCGAAGCCACCCTTGAACTCCGGTTACTTCCAGGATCTGCCCGAGTAGATTTTCAGGTCGAGCCGGATAGTCGTTAAACGCCCGACCTGCTAGTCACAGCGCGGAGGTGTGCGACTACTCGCTGGAATGAGGTTGTTTCAGCGAGAATTGGCGCCTTTTTGAGCGCGCGCGTTTCTGAACATGACGGACTCTGGCACCATCAACCAACTGGATCAGGGCAAGCTCGCAACTGGAGTCGCGGGACTCGACTATGTTCTCGCCGGTGGCCTGCCCGAAAACCGACTTTACCTGGTCCAAGGAAGTCCTGGCGTCGGCAAAACGACCTTAGGATTGCAGTATCTTCTGGAGGGGGTGCGCCAGGGAGAACCGGTGCTTTATATCACCCGTTCCGAGACCAAGGAAGAATTGACTGCCGTAGCGGATTCCCACGGATGGCGCTTGGAGGGGCTAACCGTTTGCGAACCGGCCGCGGCCGAGGAAAAATCCAAACCGGGAGAACAATATACGATCTTCCATCCGTCCGAGATCGAGCTCAGTGAAACGACCCAAGCCCTCCTGAATGTCATTGACCAAATCAAACCCAAGCGATTGGTGATTGATTCGCTTTCGGAACTGCGCCTGCTCGCACGCGACCCGCTGCGTTATCGACGACAGATCCTCGCCCTCAAACATTCGCTCTCCCGGCGGCAATGCACCGTGCTGCTGCTTGACGACCAATCGACTGATTCCAGCAACCTGCAATTGCGGACACTGGCTCACGGGGTGATTCATTTGGAACAACTGGCACCGGAGTTTGGCGCGGAACGGCGCCGGTTGCGAGTGATCAAAATGCGCGGCGTGCGATTTCGGGGTGGGTATCATGATTTTACCATCGAGACCCAAGGGATCGTGATTTATCCGCGACTAGTCGCCGCGGACTTTCGCGATGATGTCGGTGGCGGAACCCTGCGCAGCGGGGTGCAGGAGCTGGATGCGCTTCTGGGAGGTGGACTCGACCGAGGCACGAGTTCCCTGTTCCTGGGGGCAGCTGGCACTGGGAAATCCGCTTTGGCGGCTCTCTATGCGGCGGCGGCCGCCCGAGTGGGCGAGAAAGCGGCAATTTTCGCTTTCGATGAAGGACAAAAAACGCTGTTTACTCGGGCAGCAGGCTTGGGGATCGACATTCGCCCGTTCGTGGCGAGCGGGACTTTGACCGTGCAACCGATCGACCCGGCCGAGATGTCCCCGGGCGAATTCGCACATCGTCTGCGCAACGCCGTTTGTCAAGACCACGTGCAAACGGTGGTTATAGATAGTTTGAATGGCTATCTCAACGCCATGCCCGAAGAGAAATTCCTGACCATCCAATTGCACGAACTATTGAGTTTCCTTTCGCACCATGGCGTGGTCACGATTCTGGTGGCAAGCCAGTCTGGACTGCTCGGTGAACACCTAAACTCCCCGGTCGATATCAGTTACTTGGCAGACACCGTCGTTCTTTTGCGCTACTTTGAAAGCCAGGGAACCGTGCGCAAAGCGGTTTCCGTTCTGAAGAAACGGAGTGGAAATCACCAACGTTATATCCGAGAATTGATTATGAGCCCTGGCAGCATCAGCGTCGGCCAACCGCTATCCCAATTCGCCGGGATTCTCTCAGGCGATGCCATACTCTCTCCTTATCCCTCAGCGGACCATGGCTAAGCCCAGGCCGAGTGTTTTAGAGGAGCGGGTCTTGATCCTGGCCCCGACCGGTCGCGACGCGACGATGGCGCGCAAAACGCTAACCACCGCGGGCTTGGCGACACATGTTTGCAGTAGCATGGCGGACCTTTGCCGGGAACTGGACCGAGCAGCTGGTTCGGCGCTCATCGCCGACGAAGCACTGGCCGATGGAGCGGTCGCTTCGCTCCAAGCGGCCTTAACCAAGGCGCCCGCGTGGTCCGATCTTCCCTTGGTCATCCTGACCGTCCGCGATGGGACGCCGAACCAAATTGCTGGAAGCGAAGAAAGCTTGATGACGTTGGGCAATGTCACGTTTCTGGAACGGCCCATTCGCCCTCAAACCTTGGTTACGGCCGTTCAATCGGGCCTTCGAGCCCGTCGCCGACAGTATGAGGTCCGCGGCCTTCTGCAAGCCCAGCAACGCGCTGTGGAGCGAGTGGACGTGATTGCAGAAGTGGCCAGTCACCTGTTGCTGAGCGATCAGCCCGAAGAAATCGTGGCCAGTGTCTTTCGCAAAATCGCAGTTCATCTGGGGCTGGAGATTTACCTATGCTATTTGTTGGACCCTCAAACTCAGCAGCTTAAGTTGAGTAGTCACGCCGGATTGCCGGAGGCCTGCGTCACGAATTATGAATGGCGAAGCCTGCACGAGTCGTTCTGCGGCTCGGCCGCCCGGCAACGCAAGAGGGTGATCGCGGAGCGCGTTCAAGATTCCCAAGACTCTGCCACGGAGCAAATCAAGGCGCTGGGTGTCACCGCTTACGCTTGCTTTCCGTTGCTGGCCAACGACCGCTTAATCGGCACGCTCTCATTCGGCGTGCGCGAACGGGACTCGCTGGAGCACGAGGAGCTAGCCATGCTGGAGACGGTCTGCAATCAAGTCGCGGTGGCGATTGACCGGAAGCGAACTGAAGAAGCGCTCCAGGAGCTGAACCAAGTTCTGGAGAAGCGGGTCGAACAGCGCACCGCCCAACTCCAAGAGATCACAGACCAGATGGAAGCGTTTACTTATTCGATCTCGCATGACTTACGTGCCCCGCTCCGCGCTATCCGTGGTTTCTCGCAGGCTCTGGTGGACGATTATGGCGCGACCCTGGACGCCACCGCGCGAGATTACCTCGCCCGCATGGGCGACGGAGCAGAACGCCTCGACCGCTTGATTCAAGATCTTCTCCAGTACAGCCGCTTGAGCCGTTCCACGATCACGTCCGAACCGATCAATTTGACCGATGCGCTCCGACGAGTCGTGGAGAATCTGGAACCTGAGATTCGCGCAGCTCATGCGGAGATTCGCTTGCACGAGCCTTTGCCGCCCATTGTTGGGCACACCGCCACCTTGGATCAGGTCGTCACCAACCTCATTGCGAACGCCTTGAAGTTTGTCGCTCCGCAAACCCGCCCCCGGGTCGAAATCAGCGCGGAAGCCAAAGAGAACGTCGTCCGCTTATGGATCGCGGACAATGGCATTGGGATCGACCCGAGCCATCATCGGCGGATCTTCGGCGTCTTCGAGCGTTTGCACAATGTCGATACCTATCCTGGAACGGGCATCGGCCTGGCGATTGTCGCGAAAGGAGTCGCTCGCATGGGCGGAACGGTGGGGTTGGAATCAACTCCCGGTCAAGGCAGCCGATTCTGGATTGAACTACCGCGGGCAGAATAAGCACGCGCTCTCGGTGCGTTAAGGACCGGCGAAGGCAGCGGGATGACTCGTCCAGCTTTCGCCGCAACGGAGAATACAGCAAGGTTGTCCTATGCCCGCCGCGGCGTTGACGAACGTGGCCGGGTCAGCGGTGTTAAACTGGAACATGTCGTAATGACACGGGATGACCAACCGGGCCCCGACATCTTTGGCTAACGCAGCCGCTTCGGCGCCGTCCAGATTTCCCGCAACCCGGCGGGCTGGATTCCGACCATTAATCGGCAAAAGCATCAGATCCAGCTTCCACTTCCCCAGTCGTTCCGCCATCCCCGGATAACGGATCGTATCGCCGCTATGGTAGATTGACCAAGGCCCAAACTCGGCAACGTAGCCGAGATAGCGGAATTGGCCGGCTTCATCCCGGTCCAATTCCTCATGAGCGGAAGGAACCGCGGTGATCTTGAACCGGCCGACCGTGGTGGTCTGGCCGTCATTGATGGGCTGTAGACTCGCCGCACCTACCGCAAGCCGTTCCTGGACAAAAGCAGTGTTGGCCGCCGGACAAAGCAACTTCAGTCCCTGATTCTCTCGCAGCAGTGGCTGTAAGGTTTCGGCGTCCAGATGATCGGTGTGATTGTGACTGGACGTCACGAGATTGAGAAAGTTGAGCCTTTCCGGAGCGACAACTCGCGCTGTGATCCGCACGTGCGGTTTGTCCGTCGCCGCGTATTTACGGGTTAGCGAGTCGGAAAGGTACGGATCAAAAAGCAAGTGCTCGCCGCACCATTGCACAAGAAATCCGCTCTGCCCTAACCACCACACTCGAAAGCGATTCCGGTCGCCGCGGGTGCGTGCAATGTCGGCCAGGAACGCTTCGTCCTTCTGATACGGCTCCTTCATGACTCAGCTATGCGGTTTAGCGGCGCAACCCAAGTTCCTTGCGCACCATCCGCGCGCCAGCCACCAAGTTCTGAAGCTTGGCCCGTGCGGCCCATCGTGCGGTCTGGCTTAACCCGCAGTCCGGAGCGAACGACAACCGTTCTGCGGAAGCATACTTAAGGCAGGCACGAATCCGTTCGGCGACATCTTGCGACGTCTCGATATAGTAGCTTTTGACGTCAATGACACCGACGGCCACATCTTTCTTTTCGGCGATTCCCGAAATTAAAGCCAACTCGGCAAACTCTCGGCTGGCCATCTCCAAATGGATTTCATCAACCGCCAGGTCGAGGAAAGCAGGAAACATCGGTCCATAGCGGCGCAATCCCACGGCCCGCCCCTTGTAGTTGCCAAAACACAAGTGCGTCGAGAGTCGGGCGCGGCCCTGGACAGGCTCCACCGTGCGGTTGAAAATATCGACAAACCGGGCGGGGTTCTCGCGATGCGCATAACAGCTCATGGAAGGTTCATCGACGGTAATCTCGCGGCACCCCGCTTTAACCAGGTCCTCCAATTCTCGGCGCACGATGGGGAGCAGTGCCTCGGTCAAAGCCCAGCGATCAGGATACTGCGCATTCGGGACGAGTCGGCCGCTCAAAGTGTAAGGCCCAGGAATGCTTGCTTTGAGCACGGGCCCGGCCGGGGCAATCCGTCGCAAGCGCTCGAATTCCGTAACGACCCCCAAACCGCGGGAGGCACGGAGTTCTCCGGTTACAGCGTGCCGGCCTCGTTGGTCATGGGCAGGCGGACCAAAGCGGCGAGGCGGAGCCGCTTCCAAGGCGATTCCTTCGAGAAAGCCGTAAAACGAGAGATTAAAGTCGAGCCGGGTTTGCTCTCCATCCGTGATCACGTCCAAGCCAGCGCTGAGTTGGTCATGGACCGCGGTAATGACAGCGTCTTCTTTGAGTTCCTCCCGGTCCGCTTCCCCAAAATCAGAGAGGTGTTGGCAGGCAAATTCCAACCAACCTGGGAAGGGGTAACTACCAATAACCGTCGTTCGAAGCGGAAGATCTTTCATAGGACTAACGATGGGCCGGCCGGACCGGATTGGCCTGTGTTCCGGGGTCCGTGCCTAAGTTCTGGTAGAGTCGCGCCATCCGGCGCCCATGTTCATCATACGCCGACTCGAAAAGAGCAGTCGCGCGTTCCGTCCCCACCACCGCGCTCGCCGTCAGGACTCGCGGCGGGCGCCCCGCGGCGGTCAACCGCGCGGCAACTTCCGCCTTGATCGCGTTCACCAAGAGGCACCCTCCTACCGTAGAGCCTGGAGCGACCGGCGTCTCGAGTCCGGGAATGCGCACCATGGCATCGCCTACCGGCGCTCCCGTATCGAGCACCAAGTCCGCGAAATCGGACAGCTTCTTGCCCTCAGGATGCTGACTTCGGCTCGCCTGCGAGTGCCTTGCACTCAGCACCGCAACGACTTTGACTCCTCGCGCTTTGAAGCCGGCCGCCATCTCCACCGGGACGAGATTGCAGCCGCTCGACGAAACAACCAAGGCGCTGTCTTGGGGGGTAATGTCGAAGTTACGGAGAATTCGTTCGGCCAAGCCACTCACGTTTTCCAGAAACATCGCTTGGCGCTGGCCATTCGCACCGACGACTAAATTGTGAAAGCTGAGGGACAGTTCGACAATCGGATTGAAGCCGGGAAATGATCCGTAGCGTGGCCACATTTCTTCCACCAGGATTCGGCTATGACCTGAACCAAAGAGATGAACCATTCGCTCCGCCAAGATGCTTTCGGCAAACCAGTCCGCCGCTTGGAGGATGGCGTTCTGCTGTCGTTCGACGGCCGAAATAATCCCACGGCATTGGTTCAAATAGTCTGAGCTCGGCTGCACGGTCTGGAGAATACCGGCCGCCGCCCGCGTGAAAAGGCCAAACTCCGGATTCGCTGATCTCTCGTCAGGGCCGACCGGTTTTTACGAGCCCTTGAGCTATTTGCGCGGGTCGGCAGGGTCGGTGTAGGCGTCCATTCCAACGCACGAGCAAACCAGGTTGCGATCGCCATAGACATTGTCGATTCGACCCACGGCCGGCCAGAATTTTGAGTGCCGCAGCCAAGGAGCAGGATACGCAGCTTGTTCTCGCGGGTAGGGTCTGTCCCACTTATCCGAGATTACACTGTCTGCGGTATGAGGCGCATTCTTCAATACGTTGTTGAGCGAGTCCACACGCTTTGTTTCCACCGCCTTGATCTCCGCGTGAATCGAAATCATCGCGGCGCAAAACCGATCAAGCTCACCTTTGGACTCACTTTCGGTCGGCTCCACCATCATGGTTCCAGGCACTGGCCAGGAGATGGTGGGTGCATGAAAACCATAGTCCATGAGGCGTTTGGCGACATCTTCGACCGTGACGGACTTGTTCTCGCGCAGGTCCAGGATGCATTCGTGCGCTACCAACCCGTTCTTGCCTTTGTAAAGCACGGGGTAGTAACTCTCCAACTGCCGGGCGACATAATTCGCGTTTAGAATGGCCACTTGCGTGGCTTCGGTCAGCCCCCGAGGTCCCATCAGCGCAATATATACCCACGAAATCAACAGGATGTTGGCACTTCCCCAAGGAGCCGCTGATACTGCGCCTAAACCACCTTTCGATCCCAACGGAACAACGGGATGCGCCGGCAGGTAAGGAACAAGGTGGGCCGCAACACAGATCGGTCCCATGCCCGGTCCACCGCCCCCGTGAGGGATGCAGAAAGTCTTATGCAAGTTGATATGGCAGACATCTGCGCCCAACTCGGCCGGGCGGCAAAGTCCGACTTGTGCATTGAGGTTGGCGCCGTCCATATAAACGAGACCCCCGTGTTCATGGATGATTTTGCAGATCTCCTTGATCCCCTCTTCAAAAACCCCGTGCGTGGAGGGATAGGTGACCATCAACGCCGCGAGTTCGGTTTGATGCGCTGCGGCCTTGGTGCGAAGGTCGGCGATGTCGATGTTGCCTTGCGGATCGCATCCCACCGGAACCACTCGCAGGCCAGCCATCACCGCACTCGCCGGGTTAGTCCCGTGCGCGGACTGCGGAATCAAGCAAACGGTTCGCCGGTTGCCGTCATGCTCCTGGTGATAGCGCCGGATGGCTAACAGGCCCGCATATTCCCCTTGCGATCCGGCATTGGGCTGTAGGGAAACTCCCGCAAACCCAGTAATCTCCGCGAGCCACTGTTCCAGCTGCTGGAAGATGATGCGGTACCCCTCGGCCTGTTCGCGCGGAGCAAACGGATGAATCTGGCTAAACTCGGGCCACGAGACCGGAAACATTTCAGATGTGGCATTCAGCTTCATGGTGCACGATCCCAAAGGAATCATGGATTCTCCGAGAGATAAGTCTTTGGACTGCAGCCGCCGAATGTAACGCAGCATCTCGGTCTCCGAATGATGCTGATTGAACACCGGGTGGGTTAAGATCGGAGATTGCCGCTGCGCCAGCGAGAACGCTTCGGTGGCGTTTTGGAGATCGACTGGAGCAAACGGCGCGGGGCGATCCTCGTTGAAGATCTGCCAGAGCTCAACGATGTCGCGCAAGGAGGTCGTTTCGTCGAGCGAAATGCCGACGGCCGATTCGCTGATGACGCGCAGGTTGATACGATGCGCCTCCGCCACCCGCACAAGGTCCGCCGCCCGGCGCGATCCCAAGGGAACGAACACGGTGTCGAACACCGGCTTGTCCTCGAGCTGATAACCGAGCTTTTTTAATCCCGCCGCCAGGAATGCCGTCAGCCGATGCACACGCATCGCAATTTGTCGGAGCCCCTCTGGACCATGATAGACGGCGTACATCGACGCCATGGTCGCCAGGAGCGCTTGCGCCGTGCAGATGTTGCTGGTCGCTTTCTCGCGGCGGATATGCTGCTCCCGAGTCTGCAACGAGAGGCGATAAGCTGGCTGACCTCGGCTGTCCTTGGAAACCCCCACCAACCGACCTGGCATTTGTCGCTTGAACTGGTCACGCGTGGCGAAAAACGCAGCGTGCGGCCCGCCGTAACCCATTGGGACGCCAAAGCGTTGGGCGCTTCCGACGGCTACGTCCGCTCCGAATTCCCCAGGAGGGACCAGCAGCGTCAGACTCAGGAGATCCGTGGCCACAACGGCCAGGGCTTGCACCGCGTGCGCCTGTCCGATGAACTCTCGATAATCCAGAACGTTTCCGTAGGTTGCCGGATACTGCACCAGAACGCCAAAATAGCGAGTGTCCAGCGCGACTTTCCGGTGGTCTCCGACAACGATATGAATCCCTAGCGGAAGCGCCCGTGTGCGGACCACATCAATGGTTTGAGGATGGCAAAGCTCAGAGACGAAAAACGCATCCTTCCGCTCGTCGCCTGCGACCCCATGGCACAGGGTCATTGCTTCTGCGGCCGCAGTCGCTTCATCGAGCAATGACGCGTTCGCAATGTCCATTTGGGTGAGATCAATCACCAGGGTTTGAAAATTGAGCATCGCTTCCAACCGTCCTTGCGCGAGCTCCGCTTGGTAGGGAGTGTACGGCGTATACCAACCAGGGTTCTCGAGGATATTTCGTTGGATGACCGGCGGCGTGATGCAGTTCGAATATCCCATCCCAATGTAGGACCGAAAGATCTGATTTTTCGCGGCGATCCCACGAAGCTCGCGCAAAAGCTCATATTCGGAGCGAGGTTCGGGCAGGTCCAGATTGCGGGCGCTTCGAATCGAATCTGGGACCACAGCTTTGGTCATGTCATCCAGCCCTGTGTAGCCAATGGAGCGCAGCATCGCCTGGAGCTCAAAGGAATCAGGACCTATATGACGCCTCACGAAACGGTCTGGATGATCCAACGCCGTGAGTCCATCCGCACCGTTATTTGCACCGTTTCTGTCCTTCTGAAACATGCGAGGAAAGTAAAGGCCGAGCGTGGCAAAGCAAGTGAGTTCTCATCTCCAGAACTTCTCGGCACGCGCTCGGAATCACGATAACTCACTCAGCAATAGAGAGTTAATTATTTCCGCCGCAGACTAGACTTGGCTCGCCTCGCCCTGTCACGTGCCCAGGCTTCACCGGCCATTGACGGCGTTTGATGGCCCGAGCAAGTCCTCCGGATTCGAAACTCGAGGAGTTGTTCATGCGTGACATTTCCGCTCTCCTGCCGGACCGCGCTTCACTCCCATCGCTCGTTTAAACTGCTTTGGGGCTGTTCCGAGTTGCCGAATCCGGGTTCAAGGTTGAAAGTCTTTCGCTTGTTTGTCATCAACCGTGCTGCTATGAGAATCGCCAGTCGCCTGTTCGCCGTCGGTGTCGCGCTCGCCACGCTGGTAATGTGGCTTGGTGCCGGAGCCAATCGCGGATGGACGAAAACCAGTATCCCAATTAAAACCGTAGATCCAGTGACGGGGCTTGAAGCCATCGAATATCAGAAGCGCTTCGTCCCAGGACTGGAGATTTTAGGAACCGCGTTGCTAGGAGCAGGAGCCCTGGCCGGTGTTTCCTTTTTGTTTCGTCGTAGAACTTAAGAACATGAAATCTCAATGCCGCACGGTCTTGACCGTCGTGACCTTCAGTTTACTCGCCCATGCCGTTTTAGCCGGAACGCAAACGTTCGACTTTAAGGATCCCAAACAGGTCAACAACGTGACGTTTAAACTGGACGCCCCGCTGGAAGCGATTACGGGCAGCGCCAATGGCGTCAGCGGCACGGTAAGTTTCGACCCGGACCAACCCGCGGCCACAACCGGAAAGATCGTTGTCGCTGCCGCTTCCCTTCACGTGCCAAATCCAATGATGAAAGGGCACATGCAAGGTGAACAATGGATGGACGTCGCGAAGTATCCCGAACTCTCGTTTGAAGCCAAGGAGTTTAAGAACGTTAAAACGGTCGCGGGCTCCATTACCGCTGACGTCGCCGGGACTCTCTCTGTCCACGGCGTCGCGAAGGAAATGACCATTCCGGTAAAACTCGCTTACCTCAAAGACAAACTGAGTCAGCGAGTTCCCAATCAGAAAGGTGACCTGCTCGTGCTTCGATCGACCTTTTCGATTAAGCGCAGCGACTTTGGCATTAACCCGAAAGCGCCTGAAGACAAGGTCGCCGACACCATCGAGCTGACGTTGAGCATTGCGGGCTCCTCTCCGCGCTGAGCATTCACATCGATCAGGACAGATTCGCTGGCTCGGGAGCGGCTAATGATTTAAGCCGCTCCTGATCCAGGCCCGATTCAAAGGATGGCCGCTTCCGGCGGAAGGATCCACGCTTGGCGATGCGGTTGAAATCCCAACCGCGGGTAGTAATCCACGGCCTTCGGCGCGGCCAAAAGGATCATCGTGGCACGAGGCGCTTTCTCGCGAGTTCGAACGATCAACTCGCGGCCAATGCCTTGACGCTGATAAGACAACCGCACCGCGAGGTCGGAGAGGTAGGTGCAGTAGCTAAAGTCGCTCACGCTTCGAGCAATTCCTACGAGGAGCGCCCCGTCCCAAGCCGTAATCACCAGGTTGGCGTTCTGCAGCATTTCTTCCATGCGTGCGCGGTCGTCCACTGGCCGCCGCTCGCCCAGTGTCGAAGCTCGGTAAAGCTCAATGACCGGGTCGATACCAATTTGAGTTCCAGCTCTATACTCGATCATTTCGCTAGTAGAGTCGAAATTCGTCCGCGGAACAAGTCGTGAGCCTCCGTTCCAGTAAGCTTCCCTGGAACAGTTTATGGCTCCTTGGCGCGAGCCTGTGAATTCGAAAATGGTCGCGAGACACTTCCCGCTCTAGCGCGCGTCGTCATCTTCAGGGCGGCACCGATACCCGAAAAAGGTATGCGCCTTGTCTAACTTCATGGAAACTTACGCCATGGAAACGCCAGAGGCCCGACCAAAAAACCTCGCGGCTATGGAGAGTCTGGATCAATTCCGGGAACTTTTTGAGCTCAATCCGTATCCGATTTTTGTTGTGGCAGATGATCAAACTCTGATCGTCAACAAGGCGTTCTTAGATCTTTCCGGAGGCGTGTCTACCCGTGGGGTAATTGGTGGTTCCATCCTGGAGCACTTTGAAATGGAGTCGCGGCACGAAATTGCGGATTTATTGCGGAAAAGCCAGGGAGACCCAACTCCCGCTCGCCCAGTCCGAGGCCTGATGCGCCGTTTGGATGGGAAACCGCTCGAGGTTGAAGTTACGGCGGCGGGTTTATCGTGGAAGGACGGTCTGGCAGTACAGGCTATCGTCCGAGATGTTACCGAGCGAGGCCGCCTGGAACGCGACCTGCACAGCATTGAAAAGGATATCCACACAGTGATGGATAAAGTGTCCAACTTCGCTCTCTTCAGGCTCGACGCCCAAGGTCGGGTCGCGAGTTGGAATCTCGGTGCGCAACGAAGCTTTGGCTACACAGCGCCGGAAATACTTCAACAACAGTTTGAGGTTCTCTTTACCGACGAAGACCGAAGGAACGGGGCCCCTGCTCGGGAACTCAGTCAGGCCTCCGAATCGGGTATCGCCCGGGACGAACGCTGGCACAGACGCAAGGATGGCAGAACGTTTTTTGTTAATGGCCTTCTCGTCGCTGTCCGCGATGACTCAGGAGAGTTAACAGGTTTTACCAAGATCGCCCAAGACAACACGGAACGGAAACTCGCGGAGAACGCGCTTCGCGAGAGCGAGAGCCGATACCGCGAACTGTCAGAACAACTTGAGCAGCACGTGGCCGAACGGACGCGTCACTTGGAACAGAGCATCCAAACTTGGGAAAGCTTCTGCTATAGTATTGCCCATGACCTGCGTGCGCCGCTGCGGACGATCTCCGGGTTTGCCGGAGCACTGCTCGAGGAATATGGGACGCACTTGGACCCTACGGGCCGCGAGTACGCCGAGCGAATGATGGCAGCCGCCCAGAGGATGGACGAGTTCATCCAGGACCTGCTCGATTTCGGACGATTAGCGCACGCCGATTTACCTCGCCGCGAAGTGGACCTTGAACAAATCGTGCGGCACGCTCTGGAGGAACTTGGACCAGAGATAGCGCTATCTAAGGCGGAAGTCCGTTTGGCTGTCCCGTTTCCCAAAGTCTATGCCAACGCCGCAGCGTTGAACCAAGTTATCACCAATCTTCTAACCAATGCGTTCAAGTTTGTCGCTCCGGGCGGCGCTCCACGAGTGGAAATTCGTGCTGAAGATCGGTCGTCGGAAGTTCGCTTTTGGATTCAGGACCATGGGATCGGCATCAACCCGGAATACCACCAACAGATCTTTGGACTCTTCGAACGTTTGCACCCGCGATCGACCTACCCAGGAACAGGAGTCGGCTTAGCCATCGTGCAGAAAGCGGTGGAACGGATGGGAGGTCAGGTGGGCATCGAGTCCATGCCAGGCCAAGGGAGCACTTTCTGGGTGGAATTACCGAAACCCGGACCCCGATCTTAAGGTGTGCGCCAACGCGGACACCACATCGAAATCGGGCCGCGTCTGCCCTGCGGGCGACTTTCCCGAGGATGGCCGCCGAACTTTTTCACGGTCTAATCGCGTTCCGGCGGAACGTTGCCGTAAGACCATGGTTGACGAAATGGCGACGCTGTCGGGAACTCGGGTGGCGGATCCGACTTCATTCCGCGCGCCAAAGTCAAACCCAGGCTCAGAATCTCCTCTCCGGCGTTAATATCCAAGTTGCTATAGCTCGTGAGGCGCGTCTCGTATCCCCCGCCGGAGGATTCGAACGCTTCCAGCGTCGGGACGTATCCGACGCATCCATTTGCCAATTCCACCGGAAAGGTAAACGGGAACCCGGATCCTTTCTTCATTCGCAAGCCAAACTCGACAAAGTATTCTGCCGGGTTTGAAATCAAGACCAGGGGGCCGATCTGGATCGCTTGCACTTCCACGGGGACGGTTGGAGCACGTTTTATCAAAGCGTCCAAAAGGAGCGTCTCCTTCGCAAAGGTCCAGACGGTCGCAGCCACGTTCGTTCGATTACGTTCTACGATTCGCATCGCTTCGAGCACACGTTCCGGCCGCGGAATCCTCCGTTTTATGGAAGTCACTTGACTGACCGAATCCAGACGAACGTAATTTGTCTTGGGAATTGCCAGAAGCACGCGAACGGCCTCGGCGCCGACTCGTCCGCCCACGCGCCGCGCCCAGTCTTCCGGAGGGGGGTTTTGATACGGGCTCAAGTTGTCAACCTGTGTGATATCGCCGCAGGCCCCCTGCAAGAAGATTATCGGCACAGGCGCGTCCAGAGCGCCGCGGATTGTCTTTTCCAGATAATAGATCCAATTCGACGAAATACCGCCGGGATTGGTCGTTGCATGACACGCAAAATTCACGATGCACCCGACCAGCTTTCCTTGTTTGTCCCAAGCTCCAACCACGCCCACTTCCGGGTCGATTGGGCCGGCATACCCCGCAATGTCGGGATTCCCCTGCCCTGGATGACTCCAGGTCTGTCCACTCTTCATCCTCAGGCGACGGTTAAAGCTAACCTTGTCTTCGGTGCCCCGGCCAAATCCGCATTCCACGTTCGCACGCGCTGCATTGGCTTCAACGACGGCTTCTACAATCCGTTTACGCACCAACTCGAGGTAAGTCGCATTCGCACCGGAGGACTCCTCGTAGGCTAAACGCTGGACGAGTGGCGATGCGAAATCGAATTCACCGGGCTGCACCATGCCGATCGGGCCCGAGGAATGCGAATGAGATGCGCCAATGAGGACCGCGCTTGGTTCCAGCCCGCACGCTTGCCGGATCTCTTCGCGGGCGGCCTCCACCAGAGGCCGTGGGACAATCAGGGCATCGACACCGACCAACGCAACGCGACGTTGGCCATCGTCAAACACCGCAACTCGAACTTTGCACGGATCATGGAACTTGGTGTGAAACGATTTCCCATAACCGCCCGGTTCTTCCATGCCGATGGACGGACTGATATCGCGCTCGGAAAACCCGGCCTGAATGGGCTTCAGTTCGGCCGCCGAGGCCTCGGGCAAGAGTCCTGCCACGCTCGCTCCCAGGCAGCACATTCGAGCGAGTTTCAGCCGAATGTGTCGCAAGATCACAGTGCACTCCATAAGCTATGGCTTTTCCGTTTGTGGGATCCTACCGCTCGGTTCCAGAGACGGTAGCCCTTTTTGATTTAGGGCGAACTCCTACCTCGGCGATGTTGATAGGCTTAAACCCAAGCGACAACGCCGGCGATGTGGGTAGCAAGGTAAAGTCGTAAGTCGCGGGTGAAACGAACTGCGGATCAGCGATGATCGAATGAACGTCATGACCGCGGGCACGCCAGGCCTGCAAACTTTCGCTGCCGAATTTTAGCATCTCCTCCGAGGCTCCCGGGCGCGCGTCAAAGTAAACGTTCGAATCGACGACAAAGTGCGTTCCTTTCCAATTGCTGCCCAACAGCTCTCCTGAATCGAAGTAGACAATGTTGTTTGTAAAGAAAAACGACGTGTGCTCTTCCTCTCTCGTCCGCATCATTTGCCGCTCGCGTCCAAATGCGAAGATGTTGTTTCGCACGACGTTTTCCCGGCCGTAATGCTGATGGAACCCGGCGCTTTTGGTTCGGTAGACCACGTTGTTCTCCCAAACCGTCCCGGTCGTTCCTTCGTCCGGGTAAAGTCCCCACCCCCCGTAGGTGAACGAATTAACGTCGTGAATCAGATTATTCCTAACGACTGTCCCCCGTTGAATCCCTAACGTGTAGACCGCTCCCATATCGCTCAGCATCCATTGGCCAATGTCGTGCATGTGATTGAATTCAACGATGTTGTCGTGACAAGGCGTTTCCTGATAACCCCAATTCCAGCCAACCGACACGGCGGTGTAGTAGAGATCGTGAATGTGATTATGCGCGAGGCGGTTTTTGCTGCTCTGCAACACAAAGATTCCCACCGCAGGGGGATAAACTCGTCCCAATCGATGAATATGGTTATCCGTGATGACCTGCCCAAGATTGCTCTCAAAGCCCTCGGGACGTTTCGCCGTTTCCCCCACCCGAATGCCTCCGCCCCCTAAATCCACCATCTCGTTTCCGATGATCAGGTTGTTTTGGCAACCTCGACCCAATTCCAAGGCATATCCACCCAAGTGCGCGAATGTGCAATCCTCAATCCGGCAGTCGACTGCTCCTTCCGCACGCACATCGCCATGCACTTCGATAGCCGCTTGGGTATCGGCGTAGCCATTCTTGCCGAACGTCCAGTCTGTATGACTGAAGGTCAATCCGCGGAGCACCAGGTTTCGGACTGGCTTCGTTTTGCTGAAATCGCCCGCGATCAATAGCAACTCGTCGAGACGCGACGCGATGACCTCCGATCGAGTCAGATCTTCACCGCGACTCCCTTGATAAAGGAGAACTCCGGTTTTCCTATCCAAGAACCATTCGCCCGGTTGGTCGAGAGCATCTCGCGCATTCTCGATATAGAATCGCGCGTTGCTTTCCTGGTTTGATTCTCTCGGGTCACCGGCCAGTTTGGCCACACCGGCCACTTCATCGACTTCACGAATCGGCATGCGCAAGTCGGCCCAGGCCAGCAACGCCACCAGTTCAACATCCTCGGCGTCAGCCCACGCTTTTTTGATGTCCCCGGGATGAAACTTAATGCGAACGGGTTTGTCTTGTGGGCTTGCTCCGATCACGCGGAAATAACCGTCGTTCGGCGTTCGAGCGCGTTGTTTGCGCACCCCATCGACAAACAGCTGCCGGAAGTACCAACGGCCATCCGCGACCTCCGGGATTTCCGTCTGCCACAAGTTCGGCTGGTCCGGAACCCGGTGCCACCCCAAAACCCGGCGACCACCGCTCAAGACGGGCTTCTCGCCCGGGTACGCTTCAATTGTGAATGGCTGGTCTGCGCTGAATCCGGAATCGTCGGGCAGCAACTTTACCGGCTGGCTCAATTCGTATCGCCCCTCCCGGAGCGACAGGCTTATGGCACCCGTCGCTTGTCCATCGCGTCGAAGCGCTCGAACTGCTTGCAGCGCTCCTTCCAAGGAAGCTTTTGGTCCGTCGCTCCGGTCCGCGGAAGGCCTCTCCAAACGGCCGGACCATTGCTCATTGCCGCCAGTCGCGACGAACAAGCGCGTTGAGTCGGCAGCGGCGGCCCTGAAGGCTAAGATTGAGCCGAGGACAAAGTGGCAGAGGTGCTTGGTAAACATACGTTACATCAAGTGACTCCACGGCAAGAAACATCACACGCGCCAGCGACGATCCAGGTGCAATCGCCCCGGAGCGTTGGAAACGAACCCTGCCGCATGGTCGCTAGACCATCACGAATCCTGCAGTTTGGCCAGCTCGGTCTGAACTAATTGCACGAGCGGCCGCACGGTGCGATCACTGAAATCAAACTGACATCCCGCCGCCTCGAACAGTCGAGGCAATGGCTGCGAACCGCCGAGACGCAGTCCTGCCTGATACGCGCGCAAGGCCTGGGCTTTGTCACGCTTGGAGTTCGCCCACACCTGCAGTGCTCCCAGTTGCGCAATCCCATACTCCACATAATAAAACGGATGGATGAAGATATGCAGCTGCCGATGCCAGAGGTTTTCCCGAACCGCTTCAAAGCCATTCCAATCGACGCCTCCCCCAAACCGGCGCATCAACTCTTTCCAAGCTGTTGTGCGTTCCGCGCGGCTGTGACCGGGATGGGTATAGATCCAGTGCTGGAATGCATCCACCGTCGCAATCCAAGGGAAGATTTCGATAATCCCTTCCAAATGGTCACGGCGGGCCCGTTTGGCGTCGCCTGGACTATAAAAATTCTCGATGAACTCGTTCCCCAACAGTTCCATACTCATCGAGGCCACCTCGCAGAATTCGATCGGTGCGCCCCGGTAGGCATAGAGATCCTCGTCCCGCGTGGCGAGCGCGTGAAAGGCATGTCCCGCTTCGTGGAGAATTGTCTCCACATCACGCTGGACTCCGACTGCGTTCATAAAAATGAAAGGCAGTCGGGATTCAGACAGGGTCGATTGGTATCCTCCAGGCGCTTTCCCCTTCCGATTGTCGAGATCCAACAAGCGCAAATCCTGCATGGTCCGAAATCCTGCGGACAACTCAGGATCCAACTGATCAAAAATCGCCTGCGTGTTCGAAACCATCGTCTGGACCTTCTCGAAGGGCCGTAACGGCGGGCGATTTTCCGGATCGACCGCCAAATCCCACGGTCGAAGCGACGAAAGTTTCAATTGCCGGCGTCGTTCTTCCTGCAATTGATTTAGCGCCGGCATGACTTCCTTCTCGATGGCATCGTGGAAGCGCGCGCAATCTTCTGCGGTGTAGTCAAAGCGGCCCCGCGCTCGAAACGCGTAGTCACGGTAGTTGCTAAAACCTGCATTACCGGCAATGCGTTCACGCAAGCGGAGAAGTTGCTCAAAGATGTCCTCGAACTTATCCGCTTCTTCCAGTCGCCGCTTGGCGACCAGCCGCCACGCTTCTTCCCGCAAGCTTCGGTCTGGCTCTTCGAGATAGCGCCCCATCTGCACGAGCGTTTTTTCTTCACCCCGAAACTGCACGGTCAATGAGCCGCTGAGTTTCTGGTACTGTTGGGAAAGCTTCGATTCTTCGGTTTCCAGAGGAACGTTCTCGGGCCGGAATAACTCCACCTGCACGCGCGTATTTCGGTCAAATACAGCGTAGCGATCCTGGGGCAGTTTGCTGCGTAACGAATGCGCGAGATACGCTTCGGCCAGTTTGAACTGGCGAGGCTTGAGTTGAGGTTCGATCTCTTCCACAAACTGCAAATACGATTTCTCGGCCTCGGTATTGTCGGTGTGACAAGTCATCGCGATATATCGTTTGGACGACTCCTCATCCAACGCCGCACTCAATTCGCCGCCGTCCACGAGCCACTGCTCAAGCTCAGACACTGTCTGACACTGGCTCGCTCGCAGATCCAGGTAATCAAATAAAGGCGCGATTTCCCGCCAATCTCCTAAATTGATCCCTTCAGGAACGAAGCGACGGGGCTGATACGCCGGAAGTTTGTCAAATGGCAACAGATTCATCGGCCAGCAACATACCGCAAACTCGGCCAATGGAAATCAGTTTTGCCAATAGCTCCCAAGCCGCTGCGACACCATTACTTCATCCGCTCCAAGCCCAGACCGGCCGACGGCCTGTCGACCCCAAAGCGTCTTGATCCTCTCGACCGGCTCCCCATCTCTGGGGCACTCGGGATCGTGGCCTCCTTCCGGGCACTATCCGTCCCTCCCGCAGTATGGTATCAAATCGGGAAACGAGAGAATGCATGGACGAGCACCTCCAACGGGAAACCGCCAATCTGACGAAATCCTGGATGCAGCATGACGCCTCGATGCTGCGCGATTATCTCGTGAGCGGAGTGGAAGACCCGCGCATCAATGTGCAGAGCCTATTGAGCAGGCACTACCTGATTGAAGCGCTTTGCGGAAACCGCTTTCATAGGCTCGTCGAGCAAGAACTCCGCTTTGCTCTGGTCATGAACTGGGCTGTTCAAGTCGGCACCCAAGCCGCGAGTTCGGAAGATTTTCTGGCCATACGACACGCGCTCGATGTCGGCGCCGAGGATGCCGAAGGAATTGCCGTGCCCAAGTTTGTCTCCGCTACGCGATCCCTTTTGCCAGAGACGCTCGGCGATCCGGTGGTGCCAAACTATATCGATGAATGGCTCCAAGATGCTGCAGGCACCTCGGGAGAATCGCGCCCCAGCGAAGCGATCCTGCTGACCTTTCAACGCCTGTGGACCCAAGCCCTCCCCTCTGAACCATCGACTTCTACTAGCCTCCTGGAGCTGGCTTGCGGCTCTGCCAATGATTACCGATTCCTGCACGCGTATGGACTTACGCGATTAGTGGACTACACGGGATTTGACCTTTGTGAAAAGAACATTGCCAACGCCCGAGCCCTGTTTCCATCCGCCCGGTTTGCCGTCGGTAACGCCTTGGCCATCGACTCTGAGGATCGCGCTTTCGACTATGGCCTCGTGCACGATCTTTTCGAACACCTTTCGCTGGCTGGACTCGAGCGATCCGCGGCAGAGCTTTCCCGTGTGACTCGTCGAGGGTTGTGCCTGGGCTTTTTTAACGTTTATGAAGGCGACGATCATCGCGTTCACCCAGTCGAGGACTACCACTGGAATCAGCTTAGCCTTCCGCGCCTCCGTGAGCTTTTCGGGAGTCACGGTTTCAACGTGCAAGTAATCCATATCGACACGTTCTTGAAATGGCGGTTTGGCTGCTCTGAAACTCATAACAAACAAGCGTATACGCTCTTTGCCGAGCGTTCCGACTCCGCGAGCTGAGGTGCCACCGCTATTTCGCCCGGGATTCAGACGCTCGCTGCTGCCGTAGAAACTGAACGACCTCTCCCGCCAGCCTCGACGCGCGAGACGCCAGATGTTATGGACCCACAGAACACGATGGAATCGATTTTGCCACCGCTCATCCCAGGCACCCTTTACCTGGTCGCAACTCCCATCGGGAATCTCGAAGACATTACCCTCCGCGCGTTGCGCACCTTGCGGGAATGCGATCTGATCGCCGCGGAGGATACCCGCCACACCGCCAGGCTCCTGCAGCATTATCAAATCTCGAAACCGTTGATCAACTATTTCAAGTTTAACGAAGCTCGCCGTTCCGCCGAAATTGCGGATCGGCTTCGTGCCGGCGCCAAAATCGCCTTGGTGACCGACGCCGGCACTCCTGGCATTAGTGACCCAGGGGAAAGGGTCGTGGCTTCAGTCCTGGCCGCTGGTTGCCGGGTTGAATCCGTGCCTGGCCCCTGCGCTCTTGTCACGGCCTTGACAGCGAGTGGCCTGCCTGCCGATGAATTTCATTTTGTCGGTTTCCTGCCGCATAAGTCCGGGCAACGCCGCAAACAATTGGAGGAGCTGAGCAAGATTCCAGGGACGCTCATTCTCTACGAGTCGCCCTACCGGGTCGACAAGCTCCTCGTCGAACTCCAGGCGACCTTTCCGAACCGGCCTGTGGTGCTGGCTCGCGAGCTGACCAAGAAATTTGAAGAATACCTTCGCGGCACTCCAGCCGACCTTCAAGGCATCCTCCAAGAGCGTCGGCTGAAGGGCGAGTTTGTGGTGCTGATAGGCGCGGCCCCAGGCAAACCGCCGAGGACCGAGGAAGACGCCCCTCTTGACCCTTCGTCACTGTGATAACTCAACACGCCCATTTCGTGCTCATCGCGTTGGCCGTCCTGTTCAACACCTCGTGCGCGAGGCCGAAGCTGCCGAACTCGTCCAGCGCCGTGCACGACATTGTCATCCGCAATGCCACTCTCTTCGATGGCAGTGGCGCTCCTGAAGTGGTGGGGGATCTCGCGATCGATGGAGACACGATCACTGCGATGGGCCAACTCGACCAAGCCCGCGGTCGTACCGAACTGAATGCCCGCGGCCTGGCAGTCGCGCCAGGCTTCATCAACATGCTGAGCTGGGCCACCCAAAGCCTGATTGCTGATGGCCGTTCCCAGAGCGATATCCGCCAAGGCGTTACCCTGGAGGTCTTCGGTGAAGGCGAGTCCATGGGACCGCTCACTCCAGCCATGAAGCAGGATTTGCACGCGGCGCAGGCAGATCTCCACTTTGAGGTGGAATGGACAACGCTGGGAGAATATCTCGATTTCCTGGTTCGCCAAGGCGTCTCGCCGAACGTTGCTTCGTTTGTCGGCGCCACCACCGTTCGCATTCACGAACTTGGCTACGCCAATCGCGCTCCTACGCCGGATGAATTGGAACGAATGAAGCACCTGGTCGCGCAGGCCATGCGGGAGGGAGCCTTGGGAGTTGGCTCTGCTCTCATTTACGCGCCGGCCTTCTACGCGCAACCCGAAGAGTTGGTCGCGCTCGCGGCGGTCGCATCGTCCTACGGTGGAATGTACATTTCTCACCTTCGGAGCGAGGGTGTGCGGCTTTTGGAAGGCTTGGATGAACTGATTCAGCTAGCCCGGGCTGCTCGCATCCCAGCAGAAGTGTACCATCTGAAAGCCGCCGGCATCGCGAACTGGCCAAAACTGGATTTGGCCATCCAAAAGATCGAGGAAGCCCGCGCTTCCGGTCTCCGCATCACCGCTGACATGTATGCGTACACTGCCGCCGCGACGGGCCTTGACGCTGCGATGCCGCCCTGGGTTCAGGAAGGCGGGGTGGACGCCTGGATTGCACGACTCCGGGACCCGGCCATTCGCGCGCGCGTCGCGCAAGAGATGCGAACCCCCACGGACCGCTGGGAGAACTATTACATCGCCGCCGGGGACCCAAGCAACATCCTGCTCGTTGGCTTCAAGAACGACCGACTCAAACGGTTGACCGGTAAAACGCTGGCTCAGGTCGCGGCGGAACGAGGACGGCCGCCCGAGGAAACTGCCATCGACTTGGTGATCGAAGACAATAGTCGTATCGAGACCGTTTACTTTGTGATGTCGGAGGCGAATATTCGGAAACAACTCGCCTTGCCTTGGGTCAGCTTCGCTTCGGATGCTCCCTCTCTTGCTCCAGAAGGCCCCTTCTTAAAATCGAACCCGCATCCTCGGGCTTATGGAAACGTTCCACGGCTCTTGGGGAAGTATGTTCGCGACGAACGAGCCCTCCCCCTGCGCGAGGCCATCCGCCGTCTCACTTCCTTGCCCGCGACCAATCTCAAGCTCACCCGCCGAGGCGCTCTGAAAGTGGGATATTATGCCGACGTGGTCGTATTCGATCCCGAGAGGATCCGTGATCATGCGGACTACGCCCATCCGCACCGATACTCGACAGGGATCCTGCACGTCTTTGTCAACGGCGTTCCAGTCCTCCGCGACGGTCAGCATACCGGGGCAAAACCCGGCCGCGTCGTGCGTGGTCCTGGCTGGCAACCCCGCTGACCTTTCGTCAGGTGGCAAGCGGTCCACTTCGCACTTGGGGTTCCTCCACCAGTGCCCCATCCCGTGGACCCGAAAACGGGAAATGTACCCCAGCGCGTTTCCAGATCGCCACAGAAAACATTGGCAACAAAATTGCCTTAACGGTGTGCCTGTCGCAAACCAGAACCCGACCCTGATGGAACGGCGCGATATTCGCGATCAAGTCGAACACATGCTCAATGGCCTCACGCGCGATCCGAGTTTACGCGACGATCTCCGACAGGAAGCTCTGATTCGCCTTTGGCAACTCCAGGAAGAGAGCCCACCCAAGACCACGACGTGGTACGTCCAGAGCTGCCGATTTCGCGCCTTGCACTACATCGCACGCGGCCGCAGCGTTGACTCCCCCAAGCGCTGCGCCCATCGCGTCCTTCCCGTGCCTGAGGATGAGGAAAGCTGGATTCAGCATTTTGGCGAGACGAGTCCTGTGCTGCAATGCGTCAGCGCGAGAGACCTGTTGGCCTCTTTGTCACGTCTGCTCAATCGAACTCAGATGCAGGTCCTTGAGTGGACCGCCGAAGGGATGAGCACCCGCGAGGTCGCCGGACGCTTGCATATCTCCCATCCGATGGTGATCAAACACCTGCGCAAAATTGCCGCCGCCGCCGAGACGTTATCCCTCGATCGCCACGCGTTTGGCGCTTGAGCGCTTGGATCCTTGCTGGCAACCCCGCACCCGCGTTCTGTTATCGGCTGGTTGGAGCGCCGTCCGACGGTCCTTGCAGCTCTTGTCCAGACCGCAAGAAGGCAATGAGATCGAGAATCTCCTCGCGATCGAGAATGTTGATCAACCCTTCGGGCATGGGTGACAGTGCGGAAGGCGCGATCGATTCCACGTCGCTGCGCAAGACCTTCTCCCTTCCCCCTGAGACCGGATCCGTCTCGACGATCAGCGTTTCACTGTTCTCGCGAACGATTCGGCCCGTCAAACTCTCGCCCGATTTCAGCATGACGTTGACGTTTTGATATTGCTCTGAGACGACTTTAGAAGGTTCCACGATCGATTCGAGCAACGAGCGCGCGTCGTACTTGCTCGCCACGCCCGTCAACTCCGGTCCCACCGAACCACCGTCGGCACGAAACCGGTGACACGTGACGCATTGACTATCCACAAAGGCTTGTCTCCCACGACTCAAATTCCGTTCCGTCGTGAGCTTCTCCAACGATGGGACCAACTCGGCCAATGCCCAAGCACGGACGAAACCGCGATTAGATGACGGCAATAATTGCGCCCGCTGCAAGGGCGCTTCGACCAATTCAGCGAGTTGCTTTCGCTCAGCCGCCGTCATGGTCGCCAAGGCATCCGCGCGGAACTCTCGCAGGTACTTGTCTACCCAAGCGCCGTCCACGTAGGAACGGCCGACATCAGCGAACCAGCGCACTAGCTCGGGCGGACGGGTGATGCCTGAACGCGGTTTGAGAAACCATTCCAAGTACTGACGTCGATCGGCAATCGACCATCCATTGGTGGCATTACGCAGTTGGGCCACGTAGTGGAACTGTTCTTCCTGAGTTGGCGCGGCTGCCAGGAGTTGGACAGTTTTACGAACCGCTCCTGGCGCATCGAGGCAGAGCAGAACTCGAGAAAGTTCCCGATTCAGCGGCCACTGAGCCGCTGGATAAGCGCGATCCAGTCGCTCCCGCAAACGTTCCAAGGCAAGCTCGGCACGAGGCCGATGGCGTGCCCACCGCACTTCTAAAACCCGCAAAAACAAGAGCTTCTGCCATTCCGGCAGCGTCTCAAACGGCGCGCGCTCAAGCGCCGACCAGAAACGCCCGCCCACCTCGGCCGGGCCAACCCTCGCCAACGCGAGCAGCGCCATCAGCTGTGCCAACGAATAGTCGCCTTGGGTGGCCCGCGATTCCCACCGCTCCACCGGTTGACGCTCCAACGCGAGGCGCGCGCTGAAGCGCAGGGCTCGATCTTCGCTCCCCAACCGCGACCAAATGAACGCCATCTCGCCGTCGTCCGCGTGCGCCGAAATGCCTTCCAGGCGATGCCGCTCTGCAGCACTGCCCCCAACCGTCCCCGCCAGCGGTCTGGAGGAGGTCACCGGGCCCTCGTAGGTCACTCGATACAGTCCAGACTGGGTCCCCCGCCCGCCCGTGATGAAGTAGAGCGCGCCGTCAGGGCCGAAATCCGCATCGGTCAAATTGAGCGGTGCGCCTGCGAGAAACGGTTCGAACGCCCCCCGATAACTCGCGCCCAATGGCTCCAACTGAACGAATAGAATTCGGCCATAAGACCAATCGAGCAGAAACATGCCGTTTTGGTACTTTGTGGGAAATCGGCTTCGCGTTCCGAAGCGCACACCCGTTGGGGAACCAATCCCGACGTCCACAACCGCAGGGAGGCTGTCTTCGTAATATTCCGGCCAAGTCCGGGTACCGTCGCGCCAGCCGTAATCACCTCCGGCCACCAGATGCAACACGCGCGTCGGCCGGTACCAAGGAGTGCCCCAATCCCACTCCATGTCACTGTCGAACGTAAACAACTCCCCTTCCGGACTGAAATCGAACGCGTAGGCATTGCGCATGCCCCCGGCCCACAACTCCCACTCTTTGCCGTCGGCATCCGTTCGCAGCACGTGGCACTGCGCGGCCCGCTCCGTGCCCGCTTCCAACGTTTCATCAGGATTCAACGAAAGGACATCCTGCCCGTAATGCTGGAATGCGGAATCCTTCCGCAGCCCGCGCGGGAGTTTCGTTCCATTTCCGTTCACGAGATAAATCCGCCCGTCCGGGCCAAGCCGCACGGCGTGATACCCGTGTTCACTGCCGCCTTCAAAGCTCTTGAGCAGTTTGAGCTCGTCCGGGTCGAACTGATCGTTCTGATTGGCATCAACGAGGCGGTATAGCCCCGCGCCGTCCGGACCGCGCGCATTGGCATAGAGGCTGTCATAGGCGTAAAGAAGACCCATGGCATAGTGAACCGGCGCGGCAATCGGCTCCACCTGGCTGACTTGCCTATTCGAAAAAGAAACCCGTAGCAAGGGCCGCTTGTCCCCTTCGGACGCGATGGTCAGGCGCCCTTTCGGATCAAACGCCAGGCAGATCCACGACCCTTCGTCCGACGCCGCAGACCGGAGCAACTCCACTTTGAACCCGGCCGGCACGGTCAAGCCCTCCGCCGCCGTCGCGGCCGAGCGGAAGAGCACATCCCCCCACGGTTCCATCCCGTGAGTGCCCAGGAGCTGGACAGGCTGCCAGGGTGCCGCGTCGAATCCCAAAGTGTTCCAACCGGGCGCGGCATTCGTGGAAGTGAGCCAAGTGTCATCCGTAATTACGTTGGTCTCGCCACCCAAACCCAATTGCACGAGGAGTCCCGCCAGGCCATTGGTGTTCCAGGCCCGCACCCCCAAGACATTCTCCCCTTGGTTCAACCGGACCGTTACCTCAGCTCGGATCGGGCGATCCCATCGATCGCATCGAGCCACCAGCAGGCCGTTGAGAAAGATCTCCGCCCCGTCGTCGGCTGTGCCGGTCAGGCGGGCATTCCAGAGCAGCGGCGGCGTGCGAAAACTCTTGCGAAAATAGACCGAGGTTGCGCCCGGGCCCGGAGTACCGTTGGAGTGCCAGATCCACTGGGGCGTCTGCGCGACCACCGGGCATAGCCCACTGAGCAAGATCGCCCCAACCAACCTGACAGCCTGGCAGACTCTACCTGGGAAAAAATCAACGATGGGCATGGCGTTAAGATGTCCACTATCTGTCGAATTCAGCCACTTGAAAAGACGCGAATTCCGCTTGCCGCCTCTCTCTCTTTGCCATTGCATCACCGGTTTAAGGAATGAACGTCGAACGCGAACTTGTAGCTATCCTGATCTTCGCCGGCACCTACCTGCTGATCAGCGGTCGGCGCCTCAAGATTCTCCCGTTGAACCGGCCCGCCGCGGCGCTCGTGGGCGCGGTGCTTATGGTCTGTTCCGGAGTGATGACCCCCGATCAAGCCTACCGCGCCGTCGACTACGACACCCTCGTATTGCTCCTCGGCATGATGCTTATCTCCGCGTATCTCTTTATGGGCGGCTTTTTCGATTGGGCGGCCGACCGAATTCTGCGCATCGCAGGCTCCCCGCAAAAGCTCTTACTTTTGCTCATCCTGACATCCGGATCCCTGTCCGCATTGCTGGTGAACGATACCGTGTGCCTGATGCTTACTCCCCTCGTCGTCGCGGTGATGGTGCGAGGCGGATTGCCGCTCACTCCCTATCTCCTGGCGTTGGCTATGAGCGCCAATCTCGGCAGCGTGGCCACCCTGGTCGGCAACCCGCAGAACATGATCATCGGTCATCTCTCCAAGATTCCTTTCTTGCACTTCTCGTTCTCCCTGTTGCCAGTTGCGCTCGTAGGGCTGGCGATTAATTACCTCGTCTTAAGCTTTGGCTTCCGCGAAGCGCTCCGAACCGCTGTGTTGCGAACTCCCGCCGACATCAACAAACCTCTCGACCGCCGTTTGATCACGCTCTGCTTTGTCGTCCTAACCCTTGTCTTCGTCGGATTTGTCCTCGGTTTTAACCTGGCATGGACCGCGCTGGCCGGGGGCGCGGTCGTGATGGTCTTGGCGCGACGCGACACCCACGACGTCTTGAAACTTGTCGACTGGCATTTGCTGGTCTTCTTTGCCGCCCTCTTTGTCGTCGTCGAAGGATTGAACGGCACGGGCCTTCCCGATCAGATCTATGCGCGCGTCCGAGGCTTGTTCGGAACCTCGTCAACCAGCCAGGCGTGGAACCTCACTTGGTTTTCTGCGGTCGGTTCCAACATTTTCTCCAATGTTCCTTTCGTTCTCGTCGCGGGTAAATGGATTCCGAATTTCGCCAATCCTGTCTTGATGTGGAAGGTTATGGCCCTCGCCACGACCTTCGCCGGTAATCTCACGATCCTGGGCTCGGTCGCCAACGTGATCGTGGTCGAATCCGCCCGAGGCCACGTTGAAGTCGGGTTTTGGGATTACGCCAGGTTCGGGATTCCCGTGACGATCCTGACCACCGTCGCGGGGATGCTTGTGCTGCTCATGCTCGGATAAGAGTGCCACGACAATCTTTGAGCCGAATGCTTATCGGCCACAGGAGAAACCCAGGGTGCCAGGCTTGACGCCACCGCTCAGAATCGAAGGCCTGCCGAAACGACTTGCTCAAAGTCCGGTTCCACGCATACTAACGTTCGTTTCCGGGAGTCTAGGGATGGGCTTTCGGGATCGGTTGAGGGTTAGTCACTCGCGTCCGTAGCTCAATTGGATAGAGCATTTGACTTCGGATCAAAGGGTTGCAGGTTCAAGTCCTGCCGGGCGCGCCAGATTGACAATCAACGGGTTACAAAGGAAGCAAACGAGTGTTTTGAACATTAGCTTTTGCAATCCTTTTGCATTCGCAACGTTTAGCTACCGCGACTTGTCCGCCGTCATTCCGGCAACCCGAGGCCATAATCAGCCTATGAGCGACTTCGCCAAATGCCACTGTCAACACTGCAAAGGCCGATTCGAAATTCCACGAGCCTATATTGGCTTGGAACACGAATGCCCCCACTGCAAGGCGTCTACATTAGTCGTCGAGGACGAGTTACCTCCTCCGTTGCCGTCGATTGAGCCCGTCTGGCCGGTAAAGAGCGCTCGCTTCCGCAAACCAACGGGGGACTCGTTGTTGTCGGCATGCTAGTTGGCTTCGGAATGCTCTTCTGTGCGTTTACCGAATCGGATTCAAAAACTGTGTTTCAACAGATCGGTTCTAGGATGCTCCTTGTCGGCGGCTTCGTGATTTGTGGTATAGCGGCTCTGATTCAGGCCGTTTCACCCGTAGCCCGACAAATCGGAGAAATTGCGGTAAGGCTGGAGAGCATTGAGGAACGTCTGGTTAAGACAAGAAAGTGAGCTTACTGCCTTAAAGACTAGAACAGAAAGCCAAAGCCCCCGTCTGGCGAAAGCTGGGCGGGGCTTTTTGTTAAATCATGATTTGATCGAGCGGACAGCCACTTTGAAACCAAAAAAACTTCACCGAACGCTCGTTTCGCTTTTCCCTCAAGCACTTTCGTGAAAAGCTTTTTAAGACATTGCTGGACTGAAAAACTCGTGTCAATGTTTTTCCAATAAGTTACTACAGTTTTTAACGTTAAAATTTTACTAGTCATTGCTGTAAACGCGACATGGAATTGACCGTTCCCAAAGAAGTAAAACCTGTTATTCAGCGGTTCATCAAGCTGCCAGCGCAATCGATTGATTCCCTTGTGCAGGCGCTGGCGATAACTAAGCCCACGTTAACGGTGGAGAAGTTAATCGCCGAAATTGAAAAGAATTCATCGCTGCCGGCCAACGAGGTACAGGCTTACATCCGCGCCTTTCTAGGCATGGCTATCTTTGTCCAGACTTTAGCAAAAACAGAATTAGAGTTTGCGAGTGCGCTTACAGAGAGCCTCTCCAAAGATAATCCTGACTTAAAGCCCGCAGATCAAAGCTGGGCTTCATTTGCTGCGCAGTTAGCCCAGATCCTGGCGGCACCCGCGATTCGCATTTCCTCTCATGCCTTGGACGTGCTGACGGAGTCGGAGCATGTGTTTCAGTCTGTCCGAATCATTTCTGACATTCGTCCAATATTCGACAGCGAACTATCGGCGACGCCACCCGCCGCGTTGATTATCCACCATTTGAATATAGCGTTCAAAGAGCTTGATTCTGTGCGGCAGATTTCCATCGCCTTGGATTCTAGCGATCTTGAAAGTTTAAGAAGTGTTTTGGATCGCGCATTGATTAAAGAAGAGACTTTAAGACGGCTAATCTTAAAAGACGGACTACAATGTCTGGAGACAACAGATGCTACGGCAATCTAATACACTTGTGACCGACTTCGAAGGGCCAAAGCTTAAGCAACGTGCCGAGCAAAACGACTTGAGCCAGTTGTGGAGTCGTTGGTCCGAAGCAAATCCGACGTCTACAGGACGAGAACTTTCACTAGATGCGAAACGTGTAAGTTCTCTTCGCTGGCGAGAACGACCTTTTGCAGTGATGACGTGCAGGCTGAAAGGCAGTGAATCATTGCGCATGGTTGAGCTCATGCAGGCCATTGAAGCCTCACGATCCATCTTGGAACTCGAAGACGATTTTGATGGTGCGGGAAGCCCTCGATATTTGGCGATCACATGGCAGCGGGCTGTCGATTTAGTCATTGAATCGATGCGCGTAGCACGTCGCTGCCTGAAGGCGATCCCGGTCCCAGATATATTGCCCGGGCCGAAAGGAAGTATTGATATTCATTGGAAGCAAC
>JBGAIN010000096.1:0-30807 GCA_044225505.1 Limisphaerales bacterium
CTCGCCGCACTCAGCCGCCCCTCCGGGGCTTGGGCCCTCTCACTTGAGCACCCGGCGCTAAAGCGACCGGGCTTCTCTCATTCTGTCCCTTCCGGGACTGAATAGAATTACCGAATGGCATTAGGATAAATCCCGCGATCGTGGCGGGACTGTCAAGAAACGCCCGCTCCCTTGCAAGGGCGCCTTTTCTAGTCGCCTTCCTCAAAACGTTCGGGCACGATGAAAAGGTTCGAGCGGCGGGGCCGCTTGAGCGACCACCCGGTTCCCATGGGGCATGACTTGTCAGAAAAGCAACGGCATTTATGGAAGGTGTCGTTGGTGCGACGTTTGTACGTTGCGATGCTGGTTAGCGCCGTGCTGCGTGGAGCAGCCGCGCAGGAACTGCGTTGGCAATGGCGCAGCCCCACGCCTGCTGGATATTCACTCCATGCTGTTTGCCATGGCGACCACACCTTTGTTGCCGTGGGAGATTCCACCCTCTTAACGTCGCCCGACGGAAGGGAATGGACTCGGCAAGCCGCGCAGCTCACCAACGAATTGCGCAGCGTGGCGTTTAATCACGGATTGTTCGTCGCGGTGGGTACTTTCGGCGCCGTGGTCGCTTCCACGGATGGAATCCATTGGAGTCAAAGTTCCGTGGGCACCAACGTGGCTCTGCAATCGGTCATTCGCTGGAACGATGGGTTCATCGCGGCTGGGGAACGAGGCTCGGTGTTTCATTCAACGGACGGAGTTCGATGGGAGACGAGCCGCGCGCGCACCGACCGTTGGTTTCGTGCGGTGGCCGCCTCGGCGAACGGGCCGGTGGTGGCGGTGGGCGACAGCAACTCTCTCCTTCCTTCCGCGGACGGGAGGTCGTGGACCGAGCGCATCCCGTTCCCGGGGGACGGGGCGCTCAGGGCGGTGATCCGGACGGATAGCGCCTTTTGGGCGGTGGGTGACGCTGGGACCATTCTCCAAAGTGAGGACGGGCGCCGTTGGACTCGCCGGGAGTCGGGAACGCCGAGGTCGCTCAACGCGATCGTGTCTGCGACCGACCAGCTGGTTGTCGCTGGCGAGGGCGGCCTCATCCTCACCTCAACCGATGGTCGCAGCTGGAAGACGGCAACGACTCCGACGCAGGATGCGTTAAACGCCATCGCCTTCGGCGACGGCACGCTGGTTGCAGTGGGCCAATCGGTCCAGATCCTGACATCCGCGGAGGGTCAGACCTGGACGCTCCAATCGCGCGGATTGACGGCCGACTGGGCAGACATTTCCAGTGATGATCAACAACTCGTCGCGGTTGGCGCGCAAGGAGCGGTGGCGCGTTCGGTCAATGGCCTGGAGTGGACGTTTGCTGGAAGCGGCGTCACCAATGATCTCACGCGTGTCGTCCACCAGGACGATCTTTGGTTGGCTACCGGCCGCGAGGGAACGATTCTCACGTCGAAGGATGCCACGCAGTGGACGCGCGCGGTCGCTAATTCCAAAGAGTGGATTAAAGGCCTTTGTTTCGGTAACGAGAAGTTTGTCGCCATGGAAGCCTCCGGCCGCTTCCTGACCTCGTCGAACGGAACCGCCTGGGTGCGGAGTCCCGATCGGGCCAAGACCAAGCTTGACCAACTCGTTTTCGGCAACGGGGTGTTTGTCGCTGCGGGAACGATCAGCGTGCTTCGCTCCGTTGATGCCAGGGTGTGGGAGGACACGGATCCCGGGAGCGCGGAGTGGATTGTTGGTTTGGCGTTTGGCAATGGCGAATTCATGCTGCTCGGAGAAGAAGGCGGCGTCTTCAAATCCAGCGACGGGCAGACCTGGCGGCCAGGGATCGGACTGCCCTTCAAACCAACCGGGCTCGATTTTGGCCATGGCCGATTCATCGCCTTCGCCGGAGAAACCGTTTGGACGTCGGAAGACGGGGTGACGTGGATTTCCAGCCCGTCGGGCACGACCCGCCTTCTCCGGGCGGCTGCCTATCACGAGGACCAATATGTGGCGGTCGGGGATGCTGGAATCATCCTGCAAAGCGCCGCGTCGACCGGTCCGAGGCTGGCTGCACTGGGCAGAAACGGACCGGCCTTCTGGCTTCAACTTTTGGGGATTCCAGGTCGTCACTATGCCCTGCAATCCACCAGCGACTTCTTAGCGTGGCGGACCTTGTCCGAATTCCAGGCGACCAACGAGGTCACGTGGCTGCCGGATAGTTTTCTAGACCATAGTACGGGCCGTTTTTATCGGGTTCATGCGCGCTAAGGTCCTCATTCGATTGCTGGCGACGAGTGCCTGCCTTGCGGGCTACCCAAGTGCCCGGACGGACGCCCTGGAACCGTGGGCACTGCGCAACCCGCTGCCGCAAAGCCGCCAAATTCAGGCGCTGGCTTACGGCCATGAGACCTACGTGGCCGTCGGTTCCGCCGGGACCATCCTCACCTCAATCGACGGTCTGCAATGGGGGAGTGCCAACTCTGGCATTGCGGACGGCCTCAGAGGGGTGGCTTGGGGGACGAATCGTTTCGTCGCAGTCGGCGAGCAAGGCCGTGTTTTAAACTCCGCCGACGGACGGCATTGGAGCGCCGTCACAAACGCTACGACGCTGGACCTGCACGCGGTGGCTTACAACGGGCGTACGTTCCTGGCCGCTGGCGCGGATGGCATCGTCCTTATCTCAAACGACGGAGTGCAATGGACCGAGGCGAGGCTGCCCTCACCGGTCCGGACGCTTGCTCTGACGAGTGGTGACGGGATTTGGATTGCGGCCACCGCCAGTGGGCAAATTTTTGCCAGCCCGGACGGAATGGCCTGGGAGAATCGTCTGACCGCAACCGGAACGCGATGGGCATCGGTGACTTACGCCCATGGACGATTCGTGGCTGTCGGAAGTGCCGGCGCGACCGCCACCTCCTCCGACGGAAAGGACTGGCAAGCGATCGCTACCGGTTACGCAGTCGATCTCACACGCGTGGCCTTTGCGGAGGGGCTATTTGTTGCCGTCGGAGACGATGGGGCTGTCTTGAGCTCCAAGACGGGATTGGAATGGTCGAATCGCACGCCGGTGGACATCGATGCGCCATTAACGGCGGTGCAGTTCGGAGCTCAACGGTTCACGGCGTTTGGCGAGTTTGAAGGCGTATTGAGTTCCACGAATGGCGAGTTTTGGACAAGCAGCGGGCCCTTAGGCTTTACGGACGCGCTTTCCAGTGTGGCTTACGGGAACGGAGCGTTTGTTGCTGTCGGCAACTCTGGCATCGTCGCCCAGTCGACCGACGGCTTGGTTTGGCATCGTCGCTCCACGGGCATTCCCGAACCGTTGCACGGCATTGCTTGGGGGACAAATCGATTCGTCGCTGTGGGCAACAACGGAAGCATCCTCGTCTCGGTGGATGGGGCGCGTTGGGATTCGGTGGACGTTGGACTCAAAGCATCGCTGTTCCACGTGATCTTCGACGGCGAACAATTCGTGGCGGTTGGCGGCGAATTTGTCCAGGGCCAGGACCGGTCCTTGATTATCACTTCCCTGGACGGCGTCCATTGGACGACGAAAGACAATCGGCAGGGGCCCTGGCTCAATTCCGTCGTCCACAGTGCGGCCGGGTTCGTCGCCGTGGGTAACGAAGGGAGAATCCTGGGCTCTACCGACGGAACAATCTGGGAGAGTCGGACGTCACCGGCCATTTTTGACTTGCTGGGGGTTGCTTACGGGCGAGGAACGTATGCCGCGGTTGGCGGTAAATATTTCGATACCAGCAGCCCGATCCTAACATCGACCAATGGGGTAGATTGGGTTGCCCTGCGCCCTTTCAGTGACAATGGCGCCCTCGCTGACATCACATTTGCGGACGGGCAGTTTATCGCCGTCGGGGGAGGCACGATTGGTCGTGGACATTTCAACCGGAGCTTTTCTGCCGTCGTCACGTCGTCGGATGGAATAGCCTGGGCCAATCAAAGCCTTAGCCTCGCGACCGATTGGCTGACGGCGGTGGTCTTCGCGCGACAGACCACGGTCGCTGTTGGCTTTAATGGCTTAATCCTGCAATCCGGATCGCCGGACAACTCCGAATGAACCCAAGGAGCTCAGGCAAGTCGATAACCTCAAGGCTGAATCGCTTGAGGTCGGCAAAGCGACTGCTTCAAGCGGCGAGCCTGTGGAGCGCGCTCGAAGTCGCGGCCGTGCTGGCTGCGCCGGGTTCCTCGGACCTCTTCACGGCCTCAATTCAATTCGAAAAACAGGCGCCGATTCGGGTTCGTGTCTCTGAGTCGAGTAACGCGTATCATATTCTCTATCGCGGAGTTTCCTCCATTCAAGTGACCCGTCCCACAGCGGTTAGCCTGGTCTCCGGCGAATTAGCGGATCTGGCACCACCAGTTTCCGCTGCTTTCTACCGAGTAAAGCGCGTTCCCATAGCGTTGCCTGACGATTCCGACAGCGACGGGCTTGATGACGTGTTCGAAGCACGAAGACCGCGGTACTTGAACCCGTTGGATGCGTCCGACCGGCTTCGTCCGCAGGATGGGACGTTTTCGATTCGTGACCGTGACGAGTTCAACGCATTCTCGGCTCGAGGAGACACGCCTGGAGCACTGGCGGCTCCGCAGCTTAAATTCATCGTGGCCGGCGTCGATACGGAATTCCCACTCGTTTACTTCATGCAGAGCGGCAATCATCCGTTACACGCGCCGTTCGCGTTTGACGTGCTGCACTGGCGGCAGACCCTCGCCGAGTTCAACGAAGAGACTTATTTCACGGACACCCGGCGAAAGAACCTGGCCGGGAGCCTGGTTGCTTATGGAACGCGGCAGCCAGGTTCCAGCACCAATCAACTCCTGGCTATGGAATTCTGGCCCGCTGACCCTGTCCGGTTCGATTTCGTCAAGAAGGCAGTCAGCGCGATAAGTAACCAGATGCCCTGGGCCACGGGTCAGCTTTTCTATCATCCAACCGGAGTGACGCAGGAAGAGTTGGCCAAACGGGAGTCCGCCAAGTACGCCGCCGCGCGGATCCCTTTGATCTTTTCTGATGAGCTGTTCGCCAGTCTTGAGTATTCGCCGATCTACGCTGGAACGAGCTTTGGCTTGCTGCGGCAGGTTTCCGCCGGTGTTGCTCCCACGGTTCGCGACATTGTTATCGTGCCAGAACCGCCGGTGGCGTTGGGGCATGTTGCCGGGATCGTCACCGCCACGGCCCCGTCGCCGCTCTCGCACTTTAGCCTGCTGACCCGACAAAACCGGACGCCCAGCGCGTATTTGAAAGGGGCGCTGGACGACCCACGGCTCAAGGCGCTGCTCGGAAAGCTCGTCCGATTCGAGGTCACTGGGGATGGTCTGAGTGTCCGCGAAGCGACCTCCGCAGAGCTTCAGCAGTGGGAGGATTCAGTCCGGCCACAGGAACCACGTTTTCCACCGAGAGACTTGACCGAACGAAGGATTCGAAAGCTTGCCGATTTGGGAAGCGCGGATTCGGGAACGGTAGGGAGCAAAGCCGCCAATGTGGCGGAGTTGCAGAAGTTCCTGCCGCTGGGCATGGTCCCGGACGGCTTCGCCATTCCCTACGCGTTGTACGATGAGTTCATGACTTTTAACGGATTCTATGACGTGGTGCGGGAACTTATCGCAAAGCCCGGCTTTGCATCGGACCTGGCTTACCGCGCTCAGGCGCTTTCGGCCTTTCAGGATAGGATGATCCATCGGAGCACGCTGCCTGCGGCCTTGGCTGCGAGCTTGGACGAGGTGCAAAAGGCCTTTCCCGCTGGCACTCGGATTCGCTGCCGTTCAAGCAGCAATAATGAGGACCTGCCTGGCTTTAATGGCGCGGGCCTTTATGACTCGTTCACGCATCGCCCCAACGAAGGGGCATTGGCCAATACCGTGAAGCAAGTCTGGGCGAGTCTCTGGAATCTGAGGGCGTTTGATGAACGCGAGTTTCAGCGCATCGATCATTTCCAATCGGCCATGGGTGTTTTGTTGCATCCCAGTTTCCCGGACGAGTCGGCCAATGGAGTTGCTGTAACCCGTAATGTCTTTGATCCCGCCTGGCCGGGCTTTTATATCAATGCCCAGGTCGGCGAAGATCTCGTGACCAGTCCAGAGCCGGGGTCTATTCCCGACCAGTTACTGGTTTCCGCGATTGGGCCGGAAGGTGAAAACGAAGTGCAGTACATTCGCACTTCCAACCGCACGCCGCCCGGCGAGCACGTCCTGAACGACGAGCAAGTCCAGGAGTTGATCAATGCTTTGGCCGCAATCGGGGTGCACTTTCGACCTATCTACCAGCAAGAAGGTAATCCAGCCTTCGCCATGGAGATCGAATTCAAGATCACCAGCAGTGGCCGACTCAGCATCAAACAAGCCCGCCCGTGGGTGGAATGATATGACAACCGAACAATTAGTTTCACGCCTGCTTTCTGCCGTGGAAGGGGGATTCCCATTCGAATTGGCGAGCCGCTGGAGGGGGAAGGCATGGTGGTTCCTGCTGGCCTATCTCACGGCCAAGGTGGCGGGAGCCGACGGCGGATTCGTCAACTTCGAGAGCCCTCAAGTCCATCCGGTGGACCTCAATCCTGGCGGCGATGTCTTGGCCATCTGCAATACCCCAGCCGCTGCCATTCAACTGTTCGACTTGCGCGGCTCTTTGCCCACGATGACGCGATCGATTCCCGTGGGGCTCGATCCCACCTCCGTTCGCTTCCGGACAGATTCAGAACTTTGGGTTGCCAACTACATCTCGGACACCATTTGCGTTGTGGACCTGGAGCGTGGGTGTGTGGTGCGGACATTGCCGACATTCGACGAGCCGGCCGATATTGTGTTTGCGGGAAATCCCGTTCGCGCCTTTGTCAGCTGTTCTCAGGCGAATAGCGTCCTGGTCTTTGATCCTGAACAGTTGAGCCGCGCACCGACTGTCGTTCCGATCAAAGGCCAGCGTCCGCGCAGCCTTGCGGTCAGTCCGGACGGACGAACGGCCTATGTGGCCCTCTTTGAGTCCGGCAATGGGACAACCCTTCTGGGAGGCGGCAGCGAAGAGGCCTTCGGCAAGCCGTTTCCGCCTAACGTGGTCAGTGATCGTCGAGGCCCGTACGGCGACCAGGCTCGCGTCAATCCGCCACCCAATGCCGGGATGGGGTTCGACCCGCCGCTCAATCCTACCAACCGTCCGCCGCCCAAATCCGGGCTCATCGTTCGCCAGGATTCGGCGGGTGTTTGGCGCGATGAGAACGGCAAGGACTGGTCTCGTTTCGTAACGGGCGAATGGGCTCCGTTGTCGGGGCGCGTTCCAGGATGGCGCTTGATCGACCACGATTTGGCGCGAATCGACACCACATCGCTCGAGGTGTCCTACGTCGGTGGGCTCATGAACCTTTGCATGGCTTTAGCCGTCAACCCGGTGACGGGCTCGGTCAGCGTCGTCGGCACGGACGCAAAAAACGAAGTGCGTTTTGAACCGGTCTTGAATGGGACTTTCCTGCGGGTGCTTCTGGCGACGGTCGCTCCCGGCACCTGGGCAACTCCGCAAGTCGCGGATCTCAACCCGCACCTTACCTACAGGACGAACCGGATCGCACCAGCACTCCGTGCTCAATCTCTTGGGGACCCTCGAGGAATGGCTTGGTCGACGAACGGGGCCCGTGCGCTGGTGACCGGGATGGGATCCGACAATGTGGTGCTGCTCGACGCCACCGGGAGACGTCGCCCTGGCCAGAGTATTCCCGTGGGCGAGGGTCCGACTGGCGTTGCTATCGATGAAAAGCGCCAATGTGCTTACGTGCTCAATCGTTTTGGTTCCAGTCTATCGGTGGTTTCCTTGGTCTCGGAGAGTGAAGTCGGTCGAGTTGCGTTTTTCGACCCGACCCCGGCGGCGGTTCGGCGCGGTCGGAAACATCTCTATAGCACTCATCTCGGTTCGGGGCTGGGGCATGTCGCGTGTGCGTCGTGCCATGTGGACGCCAGGATGGATCGGTTGGCATGGGACCTGGGGAATCCGGCTGGCAAAATGAAGGCGGTGAAGGGAGGCAATCTCGGCGCTGGTGTTCATGGCTTGGACACCGGGTTTGAAGATTATCACCCGATGAAAGGACCGATGCTCACCCAAACGTTGCAGGATATCCTCGGGAAGGAACCGTTCCACTGGCGCGGAGATCGGCGGAGCCTGGAAGAATTCAACGACACGTTCCTTGAACTTCAGGCTGCGGACAGAGCTCTCACCACCGAAGAGATGGATGATTTCAAAGCCTTGCTCGCTTCCATTCATTTCCCCCCCAATCCCTATCGTAATCCAGACAACACCCTTCCCACTCGAGTGGAGCTGGCCGGCCACTACACGACCGGCCGCTTCGGGCCCGCTGGAAGATCGTTGCCGCCGGGAAACGCGCGCCTGGGACTCGCCATTTTTCAAGATGCGGAGCGCCGCATTGACCGGCAGGCTTTCGCCTGTGCGACCTGCCATACACTTCCGACCGGACTGGGAACGGACGCGGTATTGGTGAGCCGTTCTCGTGCGAAGGAATCCATGTTCGCGGCCTTGCCTCCGGGCCCGGCGGGAGAGCACCACCATGCGTTAGTCGGCATCAACTTCTCCGTGCAGCATAATTTCAAGGTTCCTCACTTGCGCAACCTCTACCAAAGAACAGGTTTCGAAATGTCCCAGACCGAGAGTCTGGCTGGATTCGGTTTCGTCCATGACGGTGGGATTGATTCTTTGGCCCGGTTAGTTAGCCACGACGTTTTCGATGTCCGAAGCGATTCGGAAGTCGCGCATCTCGTCGCGTTCATGCTGGCTTTTTCCGGGTCCGATCTGCCTCCGCCTGCCGTAGCTTCAAGGGACGGCAGCTTGCTTCCACCCGGGCCATCTAGCCAGGACGCACCTGCGGCTTTGGGACGCCAGTACACCACTCACGGTGCGCTCGCAGATCGTGAGGCGGTCGAGGAGTTGATCGGTTTGGCTGAACGCGCCGGAGCTGAATTAATTGCGTTTTCCGCTGTAGACGGCTTGCCTTGCGGCTGGGAGTATCAAGCGCCGAGGTTCGTCTCTCAGAGGTCAGGGCGGAGCATGGCAGTCCAGGAACTTGTCGATACGGGGCAGGAACGCGCGCCGGTCACGTTCCTGATCGTGCCGCATGTGACAAAACCTGGGGACCTTTCCTCAGCTACTTCAGAAGGGGCGCTGCCATGAGTTTCGTTTCTATCTTTTTAAACCGTAATCCAAGCGGCCGCTCCCGCAGGACTGGCTGCTTGCTGACGGCACTCGTCCTGGGCAGTGCCCTGGCATGTCTGGACTTGGTTGCCGAGCCGTCCGCCGGTTCATTTCATTCTGCTTACTTCGAGAACGGCGGCGTTTTCGCCATGGCTGAACAAGCCGATGGAAAGCTCCTGGTGAGCGGAACATTCAATACCGTTGATGGAAATGCCGTCAGCGGGATGGTGCGTCTCAAAGTCGATGGAACAGTCGATCCGACATTTGCCTTCGCCGACTATCAAAACGGTTACATTCGCGCTATCCTGCCCCTGCCGGACGGCAATATTTTAGTCGGCGGAACGTTCTTGGTCCGGACGGGCAGCGTTAACCCTAACGGCCTGGTCCGACTCACTAGCACTGGCGCGATCGACGCCACATTTGCCAGGCGGTCGGACTTTAACGGCGAGATTTGGAGTCTGGCGCGGGATTCCTCCGATCGAATCCTGGTGGCGGGCGCGTTCAATGTTTTTTCTGGCAGGAAAGCCAATCTGGTTCGGCTGCAACCCAGTGGTGCCGTCGATAGCACGTTTAATCCAAACGTGAATGACAGCCAATTTCAGAGCATCAACGGCGTCGTGCAAAAGGTCGTCCTGTTGCCGGACCGGCGTATCCTGATCGTTGGAAATTTTACGGTGGTCCGAGGGATCCCGCGCGCGGGCGTCGCGGTCCTATTTGCCGACGGTGGAGTGGACCCTGCGTTTGACTTCACCGGCGATCACGATTGCTGTTTGGTGGACGCTTTGCTCACCGAAGAGGGTGGCATGTTCCTGGCCGGACAATTCACGACCTTCAACGGCCTTCGTCGAAGTGGGATTGTGCGCCTCAGCCAGGATGGTCAACTTGATTTGAGCGTCAAAGGGCTCTCGAGCGCGTTCCCGCAGGTCAAGGGGCTTGTGTCAGCGGATGACGGACGGTTGTTTTTGTCGGGTGTTTTTCGGAGCCCGTCGGGCACAAACTGGTCGACGGGGGTTCAACTCTTCGCGGATGGCGAGGTGGATACCTCTTTTCAGTCCTCGACGACGCGCGACAGCGGCGAGGTCTTGGTGCGCAGTGCGTCAGGAGCGATCTACCAGGCGATGGCTGGGACCGGCGCTTCAGGCAACTACGGGTTTTGGATCGTTCGTCACGCGCCCGCCTCCCGCACGCCGTTCGCGCCGCGCCTCCTCACCAACCCTGAAAGCCAGCGGGTGCTCGAGGGGAACTCTGTGTTGCTTGCGGTCGAACATACCGCCGAACCGCGGCCCTCCTATCAATGGCTGTTCAACAAAACCCCTTTGACCGGTGCGACCAATCGTGTGCTGCAATTGGCCAATGTTCGGCACAGTGCCGACGGAGAGTATCAACTGCAGATTGCCAACGACCTCGGAAACCTCACGACACCGATCCTCCGCCTTCAAGTGGACGGTGTCGCCGCCGGGCCTGGCCATGTGGATCTGGACTTCGACCCGGGCGCCGGTATCTCAGGAGGCCCAACGAGTTTGCTCGAACTCCCAGACGGAAAAATCCTGGTCACGGGGAGTTTTGGCTACGTCCAAGGGTTGCCCCGCCCTCGCGTGGTGCGGTTGCTTGCCGACGGCACAGTGGATCCCGACTTTGTACCCGAGGGAATGGAATACTTTAGCATCAACTTTGCGGGGCTGTCCGTTAGCAATACGGTGGTTCTCGCCGGGCCGCTCAACCCGACCGTCTCCGGGCAACGATGGAAGGTCGTGCGTTTGTTGCCCAACGGCAACGTCGATCCGGGGTTCAAACCTTTTGTCACCGGGTACAACTTAGGTTTCGGGACCATGTTCCCAAACGCGGACGGCTTCGTTTACATCGCGGGAAGTCCAGATGCGAAGTTCAGCGGCATATTCCGTCTCAAGCCGGACGGCACTCTCGACCCTACCTACCGCCTGCAAATCGATGGGTTACCCAGTCAAATGGTAGGGCAACCCGACGGTAAAATCCTCCTCCTCGGCTGGTTCAATATGATCCAGAATCAAGATCGCAATCGTTTAGCGCGCCTGAACGCCGACGGCAACCTCGATCTGAGCTTTATCCCGGAAGCGATTTACACGGATACGGTTCCCGAACACTTAGCGTTGATGCCGGACGGCAAGATCATCGTTTCCGACAACTTTTGGGGGGGTGGTGGATTTCGCGGGCGTGGAATCTTCAGCCCGCCAGAATCACGACTGGTTCGTTTCAACGAAAATGGTTCGGTCGATCGATCCTTCCAGCCGGAAATTAATACCGAACATCAGATTGCCGCTGTCGCTACCCAGCCTTCGGGAACGATCCTTTTGGCGACCTTCCCGTTCGCTTACAGTGATACACCTCCGGCATTCCTGGTTCGACTCTTCCCGGATGGTAGCGTGGACCACGGATTTGATCCGGACTCCAACGCGCTCCAGACCACTACCGTAATTCCGCTTTCCGAAAATTATCTGCTCTTGGGGGGGAACTTCACTCAGGTCTCGGGAGTTAACCGCAATGGCTTGGCGCGAGTCGATGCTCACGCGTCAACGCCCACCACGCCTTCGATCGTGCGGTCCCCGTCCGGCAATGTGCTTCCGACGGGCGCCACGCTCCGGCTCAACGCCTCCGTCCACGCCTCTCCGCAAGCGAGATATCAGTGGCAGCGCGATGGTGTGGATCTTCCAGGGGAAACGAACCGGCTGCTCTCGCTGAAGAACATTGGTGGTTCGGCCGCGGGCGATTACCGAATCATCGCGACGAATCCGCTGGGGTCCACGGCCAGCGAACCGGCCAGAGTTCAAGTCACCCCGCCCGAGACCACGCCCGGAGCGGTTGATATCACATTTTATGGCGGCGATGGACCGAACGGCGCCGTAAATCAGCTGGTTGAACTTCCGGACGGCAAACTCTTGATCGCTGGCAACTTCAATGCCGTGGACGGTCGGACGCGGCCTCGCATCGCCCGGCTGAACGCCGACGGCACGCTGGACGAGAGCTTCGCTCCAGCTCAAGGGCCCAATAACGAAATCACATCCATGGTCGTGTTGGAGGACGGACAGATCGTCATCGGCGGACCGTTCGATACCGTCGCGGGAGAGGGCCGTTCGTTCGTCGCCACGCTTCGGCCGGATGGGACCGTCAACCGGACAAACACCATCAGCGCCGACACCCGGGTCATGCAGCTCATTCTGGCGTCCGATCACCAAATCATCGGCTGTGGCGATGGATTTGTCCGAGGATGGAATCAAAACGGCACGCCTAGCCGTAATTTTGGTTCGTTTAATTTTGACGGTGTCGCTTTGGCGGTCGCCGTTCAAACCGATGGCAAAGTCGTCTTCGCCGGAAACTTCACGACCGATGGCGTCGCTCGCCCGAACATCGCGCGCCTGTTACCTACGGGGCAACTGGATTCGACCTTCAACCCGGGATTGGGGGCTAACGACCGGATTGACGACCTCGTTATCCAGCCGGATGGGAAGATCCTGATTGCAGGGGCGTTCACCAGCTTCAATCGCACTGATCAAGGTCGACTCGCGCGGCTCAACCCCGACGGTTCTTTGGACCCCTCGTTTCACGTCCCGCGCGGCGCGGACCTCGGACGCATCGTCCCGGTGGGTCATTTCGGTCTGCGCGACGTCACCGCCGTGCATGCCCTTGGGCTCCAGAGCGACGGTCATATCGTCATTGGGGGCGAGTTCACGACTTACGATGGATTTCCCGTTGCTAACTTCGCCCGATTGTATCCGGACGGCGCGCTTGACCAAAACTTTGACATCAGGGCCGGATTTGGGCCTCCAGCTTCACGGCAGGGAGCGTGGTTCAGTGAATACAATCCGTTCTCTACCCGTTGGATTACGCGCGTGCATCCCACGCAAAACAATCGCGTTTTTGTTTTGGGGAACTTTCCCGGCATGGATCGCGTTGATCGTCCTCGCGTGATCAAGCTCGTTAGCGGTGACATCGCACCCTCCGCGCCGCTGGTTAAATCGTCCGGCCAGACATTGCAAGCTCGGTCCGGAACGAATGTCCAGTTGTTTGCCAAGGTGCTGGCGACGCCGCGGCCAACCTACCAATGGCTGCGCGATGATGTGCCAATTCCAGGAGCCACGGGCCCGGCCCTTTTCCTGGTCAACGTCGACCGTTCCAGTCAAGGCGAGTATCGTTGCATCATCAGCAACAGTCTCGGCACCGTTGAGTTCGTGGCCGGCCAGCTCAGTATCCTACCGCCCCGGATGGAGGCAGGCGCACTCGACACCCGCTATATTGCGGACCTCAATCCGTCCGCCCAGACTAGTAACGTCTCCTTCGACAGTGACGGGAAAATGATCATCATGGGCACTCTGCCGCGCTGGAATGCGGCGCCCTTGCCTCTGCTGTCTCGACGGCACCCGGACGGGACCTTGGACCTGCTCTGGGATACCCGAACTCTAAATATTCAGGGAGTGGGCCTCAACCGGTCGATCTCACTTGCCGATGGCGGCATTTTGGTCAGCGGCTCACTGGATGTGCTTCTCACCAACGGCGAGACGAAAAATACGATGTGGTTGAAGATTGGCCCCGACGGGCTCCTCAGCACGAACTTCAATCTCTTGCCGAACATCTATAACGCCACCGCCATGACTAAGCTCGCGGATGGCAAAATCATGGTTGGTTGTGATAGCTCAACCGGATTTCGCTTGGTTCGATTGTTGCCCGACGGTACTCTGGATAAATCGTTTCCGTCCGATGTTTTCTGCGACAGCTCAGTCTACCACATCGCCGAAGATGCCCAGGGCCGGCTCTGGATCGGTGGCGAGTTTACCAAAGTCGCGAAAATAGTCCGGAATCGAATCGCACGCTTGACCCCCGACGGAAAGCTCGACACAAGCTTTGACTTTGGAGCGGGCCCGGACGGTGCGGTTAACTTCATCGCCCCTCGGCCGGACGGCTCTATAATCATCGGTGGCTGGTTCGGAACGATCCATGGCCTGCCGAAACCGCGCTTGGCTCGGATTGACAGCCAAGGCGTCCTCGACGAGTCATTCCCTGTCGCGAACTCGGTCCTGAGCGCCTCAGATATTCAAAGCACGGCGGTCGCGCCGGATGGCCGAATTCTGCTTGCGGGATACATTGCGAATCCTCCCGATTTTAGCACGAGTTCGTTCGGTGTCTTAAGGCTCAACCAGGACGGATCGGAAGACGAGAGTTTCAACACCGGCGCGGGATTTAACACCGCACAAACTCTCGGACGCTTCGGTGGGCCGTCTACTGCACTCTATGTAACGCCCTTAGGAAAGTTGATGGTCATCGGGCCATTCAGTGCTGTCGATGGTCTGCCACGGCTCTCCATCGCGCGTCTTCTGTTGGAGCCGTTCCCCCGTCTGTTTCTCCAGTCGGCTTCGCAAGGATGGAGTTTCTTTTGGGACAACGGCGTTCTGGAAGGCGCCACGGCTGTCACCGGACCTTGGACGGTCGTTCCCGGCGCCAAGAGCCCCTGGAGTTTGCAGATCCCTGATGCCGGCAAGTTCTTCCGCTTGAGGTTGGATCCATGACGGGCGCCTTGATCCGTGTCCGGCGCGGGGCGATGATGGGGCTTCCGGCAGGGCTCCGCCGCTTGTTTAAGCTGGCTGTGGCATTAGCCCGGCATTTCCAGTGCGCTAAAGCGTCCGAGCTATCTTCATTCATGCCTCCGGCATGTCCGTCTCGGCTAGGGCATGCTGGCGAGAGACTTAAACGGTTGCCTTTTCCTTGGAAACAGCGCCTATGCGGATGCTTCAACAGGCTCCTGGGGTTGCCGTTCAGCCTGGGATGCGTCATTCTGACGTCGAGCACGCGGACTATGCCTGGTGTCAATTTCATAAGACCCCTGCTGCGCCTCTTGGGAATTCTCGGCGTCGTGTATGTGGGGGTTGTAGCAACGGTTTACTTTCGGCAACGGTCGATGCTGTTCTTCCCAACACACAGCGTGCGTCGAAGTGAACTGGTGCCTTGGACAGTCGAAGCTGGCACAATTGGATACTGTCGGGAGCGACCTCGTCCGCCAACGATTTGGTTGATGCTGCATGGGAACGCGGGTCAGGCCGCGGATCGAGAGTACGTTCTCCCACGGTTATCTGGGACCGACTCGCTCTATGTGGTTGAGTATCCTGGGTATGGGCTTCGAGACGGGAGCCCGTCACGGGTTTCGATGAACAAAGCGGCGTCGGAGGCATACCAATGGTTGCGTTCGCGAAATCCGGGCACGCCCGTATGTGTCCTGGGAGAGTCCATTGGCAGCGGGCCTGCCTGCGAACTGGCGCGCGAGCCGGTTCCGCCGGACAAGATCGTTCTGGTCGTTCCATTCGATTCTTTGGAGCGCCTTGCCTCACGACGATTCCCATTTCTACCCATTCATTGGATGCTGCTGGATCGGTGGGACAATGCGGAGTCCCTGCGCACCTATCGTGGCCCGGTGGAGGTAATTGGGGCTAAGGGTGACGCAGTTATCCCGATTGCACACGCGGAGGCTCTGGTTCAGCAGGTTTCTCAAGCTCAGTTCACAGCCATTCCAGGCGGGCATAACGACTGGGCCGACTGCGACCAGGTACGAATCAAACACTGAGCGGTGGTCTTAGCCCGCTAAGACACATTTGTTGGGTCCGACGGAGGGAGAAGGTGGCAACAAAGGGAATCCTGGCCGCTCAGACGCGGAACTGGCCGGGCCCACCGGCGCGGTGATTCGCCTGATTTTTCTCTTTGAATCAGTGGATTTTCGCGCCAACATCCGCGTTCGCTTTGGCGCCGGCCGTGCCGAGCGCATGATTCATGAAACGAACGCATCATTGCAACCAATTGCGCCCCGAGCATATCGGGCAGACGGTGACTTTGGATGGATGGGTCCATTCGCGTCGCGACCTCGGCGGCTTGATCTTTATCGATGTGCGTGACCGCGAGGGACGTACTCAAACTGTCTTCGACCCTTCCGACCTGCCCAAGCCGCTCTTTGACCAGGCGTCCGCATTGCGGAGTGAATGTGTCGTTCGCGTGATCGGGCAAGTCCGACGCCGTCCTGAGGGGACAAATAATCCCAAGATTGCCACGGGCGAGGTGGAAGTTGCGGCGCGGAGCATGGAATTGCTCAATTATGCCGAAGTTCTGCCGTTCCCAGTGGACGATCCGGAAGTGGCCAACAAAGTGAACGAAGAGATGCGGCTGCAATACCGGTATTTGGACTTGCGGCGTCCGGAGATGATCCGCAATTTGCGGCTCCGCAGCAAGGTCGCGACGGCGACTCGCGTCTTCATGGAAGAACTGGGGTTTCTAGAAGTCGAAACGCCGACTTTGTTCAAATCCACGCCGGAAGGGGCGCGTGAGTTTATCGTCCCGAGCCGGGTTCATCCGGGGAAGTTTTACGCTCTGCCGCAGTCGCCGCAGCAGTTCAAGCAGATTTTGATGGTGGGAGGGATAGAGCGCTATTTTCAATTGGCACGCTGCTATCGCGATGAGGATCTCCGGGCGGATCGTCAGCCGGAATTCACGCAGATCGACATTGAAATGTCGTTCATTGAGCGAGAGGACATTTACGAGTTGATCGAAGGGTTGCTCAAGCGAGTCTGGAAGACCGCACTGGGCATGGAAATACCGACGCCTTTCCGGCGCATGTCTTTCACGGACGCGCTCGACCGGTACGGCATCGACAAGCCTGACACACGCTTTGGAATGGAACTCGCCGATTTCACCGAAGAGTTTCGGGGGAGCGGCTTCAAAGTATTTAGCAATGTGATTGCCGCGGGTGGGGTCGTGAAGGCGATTAATGCCAAGGGCTTAGCCGGAGCGACGCAAGGTCAAATCGAAACCATGACCGAGACAGCCAAAGGTTTTGGGGCGAAGGGACTCGCTTTCATTAAGGTTGAAGGCGGGGAATGGAAATCACCGATCGTTAAGTTTTTTGGCCAGCCGGAAAAGGATGCCTTGACGCGCAAGTTGGGGATTGAAGAAGGAGACTTGGTGCTGTTTGCGGCCGATCAATGGCTCAATGCCTGCGAGATCTTGGGCAAGATCCGCCTCTATTGCGCCGAAGTGCTGAAAGGGCAGGGGAAGCTGGCGATCGATCCGAGTCGGTTTGATTTCCTCTGGGTGGTCGACTTTCCGCTGCTCAGCTTTGATAAAGAGCAGAACCGCTGGTATTCCAGCCATCATCCGTTCACCGCTCCTGTCGTTGAGGATATTCCGCTGCTCAAAACGGATCCTAAAAAGGTGCACGGTCAGCATTACGATATCGTCGTCAATGGAGTCGAGTTGGGTGGCGGTTCGATCCGAATTCATCAGCCCGATGTGCAAAAGACGATCTTCGAGGAGATTCTGCAAATCCCTCCTGAGGAGACGAAACTGCGTTTTGGCTACATGCTGGACGCCTTTCGCTACGGAGCGCCGCCGCACGGCGGGATTGCGTTGGGTTTCGATCGCTTGATTGCCATCTTGTGTGGCACGCCGAGCATTCGCGATGTCATTGCCTTCCCCAAGACAGCCAAAGGGACCGACTTAATGACCGATTCCCCGGCGCCAGTTCAGCCGCGGCAGTTGCGCGATCTGCATATCGACCTCAAAATCGCCAAACCGGAGACCGCTCCGAAGAGCTGATCCGCTCGTGCTCGCATGGAGACTGTTCTTGAGGCGCAGTTTTCGACGGCGATCGATGCGCGCTTGCGCTGGATCAATCCGCCGTCCTGCTGGCGAGCGGGAGAAAACGGTCGAGGGCTCATTCTAGAGACCGATGCCGCGACGGATTTTTGGCAAGGGACGCACTACGGTTTTCGAGTCGATAACGGGCATGTGTTGGCCATGGAATTGGTCGGCGACTTCACGGTAACCACCCAGCTGTCGTTTCGGGCGGTCCATCAGTATGACCAGGCCGGATTGATCATTCGCAAAGATGCGGACTGCTGGATCAAAACTTCGGTTGAACATGAATTGGAAGGACCGGCGCAACTGGGGGTCGTGGTGACGAGTCACGGCTTTTCGGACTGGTCGTTGCAGAACTTTCCTTCTGGCCAGACTCAGGTTTGTTTGCGCCTGAGCAAGCGCGCTCAAGACCTCACCGCCGAGTGGAAAATGCCAACCGCGAGTGGCTGGACTTTGATGCGGGTTGCGCATTGGCATGCCCCCGCCGAAGCGCCTGTCTGGGCCGGCCTCTACGCGTGTAGTCCGAAGGGAGCAGGATTTCAGGCGGAGTTCTTCTCTCTGCAAATCACGCGTCCGGAATAAAACGAGTCTCTGACCGGTGGCGGGTCGTGTGAGTGGCTAGGCAGCGTGGCCGCCTCGGTAAGTCCGCGGAACTCGGTAAGTGATGTTGGTCAGGATTTCCCAAGGAATCGTGTCACACCAACACGCGAGTTCAGTGGCTGTAATCGTTTGGCTTCCTTGAGTTCCGATCAAAGTCACTTCGTCACCTGGTCGTGCGTCACCGACCGTAGAAGCGTTAACGATCATTTGGTCCATCGTGACTCGTCCTAACACGCGGCAGCGCGCGCCACCAATCAGGACGGAAGCCCGGTTGCTAGCTGCGCGAAGGTATCCGTCGCCGTAACCAGCAGAGATCGTTGCCAAACGCATCGCTGTTGGGGTGGTGTAAGTGTGTCCGTAACTGACCGGAGTTCCTGGTGGGACATCCTTCACGAACGTTACGCGGCACTTCCAAGAGAGGGCCGGGCGAAACCGGTGGTAAACATCTGTTTCGAGCGGTCGACTGCCAGGTGGGACAATGCCGTAAACCAAGAGCCCGGCCCGGACCGTATTTTCGATTGCTGACGAGTCGAGAAGGAGGCCTGCGCTGTTCGCGGCATGAATGTATGGAATCGGGGTGTTCGAGTGACAGCAACGGCTGACTGTTTGCGCAAAGATCTCCTGCTGGGTTTGGGTAAACACGGCATCGTCTTCCGCGGAGGAGTAGTGAGTATAAAGTCCCGAAACGGCGACTCCAGGCAATGCCCGAATGAACGGGAGGGCGGTTTCCAGGTTTTCCGGATTAAACCCGAGACGCCCCATGCCGGTGTCCACCTTAAGGTGCAGGTGGACCGTGGTGCCTTGCGCCAACGCCTCGCGCGAGAATGCTCGCGCTTCGTCCAGGCTGGAGATGGTCGGCATGATCCCCTCGCGAACGGCTAATGATTTTTCGTGTGGCAGACACGCGCTGAGCATGAGGATGGGCCAACCCGCTCCCACGCTGCGAATTGCCCGGGCTTCCGCGAGATTGGCAACACCAAAGATATCCGTGCCGCTTTGCATCAGAACGGCGGCGATTTGACGTAGTCCATGCCCATAGGCATCCGCTTTCACCACGGTGAGGACTTTGCGTCCTGCGCCGGCGGACGTCCTGATTTGCCCGAGGTTTTCTCGCAGCGCTTGGAGATCCACCTCAGCCCAACATCGATACGTTTCTGTCACAGCGAGGTCGTCTGGACTCTGGCAAGGTGAGAACTCTCGATGCGCATCGACAAAAACGCGGTCGTTTTAGGCCCCTCCCCAAGCGGACAATAGCACCGATTGAAAGTGACCGGAGAGTTCCATAGCCCACAAGTATCGCGCGTTCTGCAGGCTTAACCGCAAACGCTTTCCCTGTTTTTCATCGGGCGAGCCGAGCACCAGCCAGCTGCCGACGCGGATGTCATTTAGGACTTGGAGCAACCATTCCAGATCCGGAGCGCGAAGCAAAAGCCGATAGCCTGTTGCGCTTTCAACAAATCGGTTCGGGTCTGCGAGCATTCCTTCCAGAGTCTTTTTGTTTTGGGCTCGATGCTCGTTTAGCGCTTCGTCCAACAACTGCTGGTTCGCCCGCATTTGCGGACTATCGACCGTGCCGCTGATTTGATGGTGCGCCGGAGGAACGAGCGGATACAGCTTTACGAGTTCGAAGAAAAGGTTCTTCTCCCTTCGGCCGATCTGAAAAACGAGATGGTCTCCTTCAGCTTGGAGGAATTTCACTCAGTCCCGCTCCATGGTTGCATGCAGCATATACTTTTGAAGTTGGTGCACATAATGTTCCGCTTTCTCAAGGCTCTCCCGGATGAGAACGCTTTTTCCCTGGTTGTGCACTTGTAGCATATGGAATTCTGCCTTCTTCTTCGGCCAGCCAAAGACAGCTTGAAAGACATGCGTGACGTAGTCCATTAAATTCACCGGGTCATCCCAGCAAATCACTAGGTAACCGGGCTCCAATTCCGCATTGGACTTCGTTTGCTCTTCCTGCCCGACATCGGGCAGGACAAGCGGTTCCGCGCTCTCAGCCATGGCCAGAACATAGAAGTACCCGGCGGAGTTTTCAATCCAGTGCTAGCGAGGCGGTGCCTCAGACCTGTTCATCTTTATCATTCTGGTTGTTTCAAGTAAACCCGGGCCTCCGTTCCACCGCCTCGCTAAAAAGAATCCTTGCGAAAAACGGCTGAGACCAAACTTGACTCAACTGCACGATCTTTCAGAGATCAAGGATTCCAGAGTGCTCTCCTCTCCTTCCGTAGGCTTTCGCGGCAAGGTATAATGCTCTTAAGGCGCGAGAGAAGGCGCGGACTCTTCCTGCAGGAGTGGAAAATCGAGCGCATAACGCTGCGGACGGACAAAGGAGCTGCCGCTCAGAGGGTTGCGAGGAAAATGCAGCGGCCCGCGTCGTTGCTCCTCAGCCAGAGAGCCCTGCGGCTGTTCTCCGCCGTCGCGCCTCGCCAGGATTCGTTTTAAGCGCAACGAAAGTATAAGGACTTTGCGGTCACCACACGGCTCCTCGCTGTGTTCAGTGGAGTGGGAGCTGTTCCCTCCTTTCTGGGACAGGCGTTTGGCGTCCCGGCAGGGACGTAATGACACTAACCCGGCACTTCCAGTGCCGCGAATCCGCGCGCAGAGTCAAAGTCCCGAAGAGACGACCGAACCTCTGCCAATCCCAGAGGCGACGTGTTTTCGGAAGATCGGCCGCCCCTTTCGGGGCTAATCGTCATGGGTCGCTGGGTCTCGGCGCTAAAGCGTCCGAGCTATGCTCAGTCATGCCTCCGGCATGTCTGCCTTGGCTAGGTACGCGGGCGAGAGACTTAACGGTTGCCTGGTCCGGGATCCTACTCCACTGAAAACAGCGAAAACCCACCACCCTGGCTTACTTTGGTTGGCTTGAACGGTTTTCAGCTCGGGTAACACGGAGCGAGTTCAAATCAAACCAGGCTTGTCCGGTCATTCCCCGGAACTCACAAATAATCTGAATTTGGCCCAAAGCATCCTCAACAGAGAAGGGGTAGTCTAACGTCTTCCACTCTGTGTCCCCCAGGACATAGTTTTCGGGACGGCTGCGGTCCGTGCGAAATCCCGCTCCACCTCGGGGATCTCCAGGGTCCGACTTCAAGCCTTCCGTTCTGATCTTGCCCTTCAACCGATAATCTCCTTTTTCAAGCCAGACTTTGGCCCGCCACGAACCAATACTGCTTCCTTGGTTGGTTTTGATTTCCAAGGCTTCCATTCCGTCAGGCAGGACCGTTTTAGCAATTTGAGGAAAACCAAAATCCGCTTTGGTTTTCCAGTCGCTTAGCCGCACGTCCCCTTCGGGCCCGAACGGTGCTGGAACCACCGGTCGAGCGAGTTGTTCTTCGAGGCTTCGGCTACGTCGGACAATCGCGCTGCAAAGCGCAGTTGCCGCGTTGGCTTGGTCGTCGGCTAATTTCGGATCCTTTTGTCTTAAGGCAGAACTGAAGGTTTTCGAGATGGCTTGCACTCGGTTCGTCAGAGCTTCCGGCCGAATGACGGAACTGCTAAGTTCCTTCAGTTTGTCGAAATATCGCTGGCGCAAAGAAGGGATTTCCAAGGCAGATTTCGCGACTAAGCCCTGCATCGGTGGAAGAACCGAACCATCTGGATTCCAAAACATTTGGTCGAGTCCGTGAGGCATGAAGACCATGCGGCCACTGTCGAGATCGTGATAAAGCCTCCAATTATTATGATTGTAGGCGTACCCATCCCAATTCCACAGGATCACGTCCATGGCGATGAAGGTAAGGAAGCGATTCATGTCCAGGCATTTTTCCAAAGCCGTCAACCGTTTGGACAGATCGCTCTCTTTGGCTGCAGTGGCCAGGGCCTCACGGTCAGACTGATCCTTGGGGTTTTCCCCTGAATTTGTCGTGAGCGAATCGGTCACCTCTTTGACAAAACCGCCATCGTAGAGATTTCCGCGAGTGTTCTTAAAGTGCCGCTTGAGGAACGCCCGATCCCAACCTTCGACGAGAACATAAAGGCCTAGATCACGGCCGTTCAACTCAACGAAGGCGTGACCCGCGCGAGGCGTTGGAACTCCAACCTGAAGAAACAACTCGCGGCAAAGTTGTTCACTAACATAGGTCGAGTCCTGCACAGAGTTGTTCAGACTCAGTTTGGTCAAACCATGGAATTTCTGGCCCTTGGCGAAGCGGTCGAAGTTCAGTGTCATGGACGGGTTATCATCGATACTACGGAAACTTCCGGCAGCCCCCTTTAAGTGGAGCGCGACATTCGTGTAGGTATTCTGGCCTTCCCGAACTGTGACCTGCACTGCTTCTCGCTCCATCTGCTGGCCGAATTGCCACTGATACTTTCGCAGGACTTCCAGAGCGGATTCGGGCATCTCAATCTGAACGCGCCTGACTTGATCACTCTGGAAAAGGTCTGCCGTCAGATCAGGCTTTTTATTCTTGATCGGTTTTCCCGCGGGAGTGGCGCCACGGGCAGGGACTGATAGAAGCAGTACGAGTGCGCAACCGAAACAAACCGCATGATTCTTTATGATTTTCATACCTAAGGGTATTGTCAAAGGTCGGTCACTCGTTTCACGGTTGCTTAGCCGGCATTGACGATCGATCGAGCTTAAGGGCAAGGGGCGGTCCACCTTGTTCCCAGGTGCCATCCAGGACCGTCCCTTCAGGATTGACCTTTCCAGTGAACACGCCGTGGATTCCTTTCCACTCAATCCGGACCACGGGATTGGTGTATCCAACGCTGGTAATGGGCAGTTCAGCACCGCCTTGATCGGGGCTTGCCAGGGTTCCAGCAAAGATGCCGTCAGGCGTGCGACCAATCTTGACTATTAGCCGAAGCTTGTTGCCTGGAACCGACAAGAGCCCGTTCCACTCACCTCGAATATCGTCCGGCACTCCCGAAGCGGGTATAAAGGAGACATTAGCCGGGAGCAGTCCGGCCGGTTGGCTCAGCCGCTGGAAGCGAACAGGCAGCTTTTTGCCGCGTGCTTTCCATTCTCCTTCCAAGGAATTGCCATCCGCGCTTAATTTTCCCGTGAATGTAAACTGAAAGAGTTTCCATTCGAGTTTCGTGATTGCATTGGTAATAACGGCAGGTGAGGAGGGGAGACTTCGGGTTCCTTGGTCGAGGAGGTCTAAATCTGCGACGAAACTTCCATCGCCCGCTCGCCCGATCTTTAGCCCAAGCCGTGATGGAGTATTCGGTTCGGTCTCGGCCGTAGCTTCCCAAAAGCCGCGGATGTCTACCGCTTCTCCTTTGGCAAAATCATAGCTGCGGCTTTTCTCCGACTTTTGTGAGGGATCGACCCGTCGGAAAGTCAATGGGATCGGGCGTCCACCGGGACCTTCGTCGAACATTCCGGCGATTTCATTCCCCGCGGGGTTGATGCTGCCATTGAACGCGGTGTTGAACGGGTCGATTTCCCATCGGACGGCGGGATAGTTCACGAGCATGGCACTCACAGGGACATCGCGAGCGCCTTGTTCGGGCAGGTCCACCTTCACTTCCAATCGACCATCCGGAAGCTTGGCAACTTTAATGGTGAGATCAAACTTGAATTTTCCGAACTCGACAGTGCTTTCCCAGTGACCCACCAGATCGTACGAGGACGGTTTCGGTTGTGCCGATGCCGGATAACTCAACATTGCCACCACGAACAGGTTTAGCATCAGCGATTGGACATTCATGATCGGCCTTTAATCCCGGAAGTTCACACCTAGAACACGTGCGCCGGACGAAAGTTGCAACGCATGGCTGCGAACCGTGTTCTGCTAGTTTATCCGGTCTAAGGTGCTGAAAGACCCTGCCGACACCGAGCGCTACCCGGCCGGGAACTCCGGACTGGACTGTTCGCCGCTCCGCCTGTCAGGCCGTCCCCTTATGAAATCTCGAACCGAATCTCGACAATATATTTCTCCAATGGCATTTTAGCGTCGTGGTATCCGCGAAACTGGAACAACTTCAAGCACTCCTACGGTCCTTCGGCTCCTGTTTGGTGGCCTATTCGGGAGGCGTGGATTCCGTTTTCCTGGCCTACGTTGCCTATCGCGAACTTGGGTCTCGGTCGTTAGCGGCAATTGCCGATTCTCCGAGCCTTCCTCGACGCGAGCTGGAAGAAGCCTTGGAACTTGGCCGAAAATTTCAATTCCCGGTGCGCGTTGTTAAAACCCAGGAATTCGACAATCCCGAATACTTGGCAAATCCTTCCAATCGCTGTTACTTCTGCAAATCGGAGCTCTTCTCGGAGCTAGTCCCGCTGGCGCAGAAGGAGAACTTCGCGGTGCTGATCTACGGGGAGAATGCGAGTGACGTGGGGGATTTCCGGCCTGGAGCGAAGGCTGCGAGCGAAAACATGGTCCGCGCTCCGCTGAAAGAAGTGGGATTGACCAAGGCGGAAATTCGCGAGCTTTCCGTGACCTTAGGCTTGCCGACCGCTGACAAGCCTCAAATGGCGTGTTTAAGTTCGCGAATTCCCTATGGAGAATCTGTTTCGCCCGAGAAGTTGCGCATGATCGAGGGTGCTGAAAACGTGCTGCGCGATCTTGGTTTTTACGATGTTCGCGTGCGCCATCACGAGTTAAAGCTTGGCTACCTCGCGCGCATTGAACTGGGACAACAAGAGATTGCGCGGCTTCTTGCTCCTGGAACCTTTTCAAATGTGGCCGAGGCGTTGAAAAAGCTCGGATATATCCATGTGACTTTGGATTTGGAAGGTTACCGGCGTGGAAGCACTAATTTCCAGCTGACATCGAAGAATCGTTCGCTGGTGAGCTCGTAAATTACTCGCGCCAGCGTCTCATTCACTGACAGTCGTGGTTGTTTGAAGGAGGGTTAGATTTCATCGGTGCAGTTCCGGAAAGGTCTCCCGGTACTATCCGGTTTTGCGGGTAAGCGCAGGCTCAATGCTAGGAGGGTTGGCATCGTTTTGGCTAGGAGTATTCGAAGTTCAGCTTGGATCAGACGGGAACGCCAGGATCAATTCACCGAGAATCTGCGATGTGCTGGGGATTTTCGGACGTGAAGGATTGGACAAGGCGGCGCGATGGACGATCCCAGCGGCATGGACTCCAACATCGAAAGGCGGTTGAGGTGGCGGTCTTCGACACGTCGCGACTCTGCGATTCGAATGGAATTGAGCGTGTTTGCCGCGCCGCTGCTGCACGCCGCACTGGGACTGCCTTCATTTGCGATAGCCGCCGATAACCACTTTCGCTTTGCCGGCAATCAAACTACCATCGCACCATGACCCGGCTTAACCGTCTTTGCTGGCTAGCACTCTTGGGAGGAACGATGGCCTCGAACCCCACAACGGTGCGGAGTGGCAGCCTTTATGAAAAATGGGATCGAGGCCCTTCTCGCGATGCAAACTATTTCCCGATTGGTGTTTGGCTCCAAAGTCCGCGGCACGCGGTTCGATATAGGGACGCCGGTATTAATCTGTACGTTGGTCTGTGGCAAGGCCCGACTCCTCAACAACTCGCGGATCTGCAAGCGGCTGGAATGACCGTAATCTGCAGTCAGAACGGAGTCGGTTTGGACAACCTGTCTAATCCTACCATAGTCGGTTGGATGCACGGAGACGAACCGGACAATGCCCAAGCTCTCCGGGGAGAGCGAGGGTATGGGCCTCCAATTTCCCCGGCCGCAATTCGAAGCGACTACCAGCGCATTCATGCATCCGACCCAACTCGCCCCATTCTCTTAAACCTCGGACAAGGGGTGGCATGGGACAATTATATCGGACGTGGCGTACGTCGGAATCATCCGGAAGACTACCTGGAGTATATCGTGGGTGGAGACATCGTTTCGTTCGATATTTATCCGGTTGTACATGACGATCCAAGGATCTCTGGCAAGTTGGAGTATGTTGGGAGGGGCGTGGGACGGTTGGTGGAATGGTCAAAAGGGGAGAAAGTGGTGTGGAACTGCATCGAATGCACTCACATCTCAAACCCGTCAAGGCGAGCGACACCGGAGCAGGTGCGGTCAGAAGTCTGGATGGCTTTGACTCATGGTTCGAGAGGACTGATTTATTTCGTGCACCAATTTAAACCTGTCTTCCAAGAGGCCGCACTGCTTGAGGATCCAGAGATGTTGGCGGCCGTGACCGCGATTAACCGCGAGGTTCGTGAGTTGGCGGCTGCGTTAAACAGTCCGGACCTGCGCGATGGAGTTCAAGTGGAAGTCAACCGACAGGCAGCCTTGCGCTCCGACGCTCGGACAACAGTTCCCGCGACCACGCCTCCGGTCGCGTGGCTGCAAAAGGAGTGCGCCGGAACGACTTACCTGTTTACTGTCAACATGGGGAACGAACCGATCAGCGTGGAGTTCGAATGGTCTGGTGCCGCCAAGGTGCTGCATGCAGAAGTCCTCAATGAGAATCGCAAGATCCAGCTGCAGGATGGCCGGTTCCGCGATCTCTTCAAACCATACGCCGTTCACCTTTATGCTGCCCGGACGTCGCGGTAATTCCGAGGTGAGCACGTCGAACCGTCGACGGCTTTTGGGACCTGCTATGACGCAGTCATTTGCATTTTCCTCAACTCCGTTAAACATTGGGCTGGGTGATGCAGGCAAACCAACCTCATATCGTCGTGCTCGGCGCGGGCTTTGGCGGACTGACCTTCTGCCAAAAATTCTCTGCCGCGAATGCTCGGATCACGCTCGTCGATCGCCAGAATCATCACCTGTTTCAGCCACTACTTTACCAGGTGGCTGCGGCAGGGTTAGCGGCACCAGACATCGCGCAGCCGATTCGTTCGATCTTACGCGAACAAGAGAATGTTACGGTCCTGCTCGAAAACGTGGTCGAGATCGGGCTTGCCGAGAAGATCGTTCGGTGTGAAACGGCCTCACTGAGCTATGACTATTTGGTCATCGCCCTAGGAGGAGCCACCAGCTATTTCGGACATCCTGAGTGGGAACAATTCGCTCCTGGACTCAAGTCACTCGACGATGCCTTGCGCATTCGTCGACGGATTCTCCTGGCGTTTGAGAAGGCCGAAACAACGCCCGATCTCGAGTTGCGAAATCGCCTCATGACCATCGTTGTCGTGGGTGGTGGGCCCACGGGAGTGGAATTGGCTGGCGCATTTGCCGAACTTTCACGAAATGTGCTTCAAGGGGATTTCAGGCGCATCGATCCCCAGCGCGCGCGGGTCTTATTGATTGAGGCGGGCCCGCGGATTCTTCCGCAATTTCCTCCGGAATTGGGAGCCAGCGCGGTGACGCAGTTGAGGAGTCTGGGCGTCGAAGTGCAGACGAATCTTCGAGTTAAGAATATTGAACGAGGCTTGGTTGAAACTGACGGAGGCACTATCTTGGCGGGAAATATAATTTGGGCGGCGGGCGTTGCGGGTAACCCGCTCACTCGTCAACTGGGTGTCGGAATTGATCGGGCGGGGAGGATCCAAGTGAAGGCCGATCTCAGTGTGCCCGGTTATCCGGAGGTCTTTGCTATCGGGGACATCGCTGGGATTGTTGATAAGCAGGGACAATTCGTGCCTGGCGTATCGCCGGCAGCGATGCAGATGGCCAAGCATGTCGCGGGACTGATTCGGCGCGAAGTTACCGAAGGTAAAACTCGTCGCGAGCCGAGGCCCGCTTTTGATTACTGGGACCGCGGCAGTATGGCCACAATCGGTCGATCCGCGGCCGTTGCCAAAATGGGTGCACTGGAGTTCAGCGGCTTCTTGGCTTGGCTAGCCTGGTTGCTGGTCCACCTAATCTTTCTCATCGGATTCCGCAATCGTGTCGCGGTTTTCTTCAACTGGGTCTATTCCTATTTCACATATAAACGCGGGATGCGGATCATCACAGGCTTGTCGGAAGATCCTGATTTTGCGAGTCGAGGCGCGGCACACCCGGAAGTAGCGGCCGCGGAGTCGATCGCACGGACTCAGCGCCCGTCACCTGTTTCGAATTAGATCAAGATTCTTCCGCTTTGCGCAGCTGCAGCAGCGCTTTTAACGCAGCTTTGCTCTCTGCTTCTTTCTTGCTCTTGCCTGTTCCCCGACCCAGTTCCTGCCCGCGATAGTAAACCGCGCATTCAAAGAGCCGGTCGTGGTCTGGACCGCTCACGGCGGCGAGTTCATATTGCACTGGTTCTGGAGATCGAGCCTGCAGCATCTCCTGAAGTTCGCCCTTAGGGTTCTCCAAATTGGGGATAACCTCGAGTTCGCCGAAATGACTGCGAAACTGAGAGAGGATGTATCGTTGGGCTGCTTCAAACCCACCATCCAAAAAGATTGCTCCGAGCAAAGCTTCGAAAGCGTCGGCCAATGCGGACGGGCGCTCACGTCCACGATTCAGTTCCTCTCCGCGGCTCATAACGAGATGAGCGCCCAGCCCAAGTCGACGTCCCTGTTCTGCCAGCGTTCGACGGTTGACCATCTGCGCTCTCGCTTTGGTCAGTGGTCCTTCACCTACCGAAGGGAACTTCTCGTAGAGTTCTCGCGTCAGGACCAATTGGAGGACAGCGTCTCCAAGAAATTCCAGTCTTTGATTGTGCTGGATACTGGCCCCTTGCTCGTGTGCAACAGAGGGGTGAGTCAATGCCAGGCGCTGCAATTCCTGGTCACGAAATGTGTAGCCAAAGAGCTCTGAATTCACAGCCGTAGCGAAAAGCGAAGTGACAGGTTACCGGAGATCGGCCGTAGGGGAAATTGGAACGGGCAGGGACGCGACCGACTGCTCTGGCGCTGGAGTTGCCACTCCACCGGCCTGATCCGACGGAGCAGGGGCCTCGGGCGCGGGCTCTGTCAGTGGCGTTTGCAGCCCGTGTTCCAGAAGGTGGGCCACGTCGCGTTGGACATCTTCGAGTTGATCGAGCTGCAAGTTCGGGTCCGGGATGGTGAACAAATCACCGCTTTGGGCGTGTTCGTACACAAACGCCCGATGTCCACCCTGAGTGAGCTGAGCCTTAACTTTGAACAAGCGTTTCCGTTCTAACATGACGGCGAGGATAAAGAGTGCTCCGGCGTGGCTCGGATCATTTAGTTCCATGAGCTTGCGCAGCAGCGTTTCGGCGGTTTCCTTCTGAATCGCGTCTGGCGGGGCGGCTGGCGGTTGTTCGAATACCCCTTGCCAGTAAGATACGAAGCCTTTCCGGTCGGTAGCGCCCTGGCTGAATTGCGCCGTCCAGCATGCCTCGCAGATATCAAGACGATGGTAGTGCTGCTTTTGGTCGAAGAGCATCGTATGGAATGCTTCCTGATCCGCAAACTGCTTCTGACAAGCCTGGCAAGTATGGCCACGGCTCTGAATATTCCACTCGATCATGCTGCGATGTAGTTGGTCGCCTTGACGCCGGATTATCGCTATCCTGGCCACAACTGCAACCTCGTTTTCCGCTTCCGTGGGCTGGACTCGCAAGCCCATCGTGCACGAAGCGTACGACCTTAATTCTTCGCTTAATGGGCTGGCCGCTCGATGAACTGATGGTAAACTCCGAGATAATAAGGGAGCAAATATACTGTTCCCGCAGCGAGTTCGTTACCATCACCGCTGTAGTCCAATTGCCATGGGTCGGTGTTCCAATGATTGAAATGTCGATTGGAGACCGGCAAAACTTTGCCATTCCTCCGGTATCCGCGCGGATGTCGATCCGGCGAACTCACATCACTCGACTGGCTGGCGGTGAGTCGAATGAGATCGAGCCGATGACTGTTGCGATGTGGCCAATTAAGTCGATCCAGCGGAAGACCGTAGAGTGTGGACATGGCGTCATCAAGCCACCCAGCCCATGGTTCAAGACTGAACTTGCCCCAGGGATTACTCCCGGTCGCCCGGAGATTCTGCGCGGCATAGGCGAAATTGAAGAACGGATTCATTTCGGGCCATTCGTTAATCCAGTAGCGGTAGAATGAGTCTCGAATCATGCCCTTTAACGACTCGTTCTTGGAGTAGCGCAACAGGTTGTAGTAACACATGAACGCCATTTCATCATCCGACTGATTGCCGGAGCCTGTCCCGAGTTGGACTTTCGGATACATGGCGTTGTGGGCGTATCCATGCCGGTCTATCAATTCCTGAGCCGCCGTTGCATATTTAGGGTCTCCTGTCACGTGTTCTGCCACCGCCAAGTAACTTAAAACGCTTAAGGAGTTCAGGCCACGCTCGGGCCACCAAAGCGGATGGCGGTTAAGGTACTGCGGGCCGTAAACGGCCCATCGCGTGGGGCGACCGTCATGGTCGACAAGGGTATAATTATGTGTCAGTAGGTGGTCCGTGATTCCTCGGACCACGTCTCTGACCTTGTCCTTTTCCGCTTCGGTGTCGGCGCACAAGTCGTAGTAGAGCGGATAAAAAAAATAATGGCCGTCTAATTCGTCACTGCTTGTGTCCGATTTCCAGAACCAGCGACCGTCAGCGCTCTTGGGCCAACGCGGTTCATATGCCTTCCAAAGAGAATCATGCTTCTGGTC
>JBGAIN010000097.1:0-29965 GCA_044225505.1 Limisphaerales bacterium
GAACCGTTTTCGCCGCGTCGGACAGTGTATGGATTTGTGGAACGACAGAATCTGCCCGGGTTGTTTCGGACTTTTGATTTTGCGACACCGGATGCGACTAGTCCGCAGCGCTTTTCGACGACGGTGCCACAGCAGGCCTTGTTCATGATCAACAGCCCTTTTGTGATTCAACAGTCACTGAGCCTCTCCCACCGGGGCCGCGTTGAGCGACGCGACGCGGAGGAACGCATCCGGTGGTTGTACCAAACGACGTTGCAGCGAGAACCGACGTTACGTGAAAAAGAACGAGGTTTAGCTTTTATCGCTTCGCAAAGCTCGGTGGAGCCCTACGTTCCTGAGCCGGCCGCGTGGCAGTACGGGTATGGCGAGTATGATCCGTTGTCCGAAAAGGTGACAACCTTCCGGTCGCTGCCGCACTTCACCGGGGAGGCTTGGCAAGGCGGCCCCAGTTTGCCGGACGCGCAGCTTGGATGGGTGATGTTGCGAGCCAGCGTCGGACATCCAGGAGCGGATCACCAGCACGCGGCGATACGGCGCTGGACAGCACCACGGCGGCTTACCATTACGATTGCGGGCAAACTCTCGCATGAATCGAGCCTTGGTGATGGTGTGCACGCCTGGATCGTGTCCAGTCGTAACGGGGAGTTGGGAGGTTGGACGGTCAAGAAGTCGCAACGCGAAACTTCGGTTGGCCCGTTGGAGGTTGACAGAGGTGAGATATTGGATTTCGTGGTTGATTGCCGCCAGTCCGTCGAGAACGATTCTTTTACATGGACCCCACGGATCAAAGCCATCGCCGCGCCCGGTGACACGGCGGTCGGTCAAGACGCAGACTGGGATGCGCGCCAGGAATTCGCCGGGCCACGCCCGGAATCTCCAGAGTTGGACGCGTGGGATCGCTACGTGCAGGTGTTGCTCATGTCGAACGAGTTCGTCTTTGTGGATTGAATGTCCGATTTGATGAAAAAGCCACTGCGTTCAGAGATTCCACGGAAGACGATCTATCGATTGTCTGCGTATCTGCGCTGCCTGGCCCGGCTGAAGCAGAACAGCATTCGGACCGTCTCCAGCGAGGCTTTGGCCAAAGCGGCCGGAGTGAAGTCTACTCAACTGCGGAAAGACCTGACTTATTTTGGACAATTTGGGACGCGCGGACTGGGCTACGATGTCGAGCAGCTCAGCCGTTTGGTTTCGGATCTTCTGGGGACGAATTCGCTTCAGCCAGTCGTCCTCGTCGGAGTGGGGAATCTGGGGCTGGCGTTGCTTTCTTATCGCGGGTTCGAGCAGGAAGGTTTCGATATCATCGCGGGCTTCGATCAGGATCTTCACCGTAAACGAAATAAGCGCATCCGCCAGCCGATCTATTCGATGGACAAGCTGGCCGAGATTGTGCGCGAGCGCGGGGTCCGCATGGCCATTCTGACTGTCCCTCCGTCGGAGGCCCAACAGGTCGCTCGGGAACTAGTTGACTGCGGAATTACTGGGATCTTGAATTTCGCCCCGGTCGTGCTGGAAGTGCCAGATGACGTAATGGTCAATAACGTCAATCTGGCGATCGAGTTGGAACATCTTTGCTATTTCGTGCAGCAGTAAGCTTGGTTTTCCCTTGACCCGTCAGCGGCTGCACTCAATTCTTGCGCGATTCCTGGACGCCCTATGAAAAGCTTTACTCGAGTCTCGTTATCAATCCTGCTCACCGTATCTGGCATTGGTGAAATGGGAGCGCTCGGCCAGAATAGCGCGAGCAGCTCAGCTGCGGCCAAAACCTCCGGTCAACGGATCTCCCACCGGGACTATCCCCACATCGGTCGTATCGAACGACTGGACCCGGCTTTGGATGCGGTGATCGCGCCGGACGCGCCCATCGAAAACTTGGCGAGCGGGTTTGTCTGGGCGGAAGGCCCTGTCTGGAAGCGGTTCGGGAGTTACCTGATATTCTCCGACGTTCCACGAAACATTGTCTTTCGCTGGAAGGAAGGCGAGGGGGTGCGGGAGTATTTAACGCCCAGCGGGTATACCGGGGAGACAGCACGAGGCGGGGAGCCCGGTTCTAACGGATTGACACTGGACCCGCAAGGGCGGCTTATTCTCTGCCAGCACGGGGATCGGCAGGTCGCCCGATTGGAGCGGAATGGGAGCTTCAAGGTATTGGCGCAGTATCATCAGTTTCATCGTTTCAACAGTCCCAATGACCTGGTTTACAAATCGAATGGAGATCTTTACTTCACAGATCCTCCGTACGGACTGCTAAAACAGAATGCGGACCCAGCCAAGGAACTATCGGCGAATGGGGTCTATCGGCTACGTCCTTCCGGTCAAGTGGACCTTCTGGTCCGCAATTTGACGTTCCCAAACGGCTTGGCGTTTTCGCCTGATGAAAAGACGCTTTATGTGGCTGTGTCGGACCCGAACCACGCCGTCTGGATGGCCTATGATGTTCTCAAGGACGGCACGTTGGGCGACGGTCGGATCTTACTTGATGTCACCTCCATGGTCCCAACGAAAAAAGGACTGCCTGATGGACTGAAGGTTGACCGCATGGGCAACCTTTTCGCAACGGGACCAGGTGGAGTATTGATCATTTCACCCCTCGGCAAGCATCTCGGGACCATTATGACGGATGAACCCACTGCGAACTGCGGTTGGGGGAACGACGGCTCGGTTCTTTACATCACGGCCAATGACAAGCTTTGCCGCGTCAAGACCCGGACCCGCGGCAAAGTCCTCTGATTGCCAAACCGGCACTGTGGTTAGTTTGGATTGACGCTTGAGGGCTCGTCCCAGAGAGCTTGTCTTTCTATATTCTTGTGTTTACAAGAATCCCATGAACCGCCGCAAATTCCTCCAAGTCAGCAGTTCCAGCATCGCATTTTCCCTCCTGTCGAAATATGGCAGCGACGCTGCGGAATTCGGCGAAATGAAGAAACGGGTGGGTCTGATCGGCACGGGCTGGTATGGCAAGTGTGACTTGTGGCGTCTGGTTCAAGTGGCTCCGGTCGAGATCGTGTCGCTGTGTGACGTTGATCAGCGCATGCTCGCCGCCGCGGCGGATATGGCGGCCACCAGGCAGCTTTCCAAGAAAAGGCCGCGGACTTACTCGGACTACCGGGAGATGCTGAAAGAGAAAGACCTGGATCTCGTTCTGATTGGCACTCCGGATCATTGGCATGCGTTGCCGATGATTGCTGCGGTGGAGGCGGGAATGGATGTATGGGTGCAAAAGCCGATTAGTATCGACGTTGCTGAAGGCCAGGCGATGGTGGCCGCGGCGCGGAAAAATCAGAGGGTTGTCCAAGTGGGGACACAACGCCGGAGCACGCCGCACCTGATCGAGGCCCGCGATCGAATCATAAGAGAAGGCAAGTTAGGCAAGATCGCGCACGTCGAGATTTGTTGCTACTGGCATATGCGCGCCAGCGGCAATCCGCCGGACATTGCACCTCCGTCCTATTTGGATTACGAGATGTGGACCGGTCCGGCGCCAATGCGGCCCTATTGCCAGTGGACACACCCGCGTGGCTGGCGTGCGTTCCAGGAGTATGGGAACGGGATCGTGGGCGACATGTGTATTCACATGCTCGATATGGTGCGGTGGATGCTTGACCTCGGTTGGCCGAAGCAAGTCAGTTCCAGCGGCGGCATCTTTGTCGACAAATCGAGCAAGGCGAATATTTCGGACACCCAGTCTGCGACCTTTGACTTTGGCGACCTCCAAGTGGTCTGGAACCATCGAACCTGGGGGGAATCAGTAGATTCAGAGTATCCGTGGAGCGCGACAATCTACGGCGATAAAGGAACCCTTCGTGCCAGCGTCTTCAAATACGAGTTCACTCCGATCGGCGGCAAGGCGCCAACGGAAAAAGGTGAGCCTCTCTTTGAATACGAAAAGTTCCCGGAGGACCGAACTGAAGTCGATCTGGAGAGGCACTGCGCTTCGGCGATTCGCTGGCATATGAAAGACTTTCTCTCCGCGATCGAAAAACGGACCAAACCTGTCGCGGACATTGAGCAGGGACACATATCGACGGCGTCCTGCATTCTAGCGAATCTGTCGATGAAACTTGGACGTTCTTTGGCTTGGGACCCGGCGAAGGGTCAAGTCATCGGGGATCCGGCGGCGAATGGCCTCTTGGCGCGTCCTTACCGCTCACCGTGGGTTCGGCCAGCGTGACGGAGGCTCCGTTAAGTCGCGGAGTCACCCGGCAACTAGACGCTCTCAAAGGCAAGACCCGGAACGCCGTTTCCAGCGACCGGGTCGATCTAATGAAGCCGCTTTCGTTATGGAAAGTGGGCTCTCGTCCGAGTTTTATCTGCCGGCACGTCCGCTCGAGATCCACGAGTTTACGCTCGTGACGCCATACCCGCTACCGGCGTAAGAGGCCGTTGTGACTTTCTTCTGAAATTCTTCGAACGGCAATTTCTCCTGCGCTAAGGCATTGATATCGGCGACACTCGCTCGGATCGTGAGGACTGTTCCCCGTGCGGCGCTTGCGGCTTGCAATGCATCACCCCCAACCGTGTTTACAACGATTTTATTCGCCGAACGCCTGGAACCTTTGCTCGATTTGGTCGACGAGTTAGATTTTGTGCCGCCGTTCGAAGCATCCGCCGCTTGGTCGTGCGCGACGCGGGTCTCAACGGTGGCTATTCCAGTGACTGGCGCCTGCGGTGCTGGTTGGCCAAAGACCGCCACGCTGACCGCGTCCGTCGGCTTCAGGTTTCGAATATTCGCTGCATTCCGCAAGGCGCTGATCAGTGTCCGCTTCAGAGCTTCAAATTGGTCCGGATCAAACTGCACGTCCGGCACCACCACGGAAATCGGCATCGCGTTGCGTGGCACACCGAGCACTTCGCGGCGTGCGGATTCCCATTCTGAGTCAGCGGCGTTTTGGGACTGTTTCTCGTCCGGCGCGGGTGGGGGTGGCAAGAGCGGCATGTTGACTTTGATCATGAAGAGAGCACCGAATCCATCCAGATAAAGAGCGCGGGTGGATCGTCCGGAAGAGGTGTAAAGCAGCGGCACACCCATCCGGGAAGGTGGAATTTCCTCGCCCAACCCTTTCTCCAAGGCCTGGTCGAAAATGTGGCTCATGACCGAAAGATCTTCCTCCATTTGCTGAGAAGCATTTGTCTCCCCCGCGGAGAACTGCACAACGACCGGTGGCACCGCGTCGGCGGAGTTACCTGTCCGAAGCGTTCTCGATCCATAGCCCGTTCCGTAAGTGCCCCCGGCCCCACCGAATCCGCCGAACGACGCTGAGCTGCCGTCGGGGTCGCCATTGCTTCCTCTCAGTTCCCCCAGCGGGGCTGGAGCGGGGCGCAGGGGGCGCTCGGCGTTTAAGCTTGGAGTTGGGGCCGGGGAGGCCAGGCCGGCTTTGCTGGATTGAGCGCGCGATTGTTCGAGAACAGTGCAGACGGCGAGGAGAATCCCGAGGCCGAGCAGGAGCTTTTGGTTTCTAGTGGTGTTCATAGGTTATCGGTTTTCAGGGTCGGTTAAGGATGCCAAGTGGATCAGGCTCAATCGGGCCTGCCGGATTTCGTCATCCGTCGTCGACGCCAAGGTTTCCAGATCTTTCCGTAGTGCGACGAATTGAGAATTATGTTGCTCTTCGAGGCGACGCACAACCGCTTGGACATTCCGACGATCTTCCGAGCGTGTGGTGTCCAAGACGTCGGCTAAAGTCCGCCAGAGGCGCTGGGAGTCAGCGCTGGTTGCTTCTGTCAAGCGTGCCTCCATGGCTCGGATGGCATTCGACGACCGGTTCTCCACGTCGTCGAGCGCTTCGTTGAGATCCTCTCGTAACCCAGCACGGAGAGAGGCTTCCATCTGAACTCGCATCGCTGCGAGTTTGGCTTCCGATGGCGCCGAGAGCTTTCCGAGCAACACCCCAAACCCCAGAACGACTGCGGCCGCAAGAGCCCATTTCACAGATTGATAGAGGTGTGGCCGAACGTCCGGTATTGGCGCGCCTGGGACCGGCCAGGAATCGAGCGTCTTCAAGCTGCGACGCCAGCCCGCCATCTCGCGGGCGCAATCAGAACAGTGCGCGAGATGCTCCTCTAGTTGGCGGCGCTCGGGAGCTTGAGCTTCACCAAAAATGTACGGGATCCATTCAGCACGATCAGGGTGTTTCATAAAACGAGTAATTCACGACGCGACGCGCTTTTCGGTTCGGGCGCCGTTTCAAGTTGAGGTTCCAAAATCCTGGTCAGTCGCGCCAAGGCTTCTGCCATCCGCGAATTCACTGTCCCTAGTGGGATCTCGAGCGTCTCAGCAATCTCGCTCAGTTTGAGATGTTCGTAATGACGCAAGATAAGCACGGTTCGGTAAATCTCAGGAAGCTGCGTCAGTGCCTCTCGGACGAGAGCGCCTTCTTCCGCTTGGACCACTCGCAAGTCGGGGCTCGGCGCGTCCGCAGGAAAATCCGCCACCGCCGCTTCGTTGTCATCCGGCTCGGCAGCCGCGAACAGCTCGCGACGCCGATTGACACGCCGCAATTCGTCGTGGCAAATGTTCAGTGCGATCCGCCATAGATACGTCGAGAAGCGGCCGCTCGGCTGATAAGACGCACGTTTGGCGAAGAGCCGCGCAAATGTTTCCTGTTTCAAATCATCCCCGCGATGCGCGTCGCAGGTCATGCGGACACATAGGCGACGAATAGGCTCTTCCCACCGACGAACCAATGAGGCAAAGGCTCGCGGGTCGCCAGTCTCCCGGACTTGAACCATGAGGTCCTCGTCTTCTCCAGCGAGGAAGGCGCGCAGACGGCTAAACCGGGGCTTGGTCATTCGCTTTAGTGTCAATTCGTTAGCTTGGCTCGAGCTTGGAATCCCGTTTTGAACTCTCGCCACTCTGTCAGTTAAACGTCGGCGGACGCGATTTCTATCGCCGATCCTTTTTCGGGGAGCGTGGGTTTCCACATCGGGCGAGCACCGGAATGCGCTCACGTGGCCCGAAGTTGAGCTGACGAGGCGGAGCCGGGAGTGCAGAAGGTGCTCGTTCTATCTTGGCACCGTTTGGCCGGCCTGATAGGTTGGGCGAATCACGATCAATCGATAGATCTGTTGAGACGCCATTGACATGAGCCCTTATTATAGCCGTCGCCAATTTCTGCGCACCGCCAGTTCCGCCGCCGTCGTTGCCGCGAGTCTTCCCTCCTGGAGCGCGGAGAGTGATCCCTCCATCACCTTGGCTTTCGTTGGTTGTGCCCACATTCACACTCCGGGTTTTATCGACCTGCTCAAACGACGTAAAGACGTCCGCGTCAAGTCTGTCTGGGACCACGACACGGCGAGAGCCGAGAAGCGAGCCAACCAGTTGAACGCCCGGGTGGTTGCCAATCCCGACGACGTTTGGAGTGACCCGGAGGTCAGGGCGGTGGTCATTTGTTCGGAAACCAACCGTCACCATGAATTGATCCTCGCCGCAGCCAAAGCGGGGAAACATATGTTCGCGGAAAAACCGTTGGGAATCACTGCGCAGGAGAGTCGGGAAATGGCGGATGCAATTGACAAGGCGAATCTCCTCTTTACCACCGGTTACTTCATGCGGACGGATCCGAAACACCTTTTTTTGAAGGAGCAAATTTCCAAGGGGGCGTTTGGTAAGATTACTCGCGCCCGCGGTTCAAATTGTCACAGCGGCGCCTTGGGCGGGTGGTTTGATACGGAATGGCGATGGATGGCCGACCCGAAAGTGGCTGGTGTTGGCGGGTTTGGAGATTTGGGGACGCATAAATTGGACATTCTAATGTGGCTCTTTGGTGATGTTGAAGCCGCCACTGCGGACATTAAGGCGGTTACCGGACGATATGGGGATTGCGACGAGTCCGGGGAAGGCCTGATTGAGTTTAAGAATGGAGTGGTTGCGACCTTAGCGGCCGGATGGGTCGACGTCGCTGACCCTGTCCAATTGTTAATCAGCGGGACTGAAGCTCACGCGGTGATCATGAACGACCGCCTCTATTACAAGAACAAGAAAATTGGGGAGGCTGATGGCGTGGAGCCATTTACGAAGCTACCGAGCGCTCCCGCAGCCCCGCTGCAGCAGTTCGTCAACGCGGTTGCCGGGCAAAAGGACCAGCCTTTGGTCACTCCTCGTGAGGCGGCGGCACGAGTCAGCGTCATGGAAGCGATGTATCGCGCTTCACGCACTCGCGCTTGGGCCATTCCAGCTTAACCGCTATGGGAGCACAGTGGAAGCAAGCTGGGCGCGAGGCAAATGCCCAGAAGAAGGGCCAGTTGGTCGTCAAACTGGTCCGCGAAATCATGGTCGCCGCTAAACTCGGCGGAGCGGACCCAGACCTGAATCCTCGTTTAGCCGCTGCGGTCGAAAAGGCGCGGAAAGCCTCGGTCTATCGCGATACCATCGAGCGGGCTATCAAGAAGGGCTCCGGACAAACCGAAGACAAGGTCTCGTTTGAACTCGTGACTTACGAGGGCTTTGCACCTCACAAGATTCCGGTCGTTGTCGAATGCTTAACGGACAATCGCAACCGCACCGCGCCAGAGATTCGAAATCTGTTCAAGACGGGATCGCTCGGGCAACCGGGGAGTGTCGGATTTTTCTTCAATCATTTGGGCGTTGTCGAAGCTACCCATCCCGATTCGAATCGGGATATGGAAGGCGATGCGATTGAAGCCGGGGCTCAGGAAGTTGAAGCGTTGGAACCTGACGAAGTTCCCGATGGACAGAAAGGCGCTCGGTTCCTGACAGAGATTCGTGAATTGGATTCCGTTTCAAAAGCGCTCAAGACGGTGGGCTGGACGATCCTGGCGGCGGAGATTCGGTATTTGGCCAAGAACTTCACGGATCTTGATCCTGCCGGGCGGAAGGAAGTCACCGATTTCCTGAACGCCTTGGATGATCACGACGATGTTCACCGAGTGTATGCCGCTCTGAAAGCTCCATAGACTGCTGACGGTTGGCAGGAGGATCGCGATGGGCACCGACGGGTCCGAATTGGATTCGAATTGGGACGAAATGGCGCTTCACAAAGGAACCGATTGTCATTGCTTGTCGTCAACCGTCCGGTTCAAAGTCCCGGAACAACTTGTGAGATGAGTCATTTTCACGCAACGATGCGTGATTTTCGTGAAAGTCGTTGTAAAAGCCTGAATTTGCATGGGTGTGCGATGGAGTTTTTCCATGGCATCCGCCCTGCTAAACCCAGAAACAAGAAATGCGTTGACACTCTGAATGGTTTGATTAGAGTGCGCCAACCGTAACCCAAAATAACCGAATAACTCATATGAATCGCGTGTTTCGTAAATATAAAGTCGGGGCTTTCACGCTCATCGAGCTCCTAGTCGTTATCGCTATCATCGCCATTTTGGCCGGTATGCTTCTGCCTGCACTGGCCAAAGCCAAAGCGAAGGCTCAGCGCATTAAATGCGTGAACAACCTAAAGAACGTTGGCTTGGCTTTCCGTATTTTCGCGACGGATAATAGTGATCGATTTCCGATGAACGTGCCTTCGGCTGAAGGTGGCTCCGCGGACGCGATCGCCAACGCGAACCTGACCTGGATGCATTTCTCCGCTCTGTCTAATGAATTGAGCACGCCGAAGATTGTGGTTTGCCCGAGCGATCAACGCACGGAATCGACCACGTTTGCGACCAACGTGGCGGCAACGGCGAAGAACGTCATTCCCTTCAACAAGAACCAGAACCTGAGCTATTTCGTTGCACTTGAAGCCGACGAAACCCGTCCTCAGGCATTTTTGGCTGGTGATCGGAATATCGTTTGCCCGACGGCCGTTCCGGCGCGTAACGACACCAAGACCTCTCTGATCACGTCGTTGGGCACGAACCACGTGTCGAGTGGCAACACTCAGACTGGCGCTTTCTACACCAATACCATGCACAACCTGCAAGGCAACGTGGGAATGGGCGACGGCAGCGTGCAGCAGTTCAGCAGCTCCCGCTTGAAGGAAGCTCTGAAGAACACTGACGACTCCAAGAATCAGATGGCGTTCCCTGGCGAGTAATCGCAGGACATAGCATTTAGTTCAGATCTAAGCTTGGGCACCCTTCGGGGTGCCCTTTTTGCATTTAGAGAGCCGCAGCTGTCCGCTCAATGATCAGCTTGAGCGAGGTTCCAGGTCTGAAATCGGTCAACCTCGCAAGCTTCTCAATAATCGGTTTGCGCCGAAGCATATCTTGAAATCCCTTCGAGTACGCTTCGTCGTAGGAAGCGTAGGAAATCTTGGATTTCGAGCCCAACGTTTCGATCACGCGCGCCGCGAGTTGGCCGATCTCGATTTCTTCGGTGCTGCCGACGTTGACCACCTGTCCACGCGCTGCTGGAGCAGTTTGCAGCCGGATCAAAGCTTCCACGGTGTCCCCCACGTAACAGAAACAGCGTGTCTGCCGGCCGTCACCATAGACGCGCAACGATTCTCCCGCTTTCGCCGCAGCAATGAACCGTGGCAGGACCATTCCGTATTTTCCGGTTTGCCGGGGCCCAACCGTGTTGAAGAGTCGGGCAATTCTGACGGGCAATCCTTTCTCATGGGCATAGGCGAGAGCCAGAAACTCGTCCATGAGCTTGGAACAAGCGTAGCTCCACCTTCCCAGATGAGGTGGGCCAATGATCAGATCGTCCTCTTCGTCAAACGCGGGTTTTAGACTCTTGCCGTAAACTTCGGAAGTCGAGGTGAGTAGGACTGGAGTTCGGTGCCGACCGGCTGACTTCAGTAGGATCTCGGTCTCGTGCAGGTTTGTCTCGATTGTTCGAATGGGAGAATGCACTACTAATTCCACTCCCACCGCGGCCGCCAGATGGTAAATGCAGCTGGATTGGCCGACGAGGCGGTCTAAATCTGGGCACGCTGAAACCGTGGATTGGAGGATCTTGACGGCGTCGTTTCCCTGAAAAGCGCTGAGGTTTTTGAGGGACCCTGTCGAACAATCGTCGATAACTGTCACACGACCTCCTTGCGCAACCAAGCGCTCGACCAAGTGTGAGCCGATAAAGCCAGCCCCGCCCGTTACTAGGATCTCGTTGCGTTCGCTCACGGCAGAAACATTAAGGAGTTAAAGCGCTGGCAACGGCTTGGGCCAGCTTTTGTCGGTAGTCTGGGGTGCCAATCAGGCGCGCCTCGGCGGGGAGTGTGAGATACCCAGCCTCAATCAGAATCGCGGGGCGGTTTTGGGTTCGCAAAATCCCCATAAAACGCGCGCGGCGAACCCCTCGGTCTTTACGTCGGGTGCTTTCGACGAGGGTTCGCTGGAGTCGGGCCGCGAAGTAATAGTTCTCTTGATCAAAGGAGTTGTTCGGAAAGGCGTGATTCAACTCGTCTTCAAATTGCCGGGTCAGCGTCGAGGGCATGCCGACTGGGGTCAAACAATAGGTTTCGACACCGCCCTGGTCCGAATCGCCATGCGGTTGGTCGGACGAGTTGAAGTGCAGACTAATGAATAAGTCACCCTTCATCCGATCCGCGAACGCGACGCGTTCCGGAAGGGGGATTTCGATGTCGTTGGTGCGAGTGAGGTAAACTTGCCAGCCTTGAGCTTTCAAAAGGCGTTCCGTGCGAAACGCCCAGTCCAAGGTAAATTCTTTCTCGTAACGGGTTGCTACCGCGGACTTCGCGCCGTAGTTGTCTCCTCCGTGCCCAGGGTCAAGCACGACAATCCGATTGCTTCGGTCTAGCAGCGCGGGACGGTTGAACAAGGGTTCTAACGTTTTGGTGATATCTAAAGCATGAACCGAGGGTTCGCCGTTCGTGACACGGGGAGCAAAGCCGAGGTTGAGGGTCAAGCCGTTCCAAAGTGCAGTGCGTTTTCCTCCAGTGACTTCGAGCGTGCCTGGGCTTCCTTTTAGTTCATACGTCCAAGTTGGCAAATTCCGCACACGCACCGGTTTTCCCAATCCACGCGGTTGGCTCCATTGTTCCAGCGCGACCCAACCGTTTCCCTTGGGCGAGCCTAGGCGGATTGGACTTGGGCTCGGGCTTGGGCCTGGGGTCATTGGGCTAATCGTGGGAGAAGTCGGCGCTCGGTGTGTGTTGGTCACCTGCGGCGGAGTGAGGATAGGCGTCTGGGAAGGTGTGGGAAGGGAGGAGGGGGATGCCTGATTGGTGCGGGTGTTGCGCAGAATAGGGCTGATAAAAACACTGCTGGGATCGAACGCCGGTGTCGCATCGGATGGCGAACCGGACGGGGTGGAACAACCCATCAGGGCAATCAACGGGAGCATTGTCCAAACGATCGGCGTCCAAAGCTTTAGCACGCCCGCATTGTGGGCAAGTCGAGGCGCATCACAAGTCGGATTGTGATTCGAGCTAGTCAGAATTTTGAACCTCGCGCAGGGAGTTCAATCGATCTTGCTGAAATCGGCTTTGACCGTCATATTCCGGCTCATGACGGGGACGAGTCGTCGACAGGAAGGACTGGAGATTTGAGGATCGTGGTTGCGATAACCGGCGCGAGCGGGATCGTGTACGCTCAACGCCTTTTGGATAATCTTGATCCACGTGAGCACGAGGTACACCTGGTGATGAGCCAGTATGCCCAGACGGTGATCGGGCAGGAACTAGACGGAGGGCTTTGCCTGCACCCAGGCGTGGTCTCACACAGTCTTAAGAGCATGAACGCTCCCTTCGCCAGCGGCTCGAATGCCTTCGATGCCATGGTGGTAATCCCTTGCACCATGGGCACGATCGGCCGAATTGCTCATGGGATGATGTTGAAGGAACGCCGAAAACTCATCCTGGTGCCCCGGGAAACTCCGCTCAATCTAATTCACGTTAAGAACTTTGAGATTCTTCTCCTCGCGGGGGCCATTGTTCTACCGGCCAACCCCTGTTTCTATAGCGGACCACAAACCATTGTGGAGTTAGCGGATACGGTGGTGGCGCGAGTCCTGGATCACCTGAATGTCGGCCACGAACTGATGCCGCGCTGGCAGGAGGAAAAAGAGTGACGAAAGGCACGCTGGCTCGGATCGCGGTCAAGCAGTTGCTGAAACTCGCTGACGGCCGGTTGGCTTCCGCGCCAGGCTCCTCACGCGCGAGACCTCCAGAACGAGTCCCTGCTTTGCCTTCCAAACCGGCGTCTCCGGTTCGGAAATACGCAGAGTTCGTCAAACTCTCCCACACCGTCTTTGCGTTGCCGTTCGCGCTGGCGTCTATGGCAGTGGCGGCGCGTTCTGGCCAGGGTTGGCCAGGGTGGAGGGTGTTTGGCTTGATTCTGCTCGCAATGGTGACGGCTCGGACCTGCGCCATGTCGTTCAATCGTATTGTCGATCGCAAGTTCGATAAGGAGAATCCGAGAACGGCGACACGCCACTTGCCGACCGGTCAAGTGACGTTGTGGGAGGCCTGGGGATTATGCCTCGGCAGCGCCGCAGCATTTCTGGCGACTACTTACTTTATTAATTCTCTCTGCTTTTACCTGGCACCTGTCGCATTGGTCCTGGTCTGTTTTTACTCGCTGACCAAACGCTTCACGGATTTCACCCACGTCTATTTGGGGGTGGCGTTAGCGCTCGCACCGATCGGTGCATGGTTAGCGGTTCGAGGTGGATTCCAATGGACTCCGGTGCAGGCGAGTGCGGCCTTGCCGATCCTGCTCGCTCTGGCAGTTGTGCTTTGGTTGGTCGGTTTTGATATCATCTACGCGATTCAAGATTACGAGTTTGACCGGGCTCACGGGCTGCATTCGCTTGTCGTCCGATGGGGACCGCAGAACGCGCTAGGCGTGGCTTTTCTCTCGCACCTCGCGATGTGGGTATTGCTGGCCGTATTCGGCCTGCTTTGCCGATTCGGACTTCCTTACTTGATCGGCCTATTCATTATCCTGGCTAGTTTGGTCTTAGAGCATTGGCTGGCCCGTAAGCGCAGCCTTAAGTGGATTGGAGTCGCTTTTTTCCGCCTCAACGCTTTTATTAGTATCGTCTTTTTGGTGGTGACTCTCGCGGAGGTTGTATTCCCGCGCTTTACATTGATTCGATGAACTTCTCGGTCCGACATAGCGAGTTCGCTGACATTTATGAGCGAGTGGAAGCGGGTGAACGCATTTCTGAGGCAGACGCCTTGCGCCTGTTCCAGAGTAAAGACCTGAATGCCATTGGCGCTATCGCAGATTTCGCGCGGCTCCGTAAAGTTGGCCCGCGAGCGAGTTATATCATTAATCGCTACATCAACTATTCCAACTACTGCATCCTAAGCTGCCAGTTCTGTGCCTTTGCTCGAAAAAAGCGGGATGCGGATGGATTTCAGTTGAGCGTCGAAGAAATCGTGCACGAAGCGAAGACGGCTCTCGCGCTCGGCATTACGGAACTTCATATCGTCGGTGGTTTGCACCCAAACCTTCCGTTTTCATTTTATGTGGAGATGCTACAGGCGTTGCGCGCGTTGGACCCGAGATTGCAGATCAAAGGCTTTACCGCGATCGAAATCCTTCATCTGGCCTGGCTTTCCAAAAAGTCCATCGAAGGGACTTTGCAGGCACTCCGTGACGCTGGGCTCGACGCTTTGACGGGCGGTGGGGCGGAGATTTTTCGCAAGTCTGTGCGAGCGGAAATTGCCCGAGGAAAAGAATCTGCCGAGGAGTACCTCAATGTCCACCGAATCTGGCATCGGATGGGCGGGCGCAGCACGTGCACTATGTTGTACGGACATATCGAGTCCTTGGAAGATCGCGTCGACCATCTCCGCCAGCTTCGCGCGCTTCAGGACGAAACTCATGGATTCACTGGGTTTGTCCCTTTGCCGTATCAGCCGGAGAACAATCGCATCCCGGTTCCACATCCGCCGACCGGTTTCGATGCACTGCGTACGATGGCGATCAGCCGAATTTACTTGGACAACTTTAATCATCTGACGGCCTACTGGGTGGGAATGGGATTGAAGCTCGCCCAGGTCGCGCTTAGCTATGGCGCCGATGATTTGCACGGGACCGTTCTGGAAGAACGAATATTTCACATGGCGGGCGCACAGTCCCCGCAGGCGCAGACGGAAGCAGAGATGATTAAGGCAATTCGCGAGGCAGGTCGAGTGCCCGTTCAACGAAATACTTTTTATGAACCCATCCGCGTGTGGGATGGGCCCACGCCGCATTCGCCGCCCGCGCCATCCTCGAATCAGTCTCCGGCCGAGAATTTGGTATCCGTCTAATGGGCTTGGAATCCATCACAGTCGCTCCATTCCGTGTTGGTTCGGTGCCTTACCTGAACGCGGCACCCCTCACACGTGGTATCGAAAAGGAAATCGTTTTAGCTCCGCCATCAGAGCTGGCCAAGCGTCTGGCTCGTGGCGAGCTGGATGCAGCCTTGGTGAGCATCACGGCCGTTCTTCTTGAGAACGCGTATGATGTGTTGGACGAAGTGGCAATCGCATCGCTCGGTGAAGTGAAGAGCGTGCTGTTGGCGCATCGCCGGCCACTTTCGGAAGCTGACGTGATTTATTGCGATACCGCGTCGCTAACCAGCGTCCAATTACTCCGTGTGCTCCTAGCCGAGCGGGGGATGAAGCCTGAGTTTCAACCGCTTGCTCGATATGGTCCACCCAGCGAAATGCCAGATTTTGTGCTGCTGATTGGCGATCCAGCTCTCGACTTCTTGCATGTCTCGACAGAACACCAGATCCTCGATTTGGGGGCGAGTTGGTTTGAGTTGACTCAGTTGCCATTCGTCTATGCTGTCTGGGCGCTCCGACGCGGAATTGACACGAGCCCGTTGCGGCGTGTCCTGCGCGAAACCAAGACTTTCGGGATGGAAACTCTCGACGAAATCGTCCGGACCCGCCCCGAATATACCTACGCATTTCGAAAAGACTACCTGGGTTGGCACATCCACTTTCATCTGGGCGACGATGAGAAACGCGGGGTCGCTCGGTTTGCGGAATTGATGCGACGGCACACTGGGCAAACCGTTTACGATCCGGTTTGGGTCCGCTGAGAGAATGCCATGATCCAAGTTCCGCTTGAATTACGCATGTAACAGTGTTGAACGCGGCAGTTTATCATGGGACGACGAGATCGAGAAAACGGCCAGCGGCCTAAAGAATTTGACCTGTGTCATTTCAAACCGGTCTTGACCTTGGGTAAAATACATCTAAATGAATGCCATCCCTTTTTGGAAAGTCTGAATTGGAAACTGACCAAAGGCCGGTGTGAATTTCGAATTTATGAATAAAGTATCCGTCCTCCTATCCCGCAAAGTCCTGGGCGTTCTGGGCCTCGGACTAAGCCTCATGGCAGCGTCCGCGCAGGCTCCAAAGCGGGTTTTAGTGGTGACTGCCACTCAAGGTTTCCGGCACAGCTCGATTCCCATTGCCGAAAAGACTCTGGCCGAATTGGGCGAAAAGAGCCACGCCTTCACCGTGGACTATGTTCGCGGAGGGAAAGACGGCAAAGAGGATGGGGATGTAAAAGAAAAAATGAACGCAGACGCTCTCAAAGCGTACGATGCGGTCGTCTTTGCGAATACGACAGGCGATTTGCCTATTCCAGACAAAGACGCCTTCATGGAATGGATCAAGGCTGGGCATGGATTCGTCGGTATGCATTCTGCCACCGACACGTTTCACGGATATAAACCGTACCTGGACATGATCGGAGGCGAGTTTCTCACGCATGGCGCCCAGGTTTGTGTCGATTGCATCAATCAAGACCGGCGGAACCCTGCCACGCGGCATTTGAAGGGTATCTGGACGATCTTTGACGAGATTTACGTGTTGAAAAACTTTGATCGAAAAGGCGTCCACGGGCTTCTCACCTTGGACAAACATCCCAATACGGGCGTTCCGGGAGATTACCCGATTGCCTGGACGAAGAGCGTCGGGCAAGGGCGGTTGTTCTACACTTCTCTCGGGCACCGGGAAGACGTTTGGGAAAACCCGGTCTACCAAAAGCACATTCTCGAAGGCGTTCGCTGGGCGCTGGGTTTAGTGGAAGGAGATGCCGTTCCCCAAAGCACTGAAGCCAAACTGACTCAAGCTGAGGTCCAGGCAGGATTTAAGATGCTCTTCAACGGCATGGATCTGTCAGGCTGGAAACTCCGTCACGAAGGGGGGCGCAGTAGTTGGAACGTCCAGAACGGGATGCTGGTTAACGTCGTGACGCCGGACCAGCACGGATCGGATCTTGTCTCGGAACAGAAATTCAAGGACTTTACGGTACGTTACGAGTATATGATTCCCAAGGGGGCAAACAGCGGATTTTACCTGCGTGGTCGTTATGAAGTCCAAATTCTCGACGATTTTCTAACCGACAAGGCCGAACCGAACGGCAACGGAGCGCTCTACAACTTCAAAGCGCCGCTGCAAATGGCCTCGCGCGCACCGGGCGAGTGGCAGCAGGTGGAGGCGACCCTGCGAGGGGATAAAGTCACCGTGACGCTTAATGGAGTTAAGATCCATGACGAAGTGAAGATCGATCGCGCGACGGGAGGAGAATTGGATTCCAATCTGAATGATTCCGGTCCGATCCTCTTGCAAGGGGATCATGGTTCCGTCGCGTTCCGTCGCATTCGGATCAAGACTTTGGATTAAGCTCGTGACTGAAACGAAGTGTTGTTAAAGCACCAAAACTGGGGTAGAGGTAACTCTCACAGCCTGCCTCGCCCGCACAAAAACGAGGCGCATATTGCGCAAGAGACATGAACAGAACCACGGAAAACGCAGATTTTAACCGGCGCGACTTCATTAAAGGCGGTTCCTTGGCCACCTTAATGACTTTCCTGGGTGGCGTCGAGATCACCGCCCAAACGGAAGCGAAAGCAGAGGTCGCGAAAGCTGACGACGACCGTCCCAAGGTGAAGTGCGCGGTGATTGGCTTTGGGAATTGGGGCCGTGAAATCGTTGCCACGTTGTCGCGATTGCCTCAGGCCCAAGTCGCGGCCGTTTGTGATAATTATGACGCAACTCTGAAACGGGCAGCGAAATCCGCGCCTGGTGCAGCGACACAGAAGGATTATCGCCGCATCTTGGATGACAAAGAAATCCAAGCGGTCTGCATTGCGACGCCGTCGCATCAGCATCGCGAAGTGGCCATCGCGGCACTGCAAGCGGGGAAGCACGTCTACTGCGAGGCGCCGCTTGCGACGACGATCGAGGATGCGCGGGCGATTGCTAAGGCGGCCAAAGCGGCCCCGCGGCAGGTTTTTCAGTCTGGCTTGCTTTATCGTTCGGACCCTCAAAGGCATTTCCTTTTGCCCTTTATTCGAGCGGGCGCCTTGGGCAAGACGGTCATGGCGCGGGCGCAATGGCATAAGAAGCAGAGTTGGCGCGGGACGTCCCCGAACCCGGCCCGGGAGCTGGAGATGAATTGGCGATTAAACAACGACACGTCCGCCGGTTTGCTCGGAGAGTTTGGAATTCATCAAATCGATTCCGCGGCCTGGTTTTTGGGAGCTCGGCCTTTGTCGGTTACCGGTTTCGGATCGGTCTTGTTCTGGAAGGATGGCCGCCAAGTCGCGGACACTGTGCAAGCGGTGTTCGAATTCCCTGAAGGTGTGAATCTGATTTACGATGCCAGTTTGGCGAATTCATTCGATTCCGAATATGAGATGTATTACGGAAGTGACGCCGCCGTGATGCTTAGGGAAGGCAAAGCGTGGATGTTCAAGGAAGTGGACGCCCCCTTGCTCGGTTGGGAGGTCTACGCCAACAAGGATAGTTTCTATAAGGAGACGGGCATCGCTCTGAGCGCCAACGCTACTAAGCTAAACAAAGGTGGAGGCAAGCCTGGAGAAGCGGATGGGCCTACTCCGCTGTTTTCAGCATTGGACGCTTTTGTGACTAACGCCAATGAAATTGGCGCTGCCGTGGAGGATTTCAAGGCCAGCTACGACATCAATGATGTCAAAGCTCTTAAGGAGTACTTGGCAAACATCAAGAAGCAGCCCGGTGCTGGATATCAAGAAGGTTTGGACGCGGCCATCATCGCCATCAAAGCCAACGAGGCGATCATGAAAGGACAGAAAGTGAGCCTGAGCAAGGATCTGTTCGAAGCGGCGTAATCGATGGTTTGTCGCCAAACAGCCGCATGCAATTGGACCTCAGGCCTTTTGAATCACGATGGCATGGGATCAGTCCAATCTGTAGCTGCGACTGAATCAATAACTCGGTAACTGAACTAAGTCAAAGTCCCATTAAAGTCATGAAAACGCCCATCCTCCTGTCCCAACGCGCCGCCCTGAGCCTCGTCGTGCTCCTCGGCGTTGCTTCCCTGCGCGCCGCTGACACCGTCAAGTACATGGCGCAGCCTGGCAGCGAAGTTAAAATCGACGGAACCTCCAATATCCATGATTGGACGGTCAAAGGACAGATCATCTCCGGCAGCATGGAGGTGAGCTCCGCCTTCGACAAAGATCTCAAGACGGTGACGCCCGCGCCCAAGGTCGATGTCACGATTCCCGTGCGCTCGCTCAAGAGCGGCAATAAGAAAATGGACGAAGTGATGCAGGAACACATGAAGATGAAGGAGAATCCGTCCATCAAATACCAGATAACCAGCCTGACCCTGAAAGCAGAGCCTAAATCTCCCAATGGTCCTGGCGAGTACGTCAGCACAGGAGACCTGACCATTTCTGGAACGAAGAAGGCGATTGAAATGCCCGTGACGATTGAGCGCGTTGACGGCGGTAAGCTCAAGATCAAAGGCTCCGTTCCGATCAAAATGACTGACTACGGAATCAAGCCTCCGGCCCCGGCGTTGGCCATGGGACTGATCAAGACCGGTGACGAAGTTAAAGTCGCAATCGAATGGGTGGTTGCTCCCGCCGCTGAGGCCGCGCAAAAATAGTTCGTCCAGAGTTCGGCCGTCGGTCGGCCTTGTGGATCTACACTCCCTCTGGTGTTTTCAAGCCAGGGGGAGTTTCATTTACGGGGAGCTCTGGTTCCGAAGCACCTTTTGCGACAGAGTAACCTCGGTCCTTCCGGTCACTTTGCCGTCAGATCTACCTGATCTCACTCAGGGACGTCGCCGCGCCCGGAACCTGCGCGCGAACTCAGCGAATCGACACTTTAGAGGAGCTTTATTTCACCCCAAAGCGGTTCAAGATCAGGATCGGCAACCGCCATCCGCTTAATGTGGTTTTTCCCCCCGATTCGGACTGCGCATTGCAGCCAGCGTCGTGCGGAGTCGAGGTGATGTAGTTGGCAAGCGTAGCAAGCGAGATTGTAGGGGATGGTCGGCTCCTCTGGAAATTTTTCGTACGCCGGTAACAATGCGTCCCAAGCGGCTTGCAAGCCGCCGCCAGGAGCGCGGCGCAGAGCGTAAGCGCGATGCAACCAGCCACTGGATTGTTCGGCGGCGGATCGGACAAGACACTCCGCAGCTTTTAGCGCTTCTGACCAATTCTTTTCCGCCGCATAGATAGCCCACGCGACTTCCAAAGTGCCCGGATGTTCAGCGAACGTTGGAGAGACCCTGGCCAGTTCTGCCTTCGCTTCCTGTGGATTCCCCAGTTCCATCCAACCTATCGCCGCGGAGAGGTAATGGGTGTCAGGCGGACCGAGTGTTTCCATGGCGCAAAACTAGCAATGGCCGAGCGAGCAAACAAGTCTCCCGTCCACCGGCTACCGTCGACCGTCATACCAAGTGGGGCAGGAGTCTCGTTGGCGCAGCGTGCTGGCAGGTTTGAGGAGGCAACGAGTAAAGAACCGGAGATGCTCAAGGCGCGAGTAGAGATGTAGTTTGCGAGCGGAAGTCACGACGGGGTGTCGGTGTAAGATCTGTATAGCCCGGCCCTCGGTATGAGCAAGTTTCTTGAGGCGCTTGAACAGGTCGATCTCTTCGGAAGCGAACAGGTCTTGGTTGAATCCACCTACGTGGCGGAAGGCTCGCGCTTCACAATAAATGAACGAGCCCGCGGCCCAACCGGTGAGGCGGCTAAGCCCATTCCAGCTTCGAGTCAGCGCGGAACCGATCCAATGATGCTCGTCCAGGCGAATGGTGCAACCGCCCGCCAAGACCTTCCCACTGCGAATTACATCTGCGACTTCGCCGAACAATCCGGCACTTGGATGCGTGTCCGCATCAATAAAGACCAGCCATTCGCCGCTGGCGGCCGTGGCCCCCCGATTGCGTGCCCGCCCGATTTGATTAACCGGCTCGAAAACCACCTTGGCGCCAGCGCCACGTGCCAAGTCTGCCGTTCGGTCCGTGGAGTTGTTGTCGCACACGATAACTTCGTGCTGCCACCCGCATGCGGTCAGAGCCTTCGTGGCTTCCGTGACCTGTTGGAGGGAAGCTCCGATCAGCTTCTCCTCGTTGTAGGCCGGTACGACGATAGATAATTTCACCGACGCGAATGTCCAGGAAGTCCAGAGAGACTTCAACAGGATTGTCGTTCTGCCGCCGGGCGGAAGATGTTGCCGTTGACCGGACGACGAATCTGAAAGCCGGTGCAGCGTTCCAAAAGAAAACGGGCGGGAGCTGACTCCCGCCCGTGCGATTGATTCGAAGGAATTGAATCAGCCCGCGTTGACGCTCCAACCGTCTCGGTAATCACGGCGAACGTATTTGGCCGCTTCCGGAGCATTCTTGGCGCGCATGCCTGGGCCATCCCATTCGAGCTTCTTGCCGACGCGCATGGCGACGCACCCCAGCAGAATGATCTCGGTCAGGTAGGCTGCCGTATCGAAGTTCGAGTAGCTCGGCTTACCCGTCTTGCACGCTTCAATCCACTCCAGGTGTTGGCGCTTGTCTGCGTCACCTTGAAACTCGTTACGCGGAATGGTCTGAGGAACTGCCTTAACCGCTTCGTGCTGATCTCCTGGGGTCAGTCCTTTTTCATCGTTCAGTTTGATGAAGAATCGGGCGCCATAATCGTCGGGGGAGAAGATCTTGCCTTTGTCTCCAACGAGTAGACAACCGCTGATTGGCACATCTTCCATCAAGTCGGTAATCTCTGTGGTCAATTCTGAGTAAGGCTGCAACCCGCCATCGTACCAAGTGAACGCCAGCGGCACCAGACCTTCACGCTCCGGAAACTCGAAGCGAATCTCCGACGCTGCAGGATACGTCTCCTTGTTATCGCGGGCGCGGCTCTGCGTGGACAACTTCGAGATGCGCGCCTCGATGCTGCTCGGGAATCCGAGTTTGAGCGCGCGGAACGGCATGTTGACCGTGTGGCAAGCCATGTCGCCTAAAGCGCCGGTTCCAAAATCGTACCAACCGCGCCAGGCAAAGTCGTGATAAACCTTCTTCTTATAAGGCCGCATCGGCGCCGGGCCGATCCACAAGTCCCAGTCGAGCGTATCAGGAACCGGATCTTCACCTTCCGGACGGCCAATTCCCTGCGGCCAGATTGCGCGGTTGGACCAAACATGTAGCTGGCGAACTGACCCGATAACTCCGGCTTGGACCACTTCCACGGCTCGGCGCAATCCGTTTTCAGCGCTGCCTTGGTTACCCATCTGGGTCGCCAGTTTCTTTTCCTTGGAAAGTTGACGCATGATCCGGGCTTCGTAAACAGACTGGACAAGAGGCTTCTGACAATAGACCGCTTTGCCCAGCTTCATCGCCATAACACTCGCTGGAGCGTGGTGATGATCCGGCGTGGCGACGATGACCGCGTCGATGTTGTTGGCGATCTCATCGAACATCTTGCGGTAATCTTTGAACGTCTTGGCGCCGGGATACTTTTGTAAGCGGGACTTCAGCGTGTTGTCGTCCACGTCGCAGAGAGCGTAAATGTTCTCGCCGGCGCAATGATCGGTGTCGCTCGCTCCTTTGCCACCTGCGCCAATCACAGCGATGTTCTATTTGCTGTTGGGTGATTGGGCTCGCAGAAAAGCGGGCGCGGCCAAGGCGGTTCCAAGACCGAGTGCAGAGTATCTTAAAAACTGGCGCCGGTGGATTAGCTTTTGAGGCTCCAGCGGCGTAGCGCTTGATGGAGTTGACATGAATAATCCCTACGCGCCAAGGCCCTTTCAGACAAGGAGTTTTTTACCGCCCAACGTCGTGCCAGAGGGCCCTGAACTTCCAAATCGGTCAGCAACCTCTTTGAGCCGATTGACAGGCCCGGTGCAGTCGCTATATTCGGGCCCCTTTATGAACCGTAGCCCTCATGTGGCAGTGGTCGGTGCAACGGGCGCCGTTGGCATCGAGATGATCAAAACGCTCGAAAAGCGGAACTTTCCGGTCAGCACGTTGACGTTGCTGGCCTCCGCTCGCTCGGTTGGCAAGACGCTGACGTATAAGAAAAGCCAGGTTACGGTTAAAGAACTCACGAAGGATGCGTTCCGAGGCATCGATATCGCCCTGTTCAGCGCGGGCGGAAGTATCTCCAAGGAATTTGCGCCGCTGGCCGCCAAGGCAGGGTGTGTGGTGGTCGATAATTCCAGCGCCTTCCGGATGGATGAGACAGTGCCACTCGTGGTGCCTGAGATTAACGCGTCCGACGTCAGTTGGCACAAGGGGATCATCGCGAACCCTAACTGCACGACGGCCATCACCTTGATGGCGCTCTACCCTTTGCACCAGGCGTTCGGAGGAAGCGGATTTTTGCGTCGAGCTACCAAGCTGTCTCTGGTACGGGCGCCAAGGCCATCGAAGAGCTGCGCCGGCAGGTTGGCCAGATCGTTCGGGTCAACCCGTGACGCGCGAAGTTTATCCTCATCAAATTGCTTTCAACGTCCTCCGCAGGTCGACTCCTTCCTGCCTTCTGGATACACGAAGGAGGAAATGAAGATGCAGAATGAAGGCCGCAAAATCATGCATCACCCTGGCTTTCTGGCGAGCGTCACTTGCGTGCGCGTTCCCTTCATCGCTTCCCATTCCGTAGCCGTCAGCGCCGAATTCCAGAAGCCGGTGACAGTCGAATCCGCGCGCGAGGTGCTCAAGAAAGCACCAGGCTTGGATATTGTCGATACGCCCGAAAAATCGGAATATCCTTTACCGCTTTACACCGCGGAAAAGGACAATTGCCAGGTCGGTCGTTTGCGCATGGACTGTGCCATGGAGAATGGCCTCTGTTTCTGGGTCTCCGGCGACCAACTGCTCAAAGGGGCTGCTTTGAACGCGGTCCAGATTGCCGAGGAGTTAATCAAGTAACGGTCGAGCCGCCTTTCAGTGCGATGCGGTCGATGACTTGGCCGCATCCAGTTCGGTCGTTCCCTCGAGCAGCTTGTAGCCCCAACTCCGGGGCGCAAGTTTCCTGGGCCGTTTCCCATGTCGATTCGCTCCGGCTAATGCTGCGTATTCCAGTTCAGTCTGCGCGGATGCAGCGCGCAGCAAAAGCCCGCCAGGAAAGCCCAACGGCGGCTGGGCGAAGGCTTTTGCATACGTGCCTTTGCCGCGAAAGTAGAGACCGCTCAAAAGCTGAAAACCTCGCCCAAAGGGACTTCGTCGTTGGAGCGGAGTCCGCAGGCCAGATGGAATCGGGCGGCCGGATTGTCGACCAGGCGCGCGCGTTCTCCGGTCGTTTTTGCAGGGGATAGCAGGAATATCTGGCGCATACCCCGTTAGTATATCACGTGAGTTGACGCGGGATGGGCTCTTGAAAACCCATCAGGGCGACCGGTGCAGGCTTGTATCTGGGAGTTCCGCGCGGTATGGAATGAAGTCGACACCGAGCCGCATTGTTCGTTTTCAAGCTATGAAGCGTATTTACTCAGCTTGCCTCAAGAGTTGCGTGTTCCTAATGGTCTTCGCTTTCGGGGCGGTATCGTTGTTGTTCGCCGCAGAGCCGACGGCTCCTGTTCGGTTGTGGGAAGAGACGCTCACGCTGCCGACTTATGAGGTCGCTCCTGCCGACCCGAATCCAAGGTTTTACCAGGGGCGAACGTATCAAGGAGCTCGCGCCACGTTTTACCCGTACCCGGTGATGGACAAGCTGACCGATCAGAAAGTCGACCGAGGCTATCGCGCGGTCTTTCTCGAGAACGAATTCATCAAAGTATCTGTCTTGCCGGAGTTGGGTGGACGAATTTTTTCGGCGACCGACAAGAGCAACGGCTACGATTTCTTCTACCGCCAGCATGTGATCAAGCCCGCGCTGATCGGGATGCTAGGGGCCTGGATTTCCGGCGGCGTCGAGTGGAACGTTCCGCATCACCACCGCGCCAGCAGCTTTATGCCGGTCGATTTTACATGCCGGACGAACGCGGATGGAAGCAAGACAGTCTGGGTGGGCGAGACGGAGTTACGCCATGGGCTAAAGTGGCTGGTCGGTTTAACCCTGTTTCCTGACCGGAACTTCATTGAGATGACCATGCGGGTTTTCAATCCCACACCGATGAGTCATCCCATTCTCTTCTGGATTAATCCAGCGGTGCATGCCAATGAGCATTACCAAGTTCTTTTCCCCCCTGGAACGGAGTGGACGGTCCAACATGGAAAGCCAGAATTTGCAAGCTGGCCTGTGGCTAAGCAAATCTACGGAGGCACGGACTACACGCGCGGCGTGGACATCTCGTGGTGGAAAAATCATCCCTCGCCCGTCTCGTTCTTTGCCTGGAAGTGTGAGGAGGACTGGTTCGGTGGCTACGATCACGGAAAGCAAGCTGGAGTGCTGCAATGGTCCGACCACCATATGGCGCCCGGGAAGAAGTTCTTTGAATGGGGCAACGGTCCTGAGGGCGCTATGTGGACAGATATTTTGAGTGACTCGGATGGCCCCTATCTTGAGTTAATGGCCGGCGCCTGGTCGGACAATCAGCCGGATTATAGCTGGTTGGAGCCAGGACAAACTCGAGAATGGAAGCATTGGTGGTACCCCATTCGCGGGCTCGGCGGAGTAAAGCTCGCAAATCGCGATGCGGCCCTCAACTTGGAGATCACCAACGGCGTCGCTCAGATCGCGTTGAATTCAACCAAGCCATTCGACAGCAGTCGTCTCTTCGTCCAGGCAAACTCCAAAACCATCTTCGAAAAGCGCATCGACCTCGATCCGCTCCGGAGCCTTCACGAAGAAGTCTTGCTGGAAAGAAATGTCGTTCCCGAACAGGTGCGGGTGACCGTGCAAAGTCGGACGGGTGAAGAAATCCTGGCGTATCAACCTGCCAAGCCGAAAGGCTCGCCCCGTCCTAAGGCTGTGGAACGGCCCAAGTCGCCCAAAGATTATGCGAGCAGCGACGAACTCTATTACACGGGCCAGCGCATCGAACAGCTTTACAGCCCAGCGTTTGAGCCCAGCCCGTACTATCTCGAGATCCTGGCGCGAGACCCTGGCGACTGCCGTGCCAACACCGCGATGGGCATCCTCGCCTGCCGCCAATGGGATTGGGCCCAGGCCGCTCGCTATCTGAGCAATGCGCTCGCTCGCGCCACCGCTAATGACGTTCGCCCCAAAGACGGCGAAGCGTTCTACTACTTAGGCTTGGCGCTCGAAAATACGGGGGCGACCGAGGCAGCGGTCGACGCTTATCAGAGGGCAGCCTGGACTCCCGGTTGGGCAGGACCTGCCTTTCAGGAACTAGCCCAGATCGACTCGCAACGAGGTCGATATGACGATGCCTCAGATCATCTGGAACGTTGTCTCGCGTTGCGCGCGCGTGACCCTCAAGCGCTCGCTTTCAAAACCACGCTTTTACGCCGCCGGGCGCATCTCCTGGAAGCAACCGAATTGGCGAAGTCAATTTTGGAGATCGATCCACTCTCGGCCCGCTCTTGGAACGAGCTTTACCTTTGCCAGAGACAAATGGGTCTCGTCTCGGAAGCGAACCAAACTCAGGAGCACCTCCAGACTGTGACTCGCGGCGAGCCTCAATCGATTCTGGAACTCGGCCTGGGCTATGCGGCCGAAGGCTTCTGGGACGAGGCTACACAGGTTCTTCACCAAGCTAAAACCGTTGGTGCCATGTCCCCGATGCTTCTTTATGCCAGGGCTTTTTTCGATACCCAGCTCGGGCGCTCCGTTGACGCGAAGAAAACGTATGCCCTGGCCGCCAAGCTCGACCCCGGCTTTTGTTTTCCGAGTCGCTATCAGGAAGTCGTCGTTCTGCGTCACGCCTTGGAACAAGACCCAACCGACGCTCGCGCCGCATATTATCTGGGGAATGCCTACTATGATCGCCAGCCGGAGCTAGCGATCGGATTTTGGGAAAAGGCGCGTGACGGTGAACCGAAGCTAGCTTTGGTCCACCGAAATCTAGGTTTGGCTTACGCACAGCACGGGCATGATGTGCCCAAGGCCATCACCAGCCTGGAAAAAGCGGTCGAGCTTGACCCGAAAAACGCCCGGTTGCTTTATGAGTTAGACGTGCAATACGAGGCGGCAGGGACTGCCTTGCGCACGCGGTTAAACCGTCTGATCGAGAGCCGCGACGCGGTCGAACAGCGAGACGACGCCATGACGCGCTTCATCGTCCTGCTGATCGCGGATGGGCATGCGCAGGACGCACTTCGATTCCTGCGCGAGCGCCACTTCCACAATTGGGAGGGAAGCGGCGAACTTCATGATGTTTATGTGAACGCCTGCCTGGTCGCTGGCCGCCAGTACTTGGCCGGGGGTGAACCGGCCCTGGCCTTGGAGAAGTTTCAGGCCGCGTTGGAGTACCCGCGCAACCAAGAGGTCGGAAAGCCCGTTCACCCGCGGCGCGTCTCGGAAATCTATTACGAAATCGGGGAAGCTCAACGCGTCCTGGGCGCCTCGGACCTCGCTACGACGGCCTACCAGCAAGCCTCAGCCGCCGCGGATTCAGGACTTTCTGAAGGTTTTTACTATAGAGCGTTAGCGCTGCAAAAGGTGGGGAAGGCCGAGGAAGCCTCCCGTCTGTTTGACAATTTGGTCCGTTCCGGGCGCAAGCAACTGGACCGGAACAGTGAATCGACGGACTACTTCGCGAAGTTCGGGGAAAAGCGTGCCGAACGTCTACGGCTTGCGCAGGGCCATTTTTTGGTTGGTTTAGGCCTTCTAGGACAAGGAGACAAAGGTGCCGGTGCCTGTTTTGTTAAAGCGTGGGAGCTGAATCCGGCGCATACCGGTGCGCTTTCTATGCAAGCTGCTTCGGGGCAATGAGATAGCCAAGAGCCGACGAACTCCCGAGACCAGCGCACGTCTCCCGACCCTGTGTCGCTCGACCCGCACGCTAACCGCACGCTAACCGCACGCTAACCGCACGCTAACCGCACGCTAACGTGGGATCCGCGTGGGTTCAGGGTGGGGGAGTCGTGCATCTGAATTGGATCTTGCCCAAACCCAATTCTAAGCGGTCACGGTTGCTTTCTGCCTTGCAAGAGCCGCTTCGAAGCGCCTGTTTGGCCAACGCTCCTGACGTTGATGGCCTGATAGTAAAATCCCCAGTTACGATTCCACAAAACGCTTGAAGCACCCTTTGATTTCACTAGTCTGAATTGTGGAGCAAGCCTTCCAGGTTCTGCACCGACACGAATCGCGTTAACAAGTTAAGCCAAACAATTATGTCCAATCGACCTCTGAATGTGGGTTTGGTGGGCGGAGGCAAAGGCGCCTTCATCGTCAATCCTCACCAAAAAGCCATTCACTTCGACGGCACCCGACGTGTTACCGCCGGGGCGCTTTTCCCTGACCCGAAAATCGCGCTCGAAGAAGCCGCCAACTGGCCCTACCCAATCAAAGGCTACGGCTCCTATGACGAAATGATCAAGGCCCAGGCCTCCGCGCCGGCCAACGAGAAGCTGGACTATATCCTCATCGTGACGCCCAATTTCGTTCATTTCGACCCGGCCATGAAGGCGTTGGAAGCGGGGATTCCCGTCTTCTGCGAAAAGCCCCTGACCGTGACCCTGGAGGAAGCCGAAAAGCTGGTCAAGAAGGTCAAGGAGAAGAAGATACCTTTCGCTTTGGCTCACACTTACTTGGGCCATTGGACAACCCGATTTAGCCGATACATCGTTCGCTCTGGGCTGCTCGGCGAAGTCCGCTGGGTGGATTCCTACTATCTCCAAGGCTGGTTGGCCACTAAGCTGGAGGATACGGGCCAACAACAAGCGTCCTGGCGCGTCGATCCCAAGAAAGCGGGCGGCTCGGGTTGCGGTGGCGATATTGGCACCCACGCGTTAATGCAGCTGCGTTACGTCACCGGGTTGGAAATCTCCGATATCTCCGCCAACCTGGAGATCTTTGTAAAAGGCCGTCCGATCGACGATCATTTTACGGCCTACTGCCATCTGAACAACGGCGCTCGCGCCTTGGTGCGAGCTTCGCAGATCTCGGTCGGTCATCTCAACGACCTTGGAATCGAAGTGAACGGCACGAAGGGCACCTTGCGTTGGAGACAGGAAGACCCCGAAGTGGTGCGTATTTCGCTCATGGGCCAGCCAGACCGCGTCTACTATCGCGGTGCGGTAGCGCCCGGCGACGGTTTCCTGCCCAAGGATGTGCCTGCCGATCTCATGGCGGAGCCGACGATACCTTCGGGACATCCCGAAGCCTTCCACGATGCATTCGCCCGGTTGCACCGGTGCTTTGAGGCCGATGTGCGTGCCTACCAAGCGGGCAAGCCGTTCGCGACGGACGGTTCGAAGTACGCCACGGTCGAGGACGGCTGGACGGGAATGGCCTTCCTTCAAACCTGCCTCGATTCGAATTCGAAGAAAGGCGCTTGGACGCCGATGCCGAAACTGGGCTGATTCCACTCGCTTAAGAAGTTCCGTTCGCCGCGTGGCGAGCCACCGATTGGCTCGAACGCGGCGAACGTGTTTTTGGGGCTGCGCGACGAGACTGTCGGCGACTTGGCGAGCGCGGTAATGGAACGGCTTGAGCCGAGTGGACGCTGGTATTCCACCCCGGAAAGGTGGTGCGTCTAAGCCGGCGCGCTGCTGGTCCATGGCAGAATGACCATCTGGTGACGAATCGTCCCCAAACCGTTGGAGTCTGCCTGAGCACGGTTTCTCTGATCCCCAGCTGGTGAACGTTCCACACCGTCCGACGGGGTGGTATCCGCTCGAGAATCGGCGCCGTGGGCGATCGCTGTCAAAAAGGGGTTGTTACCTTTTGCGCCCCTTGCCGATTACAGGTGAAACATGAACGGATTGGAGTTGTTGAACGAATACCGTGATCGCCACTCGGACCAGGCGTTTACCGAGA
>JBGAIN010000098.1:0-29424 GCA_044225505.1 Limisphaerales bacterium
GTTGCGTAAGCCAGGTTAATCCCGGCGTTTTCGAACACCTGAGTGGCGCGGACTTTGCCGACGGCATGACACGCAATGCACGAGAGTCCGCCGTCCGCTGAAACGAGCTTTCGGCCAACTTCCGCAGCGGCCGCGTCCGTCGAGGCCGTTTTGGGTGAAGTGGGCGGGTATCCATGCAGCGCAGCCATCCCGGCCGACAATCCTTGGGAGTACGCAGGAAAGCCGGGCATACGCGCCTCGAGCCAAGAACGCGGGCGGTAAGTGAGTTCCCCCGCGATGAACGGCCGGCTCCACTCCGGATTCAACTTCTCGCCAAGCCAGTCCAGGGGGGGGAATCCCTCGAATTTGCCGTGGCACTCGGCACAACGAAGGTCACGCATCGCGAATTGAGCAAATTCGATAGGACTCGGTCGGTTTGGCTGCAACGGACCATTTGACACGTAAATTCGCAAGGCCTCCGTTTGTTGTGGAGTCAGGCTAAACCAGGGAACTCCCGAAACCGTGTGCGCCTGAGGGGACACACACAAGTTCGTCCATGCCGACACGGGCACCGTGTCGAGTCGTTTTCCGGAGAATCGGTTCGGTAACGGCGAAGGGTGGCAATTAAGGCAACCCAAGGCTTGCACGACAGATTTACCTTCCTCCACCAACGACGCTGTCGACGCAGCCGGCCCGCTTTGGGGGACATCGGTTGCTATCCCCTGGAGATACGATGCGAGCGCTTTGGATTCGTCGTCCGATAATTTGAAATTCGGCATGCGACTCCACACGTCGTGAGCTTCCGGTCGCTGAAGGTATTCGACGAGACTCTTCCAACCGAACTTACGCGTCACTTGGTGAAGCGGCACGCGCGTCGGATCGAGTTGACCACTCTGAGCCGTATCGTGACAAGCCGCACAGTGGAGCCCTTCAAACAGACGCCGTCCCGATTCCCGTTGCGCATTGTCCGCGCCCTTCGAGTCACCGCTTAGCGTTTCGTTTCCAAACCCATCTCGAAGCGAAGCCAAATACGCCGCCGCAGCCACAGCTTTGTCTTTCGCTGCCATTGAAAAAAAACGCGGCATTCGAGCATTCGCCCGAAGGGACTTGGGGTCAAGGATCCACTGCTCAAGCCACCCTTGCTGGCGGCGGGAGCCAATTCCATCAAAAGACGGACCGTCCATCGACGGTTCCGAGTTGGCTTTCCCCGTTGGTGCCGAAAGATGACAATTTGCGCATCGCAACTCCATGAAGAGCTCTCTTCCTAGGTGTCTGGCCTCGGTCTGCTTGAGACTCTCTGTCCCTGCTTCGTGCGAAAACAATCCTGGGGGAATGGGTTGAGTCCAGCTGCCTTTCGGCTTCCAACGCAGGCGCACGTAAGCGTCGCCGGGATGGCGGGCGAGAAACTTCGCCACAATCGAATTCGTTCCTTTGTTCAGCCGAGAAGCTCTTTCCGAAGTGATCCGCTGGTCTTGGCCCGTGCCTTGGAGAACAGTGGTCCCATTGATCTCCAAGTTAAACTGCCCATTTATCTCTGCTTCAAAAGTGTAATCGCCTCGAAGCTCCGCCGTGATCCAACCGCTCCACTCCGCTTGAAACGGGCCAGGTGACACGAACGACGTTGGAGCAGTATTGGCGGCGACGAACAACATGACATTTGGCAGGACGATGCGATCTACCGCCGCCGCGTTCGACGCTCCAGTGAACGTAACGATCAACCCCGGCGCAAAAGAGGCCGCGGTCACAGACAGGACCTCCAGCTGTAACCAAATCAGCACCGCGATGGCCAAGCCGATCCCGAGATGATGACCCGCGGATTGAACTCGGAAACGGATCCGCCCGTCACCAACGCCGCCGCTGAACACCGTAGCGCGGGACTCAGCTCTAGCAAAAGAAGCTTGCGACCGACTCATGAATGCCCGTCAGCATAGGCGCAGAGCCCGCATGGTCAAGTAAGGGGAAGCAGGGAACTGTTTTTCGGGAGGCACTCTCGTCACACTGATTTATGTTTTCACGGTTTGACGAGGGTGAGCTCAGATTTCTTGGACGCCGCCTCGAAGGAGAGCTAGACCGTATGAATCCGCTTATATCGATACTCATTCCTGCCCATAACGAAGAAGCGTATATTGGCGAGACCTTGAAAGCGCTGCGTCTTCAGACGTATCGCTTTTTCGAGGTGATCGTCATTGCCAACGGTTGTACTGACCTGACCGCTCAAGTCGCCCACCCCCTTTGCGATCGCGTGATTGACCTGGCGGAGCGCGGGCTCGGTAAAGCGCGCAATACTGGCGGCGCCAAGGCGCGCGGCGAGCTTTTAGTTTTCCTGGATGCTGATACGAGACTCAATCCAGAAGCCTTGGCCGAAATTGCGCGCCAGTTCACCGCGGATTGTTCTAGTGCAACGATCGAAGGTCGTCCGGATGCGCTGCGGCTCCGCTACGCCGCCTATTACCATTTTAAGAACTGGATGCATCGGCGCGCTCTGCATTGCGGGAGTTCCGGCGTGATCTGCTGTTGGCGTGATCAATTCAAGGAGGTCGGCGGTTTTAACGAGGCACTCCAAGTTCGGGAAAACAGCGAACTCATCCGTCGCCTCCGCCGCTTCGGTCGTTATCGATTCATTGCTGGCGCCCAGGCGATGACGTCGATGCGCCGTTACGAGAAAGGCGGGGCGGCCAAAGGGGCTTGGCAATGGGTTCGGATCTGGTTGAGATCGCTGGTCTCTGATCTGCACCATCGCACTTACGAGCCGATTCGGTAGGCCCAAGGGCTCCGCGCTGCATCACGCGCGGCCGACGTACTTAATCTCTCGAATCTCGAGCTGGCCCTTTCTCGGTTCGTAGAAGGCTTTGCCGTTCTTCACGCCAACCAGGCCGTAGGAACCTGCTGCGGCGAAAAAGCTGCTGAAGTCGCCAGCGACATTCGGCTCCAAATACAGGATCTTCTCGATAGCGTCGTAACGCGCTCCCGATAGCCCTTGCAGCAGACCGTAGGAAGACATCGCTCGAGCATACCAATGGCCGCACTCGTATTCGTTGAATGGATTACGAACTTGACCATCGTATCGTTCGCGGCATGTCTGGACGATATCCAGTCCTTCGGCGACCATCCCGAGACTCATCAAATGAGCCGCCACCTGATATTCAATCCCCGTCCACACTTCGTTCGAATAGACAAACGGCAATGCCAGTTCGCCGCCTTTGGGCCAAGTGCAAAGAAGCAACCCGCCCTCCGCGCCGCAGGCGTAGGACGGTCGTTGAGGGTTTGGGTAACCGGAGAGGTCATGCTTGAGGTTATATTTGTGAATAGCTTTAAGATGACTGGCGACCTTCGCTCGATCGAGCACTTGCCCAACTCCACAAACGAGAGCAAGCCACGATCCAAGAACTCCATCGGACAAACACCCCAAACCATACTGATATTTAGGCCCTTCCTTTTCCATTAACGCCACCGCTTCCGGGGAGTAGTTACCACCAAAGCTCTTAACCTCCACCGGGTTTTTCGCGCGGAGCGTCTTCCATTCGATCTTCTGAATGAAATATTCCCCGTCAAATAACTCCGTCTCCGTTCGCTGGGTTCCTTTCTCAAACAACTCGTTGTAGAGCGGAATGTCCTCACCTACCGCACGCGCCATCAACGAAGCGGCGCGGAGTGCCCCGAGGTAAAAGCTCGTGCACATACCATCCGGCCCCCAGAATTCGATGTCGTAGGTGTTGTGATGAGGTTCAGCCACGACTCCCTTATGGTCCGGATCCCAAGTTTCGATGCAGTAATCCAGGCTCTTTCGCACATTTGGCCAAAGGGCTTTCAACCACGCGGTGTCACCGCTAATCCGCCATTCACGAAAGACCTTCATGATTCCGCCTAACTGCCCATCCGCAGCCGCATGGAAATCGTGGTCGACCGGTCGAATCGGCAGTGACGCCCGAAACGTCTGGTGACCCGCATCGCTCTGAGAAGGTCCGAATTCTGTTTCGCGTAAGGTTCGTTCCAGGGTTGGGAAAAGATGGGGGATAGCTTGCGCGTAGTTCCAAACGTGAGTGCACGAGCCATGGCAGCATCCCGAATTATCGGAACATCCTTCCCAGGACCAGAGCTTGCCATCGCTCTGGCGCATGACCGTCGGCGATTTGAGAATCGTCAAGTTAGCCGCAATCGCTTCGAGGACCTCCGGTGGCAGTGTGCTTTCATAAAACGCACCGCTAAACCTCGCGGCATTTTCTCGAAGCTCGGCATAGTGATCGCGCCAATAGTAGCTGACAGAGTTAATATCGGTAAAACGCCCCGCATACCAGGGCCGGTGGTGTTCTTCGATCGCCGGTTTCCCGCCCGGGTCCTTCCCGATCCGCAAATTCGTCTGTCCAGAAAACCATGCTAACCGCAGGGAAATGGATTTGGTCTCACCTGGGCCAAGTTGAAAGGGGACAAACAGGGTCGCTCCGGGAGACGCTCCGTTTTCGGTGACAGGTGGACGATCCAAGCTAGCCGCTTCGCTGACATCCTTCCAGGCCATCGTCAGAGCATCCCACCACCCCCCCCGAAACCAGGCATAGTTAACCCGGACACTAGGATCGGACACCATCACCGAAAGTGCCCCTTCCTCCCACGGCTTATCTTTGCCCGGGCCGCCCCACAAAATGAACCCACCTGCAATAGGCCGGACTGCGCCAGCGTTCTGCCCTATCGGCATGAAGTTTCTGGCATTGAACGAAAAGACCGCCTCGACCGCCGCTTTCCCGGAATTGGTGAACCGATACTCCAGACCGGCCACCGGCAAACTCGAGTTGTCGGCGTCCCCAGGTTCAAATGGGCTCCAACCAGTAATGGCAACCTGGAGTGGCACTTGAGGATCTGCGAGATTAACGGTCGCAAAGGGGAATCGTGCTGCAAAGCTGGCTTCCTTAAACCGAGGGAGGCCAAATGATGTTCCAGCCGCGCCGTTACCTGTTCCCGGCGACCCAAACAGCTTCCAGGGCGGAACCTGCCCTTCCAGAACTCGCGCGGATTTCGGCTGTCCTTTGATGGAAATCGCCGCGAAGGTCATCGGTTCGTTAAAGACCTCCGGTTTGTTTCGCAGTGAGACGTGTGAAAGCGCACCTGTCCCCTCCAAACAGAGCATGCCCGCACCTAAACCTCCGAGGGGAAACGCGACGCGGTTCAAATAGGCACCCGAGTAAGCGCCGTTGAAAGCGCGCTTCCGACCGGCACTAGAACGAGCGCTCGGATCGGTCGCTTTTTCATTCGCTTGAGCTGCCTGGCTTTCGCGGATATCCCCAGCGCCAGCCACCCCCACCGTGGCCGCTGAGAGTTGCAGAAACTTCCGGCGGGGCATGGACGGATTCTTCTTCTTCGGGTTGGCCATAAAGATTGTATCGGTTGAGACTTTTGTTCGCGCTTGTCTCGGTGTCGTCCGCACGGGACCAGCCGCTCGCATCTCCAAAGAGAACAAGAGGCGTTCGCTTCCCTCGACACATAAGTACGCGGCGAACGTTGGGTCGGCCTGCGGATTTGTGTCAGCAATTGTTATGAAACAGAACGAGACGAGATGCAAGAGCATCCTGTCGCCGCCCTGGCCACGGCCAACAATTCGCGATGCTATCCCTTCGGAAAGCGCCCGTCTCAGTCTTCGTTTCCAAAGAAAGCGAGACTTAGAGAACGGAGAGAAAACTCTTAAAGGCTCACTGGTGCGAGGGTCCCCGCAGCAGTCGGATGCGATCTCGAAGATGCGCCGCTTGCTCAAACCGTTGCGTTTCGATGGCCTGCCGAAGTTCTCGTTCCAAGGACTCTAACTCCGTAACGGGACGATTCTCGTCGATCTGGCTCGCCATGTCTCGCAGAGCGACCAGAGACCGCTCGCGCTCATACTGGAAGGTTTCATCCTCCATCACCTCCAGAGCTTCAATTAGAGCCACTGTCGCATGAATAATCTCGAGGGCGCGACCGAAATTCCCCTCATCCAGCTCCGCCATCGCTTCGGCGGCGCCTTTCATTCTCAGGAGATACGGGCGCCAGGTGCACCAAGTCAAACAGCTCCAAGTTTCGGGTCGTGTCTCGGACAGTGTCTTTCCAGGCCTTAGCTTGAAACAGATGCAAGTAGCGATAGTAGTAAAGCGTCCCCTCGGTGAACAATTCCGCACAATCCTCCGAACTCAACATAAACTCCGCCCGTTGTCCTGACTTCTCCGCTGCCTTGAGACGTTCCAAGTGATAGACCAACGCCGATTCCTTGCCGTAAGGGCGTTCTCCATCAGGACGTCCCTCGAGTTCGTACTGCTCTATGCCTAAGGGCAATCGGACTTGGAGCACTTGTCGCCCATCGGACGCAGCGACCAACCGGACGTCATCGTCCGGATCATACGGCCAGTTCTTTAAGATTTGTCCCAGATCAACCTTCTCTTCCATACCTCATCCATACAATGCGCGGACTCCTTCCTGAAATCAATTGTTGGCAAACTTCGCAGCACCGGAAAATCAAGTTGGATCTGCTTGACACACGCAGCCCACGCGGATTTGGGGTTGAAAAAGGAGGCTGGCGTCCGGAGATGGCAGGATCACAGCCCGTGCTATTGGGCCGTACCGCCTTCGATCAAGGGCTATCGCCCAAAGCGCGCCGGCAGCCGCGACTAGCTCTTTCGGTCTATTGTGAGACCACTAGTTACGTCGTAAAGCTATTCCCGTTATGACAACTGAATTGCCTTTCTTTGGAACAACGCCTGGCCTCCGGCAGACGACTCGCCCCGTGCCTTTTATCGTCCGCCACCTCGCTGGATGCAAACCTAACCGCCTAGCTGCCTCCATTCGGATTCCTGTGACGCCGGCAAACCGCGTGTTGCTGCGTGACTTGCGAGCAGCGGAGCTTGTTGCTTGGCAGCGCGCCTTGCCCTCCAACGGAAGCAGCATGGCCGAGTGACCCCGTTGAATCGATGATCACTCTTGCCATTACTCTAGTTGTAGCTTGTCTGGGTTTCGGTTGGGCTTGGCACGACGAACCGTCCTCGTCCGCCCAACCGATACTCTCAGTCACCGACACGGAGCTGTCGAACGTGGGTTCTCTTTAACCGAAGGACCGCCCAAGGTCGGGGTTGCTTCTCGAGCTGCAACAGCGTATCACAGTTCCACAGATCCCTTGCTGCACAAGACCTATGAGACGCGACCTGCTCATCCGACTCCATGCTGAAAGATCACGACCGTTTCAATCAAGGACGGCGATATACTTCCACAAAGCTCTCGGCCTAGACAGAGGCTTTGAAGGCCGTGGTCGGTTGCGCATCGCCCTGGGATTACTTCTTCTTGGAATAGCCTGTCCGAGTCACGCCGGGAATTTCCTCGAGGATCTGGCCAAGCCCCACGAGGGACGCAGCATGCGGGCTACATCGACGATGCGAGTGGGCGAAGTTCGGCGTGGAGAGAAGCGCCAACTGAACCCGAATGCCGAACCTCGGGGCGATCTTGATGAACAGAGCAATTTCGACAATTACCGGGTGCCTCCAGGCGAAACGCATGTATTGTTGGACGCGAAGGGGCCTGGCGTTATCACCCACCTCTGGATGACTTTCCTTGGGCCTGAGCCTCAGGACTGGGCTAAACAAGGCTCCGCCAACCATCAAGAAATGCTCCTCCGCATGTATTGGGACGGCAATGAACGTCCGGCAGTGGAAGCGCCCGTCGGTGATTTTTTCGCCAACGCCTTTGGAGAACGACGCGAGATCAACAGCTTGCCTGTCATCGTGGAAGATGCGGACTCCTACAATTGCTTTTGGCAGATGCCGTTTCGAAAGTCGGCTCGTATCGAAATCGTGAACCAAAGCGAAAAGCCGATTAGCCTCCTCTACTACAACATAGACTGGATCAAAAAGGACTCGATCCCAGACGAAACCCCATACTTTTATGCGCAGTACCGCCAGGAATATCCAGCCCAGAAAGGTCGGGACTATTTGTTACTCGATACGGTTGGAAAAGGCCACTACGTCGGGACGGTGTTAAGCGTGCGGACACGAAGTCCCGCCTGGTTTGGGGAAGGCGACGAGAAGATCTACATTGATGGCGAAGCCAAACCGTCTATTTGGGGGACTGGCACAGAAGACTATTTTCTTTCTGCTTGGGGTTTGAAGACCACGAGCACTCCCTATTTTGGCGTGCCTTACTTCGATCAGTGGGGGATTGTCGGTGGGCATACCAGCGCCTATCGATGGCACATTGCCGATCCCATTGTATTCAATACCGGCATTAAAGTGACCATCGAACATTTTGGCTGGATCTCCCCCGATGAAAACCCGGAGCATAAGAGCACGAGTTGGAACGAACGCGAGGATGACTACTCGAGCGTGGCGTTTTGGTATCAGACAGGGCAACCGACGTTCCGGGAGCGAGCTCCTGACGCCCGCCAGCGCAATCTCCCCAGTCTGGAACGCGTCACTGTTTACGCCCGTGATTTTCTGGAAGGCGCTGGGCACGGCAACGGCGCCGTCACCGCTCAACAACTTGAATTGTATCCCGGCAAGCAGCTCCTTTACATGCCAAAGCAAGCCGAGGGCGCTTGGCTGGAATTTCCGATTGTCGTGACGAAGAAAGAACCGTTGCGGCTCTTGCTCAACGTGACAAAAGCCAGCGATTTCGGTCAGTATCAAGCGTCTTTGAACGGGACGAAGCTTGGGGGTACAATGGACCTGTTCAGCCCCAAAGTGGTGAATGAGGAAGTGCATCTCCTCGATTTCTGGCCAGAGCCAGGCACCTACTCAATGCGCTTGGAATGCATCGGCAAGAACGTGCAATCGCAAGGCTATTACCTGGGGATCGAATCGATCCGGCTTCGGGAAAGACGACCTCGCGTCACAGAATTTGGGCACGAGAAGGACGCAGATTGGCGCGTTCAAAAAGCCCTTTATCAATAGGTCACGTCTCTTCTAGATTGAGTTGACCGCCTGCCTGTCGGTCCTGAAAGTACGTTTGGCGCACGCATGGGTCCGTCCGAGCGATTCTATGCCTTCACGGCTTTCACAGCCATCCACACTCTTTAAATTGCAGAAAGGACTACGTTCCACTTGCTGCTCTCCAGGTCACCGACTACTGTGGGCCACTAGTTTGCATGAGTTTCAGCGAGTTACTTGTCATTGGGCACCGAAATCCCGATACGGACGCGATTTGCTCCGCGATCGGCTACGCCGAATTCAAGCGGCGGACAGGCTGTCCGCAGGCAGTGCCAGCGCGCTGCGGCGATACGAATGCACGAATTGATTTTGTGCTTCAAACCTTTGGCGTGCAACCTCCGCGCTTTGTGCCGGACGTTTCCCCAAAGGTTCGCGACGTTATGCAACGCGAGTTGGTGAGCATTTCCCCGGGAGCCACTCTGGTGGAAGCCTTGGGTGTCATGGACGAGAAAGGAATTCGAGTCCTGCCTGTTTTGAATGCCGAGGGGGTCTGCCGCGGCCTCGTCTCGGTTTTCAAAATGAACAAGCTTTTTTGTCCAACGCCCAACCGCCTTTTTGATTCCCGACGAGTGTTAGCGACTGTCGCCAACGTCGCCCGCACCTTGAGTGCAGAAATCGTGACCGGAACGAATCTCGAACGCGAGGAAGACCTGATCCTGATGATCACGGTCATGGACGCCGCGACTTTCGCTAGTCGTCTGCGGAAGAATCCTCCCGAGAAACTCTTGGTGATCACGGGAGATCGAACCGAGATTCAGGCGCTTGCGGTTGAGGCTGGCGTTCGTGTGCTGGTTGTCACGGGAAGTACACAAGTGCAGCCGGAGATCGTAGCCAAAGCCGCTGCGAACGGGGTTAGCTTGCTCCTCTCCCCTCATGATACCGCCACCACCACCATGTTCTGCCGCGGCTCCGTCCAGGTCGAGCACATGATTCATGAGCAATTTCTTTCTTTCCGAGAAGATGAATCGCTGGCCGCAACTCGAGGTGTAGCTGCCAATTCAAATTTCCATGCGTTCCCGGTGCTCGACGCCCACAAGCGAATGATCGGCATTTTAGCAAAATCCGATTTCCTGAGAAAAGTGGATCGAAAAATCATCCTCGTCGATCACAACGAACTTTCCCAGGCCGTTCCGGGAGCGGACGAGGTGGAGATTGTCGAAGTAATCGATCATCACCGGCTTGGAGCGCTGACCACCAACCAGCCGATTCTTTTCCGCAACGAGCCCGTCGGGTCGACAAGTACCATCGTGGCGGACTGTTTCTTTCGACAGCAAATCGAATTACCGCGTCCGATTGCCGGTTTGCTGCTGGCCGGTCTTGTTTCCGATACGCTCAATCTCACGTCTCCGACCACGACGGAGCGTGATGTTCAAATCCTTAAACGCCTGGAAGAGATTGCCGCCATTCGGGCGGGGGAATTCATCGATAAGCTCTTTGCGTCGGGCTCGGTTCTTACCTCACTTCCTGCTCATCAGGCGATCAGTGCTGATTGCAAAGAGTTTTCACAGCACGGCCGCACGTTTAGCGTGGCCCAGATCGAGGAACTCGGTTTCGACGAATTCTGGAAGCAAAAAGAAGCCTTGGCGCTCGCGTTGGAATCGTATCGGCAAGAGCGAGCCTATTTCTTCTCGGCACTTTTGGTGACCGATATCGTGCGCAAGACTTCGCTTCTGCTTGTCACAGGAACGCCTCAGTTCTTAAAGGCCATCGATTATCCGGAGCAGGAAGACGGTGTCTACGAACTGGCTGGGGTTGTTTCTCGCAAGAAACAGTTGCTCCCCTACTTGATTCATTGCCTCGAGCAAGGCGGTTTTCGAGCATGAGGTTGGCCGGGATTTGTCTGACGGATCGAGCGCAAATCGGCTTTTCAACCTGCGTCAATTTCGCCACTCTCACGCTGTCATGAAAGTCGTTCTATTGGCTGCTGGATACGCGACGCGTCTCTACCCCCTGACGTTAACCGTTGCTAAACCTCTGCTCCCGGTCGCGGGAAAACCCATGATTAACTATGTGCTCGATAACCTCGCGCCAATCCGAGGTATCGACCATGTTTACGTGGTTACCAATGCGAAGTTCGCTGAACAATTCCAGACCTGGGCGAACGCGTATCGCTCCCACGGTGCTGACCTGAGATTCACGATCGTCAATGACAAGTCGACCGACGACTCCAATAAACTCGGCGCTATCGGAGATCTGCACCTCGTCCTGCAGCAACAAAACCTCCAGGACGATATCCTCGTCGTGGCGGGAGATAATCTATTTAGCCAGAGTCTGAAGGCGTTTGGAGAAGTTTGTCAGCAACGCCGAGCGCCTGTGCTGGGAGTTTACGATGTCGGAAGCATGGACGAAGTTAAGAAGTATAACAACATCCGCCTGGCCCAAGACGGTCGGATCATCCATTTCGAAGAAAAACCTGCCCAGCCGTCGAGCTCGCTCATTGGAATCGCGCTTTATTACTATCCAAACGCTGTTCTACCTTTGATCCGGCAGTACATTACGGAAGGCAACAATCCAGATCAGCCAGGACGATTGGTGCAATGGCTTTACCCTCGAACCCCATTTTATACCTGGCAGGTTCCAGGGCTTTGGTTTGACATCGGTTCGATAGAGACGCTGGCCGAGGCCAATCGGATCTTTGGCGAGCTTTCCTCAACGGCGAAAAGTTCCCAATCCTGAGATTTCACCGGCTCTGCCCAAGCTGGCGCAGCGCTCACGTTTCCAGCCAGACTCGCGGCGACCTCAGAGAAGCTCCGCGACGCAGCGAAAGTGGTAACCGACGATCGCCAGTTCGATGGCCGCGCGGAATTGACGGGGCCGCCTTAGCAGTGTCCCGCAGAAAAAGCGCCAGTAATGCGTACGCCCACGATGCTTCAAACCGAGCAGCCAAAATGATCGGAGAAAAGCGCTAAGGTCTGCCGATGAGAGCCGCAGCTTAGGTCCCTGAGGTCGGTACTGATCCAGAAATGTTCGAATTCGCTGGTAGTACGCCTTGGGTTCGTAAAGTCGCTTCATTAGATCCCGATACCCGTTGACCAGAAATTCACGTCCCAAGGTCGGTTTAAAGTTGAGAACCGCTTCGGTATTGTTGCCCGTCGTTTCCTTTTCCAACCGGCCTTCCTTGTGCAACCTTTGGTACAGTCGCGTTTGCGGCAGAGCGGTGAGCAATCCCACCATCGCCGTAACGACCCCCGAACGTTGAATGAATTCGAACTGCCGCTTAAAAATATCCTGTTTGTCGCTGTCGAATCCGACGATGAATCCCCCCATCACTTCCAGCCCAGCCCGCTGGAGCACTTTGACCGCATCCACGAGATCACGGTTCCGGTTTTGCACCTTGCGGCACTCTTCCAAAGCCTCCAATGAGGGGGTCTCGATTCCGAGAAACACTTTCTTGAACCCGGCACGAACCATCAATTCGCAGAGTTCCATATCGTCCGCCAGATTTACCGAGGCTTCCGTTAGAAAGCCCACCGGAGCTTGGGTTCTCTCCCGCCATTGAATCAGCTCACGCAGGAGCGCTTTGGACCGCGATTTGTTTCCGATGAAGTTGTCGTCGACCATGAACACCATGTCTTCCCAGCCGTGTTGGCAGAGAGCATCGAGTTCGGCAATGACCTGCGCGGGCGATTTGGTTCGCGGCACGCGCCCATTGACCGCGATGATATCGCAAAACTCGCAGTCGAATGGGCAACCTCGCGAAAACTGCACGGCCATCGTGGCATAGTTCTTAAATTGGATCAGGTCCCAGCGAGGCACCGGCGCCGCCGCCATCTCTGGTCGCGAAACCGCACTGTAGACTCGCTTCAAATGTCCCGACTCCATGTCCGCTGCCAATTGTCCCATGAGTGATTCCGCTTCGCCGACGACGAACGCGGTCACTCCCGGAAAACTCTCGTGCCCCGTCGTGAAGAGCGGGCCTCCCGCGATTACCCGCCGTCCCGCAGCGCTGCAACGCGCGATAATTTGATGCACGGCTTCCCGGTGAACAATCATGGCACTGATCATCACGTAATCCGCCCAGCGCAGATCCTCATCGCGCAATGGTTCGACATTCGCATCGATCAACTTCAATTCCCAATGCTTGGGGAGCAACGCGGCAACCGTCAGAAGTCCTAGCGGAGGAAACGCCGCCTTCTTCGCAATGAAGGGCAAAACGTGCTTAAAACTCCAAAAGGTTTCCGGAGTCTGCGGATAGACCAGCAGTATTTTCATGGTTGTTCTGGGCAGGTGGAACCTTGCCCGAAGCTCCTCCGTCGACAAGGGCCTGTCAAGTATTGCCGGACCCCACCGTTTGGCGGAGAGCCCGCACGAACGCTGGGTTTGTCCCACAACAACCGCCGACGAAATTCGCTCCGGCCGCCGTGAGCGCTGGAATCGACGCCGCAAACTCATCCGGGCCAGTCCGATAGACCGCGCGCCCGTCCACTAATTCTGGCAGTCCCGCGTTCGCTTTGATCCAAATCGGACAATCGGCCGCCACCGTCCGGAGCCGGGCGCAAACCCGGATAAAACCCGTGATGCCCTGGCCGCAGTTCGCTCCGATCACGTCAGCCCCAGCCTCAATCAAACCTCGAGCGGCTTGCTCTACGGTCACTCCCATCGCCGTTCGATCCTTCTCTTTTCCAGAGTCAAACACCATGCATCCGACCACGGGAAGTCCAGTCCCGTGCGCCGCTCGGACCGCAATGGTCGCCTCGGTCAGATCGGCCATGGTTTCCACCACCAAACCGTCCGCACCCGCGGCCGCAAGGGCCTTGGCCTGTTCCTCGAACGCCTCTCGCAACTCCGTTTCGGTCGTCTCTTCCGCCACGAGAAGCTTGCCACTCGGCCCGATTGACGCGAAAACGAACGCTCGATGACCGCAGGCGCGTCGCGAGATTTCAACTCCCTGCCGATTGATCTCAACCGTTCGGCCTTCCAAGTTGTGGCCCCCCAATCGCAGCCGATTTGCACCAAACGTGTTGGTGAGGATAATCCGACTGCCGGCTGCCACATACGCTTCGGCAACCTCAGTGACTTTTTCTGGATGGAGCAAGTTCCAAATGTCGGGAAACTCGCCGACCGTCAGCCCTCGCGCTTGCAGTTCGGTACCCCAGGCACCGTCAGTGACCACACTTCCCTCACGAACGAGTTTTTGAATCAGAGGTTGCATAGGAATAACGCGTCCGAGCGGTTTTCTTCGGCTCACCCGGGACTAATGACAGCCCTGCGGTCTTCAAGCGGGTCGTTGAACAGATTGCTTAGCCACAGCGACCGCTCCCACCGCATTGTCACTAAACCCGTCAGCCCCAATCTCATCAGCAAACTTTTGCGTGATGGGCGCACCGCCGACCAGGACCTTCACGCGATCTCGGACACCCGCTTCTTTCAGGGCATCAATGGTGGTTTTCATCGCTGGCATCGTCGTGGTGAGCAGTGCAGACATCGCGATGATCGTGGCGTTTTTCTCCTTCACGGTGGCGATGAATTTCTCCGGGGCAACATTGACACCGAGATCAATGACTTCGAACCCGCCACCTTCCAGAAGGGCAGCAACGAGATTCTTGCCGATATCGTGCAGGTCGCCCTTGACCGTCCCAATCGCGACTCTTGCGACTGGCTCCGCGCCTCGGGCCGAGAGCAACGGCCGCACCAGTTCCAGAGCTGACTTCATGGCCCGGGCCGAGAGCAACAACTCGGGAACGAAATACTCATTGCATTCGAAACGACGCCCGACTTCATCCATGGCGGGAACCATGAACTCGTTGACCAACTTGAGGGGGTCGTATCCGTCGCGAAGAGCTTGTTCGGTGAGCGTGCGAACGGTGTTTGCTTCGCCGGCGATCACTGCGTCTCGGAGTGGTTGTAAGTCTCGCATAACAATTTCGGTCAGACGACAGCCCAACGCTACCGAGTTGGACGGTAGATTCGTTGACCTTCGTCAATAGATTGCCTTACCGACGATATCGTCGGTGCCTCGAGGTTAACAGCCGCACCAGTGACAAGAGAAGTGTACAATTTGCCAAGATCTGTGGAGCGGAAAGCATTTCAGGGCGATAGTCTCCGCGTTCAAGCAGGACGGCGATGAGACAATTACTACGAAAACCCGTCGCGCGGTCGGAGGTGTCGCACCCTAGCGGCGACAAGCGATTCAAGATTCTGGAGACCCACATGAAGCGGCATCAGCACAAAGGCGATGCGCTCATCGAGGTGCTCCACAAAGCCCAGGAACTTTTTGGCTACCTTGAACCCGGCTTGCTCCACTATATCGCCCATAGCTTGATGCTGCCTCCCAGCCGCGTCTACGGAGTGGCCACGTTCTATCATTTCTTCACGCTCAAGCCCAAAGGTGCGCACACGTGCGTCGTTTGCATGGGGACCGCGTGCTACGTCAAAGGAGCCGACAAACTGATGGCGGCAATTCAGGAGCACGCCAAAATCCAGCCTGGTCAGACCACCCCAGACAACCAACTTTCCTTACTCACCGCCCGCTGCATTGGGGCTTGTGGGATTGCGCCCGCAGTCGTTTACGATAATACCGTCACCCCGCGACAGACCCCGCAGTCCGTGCTGGACCAGATCCGACAATGGATTCCCCATGGATCTTAACGACCTAGTTCAAATCCGGGAAAAGGAACGCGCTGGTCAGAAGCCATTCACCCTGCGCTGCTGCATGGCTGCGGGGTGCATGTCGTCCGGTTCGCAACGCATCAAAACCGCGCTGGAGAAAGCAGTGCACGACGCGGGAGTCTCGGATCGTGTCGAAATTCGCACCGTAGGTTGCCTCAAGCTTTGCTGCCAGGGCCCATTAGTGCAAGCGGATCCAGCCGGAACGATGTTTGAGAAAGTGACGCCGGCAGATGCGCCCTTGATTGTATCTGCCCTGCACGGGGAGGCGAGTCACTTGCAACTGGCTGATCCTGAAGATCCATTCTTTACCAAACAATTCTCCGTAGTCCTGGCGAACAGTGGCCAAGTGGATCCGGAACGTATCGAATCCTACATCGCGGCGGATGGCTATCAGGCGCTGTATAACGCGCTGCAAGAGATGACGCCGCGAGACTTGGTCGATGCCATGGTTCAAAGCGGGCTGCGCGGGCGCGGAGGTGCGGGCTACCCCACGGGACTTAAATGGGGAACCGTAGCCAAGTCGACAGCGAGCAAGAAGTATGTGATCTGCAATGCGGACGAAGGAGATCCTGGCGCATTCATGGATCGCTCGGTCTTGGAAAGTGATCCGCACAGTGTCCTGGAAGGGATGGCCATTGCCGGGTTTGCGGTCGGGGCCGACCAAGGTTTCATCTATGTCCGTGCGGAGTATCCGCTCGCGATCAGCCGGTTGCAGAATGCCATTCGCCAGGCTAAGCAACTGGGAGTCCTGGGCAGCAGCATTTTTGAATCTCCGTTCAATTTCAATATTGATATTCGAATTGGCGCAGGCGCTTTTGTCTGCGGTGAAGAAACGGCGCTCATGGCCTCCGTCGAAGGCCGGCGCGGCACCCCACGCCCTCGTCCCCCTTTCCCAGCTGAGTCCGGGCTTTGGGGATGCCCCACTTTGATCAACAACGTAGAAACGTTCGCTAACGTTCCCGCTATCCTCCGTAAAGGCGCGGCTTGGTTTGCCAGCATCGGAACGGAGAAGAGCAAAGGGACAAAGGTTTTTGCTTTGGCCGGCAAGATCAAGAATACAGGACTGATCGAGGTCCCGATGGGCACTAGCCTCCGGACCATCGTCTATGAAATGGGCGGAGGTGCACCGGACGGTGGATCGATTAAGGCAGTGCAGACCGGCGGCCCTTCCGGGGGATGTATTCCAGCCAACGCTCTTGATACTCCTGTCGATTACGAATCCTTGACGAAGCTCGGCTCCATTATGGGCTCCGGCGGCATGATCGTGATGGATGATTCGACTCAGATGGTCGAAATCGCACGCTTTTTCATGGAATTCTGCACGGACGAGTCTTGTGGCAAATGCATTCCTTGCCGAGCGGGAACGGTGCAGATGTTCCGTTTGCTCACCAAGATCGTCGAACGCAAAGCCACTCTCCGCGATTTGCAGCGCCTCGAAGAGCTCTGCGATATGGTAAAGAGCACGAGCTTGTGCGGGCTCGGTCAAACTGCCCCCAATCCAGTCCTCAGCACGTTGCGCTTCTTCCGTAATGAGTATCTCGAACTCCTGCGCGCCGCAACGCCCGTCAGCCTTGGGACAGGGTCTGGGGTCACTCCCAGGAATGGAGCGGGTACAAGCTCAAACGGTCACTAACAGAGGTTATGGCAGTAAAAACCCTGACTATCGATGGCAAGCAAGTAAGTGCTGAAGAAGGTGAAACCTTGCTGAACGCCGCCACCGACGCCGGGATTACCATCCCCACTCTCTGTCATTTGGAAGGGGTCTACGATCTGGGCGCGTGCCGTCTGTGTTTGGTGGAAGTGGCGGGCACAAACAAGCTGTTGCCCGCCTGCACCACCAGAGTCTCCGAGGGTATGGAGATCAGAACATCCACCGAGCGCCTGCAGAAGTATCGACGGATGACGCTCGAATTGCTGTTCGCGGAGCGAAACCATGTCTGTGCGGTCTGTGTCTCCAACGGCCATTGCGAGTTACAAACGTTGGCCTACGACCAAGGCATGGATCACGTGCGCTTTGAATACCGTTTTCCACCTGGTGACGTCGATATCAGTCACCCACTCTTTGGAATGGATCATCACCGATGCATCCTCTGCGCGCGCTGCGTCCGTGTTTGCTGGCATATTGAAGGTGCCGGAACCAAGAACGTTGCCGGACGGGGGTCGCTCTCGCATATCATTACGGATCTTGCGGAACCCTGGGGAACCTCTGCGACTTGCACCTCCTGCGGCAAATGTGTGCAAGCCTGTCCCACCGGGGCCTTGTTCCATCGGGGCATCACGGTGTCAGAAATGGAACGTGATCGGACGCGCCTGGAATTCATCGTTAACGCACGGGAGAAAAAGCAATGGAACGTCTGAGACTTGCGACCACATGGCTTGGAGGCTGCGCTGGCTGCCACATGTCGTTCCTGGATTTGGATGAACTGCTCATCGATTTGATGCATCAAGTGGAAGTCGTTTACAGCCCTGTGATCGATATCAAAGAGTATCCGCAGAATGTCGATCTTGTGCTGATCGAAGGAGCAGTCTGCAACGAGGATCATGTCACCCTGGCACGAACCATTCGCGCCCAAACCAAGTGGGTGGTGGCATTTGGAGACTGTGCGACCACGGGTAATGTCCCAGCCATGCGCAATCCGTTGGGACTATCCAATGCCGAGAATGTGCTTCAACGCGCCTACGTGGAAGCGGCACAATTAAACCCGGGGTTTCCCAAAGAGGATGGCATCGTTCCCCCCTTGTTGGAGCGTGTTTGCCCTCTGCACGAACTCATCGACGTCGATTACTATCTGCCCGGATGTCCTCCCTCAGCGCCCAGGATCAGGGTATTCCTCGAAAAGCTTTTGGCGGGTGAAACGCCTCAACTCAGCGGTCAGGCGATCAAGTTTGGCTAAACACCAATGCATGCCCCGTTTCAAGAAACGCGCAACACCCCTCGCAAGGTATGGCACAGCGCATAATCATCGATCCGGTGACCCGCATTGAGGGCCACGCCAAAATCACCATTCATCTCGATGAAACGGGCCAAGTGACCGATGCTCTCTTTCACGTGGTTGAATTCAGAGGGTTCGAACGGTTTTGCGAGGGACGTCCCATGTCCGAAATGGCCGGCATCACCCCTCGTATCTGCGGCATTTGCCCCGTTAGCCATTTGCTCGCGTCGGCCAAAGCGGGTGACGCCATCATGGCGGTGGCGATCCCTCCCGCGGCAGAGAAGCTCCGTCGCTTGATGAACCTCGGGCAGCTTGTTCAGTCTCACGCGCTCAGCTTTTTCCACTTGAGCGCCCCCGACTTTCTCCTCGGTTGGGATACTCCCCCGGAACGAAGAAACATTTTTGGCATTATCGAAGCCGATCCCGAACTCGCACGGGCAGGCATTCGTCTCCGGCAGTTCGGCCAGGAGATCATTGAACTTCTCGGGGGTAAAAAGATACACCCAGCCTGGGCCGTGCCCGGAGGCGTTCGGAGCGCGCTCAGCGAGGCTGGCCACACCCAGATTCGGTCCAAGTTGCCCGAGGCGTTCAAAACCACCCGCGTGGCCATCGATCTATTCAAGAAAATCCTCAGAACGCACGAGAAGGAAACCCAGATTTTCGGCAACTTCCCTTCCCTATTTATGGGATTGGTCGACAGCGACGGCAATTGGGAGCATCACGGGGGCAACTTGCGTTTCGTCGATAGCAGCGGCAGCGTGATCGCCGATCAAATCCCGCCTCAGGAGTACGACAACTATATTGGCGAAGCCGTCCAGACTTCGTCTTATCTCAAGTCTCCTTACTACAAACCCCTGGGTTATCCGGACGGCATGTATCGCGTGGGCCCTTTGGCGCGACTCAACGTCGCCGAACGGATGGGAACCCCTTTGGCCGACCAGGAATTCAGACAATTCCGGAGTCTGGGCCGCGGCGCGGTGACGTCGTCGTTCCTTTATCATTACGCCCGCCTCATCGAAATCCTGGCGTCTTTGGAGTTTATCGAGCGACTGATGGAGGACCCGGATCTTTTCTCGGACGATCTGCGAGCCGACGCGGGCATCAACAAACTGCGGGGTGTAGGAGCAAGTGAAGCTCCACGAGGCACGCTGTTTCACGATTACACCGTCGACCGAAACGGCCTCATTAAAAAAGTCAACCTGGCCATTGCCACCGGCCAGAACAACCTCGCCATGAATCAAACCGTGGCACAGATCGCCCGCCATTACATTCGTAACCAACATGTCACCGAGACGTTCCTCAATCGCGTCGAAGCTGGCATTCGCTGCTTTGATCCGTGCTTGAGTTGCTCGACGCATGCTGCTGGCCAAATGCCATTCCAAGTCACGCTCCTGGATGCCCGGGGCGAACTTCTGGAAGAGGTCACCCGCGATTGAGAAAACACCGCCACGCCGCGCTGTCCCAGTCCATCATTCCAGGCAGAACCCCACCACCATCGGTCGGCAAAGCGGAAACCCGACGCTTCCCCTTGTGAACGGTCGCAGCGAGAATTCCCAATATCCACGCAGCGCGTCTTCCGAAAAGCCGCGTCTCCTCGTCGTCGCCTACGGGAATGAACTTCGGTCCGACGACGGCCTTGGACCTCAACTCGGACGCGCCATCGAAGCCCGCCGACTTCCTGGGGTTGTCGTGATCGCAACGCATCAACTCATGCCCGAACTCGCGGAACAGATCAGCACCGCCCAGGAAGTGCTTTTTATTGACGCCCGCGCCGTCGGATCGGATCCCATCCAACTTACCAAGCTCAGCCCGCAGGATTCCCAAGGTCCGATTCGAGCGCATGGCAGCCAGCCTGCCGTGCTGCTCCGACTCGCGCAGGCGATCTTCGGTCGCTCTCCTCCCGCTTGGTGTTTGACCCTGCGCGGAATTGACTTTGGTTTTGGCGAAACCACGAGCAGCGTGGGGGCACAAGCGCTGCACGCCGGTTTGGAGATCTTCCTCGACTATTGGGGCAGCCGCCCCCAAACCTTGCCGGCGTCCTGACCGGCATACCCCAGCCCTAAAACCGACGCCCGAGAAACAGCTCGCGCCCCGTCCAAACCGGGTCGGCACGTCGCCCGCCGGCCTCTTAAACCACCGCCGTTTCTCCTTGTCTGATACCCACGCACCATTACTCTGGAAACGGTCCTAACAACGCCTGTTCCTATAATCCAATGAAACAACTGCTGATAGTATTTTGCTTGGCCGCGTTCATCAGCCCAGTCCTTCGCGCGCAAAGCTTAACTTCGTCCGAGATCAAGAAAGCCGTCCAGTACTTGGAAAAAACTCGTGCCGACGTGCTGGCGTCGACCAAAGGGCTTTCCGATGCTCAGTGGAATTTCAAGCAAGCGACCAATCGCTGGTCCGTGGCTCAGGTGACCGAGCATATCGCGGCCGCGGAAGACTTCCTGATGGACTTGGTTCGGCAGCAAGTGATGAAAGCGCCCGCCCGCACCAACACGATTGACGTCGCGGCGCTCGACGAATGGGTGCTAACAACAATCCCTGACCGCAGTAAGAAAGTGCAAGCACCCGAACCGCTGCAACCGAGCAATCGCTTCGGCTCGTCCAAAGACAGTCTGAAGCATTTCCAAGCCAGCCGCGCCAAAACCATCGCGTTCCTCAAAGAAACGAAGGACTTGCGCCAGCACGCGGTTGATAGCCCACTCGGCAAACAACTGGACGGCTATCAGTGGGTGCTCCTCGTCGCGGCGCACAGTGAGCGCCACACCAAACAGATCAACGAGGTGAAGGCGGACCCCAACTTTCCCAAGAAATAACACTCGGGGCCACGGCCGATCAGTAGCCGGGCTTTCTCACAAGGCCGACCTTTTGGGGAACCCGGCGTGGCTCCCCCATTCTGCCGCTGCCACTCCTGAGGACGCCGCTCAGGGTATTAGGCTGCAGCCGAAGACCTCAAGCAGTCTTCGGCGCGCCACTGATCACGGTTAATTCGTGATATCGAACGTGGTGCTCTCGTCGCGGATGGGCAAGTAGGTCTGATACCACTCCTTTTGCGCTGGACTGTCCGCGTACGCTTTCAAGGCCGCTTCGTCGGCAAACTCCATCACGAACGCGTGGGTCTTGTCACCCTGAACTTTGATCGACTTTACCCAAACGCGGGTGATTCCTTTGTATTTCGTAGGCAACGCCACCACGCCAGCAAGCGCCGCCTTGATCTGCTCGGGCTTCGCATCGCTCTTGAACTTCACCGTAACAACGTGAATGACGGATTTAGGCGTTGTTGTCTGCGCTGACACTGTTGCCGCCGCGAAGCTCAACAAGCCAACGGTCAATAAGGTCGTAATTAGTTTTTTCATAGGATCTCTCTTGTTTCTAACGGACTGGTTCGGGAACCGCATGAAGGTGCTAGGTCCGGGCGGCTTCTGTCAAGGGAGGAGTCAACAAGTCCTTGCGCGCGTCTCTACCCAACCGGGCATCGACGCATCCTCGTTCTCTCGAGTGGGAGCAAAGTGACCGCTGATGATCAGCCCACTCCGACGGGAAAACGGACGAGCCGGCACGGCGCCTCGCCCTAACGGTCGAAAGCGCTTTGTCGATTCTTAACGCTTCATCCGCATCCCGACGCGCCAGCTTTGGTCCATCGCGCTACGGCCGCTTTGATGTCGAAATCTTCTTTGCCTATTTCACGACTCGCAGTATTTCTCAAAGATGCCCAAGAAAATTCTGATCGTTACGGACGACGCCGGAGAATCATTCGAGATCTTATACGCGCAACACCGCTTTCGCGAAGCGGGCTATCAACCCGTGATCGCGGCCACGCAAAAGAAGCGGCTCAACGCGGTCATTCACGATTTCTATCCCGGCTGGAATACCTATATCGAGAAACCAGGCTATCTCATCGAAAGCGACGTGACCTTCTCGGCCGTCCGCGTCAAAGAGTATGAAGCCGTGCTCTTGATTGGAGGCAGAGCACCGGAGTTCCTTCGGCATGAGCCCAAGCTCATCAAACTGGTGCAGGAGTTCGAGCGGCAGGACAAATGGATCTTCTCGATTTGTCATGGGATTCAAATCCTGCTCGCGGCGGGTATTGGCCAGGGCCGGAAATTAACTTGCTATTGCAATGTGCGATTCGAAGTCCAGCAGAGCGGTGGCAAATGGATCAACGAGCAGAGTGTCCGCGATGGCAAGCTCATCACGGCGCAGACCTGGGAGAGTCATCCTGAATTCTATCGCCAGATCTTCGAAGCGCTCGGATAAGTGCGCTCTCGCCAGAGAGAACCGAGAAGCACCCAACGTGATAACGCTCGGGCGACGCATCTGAGCGTCGATCCGAGTCATGCCTTGCCTTGCCTTGCGCAGCGTCGCCATACGCCCTCCCGGCGGCCAATCTCATGGAGGTTCGGAGGTCTGGAGGTCTCGTGTCACCAGAGCAAGTTGTTTGCATCCTAAATGTTGGAGATTTGGCTATCGTTAAAGATAAGGCTATGGCTAGCTTTTCGGCCCCGTTTTTGATTCGTAAGGTGCTGCCGCCTCGCGCAAGGCCCACACTCCCTCTGGCCCGTGGGCAATCTCGGTTTCCTGCCGAGACAGGCTGAGCGCTCGCATCCGCTTCACAAAGCCCGGGCTCCCCCACCCCCAGGCTTTCGGTCTAGAAGGGGACCCGACGGACTTGCTCCTGCGCCAACGCCTCAGTCGAGCTTGCCTCAACGTTTTTCTGCAAGAACTTCCTGATCGTCGGTTCTCAAGCGCCAGCACAAACGTTCCAGGTCCAACAGACGGCTGCGTTTGGGCTTTCCCAGAATCTCGTGATATCCCACCCACTGCCAGCCGCACGGACGGCGTACCACACCAACTCGCACCATGTTCAACGCAATGTAGCGAAGCCAGCGCCACAGGTATGGGCTTTCTTCGACCAGGGCGGCATGGTATTTGTCTCCCCAGAACGCGAGGCTAACCTTCATCCCCTCCAAAAAATTCCTTGTTACCAAATGCACCAGAAACCGGATGGAAGGGATAATGAAACTACTCGTTCCTGTGCTTGGTTCCGGATACGTCCTACCGCCAGTCCGCCCCGTTGTTGCGCGCATCAGCAGCGGTCGCCGACTTCGTGCCGCATTCACTCTCGTCGAACTGCTCGTTGTCATCGCGGTCATAGCTATCCTTGCCTCACTCCTTTTGCCGACGCTAGCCAAGGCAAAAGAAAAGGGTATGGCGATGAGATGCTTAAGCAACCTCAGGCAAATGCAAATCGCCTGGCAGCTCTATTCGACTGATAACAATGACTGGGTTCCGCCCAACCGCGCTAATCGACTCGGCACTGGCATCGACAAGGATCCCAATATCTCGTGGGTGGCGGGTGAGCTCTATTACGGAAAGTCCGTTCCCGACAACACGAATGAGGTCTATCTCCGAACCAGTCATCTGGCCCAGTATCTAGGTTACTCCATCGGCGTCTGGAAATGTCCGAGCGATACTACAACCTCAACCCATGGTGGCAAAAAATACCCCACTGTGCGGAATGTCACGATGAACGGAGCTGTCGGCTTCGATTACAAGCTGTTGCCGCAATACCAGGTCGTGAATAAACTTTCGGATATCGGTCCCTTAGAAGCTTCCAACCTGTTCGTTTTCATCGACACAACGCCAGAAAGCACGACGACGGGCCACTTTGGACTCTTCAACTTTTGGGAAGCTCCTGCCGCCTATCAATGGGCAAGCGTGCCTGCAAGTTTTCACAATCGTGCGGGCACCGTCACGTTTGCCGACGGACATGCGGAGCTGCACCGCTGGAAAGACTCGCGCACCTTTAAGAACAAGTTTTTCGACAAATCACCGAACAACCAGGATATCCAATGGTTATACGAACACGGCATCATTCGAAAGTGATGAGCCCGACGGCGAAGCGAGTGCAGAGCAGCAAACCTCTTGCTATTCAGCAGTAGGCAATTACATCAGTTCGTGTTAAGATCACGAACATGCAGTCGAATGGCACGGCGCATAGCCCTTTCTGCACCACGCACTGGAGCCTCGTGGCCGCAGCCAGGCAGTCGGACCATCCAGATTCAGCTCAGGCGCTCGAGGCCCTCTGCCGCGCTTACTGGCAGCCCGTCTATAGGTTTATCCGACGCAGCGTAACGAACCCGGACGATGCCCGCGATCTGACTCAGGGGTTCTTTGAACATTTACTCGAAAACCGGACCTTAGGTCGCGCGGATGCCGATAAAGGCCGGTTCCGTTCCTTTCTGCTCGGGGCGGTGAAATATTTCCTCGCCGACCAACGCGATCATCGGGCCGCCTTGAAGCGGGGTGGGCAGATCGAATTTCTACAATTTGACTCCGTCATCGCGGAGTCATGGGCCTCTGGCTCTCTCAGCAGCTCGGCTGAAACCCAATATGACCGAGACTGGGCTCTGGCCGTTCTCCATCGAGTCCTCCTTCGATTGCGTGAAGAATTTATACTGGCTGGCCGGGAACCGGTCTTTGAAACGTTGAAGTGCTGCCTGACCGGTGAGAAGAGTGCCGATACTTACGCCAGTCTGGCTCTGAAACTGAATATGACCGAGGGCGCAGTGAAGATGAACGTCAAAAGAATGCGCGATCGCTTTGCGGCCCTGGTGCGACAGGAGATTTCCCAGACCGTGGCAAACGCCGAGGACCTGGAGGCGGAACTGCGGGTGTTTGTAGGTGCACTGATCGCCAAAGGCAGCCTTTGACAAATACCTGAACCTCCGTCGGCGGCCACCTACTAGCCTGCTGGACTGGCAAGATCGCATTTTTCTCGATTGAATCTGTTACCTCTCCGTGCAGTTTCCGGAGTAGCCGATCAAGAATACAACGCTTCATGCAGCACCAGGCATTAGGTTCAGCCAGAACTTGCCCCGATTGCGAGCAGCCGATTTCGCCCGCTGCTCCAGAAGGCCTCTGCCCTGGCTGCCTCGTTAGGTCCAGTTGTTCGAAGTTGCTGTTGCCTTCTCCCGGGGTCGAGAACTTCGCTGGCCAGCGGTCATTCGGTGATTACGAACTGCTTGAGGAATTCGGCCGAGGCGGGTGCGGAGTTGTCTTCAAAGCAAGGCAATATGGACTCAATCGGACCGTCGCCTTAAAGCTGCTGGCAAGTGGTCCAGCTTCTTCCCGGGACTTTGTCCACCGCTTTCACACCGAGGCGGCAGCGGCCGCACACTTGGAGCACCCGAATATTGTCCCTATCTACGAGTTTGGAGAACACGAAGGAGCCTACTTCCTGGCCATGCGCTTCCTTGAGGGGGGCACCCTCGCCATGCGGATATCCCGATCTCGCCCGACTCCAGCGGAGGCTGCTCGTTGCCTCCTCGCGCTCGCGCACGCTCTCGAGCATGCGCACCGGTCCGGCATTCTGCATCGCGATCTAAAACCAGGGAACGTTTTGCTCGACAGCGCGGGCAACCCGTTTCTGTGTGATTTCGGTTTAGCGCGAATCCTGAATGAGGATAGCGCGCTGACCGTCACTCATTCGATTCTCGGAACGGTCGCCTACCTGCCGCCCGAAATTGCCGCGCGAGGTGCGGGCGCAGCAACCACCGCCAGCGACATTTACGGGCTGGGCGGTATTCTTTACGAACTGCTCACCGGCCAGCCTCCTTTTCAGAAAGGCACTCCTCCGGCGACTCTCCGAGCCATCGCTGAAGAGCCCCCCGTACCTCCGCGTGAACTCGCTCCCGAAACCCCGCTCGACCTACAGACGATTTGTCTCAAATGCCTGGAAAAAGATCCTGCCAAGCGTTATTCCTCAGCTCAAGATCTCGGCGACGACCTAGGCCGTTTCTTGAAAAACGAGCCGATCGCCGCCCGACCGACCGCCCGCACCGAACGCCTTTTCCGCTGGGCTCAGCGGAATCCCGCACTCGCCATTGCGAACGCTGTCCTTTTCTTACTCCTGGTCGTCATTCTCGTTGGTTCCCCTCTCGCCATTTACCGCATCAAAACTGAAGCGGAACACGCCCGCGGCGAAACGTTGCGAGCCAAACGAAATTCCTATGCCGCGGACATGCGATCGACGGAAGCAGCTGTGACCGAGGGTAACTTGTTAACCGCTTTCGAACTCTTGAAACGGCATGAGCCGAAACCCGGAGAAACCGATCAGCGCGGTTGGGAATGGCGCTACTATCAGGCGCAAACGAAGGGCGAACAGATCGCAGTCGTTGGACGCCACGAGCAAGGTTACGTAACCGCTGTGGGTTTTCTCGCCGATGGCAAACGGGCTTGGTCCGCCGGCGAAGACAAGACGATCCGGATCTGGGACATCGCCACTGGCAAGGAACTCGATCGATTCGAGCAGGAAGCCCAGATTTATGACGCCGCTCTTTCACCCGATGGCAAAACTCTGACGATGATACTCGGTCGAGCCTATTGGCCCGGCAACTACCCTGTTAAGTCGCTCGATCTATCGCGTCGTGAACCCGCAGCGCTTCTGGCCACAAGTTACTTCCCCCGGCAAACGATCCTCTACTCCCCCGACGGTCGATACGTGGCTTTCCAAGAGGTGAGTGATGGCCTCCGAGTGTTTGAGACGGATACAAAGCAGGAGACCCGTTTCAAAACCTTTCGAGACAAGAGGAGCCCACTGGGCTTTGCCTTTGGTCCTGATCTAATGGCCTACGCCTACGATCGCTCCGGCTCGATCCGTCTCTACAGTCTTAGCGCCAAGACCAATATCGCCACCTTGGAAGGGCATTCGGATGTGGTAGAGAGCCTCGCTTTCTCACCCGACGGGCGACGACTGGCGTCCGCATCTCTAGATCACTCCTTCCGTTTTTGGGACGTCCAAACGCACCAGGAGATTCTTAATTTACCCAACCCCAATCGTGACGTATGGCCGATCGTTTTTTCACCCGCCGGCGATGTCTACGCGACGATCGACTCTCAGCTGAGGCTTTGGGATTCGAAAACAGGAACGGTTACTCGAGAATTTCGTGGCCATATCGGCAGCGTGAATAACGTCAAGTTCTCGCCAGATGGCAGTCGCCTGCTAAGCTGCGGCACGGATGGAACCCTGCGGCTGTGGGAAACGCACCCAACAGCGGTTCAGGGGAATTCACTCGCTTTGCCAAAGGATTTGCTGCTCACCGGAAATCGCGGGCAACTCTTCAGCCTCTCGCCAAACGGCCAACACCTCATCACTGTTTTCAAAGATGGCACGTTTAGCGTTTGGAACACCACAAACTTTCATCAAAGCAAGCGGTACTCGCTAGGCACCTCTAATATCAATCAAGAAGCGATCGCGGCCAATGGCCGCCTCGCCGCCTTTGTAACCCAAGGATCGCTCAGTAATCGAGAACTACTCCTGTTCGATATCGACCAGGAACGGGAAGTGGGTCGAAAAAATCTTCTTCCCATGGACGGGCGAATCGCTTTTTCTCCTGATACGCAGTCAATCGCTGTCGGCTCATGGCCTTCCGTCCAAGTTTTTAACCTAAAAACTCTGCAGGAAACTCACAGTCTGAATTGTAGCGAGCCAACCGTCGCCAAAGATCTGCTGCATGGACTCACCTTCTCGGCCGACAGTAAGAAGGTTGCCGGCGTCGGCAGTATTGGTGCTGTTTATGTCTGGGACCTTTCTATCAGTAACTCTCGGGAAATCTTCCGTTTAAGTGATTGCGTGCTCAAAAGTGTCGCCTTTGCACCGAACGATTCGTCGCTTTTTGCTGGAGGTTGGGGGCCGGACTGCAACGGACTCTTCGACATGGCAACGCATCGTCCTCTCCCACAACTGACCCCTAATCCGGGAGGAGTCCTGGCCATCGCGTACTCACCTGACGGAACAACGCTCGCATTGAGTGGCGGCGACACGATCTCTCTTAGGAACTGCCAGTCTTATGAACTCACCGGACATCTACGCGGCCATCGCCAGGAAATATTTGAACTAGCCTTCTTGCCCGATAATCGCTCGCTCGTCTCCGTCAGTTACGACGAACTGCGTCTTTGGCAAGCATCGGACGACAAGGGACGTGAGTCGATCAGAAGGTAGTTCGCACTCAGGAAATCCGAAGCCTGAGCAAAGTGCATTGGTATTTTCTGCCCGACAGCAATATTGCTTTCTGCGCGTCTGACCCTTTTTCATGGTCACCTGCCTCGACTCATCACGGGGTAAATTGCTCCCGGATATTGCTCCCTCGGCATTCCAAGAAGCTCCCGCTGCCTTGCCTCAAGCGTCAAGACCCTTATTGAAATCTGCGGGGTTGACCCTGCCGGGTCTCCGTTGACGAGGTTTGAACGGGTTTGGCTGGCGGCACGGGGCGGCCGGTGCTACCCTGCGGGCTAATGGGCCTCATTACGGAAAGTGCAGGGCAACCTGCTGAGAACCTGCTACCTCTCGTCTACGAGGAATTGCGCCGATTGGCAGCAGCCAAGCTGGCCAACGAATCGGGGACTCAGACTTTGCAGCCGACCGCGCTGGTTCACGAAGCGTGGCTACGATTGAACGGCCCGAGCCAAAAGCCGTGGCAGAACCAGTCCCACTTCTTTTCCGCCGCTGCGGAGGCCATGCGACGCATACTGATCGAGCGGGCGCGGCGTCGCGCGCGGTTCAAACATGGCGCAGGCGCATCACACGTGGACATTTCTGGGATCGAGCTGCCAGACGGGGGGCGGGACGAGAGTTTGCTCGCCATCAATGAAGCTTTGGGGCAGCTGGAGAAAACAGATCCCGCGAAGGCGCGCGTCGTTCTATTGAAGTTCTTCGGCGGACTGACGAATGCGGAAGTAGCGGAGACCCTCGGAGTGAGGGAACGCAGCATTGAACGGCAGTGGGCTTTCGCCAAGGTCTGGCTATTGCGGGCTATGCGCGCGGATTCTTGAATCAGCAGAAGCGCGTGGACCGCTGTCGGGTTTTGGCCCTTCCTGGCGCATTGGAGAGAGCGAAGGGGAATTATTCAGATCAGGTTAACCACGAGAAACGAAAAACAGGAAATTCGAAAACTGGCGCTCAAATTCGGCTC
>JBGAIN010000099.1:0-29459 GCA_044225505.1 Limisphaerales bacterium
AGCTGCATGGCAGAATCAGTGGAAACTTTAGTCGCGGAGGCGATGAAGTTGGCGCCGGGCTTTCATGGCGTCATCGGATTCTGTGGCTTTCCATATTTATTCCTGCATGGGCGATTCTGGGTTTGATCAAGCCGCCGCCATCGCCCATGCCGCGGACATTGAAGGTGTAGTTTTTGGCGCTATTCGTTGTCTTTGGTCTGTCGGTAGTCTTGCAGGGGATCTTGCTTCCATCCTCGGCCGAGCTTTACCTTGTGGCGACAATAGCGTGTTGGGGACTCTTGGTTCCGGCGCTTTACGGTGAAGACTATTTTGACTACCGGCAATTCACGGCAGTGCAGAGTCAGAGTGCCGACCCGGCCGCTGCGGTGGAGGCCGGGAGGGGGCTTCAGTTTCAATCAGACACTCCGGATCCGCCGTCACTGAGCTAATCGTATACAGGCATGGCAAGGAACTCAAAATGGATCGTTCTGGTCGCTGGGCTGTCGGCAGTAATAGTGATCACTTGGTGGACTGGCCGTTACTCGACTCATCGCCGGACCGTTCGCTGGTCATGGGAGTCGCGCTTCAACGACTGTCACTTAGAAACTGGCTACACCTGTGACCAGAGCACACTCCGTGGCCTTGAATATAGTGGGCGGTTTTATAGATTGGGTCCGATGGTTCTCAAACTGTGTTGGGGCGAGAAATCGCACGTCGCAGTCACCAATCAACCGGTAAAGAATACGAGGATTTTCTGAGGCGGCGTAAGTTCCGATCGACGGGGACGGGTTTGCCCCGGCCCGGGTTGGATCGGAACCAGGCAGATCGGTCCGCGGGCATTCTCAGTAACACAACGCTTCTCGGTGATCGGTTTTATCAGTACACTCGCCGCATCTGTGAAGGACCAGTCAAAAAAACAGAAGCCCAAAGAATCCGGGAAATTGCGGATTGGCGACGATTGGAATGCCATCCGGATCATTGCGCTGTCGCAGAGCAACCCGCTCAAGGCCGTTGCGGAGTTTGTGGAAAACAGCATCGATGCGGGCGCGAAACAGATCACCCTGATCCGTGGCAAGGAAAAGGGGATGCACTTCTTGCGCATCAAGGACGATGGCACGGGGATCCGTCGCAACGAGTTGGGGGTGCCCGACTTCAATTATGTGGCGACGCACATTTGTGACTCCATCAAGCGGCGCTTGAAAGCGGAAGGTGCGACCGGTTTACAGGGCGAGTTTGGGATCGGTCTGCTGAGTTTTTGGACGGTGGGCGAGGAACTTGTCATGACCTCGGCTGGAGCTGACGGCAAAACCTATCAGATGCACATGAAGAAAGGGGATCCGGGCTATCGAGTGACGCATCGTCGCATGCTCGTCCCCGAGACAGGAACGGAGTTGCTCATCCGAAATATTTTGCCGGGGATCAAGCAGTTTAGTGGAGAGAAGATTCAGTGGTATTTGGCGTCGGAACTCCGAGACAGGATTCGCCTTTCGGGTGCGGAGGTTCGCGTTATCGATCGCACGGCTCGCGCTGAATTTAAAGTTGAGCCGCGGAAATTCGATGGCCGACTTTTGCACCAGCTGAAGAGCGTCGCGGGTTCCGAACTTTACGTAGAACTGTATTTAGCGGCTCCGAATTCGGAAAATGCCGTGGCGTTGTCACGCAATGGCACGCGGGTGGTGGAGAACCTGGCTTTCGTGAGCGGCTTTAGTAAGCCGCCGTGGACGAGCGGCTATTTGCAGGGAATTATTGATGCCTCGTACTTGAGCCTAACGCCCGGAACTCGCACCGGAATTATCCAGGACGGAGCGTTTGAGAAACTCGGCGCGGAGTTGGCCTCTCTCGAGGCCGAACTGATCGAGATCATCGAGGAACAACGACGTGCGGAGGAGGAGGAAACTAGCCGCGATGTCCTACGTTCCATCCAAAAAGCGATCAAGGAAGCGCTCATGGCGTTGCCGGCAGAGGAATACGACTGGTTCGATCTTCACGAAGCGAGTCAGCGCAAAGGAAAGCCCAACTCGGACGCTCCGGCTGAGGGCGATCCCATGGAGGTCGCAATGCACGAGAGACCGCCCGAAGATGGGGCGCCTGTCGAGGAATCGGGCCAGAAGCAGTTCTTCGAGTTTGCCGGTCCGCTTTTCAGTGTCCGAATCTCACCTGCCTCCAGCGTGCTCGCCGTCGAGTCCCAGAAGAATTTACGTGCCGTTTGCCGCGACCGTGCCAAGCGCGTGGTGGAAGAGAATCTGACCTATCAATGGCGCGTGATCGATGGCGAAGGGGAGTTGGAGAACCCTACCTGTGAGATTGTCACCTTCAAAGCTCCTCAAGAACCGGGCTTGACCCGCTTGGCCGTGACCGTCACCCAACGGGAGGTCGTTTGCTCGGCTGAGGCCTTGGTCACTGTGACGCAGACCTTGGTGCCTGACATGTCCGACAAAGGCGCCACGAAGCAGGGCCTCCCCAGCTATACATTTCAGAAAGCGCCTGGAGAACTCTGGCGCGCCCGCTATCTCCCAGAGCAAAACGTGGTCGTGATCAACAACGGTCACCGCGATTTTGTCTTTGCGTCGCGCAACAAGGCGTTGAAACTACGCTACATCAGTCGCCTATTCGCCAAAGAGTTGGTCGTCAAGAACTTCAGTGGTGCTTCGGCGAGCGATTTGTTGGAGCGCTTGATCGAATTGTCGCTCTACACGGAGGAGAATCTGAAATGACCGCGAAGCAACAGAACAACCTGAACGCCTCACTTTCTGCGAAGCGCGCCTGTGTGTGCCACACCCAGAGTGCAACCGTCGGCATTCATGGATGGATTAGTAAGGGCTTGCGGTCAAGGGGTTTGACCCGATGATGACAAATTGTCAACGGCTCCCTGGAGTTTGAGGCGGGACCGTTCCCGGGCGCGGTCTAAGCGGCCCAGGGTTGCTCGAGACGGTTTACGAGGTGGTGTTGGCCCGGGAATTGGAAACAGCCACCGCATCCAGGTGAGTTCGTGAAATCGGCGTCCGCCCTTCATCACTGCGTTATAATGTCCCGCGTTGCAGTTGGGGATCGGGTGGATCAGCGATCAAGAATGTGCGGCTGGCGCTGGCCTGTTTGAAGACGACTCGGAGGCAGTATGGACCAGGGGCAGAGGTTCAATCGATTCAAACGAGCCGTCATCCTCGAGCCAAACCGAGTAGACACGGGGCGTGTTGACATACTGGCGCCCTGCGGGTGACGTCCAGAATTCCAGTTCACGCCAGGGGCGTTCTGCTTCCGACCCGCGCGGCAGCGGCGAGCGGCTGGGTTCGAGATAAATTTGCGCAGTGACGAGTTCTTTTCGCCAGGAAATCGCGCCCGCAGCAGATGGGAGGAGTTGTCCACGGACCCGTGTGCCGGCGGGCTCAGCAATCACAACTTGCGTGTTTGCGTTTGGTTTGACGATCAGGGGAGTTTGATGGTGGAAAGGAATGCCCTGGCCCGAATTGATAAACACGCTGAACTCTCCCGGCGGGACGTTCGAAAAGCAGAAGCGGCCTTCGCTGTTCAGTGCGGCAGTGTACGAACCGAGCAATTTTACCGCGCCCTCGTACTGGTCTGCAGTCGGATCATACAAATAGAGTGTCTCGACCGGATGCCGCATCGCGCCTGTGTCTACTACGCCTTCGATCCGCCCATACGGCTGCAGCTGAAGCGAGACGGCTTGACCCGTCCGGGAGATTCGCACCTGGGCGTAACCGTTGGAGCTCACTGCCGCGACACTGTGAGCCATCGAGTTCGCAGGGAACTGAAAAACCCCGTTGTCGTCGGTTTGGGTGAGCCAACGCTGGTTGCCTTCCAAGCGCAGCCCGGAAGTCAAACGCACACTGTGTTCAAACGAGAGCAGAGCAACCTGCGCTCTGCCCGCCGGTGCTCCGTCCGGTTTCATGACGACTCCGCGAACGGCGTTGTTCGGCAAGGCCCGTTTGAGCGTGACCTCAAGAGCGACGGGAGATTCCGGTCCGAGCGGATCTGAGATCCAGTCTTCAAATCCATCGGCGATGATTCGCACCTGAAACGGTTCAGATCCCTCGTCGAAAGCCAGGTTGAAATGTCCATGGGTGCCTAGGACTGTCGAACTGGCGAACCATCGTTCAGACCGGTTGCCGTAACCACCATATCCTGGAACCGCCTTGAACTGCTGGACCTCAAGGCCGGAGTTGGCATCGACCACGTGCCCTTCCACCTCTAAAACGTGGTTCATTCGAATCAGATGCTCTTGGCCGTTGGCCACCACTCGGACCCCACGGGAGTAGGCAAATCCAGCTTTGAAGGCGACGAGTTCCAGTTGCGCATCTCTCGGGGCGGAGTGCCATTCGAGATGTCCTTCAGCGTCGGCGTTGGTGCGCCAGTCCAGGGCTTGACGATGCTCGCCCCATTGCTCAAGCACGATCGTGGCATGAGGAACGGCACGGTCTGCTTCATCGACGAGTCTTAGTCTTAGGAGTGCTCCCGCCTGGAGGATAACGCGCACGGGTTCCATGCCAGGCGCAACCTCGGTCGTTGTTCGTTCCGGAGCGAACCCTTCAGCGGTCACGGTGAAAGACCGTGGACCCGCGGCTAACTTCGGAATGCGGAAGTTGCCGGAAGCGTCCGTGAAGAAGGCCTCCTCTTGGGCACGTTCTTGAATCTTAGCACCGACAATGGGCTGGCCAGAGCTGTCCTGGACCGTGCCGGTGAGTGTAAACGCCGGGTTCATCCGCGAGACGAAAGTGCCTTGCCAGAGGGCCTGCACTTCGGGGGAACTGGTTTGGTCGACCGCATCCTGTGCGGCACACGCAGTCATGAGCGTATCGGCAAAGTCCGGGTGACGGGCACGCAGGGTAAATCCTGGGTGGCGCGTCGGGACGAAGTTTATAGACCACCGGCCTTCAGCATCCGTCCGGGTCGCGGCAAAGGCGTTCAAAAATCCAAAACGCTCACGAGGGCGCTCCCGATGGGCAGAATCGCCTGTGCCGCCGGCTTGAAACCAGATGACAGCATCGGCCAGTGGTTGGTCTTGTTCTCCAAGGATCTGGCCGCCGATCGAGTTCGTGACGCGCTCGAGACGCAAGGTGTATTCAGCTGGAATCTCCGCGCTCCCTTGGAAAGGCCAAGTCGCGAATCGTGCTTCATACCCGTCCTGGACAACACCAACGTCTAACCGTCCGGTTCCGGGCGGGTAGGCGATCACGCAGCTGCCGGACACGTCTGTCACGCGGTCGACGTGGTCTTCGACGGTGTTGTTAACCCATATTGCATGGGCGATTCTGGCGCCTGCGACCCCGGCCCCGCTTGGCCCATCTACTGCCCGGAAACGAAGGACGTTTCCTCCAGGGCGAGCCATGGGGCTGGCCGTCGGCCGGATTTGCTGCGGCGGCGGGACGAACATGATTTGTGTGGGCGATGGCGACTCGGAATTAGCAGCTGGTTCCGGCGGGCCAGGCTGCAGACTCCAGAATGAGACTATGCCAAGAAAAGCTATCGTCCCGGTCAGCAGTGCAGCTGTTTTGAACCTGGCCCAGCGCCACGACGCCGCGGTTTCCTGGACAAGTCGAATCGCGGTCCCATGCCCAACGGCAGAACTGAGCGCGGCAGCAGCGAGACGTTCCACTTGTTCGGTTCCTAGCGCGGCTTTGGCCTGCTGCTGCATGCAGCAACCAAGGCCTGCCGCCGAGAGACTGAAGCCGTGCTCCAGCAAGACCGCGCGCACCTTTTCTAGAGCTCGGGCGACTCGCTTCTTGGCCGCCTCTTCGCTAGCACCGATTTGGGCGCCCACCTCGCGCATGCTGTAACCCTCAAAAAATCGCAACAGCAGGGCGTCGCGGTCCGCGTGGTTCAATCGTTCGAGAGCTTCATCGACGAGTGGTCCGACTTGATCCCATCCGACCTCAGGAGTGAATTCTTCCTTCATAGCAACGGCCACCTCTTCTCGACGACGACGGCGCTCTTCCCCACGGTAGGCACGTTGGGCGACAAAGCGCGTGGTCTGAAAGAGCCAGCCCGCAAGTACAATCTGCCCTTGGCGCAAGGTGTCGGCTTTACGAGCGAGTAGCGTAAAAACCGCCTGGGCGATATCCTCGGCGAGTTGTGAGTCCCCAACATGGCGAAGCGCGACAGAATGGACTAACCCAGCGTGACGCCTCACCAGCGTCTCGAACGCTTTTTGATCACCCCGAGCAGCAAAATCATGAAGTAGTTGCCAGTCGTCCATACATTGATCTCTTCATAGTACTATCCCCGCCGGGCGGTGAGAAGGGACTCGTGTTACGCACGGCTGCGGCCGTGGGAATCGAGTTGCCGGTGCATGGGCTCATTCGAGCCGTCGATGATTCGCTGGCCTGATGGATTACGCGCTTCGAGCGCGAAGGCCGGGACCGGTTACCGGTTGAAGCTTTGCCCAACTCAGCAGAGGGAGTCGCGAAACCAAGGACGATTCTTCCATGGAGAACGTCGCCACTGGGATTGACCCGTTTTGCACGTTCCCGGCCCTTGAACGGGCCAAGCTTTTCGAACCGACGATGTTCAGCTTCTTGGTCGACAACGAGGACATGCAGCTCAAGAATTTATCGCTGATCATCCGCAACGTGAAGGTCGTGATCGCTCCTGGCTACGATTTCCTGAACACGACGATTGCGCTCGAGGTGCGAAGAATCAAATAGAGGTCCCGATCCGACGCAAGAAACTGAAAGGGCGGAGTTTTCTCTCGAGTGCAGTGAAACAAGAACACGCTGCGGTGCTATCCGACCCCGTACCCACGGGGTGAGTCTATCATCGATGGGGAGGGTTTTGAGGAAAGCTTAAGTTCACGTTAACGGGTATGCGATCTTGAACTCTCCGGTCGCCCAAGGGGCAGGAGGCTGCTCAAGACTTTCGAAAGAACGTCCGAATTGACAGTCGGCCCCCCGTCGGGCAGCCTTTCTTTGTTGCGAGCGTAGCTCAGCGGTAGAGCACTTCCTTCACACGGAAGGGGTCACAGGTTCGAACCCTGTCGCTCGCACCATTTTTGAACGCGGGCAGCGCCTGAGATCGGGGCGCGATTGGCGACGCTGTTTGAGACGCGTTGCGGAGACGCCGACTGTTCATCTCTTCGATTCTCTGCGGGGTTCTTCGCTTAAGACGCGGTGTTTCGACCACGGTTGTTCGTTTCCGGAGGTGGGGGGTTCCGCCGCAGGCTCAGCGAACGGTCGAAGTATCTCTGGCGTTTTGACGAGCGCCGCCATGGACAACGCAGAAGAGCTGGGACATAAACAGTTCGAAGGACTTGCACGGTTCACTGAGCCAGGTAAGCTCCGAGCGCAGCCGGAATTGCCATGCCGAAATCAAACCACCTTACCTCTCCGGTCGATACGGACCGGATGCCGTCAGGAATTCCTTATATCATCGGGAGCGAAGCGGCGGAACGGTTCAGTTATTATGGGATGAAGTCGCTCTTGGTGGTCTTCATGACGCAGTATTTGCTAACTTCGTCTGGGACCAAGGATTTCATGACGAACGAACAGGCAGACGCGTGGTATCACACCTTCGTCTCCGCGGTTTATTTCTTGCCTTTGCTCGGGGCTTTTTTGAGCGACGCGTTGATTGGCAAGTTCTGGACGATCATGTCGCTCTCAATCGTCTATTGCCTCGGACATTTGGCATTGGCAATCGATCATACGCGCTTCGGCCTCGGCGTCGGCTTGGCACTGGTCGCACTGGGAGCAGGAGGAATCAAACCGTGCGTGTCGGCGACGGTTGGAGACCAGTTTTGTAAATCCAACGAGCACCTGTTAACGCGGGTTTTTAGTTGGTTCTACTTCTCAATCAATTTTGGCTCTGCGTTCTCGACGGTCTTGATCCCCTGGTTGCTCTCGCGACATGGCCCGAGTATTGCCTTTGGGGTTCCGGGAATATTGATGCTGCTGGCGACGGTTGTTTTTTGGTTGGGGCGGGCGCGGTTCGTGCACGTTCCGCCAGCTGGGCTGGCGAACTTTGCCAAAGAGATCTTCCAGTGGAGTACGTTGAGGACGCTAGGGCACTTGCTGATTCCAGTCCCGTTCGCCGCGATGTTTTGGGCTTTGTGGGAACAGAACTCCTCCTCCTGGGTGTTGCAAGCGCAGCAAATGGATCTGCGAGTTTTTGGATACGAAGTTCTGCCAGCGCAGATTCAGACGATGAATCCGTTGTTTATTCTGGCCATGCTGCCGCTGTTCTCGTATGTCCTCTATCCGGCCGCAGAGCGCGTCGTTCACCTCACTCCATTGCGCAAGATAGGCGCTGGCCTTTTTGCGGCGGTAGGCGCCTTCCTCATGGTCGCTTGGATTCAGACACGCATCGATGCCGGGATGAAACCCCATATCGGGTGGCAAGTGTTAGCGTTTGTCGTGATTACCGCCGCCGAAATCATGGTTTCCGTGACTCACCTGGAATTCGCTTACACGCAGGCACCCAAAAAGCTGAAATCGTTGGTGATGTGCACGTACCTGGGCGCGATTTCCCTTGGGAACGTTTTCACGGCTGCCGTTAATTTTTTGATCCAGAATCCGGACGGGAGCACGAAACTGGCCGGCGCTGCTTACTTCTACTTCTTCGCCAAAGTCATGCTTGGGACCGCCGTCGTTTTCGTGATTGTTTCCCCATTTTACCGGGGAAAGACGTATACCCAAGATGAAGGCGGGAGAGTTCCAGCCTGATGAGGGATCGCAGCTCTCGACCTAGGTGCGGTCAATAGTTCCCGCCCATTGTATTGGCGTCCGGTTGTGCGCACCTTACCGCGGTGGATCGGCAGTGCGAACAGATTGTTGGCGCTTCGAATTCACCACCACAAACAAGGAGGCGGAATGAAGAATTGGCTTATGGCTGTTGCATCTGTGGTGATTTTAACTGGGTGCGACACGTATCGAGGCGGGACGGGAGACACAACCTTTGGAACTTCGCGGACGACATCTAGCCCAGGCGTGTCCACGACGGGCTCTGGTGGTTTGAACTCTGATCGGTCGACTGGAAGTCGAATGTCTGGAACGGGTGGTAGCTTGGGAACGGGAGAAGCGGGAGTGGATGCCGGACCGGCGCCAGCCATGCGAAATGGGGTTAACCGCTCTGGACAGCGTTGAATCGCGCCCAGTGGAGTTCTGCTTCGGCGTTAAGGGCGGGTGGGAGCTAAAAGAAAAAGCTGCTCATCGAGTCCGATTCCGGCTATGTTCTGCCTTACCAGTCCGTAATCCAGATGAAATCGTCGAGCTCGGCTGAGCAAGCTCCTGCCTTGGACTCCGCACCATCGAAGTCGGAGTGGTCTTCGTCGTCGCAATCCTTAACGGGCGGTGGCAGATCCCACAGGGTCGTCAAATCTTGGCAATCCAAGCTGAAGACGTGGATTCCCTTTGGACTGGGGCAGTCCAAGCCCCAGCACTTCCGGGACATGGCCAAAGTCGTCTGGAAGAATCGAGATAACCTTAGGTATGGCTGGAAAGTGCTTAGTCAGGGCGTTTGTGACGGATGTGCTCTCGGCGTGGCGGGGTTCCACGATTGGACGATTGACGGGGTTCATTTGTGCATGACCCGATTAAATCTGCTCCGACTCAATACCATGCCCGCTTTGGACGCGCGCCTGCTCGAAGATGTCGCCGCGCTCGAGCGACTCGATAACAGCCAACTCCGCGAGTTGGGTCGCCTCCCATATCCAATGGTTCGCGAGGCAGGCGCGCGCGGGTTTCGTCGCATTTCCTGGGCGGAAGCCGAAGCCCGCTTGGCGACTCGGTTGCGGAAGCTCGATCCGAAACGGTGGGCGCTGTTTGTGACGTCGCGCGGAGTGACGAACGAAGTTTATTACATGGCTCAAAAAGTCGCGCGCTTTTTAGGGACCAACAACGTGGATAACGCAGCCCGGCTTTGCCATGCGCCGTCCACGGCGGCTATGAAATATGCGCTCGGAGTTGCGGCCACGACCTGCAGTTACAAGGATTGGTTTGGGACCGACCTAATTATCTTCTTTGGAGCCAACCCGGCGAATGATCAGCCGGTGACCACGAAGTATCTGCACGAAGCGAAGGCGCTGGGCACACGGGTGGTGCTCGTGAATCCGTACCAAGAGCCTGGGATGGGGCGTTACTGGGTTCCCTCAACCTTTAAAAGCGCTTTGTTCGGAACGGACATTACGGATTATTGGTTTCCTGTTTCGACCGGCGGTGACATCGCATTTTTATACGGAGTGTTGAAAATCATCTTGGCAAACGGTTGGCATGACGCGGAGTTTGTGGCCCAGCATGCAGTTGGGTTCGAAGCTTTAGCGCAGGAGGTCGATCAGTTGCACTGGCCGGAACTAGAAACACAAGCTGGGCTACCTCGGGCGAGCATGGAAGAGTTTGCGGCTTTGATTCATGGGGCTAAGACGGCAGTGTTGGTCTGGAGCATGGGGATTACGCAGCATGCGTTTGGAGCGAACGCAGTGCAAATGATCCTTAATTTGGGACTGACCAAAGGGTTCGTTGGGCGAGACAAGTGCGGGTTGATGCCGATTCGAGGTCATTCTTCCGTGCAAGGTGGTGCGGAAATGGGGGCTTACGCAACGGTGTTTCCAGGGGGAAGGCCGATCAATCCAGAAAATGCGGCCGCGCTTTCAAAAACATATGGATTTCCCATCCCAGACTGGCCAGGGTTGACGGCGCCCGAAATGGTTGAGGCGAGCGGGCGTGGCGATCTGGATTTGTTATACTGCTTAGGGGGGAATTTTCTTCGAACGCTTCCGGATCCGAAGTATGTGCGGCAAGCGCTGGCGCAGGTTCCCGTGCGCGTGCATCAGGATATCATTGTGACAGACCAAATGCTCATTCCCGCGCGAGAAGAGGTCTATTTGCTTCCCGCCAAAACGCGCTACGAGCAAGACGACGGTGGAATCGAAACCACCACGGAGCGCCAGGTCATATTCAGTCCCGAAATTCCGCGTCAGGTCGGCGAAGCCAAGTGCGAATGGAAAATTCTGCGCGATCTGGCAGCGACTGTGGTCCCGGAGAGAGCGGCTTTGTTAGGGTGTGAGACGGGCTGGGAAATGCGGGCGGAGATAGCCCAGGTTGTCCCTATCTACGACGGCTGCCAAAACCTTAAAAAGACGGGGGACGCTTTTCAGTATGGTGGATCTCACCTTTGCGCGGATTGGAAATTTGCGACCCCGGATGGGAAGGCGCACTTTCGCGCAGTCCCGCTTCCCGAGCTGAGTCGCAAAGGGAGTGAATTCAAACTGAGCACTCGCCGCGGGAAACAGTTCAACACACTGATTTATGCGGAAGTGGATCCGATCAACAATGCGCCACGGGATGCGGTGTTGATGAATCCAGAGGACGCGACGCGGATGCACCTGATCCAGGGAGATCGGATCCGATTGGAGAATCGCTTTGGGACGATGGACGGGCGCGTCCACCTGGCGCCCATCGCTTCGGGGAATCTGCAAGTCCACTGGCCTGAGGGAAACGTTCTGGTGCAACGAGGAATCACAGACGCGGCCGGCGGTGTGCCTGATTACAATGCGTGTGTGGCCGTGAAGCTGCTTCCAGTTTGAAGCGGTGACCCGGAAGAAAACGATCTTTCATGCGAGTCCAAGCGCCGGTTTCATTGTCTGCGACGTGTGAGGTGATCCGTTGGACAGCAGAGCGCGGGCTGAATGCTGCGGAGGACCAACTTGCCCGCGAGGAACCTCTCGAGATCCGGGTGCAAGGGCGCTGTCTGGTTGTCACCATGCGCACGCCAGGCCACGATGAGGAATTGGCCGCGGGCTACTTGTTCAGTGAGGGCTTGGTCCAAGAACGACGACAGATCCTAGAGTTGGCGCGATGCCGTCAGGCGAGCGACGCGGACGGGGCCAACATCATGAATGGATTCCTGGCGCCGGGGACCGAGATTGATTTTGAACGACTGGCACGGCACGCTCAGGCTACTTCCAGTTGCGGGGTTTGCGGTAAGGCCTCCATCGATTCTGTTCATCAGCATTTTCCACCGATCACCGCCAATTTTGTTATGGATGCGGGCGTTCTGATTGCGCTCCCGGACCGGCTTCGAGCCGCTCAATTGACCTTCGAACGGACGGGCGGCTTGCACGCGGCGGGCCTGTTCAACGCAGCGGGAGAGTTGCTTGTGGCGCGGGAAGATGTCGGACGCCATAACGCGGTGGACAAAGTGATTGGCCGTGGGTTGCTTGACGGAGACTTGCCTTGGGACCGACACGCGCTGGTCGTCAGTGGGCGAGTCTCGTTTGAGATCATGCAAAAGGCGTTGGCCGCGGGAATCCCGATCATTGCGGCGATTTCTGCTCCATCCAGCCTGGCGGTCGAGTTTGCGCTTGAGAGCGGCCAGACGTTAGTGGGTTTCTTGCGAGGTACATCCATGAACGTCTACGCGAGCAGTTATCGGATTACGGCACCCATCGTCGGCTGAGCTTTGAAGCCATTGGCGAATCTGGTTGAGTTTCCGATCCGACAGATTATTCTGCGAAAGCATGCGCGGACGTGGTGTCCTTTTGCCAGTACTGTTGTGGCTTTGCTCGATGCTTGTTCTTCAAGCAGGTTCGGCAAAGATACTCAAGGTCTTGCCCCATTACCTCGACGAAGAAGGGCGGCACTCCCTCTCTCCCAGCCTTTACGAGCGCGATGCGTACCAGGCGATGCTTCGCCATAGCCCGGGTAAGTGTTCCGCGTTGCGTTTCGACATCAATTGGAAAGCAAAACGGTCTGGAACTGAAAAGTTGAAATTGCGCATGGAATTGCGCAGCAGTGGTCGAGACGTATCGCGGCCCTTGGTCTTGGAGGAAATGGTGCAGCCGAACCGGTTTTTCAGCACTTGGTCATCGTTGCCGTTGCGAGGCGAGGAATACCGTGAGTTCGGAAAACTGATTGCCTGGCGCGCCACACTTTGGGACGGAGATACCATGGTAGCGGAGCAGCGTTCGTTCCTTTGGTAACTCCGTTTGGAACCCGTCCGGTTGCTTGCTTGGGGTTTAGCCAGCGCCTAAGCTCGAGATCGCACCGCGGAGTTGTTCGATGAGGAATTGTTGATGTTCCGGTGCCAACACTTTCCGATTGTCGCTCTGCGTCAGATAGAAGGTGTCCAGGGCGGCTCCTTTTTCGGTTGAGATCTTGGCGATCGCGATATCGAGGTGGAGTTCGTTGAGGGTCTGCGAGATCATGTAGAGTAAGCCGATCCGATCTTCCGTCTCAATTTCCAAAACCGTATAAAAATCCGAACTTTCATTGTCGATTTCGACGACGGTCGGCATCTGGTCACCTTCGAGCGATTTGTAGGTGGCCGTCACGGAATGTTGCTTTGCAATAAGCGCGGAGAGATCAAGTTGGGTTGTCAACGCTCGCCGTAACAATGCTTCGAACTCCTCGCGTTCTTCTTTTTTAGCCAGAAGCCCCGTTTTGGCGTCAGTCACGAAAAACGTGTCGAGGATGATGCCATCGGTCCGCGTAAAGATCTGGGCGCTGAGAATATTGAGTCCGGCAGCGGTGAGGCAGCCGGCAATTTTGCTGAATAGACCGGTCCGGTCCCAAGTGCAAACCTGCACGGCGGTGTAACCGCGATCGGGCTCGTTGTGCCAATTGACGATAGGTTCCAGCGCCTTTTCTTCCTCCTCGACCTGCAGCACCATGAAACGATGCGCCAGATCGAGGTCGTCGACAATTTGCTTGGCGGAATGGATCAGGAAATAACGGTTTGGCAAATGGTCAAAGTGGGCCTGGAGTTCATCCTCGTGAATGACGCCAGGGAGGATCCGGCGGACTTCTTCCTTCAACAGTTCTTGTTGTTTTTCCTCGGCCAGAACGAGCTCGGGGCCTTTTTCCAAAGCGGCGGTCGTTTTGCGATAGAGCGTTTGGAGGAGTGAGTCTTTGAATCCATTCCACAACTCGGCGCTAGTGCCTTGCGAGTCAGCGAACGTGTGCAATGTCAACATGCTCAGATTGGACGGAGATTGCACCTGGTTGGCGAAACTACGGATCACAGTGGGATCATCCATGTCTCGCCGTTGTGAGATCTGGATCATTGTCAGGTGGTTCTCGATGATCAGGCGGAGGTCATGGGCCGTGGTGCCGTCTAGCCCCAGCCGCTTGGCCACTTGGGTCGCCAATTGGCCGCTCACGACCGCATGGTCTCCGCACGGATTTGCTTTGCCAGCGTCGTGAAGCAAGAGTGCCAGGTAGAGGACAAAGGGACGTTCCAACTGCTGGAAGATCTCGGAATAATGTTTGAAGGGCGCCGTCTTCGCGCCCCAGATTTTGTCCAGTTGCTCGATGCAAACCAGGGTATGCTCATCCGCTGTGTACTGGTGATAAAACTCGTGCTGGACCAGGCAAGTCAGTTTTCCAAATTCAGGCATATACTTGCCGAGGAGGTCGACCTCGTGCATCGCGCGCAGTATGGGGGCAACCGCCCCACGCTGATTCAAGATCTCGAGAAACGTCTCGTGCACGTGGGTATCTCGCAGAAAATAGCGGTTTACCAAGGAAAGATGGTGACGCACGAGTTGCGCGAGATCCGGATGTAGCCTCAACCCGCGCTGCTGGGCGTAAAGAAAAACACGCATGAGCCGCCGAGGCTGATCGCGGAAGACATGCGGCGAAGAGGCGTGAATTTCACCTTCTTCAAAAAGGAAACCATCAGAGGGTTGTTGCACTACGCGTCGTCGGCCCGCTGTCCGAAGCAGAGCGCGAAGGGACGGCAATCGTTTGGGTTCCGGCAATAGGGCCATGCGCCGTTCGACCGTGCGGGTGATCAGATAAACGTTCCGCATGTGCTTGTAAACGTCGCGCATGAATCGCTCAATCCGCTTGCGAGGAGAACGGTCCGTATAGCCAAGGCCGAACGCCACGGACGGCTGCAAGCTCTTGGAAAGAACGTCTCCCGCTCGAGTAGCTTGGTAATGGAGTTGATTGCGAACCCAAAGAAGGAAGTCGTAGGCCGACTCCAACTGTTTCTGCTCGGTCTCGCTGATCATCCCCCGGGCGCGCAATTCTCCCAGCGAACGCACCCGATATTTAAAAAACGCCATCCACACCAGATTTTGGAAGTCACGCAAACCGCCGCAGCCGTTCTTGATGTTGGGCTCCTGCATGAAAGGAGAATTCCCAAACTTGGTTCGTCGGGTTTCCTGGTCCTGGATGCGTGAAAGGATGTACTCACGTTCAAAGCCCCGTACGCACCGGGCGAGCACAACGGCTTGCATTCGTTCAAACAGTGCGGAATCGCCTGCCACCAACCGTGCTTCGATTAGGGAGGTCTTGGATTGCATGTCGCTATTCGCAACGCGCACGCAATCATCCACGCTGCGCACGGTCGGGCCGAGCTTGAGACCCAAATCCCAAAGCGGATAAAGAATGCCATCGATAATGGCCGCGAGGTAGGGAGTCGGCTTGCCGTTAGAAACCAAATCCCCGCCATGGAGGAACATGATATCGATATCGCTGTAGGGATTCAGTTCACCGCGCCCGTAGCCCCCAATCGCCACCAAAGCAAGAGGCGGTGACGCGGACTTGGACGGGGGCGCCAGAGGAATAGCGGCTTCCAGCAAATAACGAAGTAAAACGTCGAAAACCGTCGCTTGCCCTCGACAGACTTCGGCTCCGGCAGCGCCCGCCCGGTGAAACATCTTCAGTCGGTTTTTCTCAAGTTTGAGAAAACCCTTATAACGCGCGAGTTCTTTGCTCGCCGGACGCCCTGGAGGCAAGGGCAGCCGTCGCGCTGCATCCGCTTCAATCTTTTCCGCGAGTGTCGGCACACCGCACGATAGGGCAGTCCCTGCAATCAAGGCAAGCGCCCGTCATTTCGAACTGCGGAAAACCGGTGAGAGATTGGAAGCGGTCGCCGGCCCTGAGACTGGCTCTGCGCCCGGGGGCAAGGGAGGGGGAAGTTGGACGGCAGGTTGCGGCGGAAGCATATCGACGAGAGCGCGCCAAGTCTCACGTTCAGCGGGAGACATGGCTTTCCAGCGCGCCGCGCTTTTCAAGAACTCGTCGCGCTGAGACGGGGTCATCTGATTCAGCTTTTCAAACGAATTGATGCAAATCTGGCGTTGTTCCCGCGGAAGACTCGCAAACGCCTTGAGCGCGTTTTCCATTTGTTCGCGTTCGGCCGCGGGCAGCACCTCCAAAGTGCGTTGCTGCTCTTTGGCCGGGAGGTCAAAGAACTGACTTAGCGCGGGGGGGCTTTTGTGAGAGCGATCCGATGGGGGGGCAGCATCGCCCGGTGGTGGAGTCGGGACTTTCGAGCCGTTCACTTCTCCTGATCGTACGCGGAGAAAGTAGTTGGCGGTTGTTTCGTGTTCTAACACCTCTTGTTGAACGTGGCCGGGAAGCTGATCCCACTGACGCAATCGTTCATCCACGATCGGCCGGAGATCCGGAGGAACATCGGCCAACCGGGCAGTGCGCTTGTCCGGCGTGAGCTTCATCAAGACATCTAGGTGATAAGTCAGGTCTAATTGCCGCAACCGCGCTTGGCGTTGGACAGGTGGCAACGCATCGTACTCCCGAAGTCGTGTCTCTAGATATTTTCGTTGATGCTCAGTTCGGTCCGCAAGGGCCGGCGCCCGATCTGCTGGACTCAAAGCGAGCAGCTCGCGAAAGGTATCCGCTGGGGTTTTCGTGCCGGGCAACGCCGGGACCGGTCGTGAAGGAGTCGTTGCGGTTGCGCTCCCTGGGAGAGCCGGGGATTGTGCTGCGAAGGACGGCAAGGAGGCAACCACGAATTGGGTGCTTAGGGCGATGGAGGCAAGAAGTGCGCCTCTCAGATGTGCTTGCAGCTTGGCGTTGAGGGATTTCATTGGAGAGCAGCGATCAACTCGCGTTCGACGTCGCGTGGGACCTGGTTGAGGCGTTCGATGGCTTCGAAGTTTTGCAGGACATCGAGTGGCGCGACGCTAGCAACCTTGGACAGCTCCGCAATGTGGCGTGCATATTCACGGCGTGCCGACATCTGATTTTGGCGGTATAATCCCAGGCAGACGCAGCATACAGCAGCGACAGCGGTGATTTGTGGAGCCCGCAACCAATTCAAATACCGCCGCCAGGTTGTGAACCTGGCCGGGAAGCGATGACGCGATGGAGCTGGGGACGTCGTGATTGCTTGTAAAACTCGAGATGTAAAATTGGATGAAACTGGCACATCTCGAACATTTTGCAGCAGCTGGTTCAGCGCTAGTTCTTCTTCCCAAAGATCCCGTTCTTCGGGATGGTGCCGCAAGCGGGCTTCAAGCTCCGCTTCTTGATCCGCCGTTAACCGGCCGCCTCGGACTGCGTCTGCTAACTTATAGTCGTTTGGAAGACTCATGTTCGCTCCTTTGAATAAAACCGTGAACGGGGCAAAGTTGCGTTACTTGTTCAGTTCCCGCCATGCTCCCGACCGTAGGTAAGGTTTTAGCTTAAGCTTGAGAGTTTCTCGGGCGCGATGAATCAGGGACTTGGTGGCGGAGAGGGAGCAGCCGAGGATTCCAGCAATTTCGTCGTAGGACAGTTCGTCTTCACGGCAAAGCAAAAGGGCGGTGCGTTGCGCTTCGGGCAGGTCCATGATCGCCTGTTCGACTTTGGAGGTCAATTCATCGTGAAGGAGTTGGTCTGGAGCCGAAACGCTCTTGAGATCTTCAAACTGGCGCGCGGGTTGGTCGTCCTGTTCTGCCGGAACGGAATCGAGAGAGTCCGCGGGATGCCGCGAACGGCGACGGATTTCGTTAAGGCAAAGGTTGCGGGCGATGGTGTAAAACCAAGTCGAGAACTTAGCGGAAACACGGTAGCGGTGAGCAGACTTATAAACCTGGACGAAAACGTTTTGCGCCAAGTCTTCCGCTTCGGTCGGGTCTCTTAGCGTTCGACAGATCAGGTTGATGACAGGCTGCTTGTACTTGTCGACCAGCGCCTCAAAAGCCGACAGGTCACCCTGTTTCACCCGCAGCATCAGGGCGGCATCGGGGTCGAGGTCTTCTGCCATGATCCAGCCACTGTATCAAACCCAGGAATGCCCACAAGTTGCGCTAAGAATTTCACGGGCGGCTTTTGTAGCCTAACAAGCGTGCGGGAAGGAAAAGTATAGCCTTGATGAGCGCAAGCACAGCTTCGACTCCTGTCCAGATCAGTCGAAACGGGAGCAATAATAACCAAAGGAACGGAAATAGGATCAAGGCGAGGATGGCAAGTGGCCAGCTAACTATGAAAAGAATAGACCAAAGAACCAATCCCAAAAATGTCGTCATAGGTCGCGCTTGTCTGCATTCACCACAATAGCTTGAGCGGCAACACAGATCTCTGTCGTCGCCGCTCGCCACTGATTAATGACACGGGAATTCGCTCGGAAGTTGCAGGAATTCGGGCTTGGGACTGAAGCCAGTAGGAGCGAGAGGACTGGGTGAGTTTGCCAACGCCAATGGAACTCCAACGCAGATGGTGTCTGCGCAGTTTTCTGCCCGATCCATGAAAGCCTCCTCCTCGACTCGTGCGCTGCCCGCGAGAGCAAAGCCCGCGGTTCCTTAGCTAATCCACTATATACTACCGACGCGATCGATAGCCACCACCGTCCTCGCGACCACTTCCTTCCCGGCCCCCGCCTTCTCGGCCTCCGCCTCCCGTTCCGCCCGCAAACCGACTGGACCGCTCCGGGCGTTCTTCTCGTGGGCGAGCCTCGTTAACCGAGAGGTTACGACCCTCCCAGTTCTTGCCGTTGAGAGCTTGGGTCGCGGCGTCCGCGGCCTCTTTCGTGCCCATGGTAACGAACGCGAACCCGCGCGACCGACCGCTCGTCCGATCTAGCATTAAGTTTACTTCGGTGACGGTACCGTATTGGGAGAACAAATCCTGCAAGTCGTTTTCGGTAACACTGTAGGAAAGGTTCCCGACAAACAGTTTGGTGTTCATGATGACTCTGCCAGCTTATTCGCAATCGAGTTAGAAGACCGTCCTGTCTGAGACTGTTCCCGACCTCCGGGTTTCAAATCCTCATTGAACACGCGTTCACCTGAGATTCTCCACGTCCTGACAAATGACCAGTTATCCAATTCGGGTCACGATCTCTCATTTTTGTTGGAAATCAAATGGTTTTTCCCTCTGAGAAAAGTCAACGAAAGGCAGAAGACGGGTTGGCTTACGAAGTGTAAAAACGTAAGAGGCACGGCGCTGGCCGTGCCTCTGGACGTTGTTTAGAATTGCGTCTATATAGTCCTAGGCACCCATGCCTTCTTCGAAAGACCCCGCGGCGACAGGGAAGATCAGGTTGTCACGCACGAATTGGATGCCGTTAGCGCTTGTCGCATCCAGATCGCGGTAGGCGCTTTCAGCTTCTACAATCAGGGGGGCAGTTTTGGCCTTCATGACTTCGCAATAGCGCTGCGGGTAGCCCACGTGCATGAGCAACTCGACGTATCGGGTCATGTTTAAATCGCCCGTGGGAATGTCCACGAATTGCATCGCACGTTTTTGCCAGCCCCCTTCCATCATTCGCAACGGAATGTTCGGCCGAATGACGAAGTTCTTCACGTGGCAAGAGTAAATGCGCGAACCCACTTTCAGAAACCGCGTTTCCCAGCTCTCGCCTTCCCAACAGTGTGACGGGTCGGCGTTCACGGCGAGAGTCTTATCGCCATCGCAAATCTGAACCAACATATTAAAGTCGTCGGCGCACATGGCCCCAGTACCCGGATGGATTTCGTGAGCGAGGTAGATCCCGAGTGACTTCGCTTGACCGCGAATCTTGGCCGTTTTCTTAACGAAGCGTTCCTGCCCAGCTTTGAGGAGATCGAAGTCGCCTCCTGCCCAGAACCCCCAAGGATAGCCCGTGGCCATCTCCCAGCCGAATGCCACACCCCAAAACATGGGCAACACTTTAATTCCGAGTTCAACCGCCAGATCCATCAGTCGCAAAATATAATCCTCGGCCCATTTTTCGATTTCGTCCGCAGGCTTCTTAGCGACATCGGCTGGGATGAAGGGGCGGATGGTCGGACTTCCAGTCCATGCTGTCGTATGCACCCAAAACGGGCAGTGGGTCGAAATTCCATCCAAGGTCAGCCCCGCTTTGGCAAAGGCGTCCTTGATCTCCTTCGCGCTTTTAAATCCTTGGTCGGCCTGGAGCATATAATTGGAGGGCTGGGCGCCTGAAGCTCCGGACTTTTTCGCGTAATCGAGGAACTGCGTGAGACTCTTGGCGCCGTGCTGAGCGCCCTCAATACTAGGATGAAAGCAGGTCTGAGCCATAGTAATTCTAGATTAATTTTTTCGCTGTGCGTGAGCCAGGATTTAACGAGGGTCTCGAGTGGATTGCAACTTGAATCTCCGCTACCGCCCCGGGAAAACAGCCCCCTCGCAAGCCTTCTAACCTGCCAAGATTCGGTCAGTCTCGCGGCTGAGCTCCGACCCGTCTCAGTGGGAAGTCCCTGCGTGTTATATATTGGCTGCCGGCCGGGGTTGTGTCACTCTGGACTAACTGGATTGATTCGAGGAGCCACGGTGTAACAGGTTGAGATCCCGAGTCGCAAATGCTTTGGCAGAGTTCCCGAGGCAGCCGGGCGTCTGGTCGCACCCGGCCGATCGTTAGGTGTGGATGGAAATTCTTCGTCTCGAAATGGCTTCCGAATCCACGGCATAGCCTCTGGACAGCGTCCTGCAGACTCTGAAGTTTCGCGAGATCGCCCTTCAGACCAAACCAAATGATTCGAGGCTGTCCCGTTGACGGAAAGAAACCCGTTCCTCTGACAGAAAGCGCTACTGGGCTCGCCGCTGCCGTGATATCGGCCAGACCCGTGGTAATGGAGTCGAGCTTGTCGACGGGGAGATTACCAAAGAAATACAAGGTGAGGTGAATCTGCCTGGGGGACATCCACCGGACCAGGCGAAGACGGAATTGATTGGCCAATCGAGATTGTTCGTGAACGACTTTTTCGAGGGACGACGGATCCAGTTTAGCACCGACAAATGCGCGGAAAGAGGAAATCGGGGGCGGGAGGCCTGGCTGAGTCGGGATATGCGAAGGCGTCATGGCGCACGGCACGCCTTCGGCCAGCCTATGGTTTTGGAACAACCTCCTGGAGCCGACGAAGGTCTCGTAATTCGTGCCCGTTTGAGGTGAGTTTGCTCTGAAGGTTCGCTTTCTTGGGCCAGAACCATTTCCAGTATTCCACGTGCGTATCAGCGAAAGTGATGTTGCAACCCTGGTTGTGGCGATCGGAAGGAGTGCTTGTCCATGTCCCGGAAGCAATCGTGAATTTCTCGCGCGGCAGGATCCGGAAAGAGCCCAACCAAGCGCTAGCTTCGTGTTCTTCTATAAAAACGAAAGTGCGGTCGGGACCAGGGCTAACCAGCTCAGAATCTTTCACTTTCACGCGTGGATCAATACCTTCGTCATCGCCATTCAAGAAGGTGCTCATGGAATAACTTCGACTACGGAGAATATCTGGATGGCCGATGACTTTTGAGCGGTCGGCCGGACAATGATAGATCGCTACCGACTTCTCCGTATGCGGAAAAAGTGTGCCGCGGACGATGTTGGCGGGGGTAGTGTCTTCTTTGGGGCTGCCTACCACCCATGAATTGGAGGAACTTCGCCGACCGAAGAACCGCTCGTTGAGAGGTCCAGCAACGGACCGATTAAGCGGCATAAAGTCATCGTTCTCATCAATATAAATGCGCCAGGCAATCTGTAACTGCCGCATGTTATTCATGCAGCTGACTCGATGACTTTTAGCCTTAGTGTTGCTGAATGCAGTCGAGAGTAGACTGGCAAGAATTCCGACGATGAGCACGACGACCATCAACTCGACCAGGGTAAATGCACTCAGCGATGGGCGTGGGAAATGGACAGCACTTCCGCTCGACTGGGCGCCTTTCGCAATTGAGCCCGCCGTGCTTAGGGTTCGATGGCCGAACATATCGGAGCGAATCGTGGCTTGCTACCGGTACCATCCCAGATTTGCCGCTTGCAGTCAATCTCTAACGACTCATAAACCGGAGCCTCAGGACAGACTCCTGTGTTCTGTCAAACAAGTTTGCCTCACGGAGAGCGCGGAGTGCCACTTGGCGACGTGCTGGCTCAATTAGGCCTGAAGCTATTCCGGATCCAGCTAGGGCATCTCAGGCAGAGGAAAAATGAGAGTCGGTGGGGGGATGTTGATCTAGTCTAGAGCTTTCAATTAAAGCTGAGCCGCCACCATTAGATGACGGCTCATTGTCTGCAAGCCTGTTGAAGGCCAAGGTGTTGCGGGCGACTGGGCTATCGAGTGGCGTCTTGACGCGCGTCCGATTCTTTCTTGGCGGCGTCAGCGGCGGCATCAACCTTCTTCTTGTCGGCCTCGATCTGAGCTTTGGCGGATTTCTCCTGAGCATCAATTCGAGCCTTTTCCGCCTTAGTGTCGGCGTTTAAACGGTCGCGCGCAGCCTCAGCGGCATCATCAACCGTCTTCTTTTGCGCGTTCAGCTGATCCTGGGTGGCATCCTTGCTTTGCTCGATGGCGTCTCGTTCTGGTCGATTGCAACCGAGCAGGGCGACCGCAGCGAACAACATGATTAGGATATTTTTCATAACCTAATTTGGCGCTTCTAGCGCCGGTCACAATCGGGACGGGGCCCTGAGCTAAGGTTCCACGGCGCCCTGAGAGTGATGCCGGGGTGACCTGTGGGGTTCAAGGGAATCCCTCTCCCCGGTCTGAGGAGAGGGCGGACAGCATCTAGCCAAGGAAGTTGAGTTGCTGAAAGCCGTCTGGGTCCTTCCCGGCGGCAGTGGTATACCCCGGGATAATTTCGTCCAAAAGGGCTGGGCTATCTCCGAAATGTCGGGTTAGAATTTCGCCGAAAACGGCTCGGAAATCGGTTTTACGGCTTAAGTATCGCCCGCTCTTGGAGAACATATCTCCTTGTTTCCAGCGGGTGGAATCGCAGTTGTAGACGCCACCGCGGACACCTCCGCCAGCGACGAACATGACACTGGAGTCTGCATGGTCCGTTCCACCGCCGCCGTTTTCTTTGGAGGTTCGGCCGAATTCCGTCATCGTGACGACGATGACTTGGTCCCACTGAGATTGGAGATCGCGGTAAAGCGCTTGAAACCCTTGCGCCAAGCTGTTGAGAAGGTTCCCATGCTCTCCATTGATTTGGCCTTGTTTGCCATGGGTATCCCAACCGCCGACGTTAAGCCCGATAACTTTGACCGGGGTACGTTTCAGCAGCATCGCAGCCTGGGTTAATTTGTCACCCAAACTGTTTTTCGGATAGACAGCTCCGTTCTCGGGGGTATAGGTCCCTTGCGCCACGGCGGCCTGTAGCGTGCCTAACGTGGCGCCCAGGAGTTGTCCGGTTTGGTAGATCAGAGGCCGGTACGCCTTTTCGGCTGAATCGGGCGCGCTGCCATAGAGACCCAATAATCCCGTTCCATCGGTGCTACCGGGGCTGGTCGGCCCTTTCCCAAGAAATTTTTGCGATTGAGCAGCTCCACCCGCGAATGCGAAATCGGTCGCCTTGGCGAAGTTCGGAATGGGCTGGTCGCCTTTTAGCGCCACCATTTGCGAGCTCGAGATAGCGGCGGCGACGAATGCGTTGGCCTGATTTTTTAGATCCATTGTTTTGGCCAAATGCCTGTAGAAGAAGCCTTCTTCCAACTTTGAATTGCCTGGTGCGCCGTTCTGCCAGTACTGTTCGCTGTCAAAATGGGACTGCGATTGGCCGGAGTAACCGATCCGGTGCAGCACTGCGAGGTTGCCGGGCCCGTCTTGCCCGTTAAGCGTGGACCGGTTGTAAATCTCCATCATTGGCTGGAGCCGGGGATGGAGTTGAGCGAAGCCGTTGCCCGTGTCGAGAGCAAGGTTTTGAGGGACATACAGCGACGGTCGGTTGGTCGTATTAGAGTCTGGATCTCCCGTTGGGATGACGGTGTTGATCCCATCATTTCCGCCGTTTTGAAAAATGAAGATCAGCTTTTTGTTGCTGTCAGCATTGCCCGCGAGGATTTCCCGTTGCAAAAAGCCATTGGTGAATGGGCTGATACCCAGGGCCCCAAAGGTCAAACACCCGGCTTTGAAGAATTGGCGACGCGAGAGAATCATAAGCGATCTAGAGCAGAGGATTGAACTTGGGTTATTGGTTGTGCCATTGGGGTGCAGAGAGCATAAGCCCGAGCATTTCCTGAATGCGGCTGGCAAAGTCTTTAGCTGTTGGGTCGAGCGGTAAAGGATTGCCCGCTCGGTCGGTAGAAACAAATTTCACGAGGAGGGCACGATTCTCCGCTGACAATCCTCCCTGAAAGAAGAGGCTATCGAAGGTGTTGACGATTCCTTCGGCGGTTTTGTTTGGCACTCGATTAAGCAGGGTGGTAAGATCCCAAGGCGTTGTGGCTTCGGTTTTTCCGGTGACGGCCTGGACGAATTTAATACGTTCCAGCAAGCTGCCCGTGTCCATCCAATCAAAGCCTAATTCAGACCAACCGTCGGGCATGTCACGGTCAAAGGTATGCATGCCAATGCGGTCATTGTAAGTTGGGAGTTTGGTTCCCGAAACGTCCGCGTTCAGGGCTCGGAGTGTGCTGTTGATAAACTCGATAGGCGTTTTGATTTTGCTGCGATAAGCGCTGCCCGTCCAAAAGTAGTTATGCTGGCTGGCTGGGCTGAAGATGGCGCGCAGCACCGTTTTTATGTTCCCGGCGGGCGCCGTTGAGCCCCAGGCAGCGATAGCGTCGTCCATTAGATTGCGCAAGCCTTCGGGCGCCGTGCCGTTCCGGTAAGATTGTAGCGTGATCTGATCAGAAACAAATTTGTTGATTAGCTTCAGGCAGATGAATTCACGCGTGGAAGGATGGTTCACCATCGCGTCGATCACGTCGGTGGCATCTTTGAGCCCATCCAGCCCGGTGCGGTTGGCCGGAATATGCATTTCGTAAGGTGTTCCTGCGAAGAGTGTTTTCGCGGATGGATCGTGATCCGCGGGGTTGAATCGAAAAGTCCAGACTCCGTTGGGGTCGCCGTTTTCGATACTGTCGGGCAAAAGATCTCGTAACAGGAGGCGCGGATGCGCGGAAAGGTCCGAACTGTCCCGGGTGATATTGTGGACCTGGACGGCCAACACGTTCTTTTCCGGGGCTGGCTTAAGTAAGTTAAGAAACTTCTTCAGGCTGAAATACTCCACGGCCTGTAAGGCTTCGTGGCTGGCGCTGGCTGGCGTATTGAACTTGGGGGGAGTGCCGGTGTCGCTCATCGAATCACTGCGAGCTACTTCGACCCCGTTCAGATAAGCAACGAATCCATCGTCATAATCCATGGCTAGGAGCAGATTCTGAAGTTGGCCCGGATCGGCGACGGTAAAACTACGCCGGAGATAAACGGAGAGATAATTATTCTGCATGTCCGAGAGTTCGGTCGCAACGTCGTTATCTCCGTAGCCAATCGGTGGAGCCGTCTAGCCAGCCTGTGTCGTTGAAGGTGGCCCGAGCCCACTGGAGCGTGGGTGCCGCCTGCCCATCGGGTGTGGGCTCGGCTGTACCCTTGAAGTATTTCCATCCGGGACCTTCTTCGAGGAACGGCGTGTCTTGGACTTGCACGCTAGCGTTCGTCGGAGGGGTTCGGGCCGAAGCAGGAAATGCCAGCTTCTCATCAGGCCATACCTTACGGACTGTCCAGCCCGTGAAGCATTTGGCCAGTTGCTCGATATCCGTCTGGGTATAGCGATTATCGACCCCGAAAGCGAAAAGTTCCATGATCTCCCGAGCATAGTTCTCATTTGGAGTGCCCTTGCGATTGAGGACGCTATCGAGGTAAATCAGCATCGCCGGACTGGTGGCGCTATAGAGCAAAAGGTCTCCAAAGTCGCCTACAGCGTGATCGAGGAAGAACTTGTGCTCTTCGTACTCGGCTTGGGCCGCTTCCTGGGCGGATTGCTCATCTGACATGGCATCGCTAGTATCCGAGTTGCGCAGTTGGTTGAAGTAGTCGTAGACCTTGTCGTAGTCGGTCGTGAAATGGTTGTCCCAGAACTCGGCCAGAGTGGATTGGAGCTGTCGTTTGGAATCGACACCGTAGACGTGCACGAGTTGCTGCAATTCTGTGAGACCTTTAATCCGTTTCACCGGAGGCACAGGCAAGATCGTGCGGCTGAGGAGTTGCGGAATCATCGAGGCATCGCTGCTGGCCAATTCGACGTTGTGCACTTCGATCGACAACACGTTTCCCTTGGTTTGCAGGAGCGCTTTGTGGGACGTGAGATCATATTCGACAGGACTACCCGCCTCATGTCCGTCGGATGCAGGGGCATTATACGCAGGCGGCGTGCCCGTCATGTTTTCTCGCGCCACTTCCACGCCGTTCAAATAAGCGACGAACCCGTCGTCGAAATCGACGCGCAACACGAGCCGATCGACTTTGGCGGGATCAGCGACGTCAAAACGAGTTCGCAGGAAAGCGGCGAGGTATCCGTTTTGCATGTCCGCCAGGACTGTGGCGTCGTCATCGTCCCCGTAGCCGAAACCGGACGCGCCCTCCAGCCAGGTCGAATCGTCGAAGTTCAATGCCGTCCAATTCGCGGGAGGAGCTTGGGTCCCTTTGAAATATCGCCACAGATCACCGGTTTTGACCAAGGTCGAGTCGTCGCCCGGTTGATAGATTGTGAACAGATCGGCTTCATGCTGTGTGAGGCGTGTGTTGTTGGATTCGTCGAGCGTCTCTGGGTTTAGTTGCCTCTCGACATAATTCGCAACGCCCATGCTCCTGATGGCATCCAAATCATCCGGGCTCATCCCGTAGCCAAGGCGATTCAGCACGTGGCCCATTTTCTCCTCTTCTGTCAGAGCTACATCATTCGGATAGAAAGCATTGAAATGAGCAGGCCCAGAATACGTTGAGGTTGGCACGGCGGATTCCGTCCCAGCCCGGACTTTCATGAATCGAATCTGGCCCGAGACCGGGACACTGAACGAAACGATGGCCTCGGCGCCATTCAGCCCGCCCGCTACGAGGGGTTCGGGGTAGCCATGGACAATATCGTCCCCGGCTTCGAGGACTACATGTCCATAGCCTGAAGGGATGTTGACGTAAACGAGTAGCTTGTTGCTTTGAACAGCCACCGAACTGATGATTGGACTAGGCGCTGCTGTGGTCTGAGGCGCATGGTGCTGGGCCACGAACAGGAGCGAAGTACATATGAGCAGCCTGAAAGAGGTTTTAGGTCCAAACTGGTGCATGGCAGTTGAAGAAGTATGCAATTTTCAGGCCAATGATTCTCAAAGACGCTCGTTTCATGAGAAAATCCGCCCGCAAGCGTCCGTTGAACTGTCGCTGAAAGCCGAATTTGTCAGAACTGCAATGACTAGGATGGCTGGACGTCCCGTTGTTCAAATTCTTGTCTTGGTTCCATGCAAGTGGAGTGATCGGAGGTCACCGATTGTTCAAGACCATGGCGCATAATTCGGGAACTCGGACGCCACCGCGAGGACTAGCAGCACTGATCTGAGAGCGGCGCTTTAAAGCCTCCTGCGATGTGGCGTGGAAATGGATAATCCATTACACCATGGCACGGGGGATGCCAGTTGGGCAATCGCGCTTCGTCAAGGTTTCCCTCTTTGCCAGCAGTTAAATCTAGGATCGCTGCCGTCACCTGGAAATATGCACTTTGCCCCATCTCACTGCGGAGAATCCCCCATCTCTTACGCCGCTTGAAGCGCCTGTCGCTTCTCGACTTCGCTAATGAGCCGGTTGCCCAAACTCCGAAGCAACGCCTTGGCCCGGTCGGAAACCTGATGCGGTTCCGTGTCGGTGATACAAAGGATGCCAACGACATGTCCACCCCGAGTTCGCAACGGCACTCCAGTGTAAAACCGGATTCCGCGAGCCTTGAGCACCGGATCATTCGCGTAACGGAGATCTTGCGCTATGTCTGGCACATCGATGACATCATCGGTCGGGGCGGACATTGTGCCGAGCGATGTTTCTCGGAGGCCAACAGCGCTGCTGAGGTCGGCTGGGAGGCCTCCGTGCGATTTCCAGAACTCGCCATCCGTATCAATCAGGGAAACGAGCGAGACTGGCACATTCATAATTTTGGCGGCCTGGCGAGTGATCGAAGCGAAGATTTCTTCCGGTTCGGACTCCAGAGCCGCCGTGGGGGGCGCGTCAACCAACGGTTTGTCAATCGGTTTAAGCGGGGTATGTCGCTTCGCGATTTCCGCAGCTTCCAAGACGGACTCGACGCGGGTGACGGCATCGGCGAGGCGGGTGACGACCGCATCGGAGCACGACGAGGCCAGCCGCCCTGCGACTTCGGTCGGGTGAGCGGCGGGATCCCAGATTCCGATGATGATCTTCAGGTTCGGAAACTCATGTTTCAATCGCTTGCAAGTCTGGCGCGCGGCATTGACGGCGAACGGCGGGATTCCTGAGATACAGACCGTTGTGATCCCCTCGTTGCGGATTTCCTTAAACCATTCCCCGGCCAAGGTTTTGGCGGGCATGGCACGGGCTGGCAGTCCTGCTCGGTCAAGCAACTGCGCCAACATCAAACCCGCCAACTCGTCTGACTCGTCTCGGGCGGGAACGCAAAGGACGGGCGAGGAACTAAAATCGCCCTTGGCTGAGGCGGTCGCGCTATTGAGTTCGGCTTTGGCTTCCCGTTCGCCCAGGGCATCGATTATCTCCCGAGTATTCTGGACGATAAAGGCCTGGCGCACTTCCGCGAGTGAGCCTTTGTGCCGATCTTGTTCGGCAAAACTCAGGGCCGGGATGACGACTTTGTCGTAGAATTCCGTCAGTGATTTTTCTTGGACATATTTGGTCGAGAGTCGCGTGAGTTCGTCTTCGTCCATCGCAAGCATTCGCTGATAAAAGCGTGCCTCCGGTTCCAAAACGGGATCGCTTCCGAGCAAGACGCTGAGGAAGCTTAGGCCGGGAACATACTTGCCGAGGACGAGCAAGCAGACCGTGAGAGGCGTCGAAAGGAGCAGACCGATCGTTCCCCAGAGCCAAGTCCAGAAGATGGCGGCCACGAGCAGGGCGATGTTGGAGATGCCGGTGCTCGCGCCGTAAAGCCACGGTTCGATGACATTATTGCTAATCAATTCAATGATCAAGAACAGCCCCGCGGTGAGAACTGGCTTTGTCCAACCTGGGTCGACGGCAATCGCCAACGCCATGGGGAAGGCGGCGGCTATCCAGGGTCCCACAAATGGAATAAATCGAAGTAGAGTGGCCAAAAGTCCCCACAAAAACGCGTTGGGCACCCCTATGAAGTAGAGCCCGATGCCGATGGGAATGCCATAAGTGGCATTGACCACCAGTTGCATCAAGAGGTAACGGCTAACGCGCTGCGTTGCGTCGTCAACCGCTTCAGTCGCAACGTTAAGTTCTCCGCCGCTGACCAGTTTCAGGAATCGCTCGCGCAGGTCTTCACGCTGAAATAGCATCAGCACAACGAAAAACACAACGGCAGCGGCGGTGCCCAAAGGCTTCAACACTGGGCCGATGATGTTCGCGATGACCTGGATTGGAGTCGGTTTTGGAGCCCGCACTTCCACAG
>JBGAIN010000100.1:0-29303 GCA_044225505.1 Limisphaerales bacterium
CGAAGCTCTGACCAACCCGCCGCCCGCAAACGCTCCCGCACAGCAGACGCAACAGCCCCCGGGCGTGCCAGGGTCTGCCCCTGCAGTTTCTCCCAAGCCCGCGCCATCGGAGACGCCAGCGCCCCTCAAAACTCTTCCCGTGCAGCCGGTCGCAGTACCGACAAACCCTCCGACCATCATTCACGTTCCATCTCCGGCCCATGCTCTGACTAATGCTCCAGCCACAGCTGTGGTGCCAGCGGCGAACCGCGGCGTCCCCGCAGCGCCGGGCACGCAATTAATTGCGCCCCCGGGCGGCAGACCTTTTTCTGGCCGCGCCAACCCAGCGGTTGCTGGACAACCGGTCCCCGATCCAGCGATGACACAGCCGTCTGGTGGTTTGCCAACCTTGCCAGGCGCCGCCCCTTTCCCTGCCGCCGCAGCACCGCGCCCCAATGCCGTTCAAGTTGCTGGAAATCTTGATCCAAACGAGATCATTCCCGCCGGGACGATCCAGGTTCAAGGCATGGACCCCGACCAGTTCTTTGATATCTATTCGCAGATCTCCGGCCGGACCGTGATTCGCAATTACCAGCTCCAAGGGCTGCAAAAGATTACGCTCAAAGCGGCCACTGATTGGACCAGGCAAGAAGCGGTTTTCGCCATGGACGCTGTGATGGCGCAGAACCAAATAGCGATGATCCCGATCGGCGAGAAATTCGTGAAAGCGGTCCCCATGCAATTCGCAGCGACGGAAGGTGCACCGCCCAGCAAAGTTCAGCCGACGGATTATGCCGAATCGGAGCCGTTCATTACCCAGGTTGTTGAGCTCAAGGTGGTGAAACCGACCGAGCTGCAGCAACTGCTCAGCACATTCACCAAAACGCCGCAAGGCATTACCGCTTTTGACAACACGCAGACGCTTGTGATTCGCGACTGGGCATCCAATGTCAAACGTATGCTGGAAGTGATTCGAAGCGTCGATGTTCCGGCAAAGGAGCCTGATTATCACTTGGAAGCCATTCCGGTGAAGTATGGAAAGGTTGTCGATCTCTACAACACCATGCAGGCTCTGATCTCCGGATCTGGCGCTGCGGGCGGAACAGCAACGACTGCCGGGACGGGCAGTCAATTTGGGCAATATGGATCAGGCCGATCGGGCGGAGGTCGCTACGGCGGAACTTCCAGCCGCTATGGCGGCGGAGGCGGCTATGGAGGATATGGTGGAGGCGGAGGCTACGGCGGCGGCGGTTACGGTCGTTCCTACGGTGGTTATGGCTCTGGAGGTGGAATGTATCCCTACGACGAGTCCACGGAAAAGCTGTCGCCAATGCAAGCAACCACCCCGACGCCCAATACGGCCACCGGGCGCACCAGCGTTGGGGGCGCGCAAAACAACTTTCAAAATCGGCTGAATCAAATCGTGCGGCGCGCGGCTTCGGGGTCTGGTCCGGAAGAAGTCCAAGTCCTCGAAGACGCCCGGATCGTTCCGGACGAGCGATCGAACAAGCTTCTCGTGTTCGCCAACCGCCGAGACATGGAAATGATTACGAACATTGTTTCCAAAGTCGACGTGCTCCTCGCCCAGGTCCTTATCGAGGCGGTGATCATGGAGGTGCGTCTGGGCGATTCGCAAAAGCTGGGTGTCAGCTGGGCGCAACGGCCGAAAAACTTCGGAGGCGGGTCGGCCGGCGCCGGCGCGATCAACAATGGCCAGGGATTTCTGAATAGCGTAACGAACTTTCCAGGCTCTTTAGGTCAAGGGTTTAGCTACTTTGGCACCGTCGCCAACGACTGGGATGTAGCGATCAACGTCCTGGCCGAAAACAGCAGCATCAATGTGGTTTCGCGGCCGCGGATTCAAACTTCTCATGCTATTCCTGGCAGTTTCTTCGTGGGAGAAACTGTGCCTTATATCACTGGCTTTACGGACTACGGCGGTTTGGTTGGTTCGAGCGGCTTAGCCACGCGGTCTGTGGTACAACAAGCCAACGTCGGCTTCAGCCTATTTGTCACTCCTTTCATCACGCCGGACGGACTGGTTGTGATGGAGATTTCTCAGGAGTTCAGCACCCGTGGTCGTGACGTGCTTATCGATAACAATCCGGTTCCCATCATCAACGGCCGCAACGCGGACTCGACTCTTACGGTGCGAGATGGAGATACCATCATGATGGGCGGCTTTATCACAGAGAATCGCTCGCGAGCAAAATCCGGGGTTCCCTTCCTCAAAGATATTCCGGGGCTGGGCGCGCTTTTCCGGTCGAAGAATGATTCTAATGACCGGACCGAATTGATCGTGCTGATGCGCGCTCGGGTGTTGCGCACTCCTGAGGATGCGGCCGTGGTGGCTACCCAGGAGAAGTACGACCTTCCTGGAATTCGTCACGCCGAGGAAGACCTGCAACAAGCCAACGAGAAACGCAAACAGAAGGCTGCCAAAGCGCGCAAGTAACAACACGGGACCGGCGTGGGCAGGACCCGCGCTTGCCGTGAGAAGTTGAATTTCGGCATCGACTGGACAAAGTCCAGAACCGCCCTCCAGTGCGGTCGCACGCTCACCAGCAGAAGAACCGATACGGGTCGTCCCACTCCTGGGGTTTATCCAGATAATAACTCTCGAGCCAGCGCGACTCGGAGGCGCCCGAGCGCAGTGGCTTGTTCCAGTACTCCAGGAGCAAAGTCTGGGAGTCCACTCCTAAGTTCGCTAAAACTCGAGATAAGGCGCGCGCCACCCCGCGATAGGTGCGTCGGACGTTGGCCAACTCACCCGAGAATTCCCAGGGCACCAATTGGCAGATGATCAGCCTTCCTTCCTTTGCCTGCGCCAGGACTCCCTCTCCGAATATCTCAGCGCCCTGTTTCACGAGGGGTAATCGTTTCGGACTGCGGTTATGCACATCGCCCGGACTTACTCCGCAAAAGGGTGTGCGCCAAAGAAACGGCTCAAAATACCCAGCGATGTATTCGGTGGTTTTGATTTCAACCGAGCGTGGCGAAAACGGCTCGATTGAACCTTGCTCAAGACCAAGGGCCAACACTTGACCTCCCGCTTGTATAAACGTTGCGACGTCAGCCCTGGTCAGAGTTTTTTCGACCTCCGCACCCAAACTCAAGACGAGTAAGTCGTTCGTCGAAAGACCGATTCCGTTGTCAGCGGGCAAATCGAACCCGCATCGTCCCAAGTGTTGTCTTCCAACGGAGCCCCCAACGTAGAACATGCGGCGTGCTCGCCTCGGCTCCCACTGGTCGACGTAACGGAGCAAATTCGATACTAAGATTGCCGCCGCTGGTTCCCCCTCGGTCCGGCCGGTCACATCGAACTGACAGAATAGGATAAGCCCCTGCCCTTCGTGAAACTCGAGCAATGGACTGAACTGCAAACCAAATCCGCCGTCCACAATGGGCAAGAAATCCCCCCGCGCCGGTTTTTCGATCAGGACAGACGCCACCACACCTTGGTTTCCAGCTCGCCAAGCTCGCGTTACAGGAAGGCCACACCATTCCACTTCCGGCGCATGGCGCGATCCTATCGTGTAATTCAGCCGATCTGAAACCAGTGTGCCGGCACCGCGCCAATTCTGGAGCAACTCATCGGAAACGTCTGCCACCACCGGATGACCCGGGACGCGGACGAAAGCGTTCCTCAGCCCGTATTCTGCCACGCGAAATCCCAATCGCTTCTCCAGCACAGCTGAGCTCTGCTCAAATTGAATGACTTTCAGACCTTCGCGAACTCGAGTTATCGGAGGCAGCGCATTTTCAAGCGTCAGGGCAAGTTTGCCCACGATTAGAACATCCGCCTCGGCGAGATTCGACGCGCTTTCCACGAGAGTGTAAGGGACCTGAAGTCGATCCAGGAGTTGGCGGGTTTCGCCCCGCGGATCGAACAGCGCCACTTTACTCCGTAACTTCGGCGTGGTGGGTGCCGGCACTACTTGAAGGGCGAATTGATCGTCCTGGCTTGGCGCATTGTCGAACTGGATGTGTGCCCGCAGGTGATAACGGCCGGGAGAGCAAGCCGGGGAGAGATCGATCCGTAACGGCAGTCGAACTTGCTGACCTGGCTGAACAATCGCGCGCTCCTTGCCTTGCTTCGTTGGAGAAAGATCGATGGCCCAGTTGCATTCGGCCCGCACCGTCATCCTGGAATTGTTGATGAGGATCAGCTGCTTCGTGACACTTTCGCCAGGAGCAAACGTATGGTCCAGGCTCGTGAACTTTTCCGCCTTTCCCGCAAGGTACGCTAACAGAGGCTGATTGTTGCGAATTAGGGCTTCCCCCGCCGTTGTTGGTATCCAGTCAGCCCGCTCGTAGGATGTGTTCATCCAGTCCATTTGGTCGTCGATAAAGTCAGGACTGAATCCTGGCCGTTGGAGTCGATCCCAGTCCACGAGCAATTCGCGCCGGACGCGTCCTGCACCGTTTCGCAACCGCCAATAATCCCCATGATCCCATGGGCAAAGCGCAGAAACTCCCCAGGTACGAAAAGCGCGCAAACTGCTGGTCAAATAACCTGCGATTATGGCGTTGCGATCCTGGTAATCGTTTGAAGCAGCGGCATTGCGCGGGTAATCCCACCGATGCCAAGCATGGCCAGCGGCCAATTCTCGCGCTTCCCATCGCAGGGCAATCCGCTCCAACTCGGTGATCTGGTAAGCCGCTGGGCCCACGAACTGCGCGTTCCATTCGGCCAGGCAGAGTTCCCACGGCACTTGCGCTCCCCCAAATGCACGCACGCCACGATACCAACCACGATACATCATCCAGTCCCAAAAGATCGGAACGCCATACTCGCAAAGAAAGAGAGGTTTGACTCCGACTGTCGCCCAGTGCTCAAACCAATCGGCCATCTCCTGCGCCGGCGTGAAGTTCGCATAGAAATTCACGGTATGCATGCTGCCCAAATTCCCTGACGAATGATGATAAATGACGCGGCTTGAATCCAAGCCCTGGACGATAGCCTCCGCGCGGCGCGCTTTCTTGGCGTTGTTTCCCGACCAGGTGTCGCGTTGGTCGTGGGTGCCATCAATCTGATCCGGGTTCATGCTCTCGATCGTCCCGGTTGAGTTGTGACTCATGGCGTAACAGACCACTGCGGGATGATTCCCCGCTGCCGCCACATAGAACGCAGCATGCGTCTTGTAGCCGTTGGTGCTGGCAGCGTCTGCTCCGGACCAATCATACTGCCCAAAGTGGGGCTGCGAAAAAGCGACCAACATTCCCTCATCGTCCGCCGCGCGCAGAATTTCGGCGAAGCTCAAATGCGTGCCGGGTTCACACCCGTAGTTGTGGGTGTAGACGAAATTGATGCCGAACGACTTTAGCCGTTGCAGGCTCTCGCGCGCGCCCTCGTAGGTCGCCCAGGCAGCGCCAATCTGCGCATTATCCAACGGCACCACGCTTAGAAATATCCGGCTGCCATTGAGATAGAAATCGCGGCCGTCAATCCAGAACTCTCGAAACCCAAATCTTTCCTTAAACGTCACGTCCTCGACGCGGCCGTCGGCATTGAGCAACATTAAAGTGGCTTCAGAGGTGTTCTCGGGCGTGTGCGTATCCCAAAGCGCCTCTGGACGCCACGCTTCAGAGAAATTGAATCGACCGCCGTTAAGGTCGGTCGTCTCAAAACTGGGACTCTTGAATTCGCGCTCGATCCTCCCATCGCGCATGACTTGCGCACGAATGGTGTAGCGGTGACTCGGCCTCAGATCGTACAACTCTGCTTCAAACCCGATCTCCCAGCGACGAACAGAGGTGGAAACACGGAACTGGCCCAACCGCGCCGCGGGTGGAGTTCCGACCAGATAGACGTCGCCACAGAGTCCTCGACGCTCGACGGTTCCTTCCACCGCGCTGGCACCGAACGTATCGCGGTTGGACTGCATCACGGCCTTGAGTGGGACCGCCCGGACTAAGACGCTCAATCGTTGCGGCTGCCCAATACGGACCGCGCCGGAGAGATCCACTTCGCCCCCTGGAAACCGAACGTCCCCAACTCGCCGGTCATCGATCCAAACCTCCGCAACGGAGTTGACATTCTCCAGGGTCAGTGTGATTCGACGCCCAGCCCACGCAGCAGGAACCGTGAAGTCCCGCTCCGACCAGGCCGCGCGCACGGAACTCAACGCCCTCGACTCCCACTGGGGGTGTTTCCAAACGGTCTGACAGTCCTTTTGAAGATAGTCGGTGATTCCTGGCCAGCACCCTGGGACTTTGAAAAATCCCCAACCTCCGGAAGGGACTTCAATGCTCGCTGATGTTGAGGGCTGCCATCGCCAGAGCCCATTCAGTGAAATCCGTTCGCGAGTCGGCGTGCGATCGCGCCAGGCCAGATCCATGTCCCAAACAGCACGAACACCGGATGGCAGCGGGACCGAACGGCCTTCCTGGCCCGCAGCGCCCCAAGCGGTCCATAACAGGATGGTGACGATCGAGAATAGCCTCATGGCGCGCGACCACCAGCGACCCTATCCACGCAATCGAACGGCGTTCGCCGTTCCAAATCCAGTTCCTTGGGCGGATCAAGGCACTCCCAAGGCAACCCCGAATGAATACTTTAAACCTTCCCGCGCAGCTCAACCAACTTCCCAGCCCGGACGATACTGTTCTTTGATAATCGCGTCCGCTTCAGGCACACCGATAGCCTTGAGGTTAGCCGCATCCCAATAAATCTTCTTTCCGGTCCGCAACGACAAAATTCCCAGGAGGGTGATCTCGGTCAGCTTCGCACCGTATTCGAAATTGCTGCTCGCCGGTCCACCGCCTTTGATGGCATCGAGCCAATCGCGATGATGGCCGCGCGATCGTTTGAGAGAGGCGGCTGGTTTTTGATAAGCCTCGTTCCGGCTGTCGGGAAGCAATCGAGGTTTTCCCCCCGCGCCGCCGCAGAAGAGCAATCCTTTGTCGCCGATAAAGAGCACCCCGCGTCCCGGCATCTTTTCATCCGCACTCCACTCATCCGGACGCGGAGGCATCAGACCGCCATCGTACCAGGTCAACTTGACGGCCGGTTTGTCTCCTCGAGCTGGAAACTGGTAATAAACGATCTCTCCGTGCGGCCCAATTTCCGCATTCATCTGGCCAGCTGCGTGGGCCTCCACGGTCGTCGGCTCTTTGAGGTCCAAAGCCCAGGTGGCTGCATCCATATCGTGGCAACCAAAGTCGCCCAGGCCGCCGCCGCCAAAAGCCCAGAAGTCGCGCCACGTCACTGGGGTGTAAGCGGGATGGTACGGTCGAACTTCTCGCGCGCCGAGCCACAAATCCCAGTTCACTCCCTCAGGAACGGTCGGAGTCTCAGTAGGCCGTCCCGTTAACGTCTTATTCCAGCGGTAGGCCGACACCCAGGCATGCACCTCGCGGACCGTCCCGATCGCACCGTCCCAAATCCACTCGCACGTTTCCCGCATCCCATCGGTCGAATGGCCAATATTTCCCATCTGGGTCGCCACGCCTGTTTCTTTGGCCACTCTCGCAACTTCTCGAGCTTCCCAAATATTGTGAGTCAAAGGCTTCTCGCAAAAAACGTGCTTCCCAGCCTTCATGCTGCGGACTGAGACATAGGCATGTTGATGATCCGGCGTTGCGCACAGGATTGCATCAACCGCAGACTCTTTTTCCAGCATCACCCGAAAATCCTCGTAGCCAGCGCATCGGAAGTTTGGTGTTTTCGCCGAGTAATGTTTCTCAATTTCCGCTCGGACCGGTTCGCGCCCGCCCAAACCCTTGTAGTAAAACGGGTCCAGGTCGCACCGGGCAATGGGATCGGCCACGGCGATAATCTGGGTGTCGGCGTGGGGAAAGAGCGCTCGGACATTCGTGCGGCCTTGGCCTCCGACTCCGACGACGGCAACGTTGATTTTTTCACTGGGGGGAACAAATTTGGGTCCGCCCAGAACGTAGCGGGGCACCAGACTGAAAGCGCCTGCGGCCGCAACGGTTTTAACAAGGAACTGACGCCGGGAAGTGTTGCCTGTGACTTTCATGGTCTCTTCTTTGACTTGGTTTTACATAGCGCGATTCACGCGGCATGACACGTACTAAATCATTTCGCCCAAAGACCTGGTTTTCGCCAGTGACGTGGATTGGACTGGCGCAGGAGAGATAGCAGCCCTAGGATACACCGGTTTACGTCATGCAAGCATCAGTGCCCCGAACGTATCTAGCTCCTTGGATTTGTGCCGCGCTACTGATTGGCCATACGGTATCCGTCATCCGCGCAGACCCGGTCCTGGATTGGAATTCGCTCATGATCGACGCGATTCGGAGCGACAATAGCGGTCCGACGTTGAGTTCGAGGAACCTGGCCATTTTGCACACCGCAATTTACGATGCGGTGAATTCTGTCGTTCGCACCCATCAGCCGTACCGGTTTCAGCTCGATGCCCCCGCCGAAACATCGGCCGAGGCAGCCGCCGCCACCGCCGCCTATGAGGTGATGCGATCCCTTTACCAACCATTCCTAGCTCGGGCAGATGACCTTTACTCCACCTGGCTCGCCACCGCGCCTCAAACCTCAGCCACAACCAATGGAATAAAGCTCGGACGCGAGATCGGACAACTTGCCTTGCAGGATCGCTCCGCGGATGGTTCTTCGACAGACGTGCCTTACATCCCCAGCGATGCTCCAGGACAGTGGCGGAGAACACCTCCGTTCTTTCGTCCTCCCTTGACGCCGCAGTGGCGTTACGTCACTCCTTTTTGCCTCCCAGGTTTGGACACGTTCATGCCCCCGCCACCTCCTGCGCTTGACAGTCCGGAATACGCGGAAGCCTTGAATGAGGTTAAAGCGATCGGAAGCGTGAACAGCACTGTCCGGACGGCGGAGCAGGACGTGATCGCGCGGTTCTGGTCAGACTTCAGTTACACGTCCATGCCGCCGGGCCACTGGCACTTGATCGCCGAGGAGATCGCTCGTGATCGCCAGAATACACTCGAAGAGAACGCACGCCTGTTTGCGTTGATAAGTGTGGCTCAAGCGGACGGGGCCATCCTCTGCTGGGAAGTCAAGTTCCTCTACAATTTTTGGCGTCCGGTCACAGCGATACAGCGCGCCGATGAGGACAATAACCCGCTGACCGAGGCCGACCCGAGCTGGGCGCAGATGCTCCCCTCTCCCCCGTTCCCTGCCTACCCCAGCGGCCATAGCACTTTCAGCAAAGCGAGTGCGCAGGTCCTCACCCATTTTTACGGCACGGACTCCATCCCCTTCACCGCCACCTCAGATACTCTCCCTGGAGTCTTTCGAACGTTTCAAAGCCTTTCCGCCTGTGCCGACGAAATCGGCATGAGCCGCATCTATGGGGGTTTTCATTATAGCTTCGACAATGTCCAAGGCAAGAACTGCGGGGGACATGTTGGCGACTACGTGAGTCTGAACTTTTTTCTGCCAAACGCTGCACTGCCTCTGGCCAGGGTTGAGCGCATCCGGGACGGCGCGCTCCAGGTTCGGGTCCACGGACGGGCTGATCAGACGACGATTCTGGAGTCGTCTCCAAACCTGGTTGCCTGGCAGGGCGTCTCGACCAACCAGTTCGTGGCCGGCGGGACGGTCATCAACTACTTTCCGTCCAGTGCGGCTCCTTACCAGTTCTTCCGAGTCCGCGAGCAGTAGGCCTTCCGACGCCGTGGTCTTGGCCTGGCCGTCGGGCTCAACGCACCGTTTTAGCGAAGCCATTCGTCCAGATTCGCTTCCACGAATGCGTCGTCGTTCAGCTCTGGATAACCAGCGTAAATCCGGTCGATTTCCTGCTTTTGACCAGGCGATAACTGCAAACGCGGGTCCAGGCAGACCAGGTTCGTCATGAGGCCTTGGCGACGCAGGACCTCATGGATACCTGGGATGCAGCCCGCAAATCCGTGCGCGGTGTCGAACAACGCAGCATTGCAGTCCGTCACCTGGACCGCGCGCGTCAAAAGTGTCTGCGGCAGGGCGCGTCGCGCCCGCTGGGCTCGGCAAGCGTCGAACAAACCGCGTGAGGCACGGCTCCAACAGGCCCAATGCCCAAGCAACCCGCCCGCGAAGCGCAGTCGGACGTCCTGGCCGCCGACGGGCAGGACATACTCGGTCAGCAAGTCCAACAGGATGTTATCATCATTGCCAGTATAGAGCGCGATTTCACTCGCTCGGCCGGATTCCGCCACCGCACGAATTACGTCTAATGTCGCGTAGCGATTAAAGGCGGCGATTTTGATCGCGCAGACGTTTGGGATTTCAACGAAGCGGCGCCAAAACCCGGCCGATAACAGCCGTCCGCCGACCGCCGGTTGCAGGTAAAAGCCAAAGATTGGAATCGTCCGCGCGACCGCGCGGCAATGCTCGATCAAGGTCGACTCCGGATCATTCCGGAACGCCGCTAACGAGAGCAACCCGAGGTGATACCCAGCCCTCACAGCGCCTCCCGCTTCCGCCACAGCTTGACGGGTGCGCCCGCAAATGCCGGCAATGCGCACTGAACTCCGGCCGGCCGCAGCATCGCAAGCGGTAATCGTATCAGCGGCCAATTCCCAGATAGGACGGAGCAGTCCATGCGCTGGATCGCGGATCTCAAACTGCGTTGTGTGAACTCCGATAGCGAAGCCGTCGGCGCCCGCGGCATGGTAATAGCGGGACAACGCTCGCTGCCGCTTGACGTCAAGTTTACGCGACCGAGTCAGTGCCAGCGGATGCGCCGGGATGAATAAGCCGTCAGCGAGCCGTTCCAAGACCCAGGTGGGAGGTGCCGGAAATACTGCCATAGTGTTCTTAATATTGACCATCCCGCACTTCAAAGTGCGTCGCCTTACCGAGACTGCCCCCTCCACTTCGTACCCAATCGGCGATCCACTCCATCACCTGTCTTAGGTCCATGGCTGGAAGTCCCAAAGCTCGGCAAAGGCGCGTCGAGTTACTCAGCAGCGCGGTCGGTGCTTCGATCCCAACACCTGGAAACGGCCGTTCGAGCAACTGGCTAAACTCTCGGCCCAACTCGCGAACGGAAAGCGTGGCCGGCCCGGTCAAATTGTAGAGCGCGGGCGGATTGGACGTTAACGCGAAGGACCGGAGGATCATCTCGTTAGCATCTCCTTGCCAGATGCAATTGAGGTATCCCATGGCCAGGTCCAACGGTTTTCCATCCCAAACCCGCTGGGCGATATCTCGGAGCACGCCATAGCGCAGCTCGACAGCGTAGTTCAGCCGCAGAAGAGCGAGCTTTGTTCCATTTCGATTGGCAAAATATTGAAAGATACGCTCGCGCGCCAGGGCAGCTCCTGCGTATTCGCCAACCGGCGCGGGGGCCAAAGCCTCTGTGGCGCCGCCGCTCTCCACAGGAACAAAGGGGTAAACATTGCCGGTCGACAGCGCGACGAGCCGCGCTCGCGGATAGCGCTCCGCGACATTTGCTGGAACAAGCGTATTGACCGCCCACGTCAACGCTGGATTGTCGGCCGTCCCAAATTTTACTCCGACGAGGTAGAGCACGTTGAGAGAGTCGGGCAACGGCGCGAGTGACCCCCGCTCTAGGAGATCCACCGTCGCCGTCCGGATCCGGCGTGCTTCTAACCACTTTTGCGTGGCGGGGTTTGAGAAACGGCTAGCCGCGACAATTTCGAGGTCGCGCCCCGCAGATTCCGCCGCTCGTCGCAATAACCAGCAAAGAGACGGCCCCATTTTGCCACTCGCCCCGAGAACGACTACCGGACTGCGCAACTGACCGACCGCATCGCACAATGCCGCGCTCGGACGACTGAGCGCCTCGTCGAGCTCGTCGACGGTTCGGATCTTCTCTGGCAATTCCATAGATTAAGCCCCTGAATAACCCACTTCGTTTTCGAGAGCGATCCTACCGCACGATGAGGTGCAACAGGAATAACGCGCTGAGACACCACGCCATCCACGATACTTGTTTGCTCCGCCCGGCGCCCAGCATAAAGCCTGCATAAACCACAAAACCGATGGCGATTCCCTCGCTAATGCTGAATGTCAGCGGCATGAGCAACATGGTCAATATGGCCGGCACCGCCTTCGTGAAATCCTGCAAGTCTAACTCGCGCGCGCTTTGCATCATGAACACACCAACGATCACCAACGCCGGCGCCGTGGCGGCCGACGGGATCACCCGGATCAACGGATGAAAGACAAGCGACAAAAGAAAGCAGCTGGCCACCACCAACGCCGTAACGCCCGTTCGTCCGCCCGCTTCAACCCCGGCCGCCGATTCGATATAACTCGTCACGGTCGAAGTGCCCAGCGTCGATCCTACCATTGCCGCTGTGGCGTCCGCGGCCAGCGCCCGGCCGATCTTGGGAAGATTCCCCTGTTTGTCCAGCAGGCCTGCGCGCTGGCAAACGCCGATCAGCGTGCCCATGTTATCGAACAAATCGACGAAGAGCAGAGCGAGAATCAAGGGAAACGTCTGGCGTAAGTGTTCCACGACATATTTCAAGTCCAGCGCCAGAAACGTCGGAGCCAGGGAGGCAGGCGCATCAATCCATTTCTCCGGCCAAACTGTCAGATGACCTTTGCCGTCCGCCCCAGGAATGAACGCGCCCACGAGTGTCAACATGATAACGGAAAGAATGATGGCGCCACGCACTTTGCGAGCCACCAGGATCGCCGTCAGGATAATTCCGAAAAGCACCAGGAGCGTTGCCGGCGCCGCGAGATTACCAACACGAACGAACGTCGCCGGATCCGCAACGACCAGGCCGCCGTTCTTGAGCCCGATAAAGGCGATGAACAAGCCAATGCCGCAACTGATCGCAATCTTCAGCTCGGACGGAATGGCTTCAACAATGCGCTGGCGGATTCCGTAAAGGTGAGAGCCAAAAACAGCGCGCCGCTGCAAAACCAATGATCCCCAAGGCCGCGGGCCATGGCACCTTGAGTCCCAGGCAAATCGTATATGTGAAGAAGGCATTCACTCCCATCCCGGGCGCCAAGGCGATTGGGTAATTCGTGGCCAATGCCATGACGATCGTCATGATCGCCGAGGCCAAAGCGGTGGCGGAAATCACAGCGCCCACATCCATGCCCGTTGCCGACAAAATTGCAGGATTAACGACGAGGATGTAGCACATCGCGGCAAAGGTTGTTAACCCCGCCGTAACTTCGGTTCGGAACGTCGTGCCGTGCTCCGCGAGCTGGAAGAATCGCCTGAATCCCTGCCCGATCATGCCGGCGACCTTAGTGGGTCGCAAAACTCATGGCAATGCGGAAGGTACGATCGGCTTCGCTTGGGCGAGCACACGCTTGGACGGCACATAGTTTCCCACAAACTCGCGGCGAAACTCCGCGAAAGTCCCCGCCGCCAAGTGCGCCCGGATGTCTATCATCAACTGCAGATACATGTGCGAGTTATGGACGCTGACCATCCGCAGCCCCAGAATCTCTTCCACGTTCAGCAAGTGCCGGATGTACGCTCGCGAGAAGTTTTGGCACGCGTAGCAGGGACACCCCTCTTCGATCGGTCGAAAGTCAGCTTTATTAAATCCCGCTTTGACACTGACAGCTCCTTGGCGCGTGAATGCCGTGCCGTTGCGCGCTACCCGGGTCGGAAGGACGCAATCGAACATATCGACTCCACGGGCGACTAATTCCACGATCTGCGCCGGGGTGCCGAGACCCATCGCATATCGGGGACGATCCTCCGGCAGGAACGGTTCGGTCAGTTCAATCGCCCGATAAATCTCCGCCTCCGGCTCGCCCACACTTACCCCGCCAATGGCGTAACCATCAAATCCCAGAGCAACCAGAGCTTTGGCGCAATGCTCTCGCATCCCGGCGTGGCTCCCCCCCTGCACAATCCCGAAGACCTGTTGACCGGGTGCCCGCTCTTGTTCTCGGCATTCCCCCGCCCAACGGAGCGTCCGCTCTACCGCTTCCTTCATCGCGTGCACGGTTGACGTGTGCGGTGGACACTCGTCGAAGACCATCGCGATATCAGAGCCCAGCTCGCGCTGCACTTGCATAGCCTCTTTTGGACCGAGAAAAAGAAGCGAACCATCCAAGTGGGATCGGAACTCTACCCCGTGTGGCTTTACTTTGCGGATCTTGGCCAGGCTGAACACTTGAAACCCGCCGCTATCCGTAAGGATTGGCAGTTTCCAATTGATGAAGCCGTGCAATCCTCCCGCGGCCCGAATGATCTCCATGCCAGGCCGAATGCTCAAGTGATACGTATTTCCCAGAATGACCTGGGTTCCCATCTCCAGCAATTCGCGGGGATCGAGCGCCTTAACACTGCCCTGTGTTCCCACAGGCATAAACACGGGCGTCTCGATGACCCCGTGAGCCGTCGTTAGGCGCCCCAAACGAGCGTGCGACGTGCTCTCCGAATGTAACAATTCAAACATGTCAGTTGTCGATCACTGGGATGCTGACGCTAGGTTCGCACAGGGATTTCCGCGATTCATCAGCCTCCGTTCGGTTCCGGAGGCGTCCGCCAGCCAGCACAAAGCATCGCCCGTGTGGCAACGTCCTGTCCAGGAAAACAAAAAACCGTGTTCTGGTCGCCCAGCAACACGGTTTGTGAAGAACAAACTAAATTACTTCTTCGCGGAAGTGCGTTCGGAAATCCATTGCCAATCGATGCTTCCCGTAACGGTCTTGCGAGTGGGTTGTCCCTTGCCACCGACAATCGGAACTTTGGTCCGAGGATCTTTCCACTTGTGGATTTCAGAATGGCCGTCAGCGAACGCGAAACCGCACGCCATGTTATGATAAGTCGCCGGCCAGTCGATCCATTCGGGAGTCTTCATTCCAACCGCGAAACCGCCGTCGTTGATGCTCCATTGATCTTCATCCAGGAGCACCCACAAGTTCGCCGGGCCGGGATCGACGATATCCGATTCCTTGCCGTAAACACGATACGCACCGTTACGCGAATGACCGTGATTGTTGTCGAGCCAAGGTCCGTTCACCGCCATCTTGCCAAAGCTCGGGCTGTATGGATCCGTTCCAACCGCCTGACTCATGGCAAATGTCCGTGCTGCGGGAACTTTGGTCTTCTTCAGCTCCGCACGCGTGCCTTGATATGTGCCAGTTCGCTTGTCCGCCGGGCACTTAAATTGCGAGTGTGTCGCGCCGTAGGGAACGAGCAGCGAGAGCTTCGGATCATCCAGAATGTCAGGGTTAAACTCCTGACCGCCTCCCACGCCAGCTTGCCCTGGACACCAGTTAGCACCCGCGGTCGTATTACCGTCGTCCGGGTTGGGCGGGAACAGGTCGTTAAAGTCGTTTTGGTATAGCTTCATCGAGAGCATCATCTGCTTGCCGTTATTCATGCAGAAAATGCCTTGCGCCTTGGTCTTGGATTTCGCCAACGCGGGCAGAAGCATTCCAGCCAAGATCGCAATAATCGCGATCACGACCAGGAGTTCAATGAGCGTAAACCCGCCAGAATCTTTCTGGCGATTCAACGCCCGTGGGGACGGTTGTTTCGGTTTCATTCGCATAATCAACATCCGCATTTGTGGGATACCTGCATTAACTAAACGCTCGGTCTTGCTGTGTCAAAACTTTACTCGGGTGCAGCCCAGGGCACAACTGTGCGTCTCAGGGCACACAAGAGACGTTTATTACGGTCAACACCGCACCAGACTTGGGGTCCACCCAACACGATCCCGGTCGCGTCCTAGATGGCTTGTCATGAATAGACTACAACCGACGCCGACGCAGATTTAGTGAAGTTGACGCGAGCTATAAGCAATACGCGACCTGAGAAGAAATCCTTTCGACTCGGATCGCTCCTCAAACCACGGCACCCACACGGAGTTCCATGCCGGAAACGCCGATCGGTGATACGCTGAGCCGAACCAAATCCAGACTCCGAGAAGTCCGCGTTGAAGGGGATCGTGCATGACCGGCGTTCCGCTCCGGTTGCCGTCCCACCGAGGTTCCGGGACCGATCGCATTCCACGGCAAATGTTGCACACTATGTCCTCAATTTGTTCCCGGACTGTGCGACATTTCAGAGCATCCCCTTTGAATTTCACAGTTTATGCCCCCTGACAACCGTGGACTTGCTCTGGGCCGATCAATTTACCGGGATAAGTGATGATTTATCGAGTAAACCATTCTGCTGGATATGCTTGGATAACATCACGACCGGCGCCGGGTGGGTCGATGGGGGTAACCATCCCATTGACGGCTCGAACCAACCCCAGTGCAAGACCGCATCAATCCCGCTGCAAGCCCGCACATCGACCGGCGTTGCACCGGCCTTGCAGCGGCCTTGCACCGGCTTTGCCTCGAATCAGCCCCCTAGTGGGGTGACCGCTAAGTCCTTGCACTTTCGCGGCGAGGGCTTTTGCGCGCCCGCAAGGCGCGAGCGAGGCGCAGACCCGTTGCGGGCTGTAACGAGCGAGGAACGCGGCGGGTGCGCGAAAGAACCGCCGCCCAAAGGGTTGCGCTGAAAATGGGGCCTGGCGAGGCGCGACGACGGAGGATAGCCGCCGCGCTCTCTGACCGAGGAGCAACGAAGCCAGGACCCATTTGGAGCGCAATGAAAATATAAGGACTTAGCTGTCACCCCACCAGGAGCTCGCCCGATTTGTGCCAGGGTCTATGGGTGACACGATCCGGGATCAAGATGTCGGCAGCGGATTCTTACGAGACGGGGAACAGGGATACCAAAGGAGAACGGGATTACGATTACGATTACGATTACGATTACGATTAAGAGGAGGAATGGGAGGGGAGAGAGGGACTAGAGGACAGCGAGGTAACAGAAATCGGGCGTCGAACTTAAACGGCGCCTGTCCGCAATTTGCGGACAGCGATGGAACCCCCTTTCGCTCAATAAGTAAGCTGCAACTGGCCCGGGCGCCGACGCCTGCCACGAGCCTGCCGCGAACGCCCTACTTCACCGTATTAACCAACGGCGCCAATCCTTGGATCCGAACTTCCAGGCGATCCCCAGATTCTATGGGGCCGACACCACTTGGTGTCCCCGTAAGAATGACATCTCCAGGGAGCAAGGTCATGTTTGTCGAAATGAAACTGACCAAGTGAAAGCAATTGAATATGAGCTGGCTGGTGTTTGAGTTCTGCCTCAATTGCCCATTCTGAAAGAGCTGGATCGTCAGATCATGGGGATCGATCTTGGTTTCAACATACGGTCCCAGCGGGGTGAACGTGTCGAAAGACTTCGCGCGCGCCCATTGACTCTCCGCCGCTTGAATCGTGCGATCGCTGATGTCCTGCGAGGCGGTGTAGCCAAAAATATAGCGTGCGGCCGCGGCCGGAGTCACGTTCCGCATCCGTCGACCAATGACAATCGCCAATTCCGCCTCGTAATCGGTGCGGTGCGTAGCAAATGGGATCTCCACCTTTCCACCGTCAGGAATGAGGGAAGTTGGCGCTTTCATCCAAAAGAGCGGCTCGGTGGGCAACGGTTTGCCCGATTCGCGCGCGTGGTCTGCATAATTGAGACCGACCGCGATCACTTTTGAAGGTGCCACAGGGGTCAGGGTCTTGACTCCTTTGAGAGGAATCGGCTTTTTCTCGTAGGAAGGCGAGCCGAAGACATCCCCTTGCAAACGATAGAGTTGGCCATCTATGACCTTGGCAAAGAAGATATCGTCACCCTTCTGGAATCGGCCGATTGCTGCCATATGTGCGGCTGTTTTGTAGCAGAGCGGCTGGCTCTATCGCAAGCTGAAACTCCTTCCGGCCAAACGGGCTCGCCGTTTTTGGGGAGTAAGCCAGTCCGAAAAACAGCGCTGGACTACCCTGGCGGGAGAAGCAAAAGGTCCTTGTCTTGAACCCAACCCGTCCGCATGGTGGCGTCCCGAACTTGAAGCCAATTCTCTTTGCGATTGAGCACGGCTAACTCTGTTCCATCATGGAGTTTGGAGAAGCTTTGCGATTCTTCGAACGGTCCATAGCGGATGGCGGAATCCTTGGCAATGACTACGGCCGTGGTAGTTCTGATCTGTCGTTGCACTGACACCGCCAGCCACGTTGCCAGGATAGTCGTAGCCACTCCGCAAAAGGACGCCGCCGTACGAAAAACGCGTTGTTCTGGCCAAAGCTGGCGGCCCGCTAAGAGTAACAAGCACGCCCAAAAAAAGCTCGCGGTCACGTAAGTCTGCTGGTTCAAGGTCAAGAGCCTGAGCCATCGGTCCCACCGGGAGAACGGGGGCGGCTCAGCCCCGATCGATTCCCGGGCAAATCGGAGGTTGGCACGAACATCCGGGTCCCGAGGGGCCAAGCGCTCGGCCAAGCGATAGCTGGCGATGGCTTGCCCGATCTGCCCGTTGCGAAAATATGCGTTGCCGAGATTGAAATAGAGGGCCGCCGAGCGCTGGGGATGCTCCAACAGCGCTTGGTAACTCGAAATCGCTTCGGAGAACTTTCCCTGCTCAAAAAGGCGATTGGCAGCGTCAAAACTCCCGGATTGACCGTCAGGCTGTGGCGCCGCTCGGACGGAAAGCCCTACCGCGAGACACAGGAAAGCGATCACCAGCTGAACGGTCGACCCCGCAGGCACAAGCCGGCAGCGCAGACAGGGCCGTCGGAAAGTCGAAGTGCACCTTAGCAACACTGAACTCGCGTCCGTTGCGCGCATCTTGTAATCCTCAGGTTCTCCGGTTGTTCTAGACCCGCTCGATAACATCAGTTCGTCCTACACTTCGAAATCCCGTTCCGCACGCCTGGCCGCAGCTAGGTCGTCCAAACGCATTTCCGAGTACTTCCGTGAAAAAATCAAGCCTTGAGGTCGAGCGCTTAGAAACTCGGCCGTCTCCTTGTCGTTCTCCCTGGACTCGGCGCTGCGCGGATCGCCCCCTTGTGGACATTCGAAGAATCGGGCTCCGCCGCCGAGCAAACCTCCGTCCCCCCTAAGCGCCCAGCCGTTCGCGGCCGATGGCCTCCGAGAAAGCTCGTGGGTAGGTCAAGGGATCCCGGAAAAGAGAGTCCGCCGCACGCCTTCTTCTACGATGTCGAGGGCTTGCTCCGTCCCGTCATCCTAGAATGCTGGAGCGTATAACTTTTTACCGACGAACAGGTTAGGGAATATCTCAGCGCTTTTCGAATGCTGAAAGAGGCGAGGCGAAAGAGTCCACGCAACGCCTGCCTGACCCGCGGAACAAAGGCAAGCCCGTTGAGCTCTTGGGCTCACGCGAAGCCGGTCGTTCCTGGGTGCACCTGTAGGATCGCGAAACGCAGAATCGGTCAATCCCTGACTGATTTGCTTGATTTTTCTCTCAAAACCTTTGACGATTTCAGTTCCGCGAGTAAGGTATGCGACCGCGCGTTGAGAACAGATGCGGGGCCGGAAAAGATGGCTTTTGGCAAAGCCAGACTCGGTCTCAGGCCAGAAGCAGGCCCCAGCCCCGAAGCACAGCGCAAGCAACATATTCGTGATTAGAGACTTGCGTTGAACAAGTTGAGCGCAGCGGAATTTGATACTATGGTGTGCGGCTGGTTTAAGTCGCTGACGCTCTTCTTTGGGTCACGCGTGAGCCTCCGAATGAATGCCCGGCCCGTGACACGGTTCAATAACCTGACTCTGCCATGCGTCATTTCTCCAGTAGGAAAGTCGCGAACGCTACTATGCGAACTGTCAAAACAAAGCAGCTAGTCAAAAGCAACAGCCGCAAACCTTTGCTGCTAGGACATCGATCGTCCACAAAAATTTCTTCGAAACCGGCGAGCGCCTCGCGCGACCACGGGTCCATTTCCGTTCCAACCCCGCGCCATGCTCAGGGCGGTAACCACGGCACGACTACCCCACGCCCGGCCACTGAGGTAGTGCCCGGGGCGGTGGAGGCCTCTCTGGCCAAGCTGATGAGTCGTGGCGGTCTGGAGCTCAGCGAGAGAATCAAGGAATTGCTGCGCCTCGCCAAAGAGCAAGGTTACCTGACTTACGAAGACATCACGGAAGCGTTTCCTGAAAGTGTCGCGACGGCCGACGATATTGGTGAAGTCCACAAGACGCTCGCCAATCATGATATCGAGATTATCGAACAGGCCGAAGTGGATCGGCTCAAGCAACCTGAGCCGGAAGAACCGGAAGACAAGGGGCATCTCGATTTGCTCGATGATCCGGTCCGGATGTATCTGAGCCAGATGGGTAAAGTCCCGCTCCTGGACCGGGAGAAGGAAGTTGCCATCTGCAAACGGATCGAGGAAGCGGAGGCGGAGGTCAAACGGATCATTTATGGCTTTGGCTTTACCGCCAAAGAGCATATGGCGCTGGCAGAGAAGTTAATTTCCGAACCCCCGAAAGAGCGCTTCGACCGCGTTGTCGTGGACACGAAGATGAGTTCACGCGATCAGCATCTCAAAGCGCTGCGACAACTCGTCAAGAGCGTGCGCAAGCTCGACCTGAACGTGGACGACAAGTTTTCGCGATGGCAAGCGAGTGCGACCAAAACGGCGAAAGACAAAGCCTTCAACGAACTGCACAAGCTGGATCGTAAACTGCAAGCCACCTTTGGCCCGTTCCACTACAAGCCGAAAGTGATTGAGGAAATGATCCTCGTGGCCGAAAACATCCACGATAAGTTGAAAGTCAGCCTGGTCGCGATTCAGGATCTGGAAAAGCACCGCAAGACTCCCCAGCAGCAAGGACTGATCGATGGGGAACGAAGCAAGATCAAGTCTCTCGAAGCGTTTGTGCGGATGCCCTCGACCGAGTTCATGGAGAGCTACGCGCAATTGAAACGATTTGCTGGAAAAGCGCTCCAAGCCAAAACGGAGATGGTGGAAGCGAACTTGCGGCTGGTGGTGTCGATCGCCAAGAAATACACCAACCGTGGCCTCTCATTCCTCGACCTGATTCAGGAAGGCAACATGGGCCTGATGAAGGCGGTGGAAAAATTTGAGTATCGCCGTGGGTATAAGTTTTCCACCTACGCGATCTGGTGGATCCGACAGGCGATCACTCGCGCGGTGGCTGACCAGGCCCGGACGATTCGCATCCCGGTGCACATGATCGAAGTGATCAATAAGCTGATGCGGGTGCAGAAGCAGATTATGCAGGACTTCGGCCGCGAAGCCACGCCTGAAGAGATTGCCGATGAGATGCAGATGCCGGTCGAGCGGGTGCGTGCCATTCAAAAGATGGCCGAACAGGCCGTCTCGTTGCACGCTCCGATCGGCGAAGACGGAGACACTAACGTTGGCGATCTGATCGAAGACAACACGGCCGAGAACCCGTCTGAAATGACGAGTTTCCGCCTGCTCAAAGACAAGCTGACCGATGTGCTCGGAACTCTCACTGAGCGCGAACGAAAAGTGCTCGAACTACGATTCGGCTTGGTCGATGGTTACGTGCGGACTTTGGAGGAAGTGGGCAAGCAATATAAAGTCACGCGGGAACGCATTCGCCAGATCGAAGCCAAAGCCCTGCGCAAACTGCGACATCCGACGCGAATTCGGCATTTGCAGGGGTTCCTGGAAGGCGCAGAGGCAGCCTAACCCCGTCCGACTCGCCGCTCGCGGCGGGCGAATGCGACGGAACGGAGAAGCTCGATCGGACTTTCCAACGAGCCCGGGCAATCCCGTGCTCGAACATAAACGCCATGCATACCTCGCACCTTCGGTTCGTCAGCTGCGTTCTGGGTTTAATCCTGATATCCACTGGGCACTTTCCTCGTCCCCAAGCCGCAGAAACATTCTCGGCGGGTTTCAAGACCACCCCCGTCACCTCGGCGCTGCAGCCATTCCTGGATGACCATACGGTCGCGGGCGCCGTCACCTTGGTGGCGCAGCACGGCAAGATCCTCAGCATTGACGCCATGGGCCTGGCAGATCTGGAAACCAAGGAACCAATGAAAGAGGACACGCTCTTCTGGATTGCCTCCATGACCAAGCCAATCACAGCGGTGGCCATCCTCATCCTCCAAGACGAAGGCAAACTCTCGGTCGAAGATCCGGTTGAGAAATACCTTCCGGAGTTTAAAAACCAATGGCTGCTCGAAGCGCGGACGAATGAGAGCATGACTCTCAAGCGTTCCGCACGCGTCGTCAAGATTCGAGATTTGCTAACACACACCTCCGGCCTGGGAGATTTCGGCAACGGACGCCCGGATGCGACGCTCGCCGAGTTAGTCATTGGATACTCGCAGCAGCCTTTGCAGTTCGTTCCGGGCAGTAAGTGGAGCTATAGCAACGCAGGGATCAATACGCTCGGGCGGATCGTCGAAGTCGTCGCGCGACAACCCTACGCCGCCTTCCTCGAGAGCCGGATATTCCAGCCGCTCGGAATGAAAGACACGACGTTTTGGTTGAGTTCATCCCAGCAAGCGCGTTTGGCCAAGTCGTATCGCCAGGAATCAGGGCGCCTGCTGCCCACGGACATCTTTTTCCTCAAAGGCGATCTGACCGATCGAACGCGCACGGCACTTCCAGCGGGCGGCCTGTTTTCTACGGCACGCGATTATTACCGGTTTTGCGAAATGATGTTGCACGGCGGGCGTTCCGACGATCGCCAGATCCTGTCGCCGGCCGCAGTCCAAGCGATGACCCAAACTCAGACGGGAGATATCCTGACCGGCTTTACCGACGGGATGAGTTTTGGATTTGGTTTTGCAGTGGTGAAACAACCAGCCGACATTACCGGGCGGCTTTCCCGCGGAACATTTGGGCATGGCGGAGCTTACGGCACGCAGGCCTGGACCGATCCAAATCGCGAGCTGGTCTTGATCCTCATGGTCCAGCGTGCGAACTTTCCGAATGCAGATCGATCGGAAGTGCGTCGCGCCTTTCAAAACGCTGCTCTTGGCATGGCCACTCCATAAGAGCGGCGGCGGCGGGACGATTTTACAAAGGAGTTGAGGACGAATTCTGAGCAAACCTTTTGACGCATGCACGATGGTGTTCTAAAAGCCATACATGCCAGAAAAAGTACTAACTACTGACCAAAATCCCGTGACTTCTCCTAGCTCATCCAAGAATCAACTCAACGCCGACGTCGAAATCAAAGGAAGTATCAAGTTTTCCGGAGAACTTACTTTTGATGGCCGATTAGAAGGTGACGTTCAGACGGACGGTGTCTTCACTTTAGGCGAGAACGGCCACGTGACGGGGAACATTAATGCCCAAAATGTTTTGGCGAAAGGCAAACTCAACGGCACGATCACGGCCAAAGACAAGGTCGAGGTGAAGGCTCGCAGTGAGATTTTTGGCGATATTCGTGCCGCCAAATTGGTGATTGAAGAGGGTGTGACCTTCGTCGGTAAGATCGAGGTCAACCCGAACAAAGTATCGCCAACGACGCCTGCACAACGGACGGTCGAGGGACCGAAGCCACCCGAGCTGAACAAGCCGCCTGGCCGCTAGCCAATCTTGCTGTGCCAGTCAGACCCGTTAACGCTCTGGCCAGGTCCAAGCCTGGCGGAGCGCCGTTTGCCTAGTGAGTAAGCAGGATAAGGCGTCCCTGACGTGCCCGAAGTGTGGGAACCAGCAAATGGTTTCGCCAGCCGCATTTTCTGCGGTCTGTAAGAAATGCGGAGAGTACCTTCGGGTCCAGGAACTTCTCAAGCCCTCGCTCAAACCTGCTGCCCCTGCCCCGGAACGGAAGCGAATCACGTGTTTTGATTGCGCTGCGGAGATCGATGTTCCAGCGAGCGCTCAATCCACAATGTGCAAGAAGTGCAGCTGTTACATCGACTTGCACGACTACAACATCACCAGCGCCGTCTCGAAGAACTTTAAGACGAAAGGTTCGTTTGTCATTCAAGGCGGCGGCTACGTCTTCAATAGCGAAGCGACTGTTTGTGATGCGGTGATTAAAGGCCGATTCATCGGGAAACTTGCCGTTGAACGATCGCTGACCATTTACTCGACCGCCCAAATTAAAGGCAGCTTTACGGCCGCCCGCCTGATCATACCTCCCGCTAGCCAGTTTCAGTGGAAGGGCGAGCTCAAGGTCGGATCGGCGGAGATTGAAGGCGAACTCGTCGCGACGGTCGAAGCGGTCGACTCGGTGCAGATCCACGCCAATGGCAGGCTCTTTGGCGCCGTTCGAGCCAAGAGCCTGGTCGCAGAACACGGCTCCGTGGTCGTCGTGGAGGCGCGGATTGGTCCGACACCTCCCACGGACTCCCCCCCAAAGCCTACTTGAGTTCGAGTTGATCTTTCGAAGGCAAGGCCGGGAACTTCTGATGGGGCTCAGTCTGATACCAAAACGCCACCGACGCGATGTCTTCCTGCAGTTGTTGATACCGACCATCCTTCATCCAACCCAACGCTTGGATGGTCACTTTAAGGTCCTTCTCAAAACGAATTGGATCGGTGATATGCCACCGATACAGGCCGAAACGTGTCTGGGAATCATAGAGCCCATCAGGGCGAATGACCTGAGATAATCCGGTATAGGGCGTCGAAAACTCCGTATAACGCCGCTTTCCGTCCGGTCCCGCCGTGTCGAAGTTATACGACCCGCAGAAGTAGTCTTCGGTGCCAGTGCCGCAAATCGTCGGAAACTCTTTATCGCCGTCCATGAAGAACTTGATTTCGCCCTCGCCCCACCAACCGGTGCTGTGCGTTTCCCAGGCCAGATAGGTTCCCACGTATTGTCCACGCCCCTGGACGCCGTCCAGGATAGTATAGAGACCTTTGGTTTTGAGAGGGTCTTCCCGACGGAATTGCGCATGGAAATAAGCCGCATCCTCTGGAACCTGCGTCAGGGTATAATCAATCTGGTAATAGACCGTCATCTGAGCATCGTCGATATTCTCAATGGTCACCTTGGCCTTTTTGCGAAAGGGCATCGGCCAATAGCAATTGAATGCGCTGCCCGGGTTCACGCAGACCGCTAACGAATTGATCTGAGAATAGCGTGCCCAACCACACGCGAAAAAGTCGCCCAACGGACATTCCACCGACGGCTCGGTTTCGTCGTCCCAATAGAAACGAAGAATCAGCCAACGCGTCTTGTCCAGCGGTGCTGGAGTCAGCCAGATATGTTGGATCGCGCCGGGTCCTTCCATCTCTGCCAGAGTGAATGTGCTTTTTCCTTTAACGTGCACGTAGGGCGATACTTTCCACCCCTGCCCCAAGTCCCGCGCTGCACCCTTCGCCGGACCGTCGGTCGACATTCCGGCCTTCCCTTTTTCACCGGTAAAGTTTTCGGGACTGATCGACCGCGTTTTCGCGTCCGACATGCGAAATAGATTTCCCATGTTAACGCCGATACCGTTGAACCCAGTTTGGGCTGCTGCCAGATCGAATCCGGCCAAGAGCGTTGGTGTGAGCAAAGCGATAAATCGCCAGGAGTTTTTCATAGTGTTCAGCCTTGGAGTAACACGCTCGCCCGCGCGGAACAAGTGCTAAGAGATGTTCGAGCCACAGCGCTATGCGCGGAACTCAAAACGACCCGGTTTAAGCCCTGGAAACGCGATACCACTCATCGCCTTGCGGCCCAAAAACCAACATCCGCAGAGAGAGGCTTTTGCAAGCAAACGCGCAATGAATGGCCTTCTTCGAAGATGGGTTCTCCGGGGCCACAAACCCCTTGCGTGTCAGCATTATCGAATATGCCGCGAGAGCGTAAGTCCGCTCAAGGCGGCTTTGGCGAACGCCGAACGCCCCCGCTCGTCCAAGAAATCGCTCTCGCAATTCCGTCGGATGGATCGCGGGAGTGGGTATTGACGCTGTGCCAGGGCTGAGGCAGGCTCGAGCCTGTGACAGGGAAGTCTAGGGTATGAAGAATCACCAAACGGTTCGGGCCGCGCGTATCCATGGGCGATAACGATAACATCGCTTCTAACGGAGAATCCAACATCCCTCACACCGTGGACCGCCAACTCGCTGTCGAGGGTATGTCAGTCGCCGCGCTGGGCGATGTTAAGGCGGCAATCCAACGGTGCGCCATGAAGAGATTCAGCGCGCTGGTCAAGGAACGGCACACCAGAGTTCCCAGCCAGCAAATCGATCGTCTCAGTCGAGCAACCCGTTCATCCGCTTGCGATTCAAACACGAGGTGTTGCGGAGGAGAACCGCCAACTCGGCCGTGTGCTTGTGCAGAAGCTCAACCAAAGCGCTGGTCGGGTGACGGTTCTCCTCCGGCCTCGTGCCTTCACAACAGACGGCTGTACAGGCCGAGGCCAGACTGAGCGACTGCCTGGAGATTGACCTGGGATTCGTTCTTGGGCTGTGCTCCATTGGCCGGGTATGGCCGAGTTCCGATTTAAGCCCCACCGCCGCCCGCGAAGGCTGCTAGACTTCGGACTGGCAGCTTTCATTGAGCCGCAGTCCAAACCATCCCTGAGGCATGATTGCTCCATCCTTTCGCAAGACGAGCGCCCGATTTGGAATGGTCTGTGGGCAAGTCTCGGGCTTACCGTCCTCGTTTTCACGGCTTCAATCGCTTCGGCTCTGGAGCCCTGCCGCGTGGAAGTGGTGGAACGAGGCAGCGGCTGGCCAGTCCCACTGGTCGAATTGCGAACCACCCATCTTCTACGATTTGTCACAGATAATGGAGGGTTAATCGCCATTGATCAACCGGACCTGATGGGCCGCGAGATTTGGTTCGACGTCCTGGGGCATGGATATGAAGTGCCGCGAGATGGCCTCGGACAACGCGGTGTCCGTTTGACGCCCGAGCCCGGAAGATCGCTGCGAGTGGAGGTGGCGCGAACCATCATCGCGAAGCGGCTCGGACGAATTACGGGTGCGGGACTCTTCGCTGAGAGTCAAAAGCTCGAGCTCGACCGGGACTGGGCTGAAACGGGCATTTTCGGATGCGACAGCGTTCAAAACGCCATTTACCACGGGCGACTCTTCTGGGCGTGGGGCGACACAACGCTCCCATTCTATCCGTTAGGCATTTTCCACATGAGCAGCGCCACCACGGACCCCCAACCGCTCCGTTCGTTCCAACCGCCGCTCCACCTTTCCTTCGATTACTTCCGGGACGCTCAGGGAAAACCAAAAGGCGTCGCCAAAATGCCTGGAGACGGCCCGACGTGGGTGAGCGGGGTTGTGACTCTGCCCGATCAATCCGGCTCGCAACGTTTAGTCGGCACCTATCTCAAAATCAAGCCACCCATGGAAAGCTACGAAAGTGGCCTCTGTGTCTGGAACGATGGAACCATGCAGTTTGACCAAGTGAAAGTCTTATGGACTAAGACAGACGTTGCTCCAAATCCTCCGCCAAGTCCCCAGGGCCATCCCTTGTTATGGAAGGATGAACATGGAGCGAAATGGGTGTTGTTTGGCAACCCTCTGCCCAAACTCCGCTGTCGCGCCACTTTCGAGTCATGGCAAGACCCGGCCTCATGGCAGCCAGTGCTATCCCCAGATGCTTTAACCTCTGCGACCGACGGTACGCCCGTCCAACTGCATTCCGGATCGTTAGCGTGGAACGAATTCCGGCGGCGCTTTGTGACGGTCTTTATGCAGACCTTCGGAACCCCTTCCCCATTCGGCGAACTCTGGTACGCGGAATCAGCGACACCTTTTGGCCCGTGGGGCAAAGCGGTCAAAGTCCTGAGTCACGACAATTATACGTTTTACAATCCCCGCCTGCACCCTGAGTTCACTCCGGCGTCGTCGCCGATTCTGCTCTTCGAAGGAACGTTCACAATGGCGTTTGTCAATCAACCGCGGCCCACGCCGCGCTATGACTACAATCAGATCCTGTATCGGCTTGATTTGAACGATCCTGCGTTAGCTGCGGCTCAGGGACCATGAGCCAAGCCATATTTTGACGCAGCGATGGGAGCGAGGGCGATCGAAAGCACTCGTTGAATGCTGTTCAAATCGTGGCCGTGCTCAGGTGTCGTTCCTTCGACGCCGCGCTCTGCCCCCCAGGGTAAGAATGCCTGCGGACGCCAGCTTGACTCTTGACAAAGGCAATCGAAGCTAGCATGGTTCGCACGTGCGGACGCCAGACCGAACCAACTTATCCCAAGATCAGCGCGAGGCTGGTCTTGATTTGGGATACGTATCGGCTGGAATTCATTTCATTACGGTAGCATCGAGCCTGCGCATTACGAAGGCCCTGTGGCCTGACGGCGAGCAGCGCGCGAGAAACTAGTCCGAAACAGATTCTCCAAGCCCTGCTCCCGAAAGGTAGCAGGGCTTTTGCTTTTATGAACCCGATCATGAGCCCATCCACCGCCCGGTCAATGACCGGAACGCGCACGCCTGGACCAGAATTCGCGCTTGGAATTCTCTTTGCCCTGAGCACATCGCATCTATTGAACGACTCGATCCAGGCGCTAATTCCCGCACTCTACCCGCTCATTAAGACTTCCTTCGGGTTGACCTTCAGTCAGATCGGGCTGATCACGCTCACGTTTCAAGGTACGGGGTCTCTCTTTCAGCCTCTCATCGGCCTTTACACCGATCGCCAGCCCAAACCTTATTCGCTTGCGACCGGTATGAGCATCACCCTCTGCGGCTTAGTCCTCCTTGCCCTTGCGACCGGGTATTCAGCGGTTTTGGCCGCTGCCGGGTTAATCGGGCTAGGCTCGGCCGTATTCCATCCGGAATCCTCGCGCATGGCCCGATTAGCATCAGGCGGAAGACATGGTTTCGCTCAGTCTTTGTTTCAGGTCGGCGGCAATGCCGGCACCGCGATCGGTCCGCTCCTGGCCGCTTGGGTGGTTGTTCCGCGAGGCCAACGTTACATCCTCGTTTTCACGGTGCTGGCACTTGGCGGCATCTTTATCTTATCGCGCGTCGGACGTTGGTATTCCGAGATTCTGAGCCACCGCCTATTGAAAAAGCGCGGCGACGACCTGCCGCACGCGACGTTCCGACCGCGCACGGTTGCCCTATCCATGTTCGTCCTGCTCGCGCTGATGTTTTCGAAGTTTTTTTATCAGGCAGCTATGACGAACTACTACACATTTTACCTCATGGAGAAGTTCGGCCTGTCCGTGCAGGCCTCTCAGTACTGCCTCTTTGTCTTTCTCGGAGCGGTGGCAGTGGGGACGATTGTCGGAGGAGTGGTCGGAGATCGGATCGGACGCAAGAAGGTGATCTGGATCTCAATCCTTGGCGTATCGCCATTTACGATCCTGTTGCCCTACGCGAACTTGTTCTGGTCGGCGGTAATGTCCGTCGCGATCGGTTTCATCCTGGCGTCCGCGTTTCCAGCGATCTTGGTGTACGCAACCGAGCTGATGCCGGGCAAAGTTGGATTGGTTGCCGGCATGTTTTTCGGGTTGGCATTTGGTTTGGCGGGAATCGGCTCCGCCGTTTTGGGGAAACTCGCGGACGCGACAAGCCTGACTTTCGTGATGTCGGCCTGTTCGTACCTGCCCTTGCTCGGGCTCCTCACGATCTTCTTGCCCAACCTCGCCCACGCGGCCGTGCCAGCATCGAACCCTGGACAGCACGATCCAACCAAGGATTGACAAAATCTCCGGTCAAAGCGACGGCC
>JBGAIN010000101.1:0-29194 GCA_044225505.1 Limisphaerales bacterium
TTGGTCATCGACATCGTTGCTGTCTTGCTGACTCTGTCGGCTGTCTCTGGAATCTGGCTGCTGCTCTATGTTCGGCGGCGAAGGGTTTCCGGATTCTGGATTGGTATTTGGGGAGCCGCGTTGCTCTGGCTCGTGTTTGTGTGGGGAGTATCGTGACCGCGTGGCCTTCGTGGGGGGGAGAGGATCGAGATGCTGTTGGACTCCCGGGGCTGCAATCTTTCAGTACTTGCATGGCTGCAATGGCCTGTGGCAAGGTCTGCGCGTGTTCGAGACGTTCTTTGGGCTCCGCAGCCTTGTGAATGCGATGAACCAAGCGGAAATGGTAGCTTTGGGCTGTCACAGGGTGCGCGCTGGCCAGTCTTTCGTGCATTCAACGAGATCCGATGCCGAATCGGTGTATCAGTTCGAAAGCGCGCATGGCTGATTGACGTTCCAAGGGTTTTCTGGCGCTTGATTGGGGGTCAGGCGAAACGTAGCCGATTCGCGGGGTCGATTTAGTTTGCAGCTTTGGATTGACGGAAAGTCGGTTCCGAACAATATTTTAGCCCCTTTTGCGGTAGATTTTGGGTTGGTAGCTCAGTCGGTAGAGCAGCGGCCTTTTAAGCCGTTGGTCCTGGGTTCGAGTCCCAGCCAACCCACCACCGCCGTTTGTCCGAATCTGTCATTGGCCGGTCCGCGATTACGAACTCACTCTCCGCAACCGTCCTCATCCCCGTTCGAATCCTGCCTGCTTCGAGAACATGTAGCGGTTGCTGGCACGTTTACGGTCTTTCATCTGCTCCAAACAACGCCGCTTCGTTGCTTGTCGCTGGCCGCTTCCAGTTGTTCGCTTTATTGGGTGATGACCGCCAATCTGAGCTGGCCCGCAGCTTGAATGAATAAACCTGTTGACACTGTCGTATAGAATAAAGGAAGTTTATCTATAAGACTAGATGCGGATTGCTTTTTGCCGCTTCGCGTCGCGCGACAGAGTTTATCATTCTGCGTGTGTTGAACCCGCCGTATCTGAATGAAGGATTTGTGCAATGCATAGGAACACTCTTCTCCAAGCTAAAGCTCTAGCAGCGGCCCCGGTAAGAAACACATTCTCGAAAGGGGTTTCTCGGCGCCGATTCTTACGTCGGTTGGTTCAGTCGAGTGCGGTGATTGTCGTGCCGAGCTTGGTGCCTGCTTCGGTGCTGGGGCGCAACGGCCGGGTCCCACCAAGCGAGCGCATCGTACTCGGGGGCATGGGGGTCGGGAATCGCGGGTCGTTCGTTCTTTCCTGGATGTTGCCAGAGCCCGATGTGCAGTTCGTGGCTATTTGCGATGCAAAAAAGTCGTCGCGTGAGGCGGTGAAGCGCACTGTGGATCATCGGTACGGAAACCAGGACTGTGCGATGTATCGCGATATGCGAGAATTCCTGGCAACGCGGACGGATATTGACGCGCTGCTCATCGCGACGGGCGATCGATGGCATGCGCTTGCCTCGATCATGGCAATGCGATCAGGGAAAGACGTCTACTCGGAGAAACCATCGTGCATGACGATTGCTGAGGGAAGGGCGGTGGTGGAGACGGCGAAGCGTTACGGGCGAATTTACCAGACCGGAGTGCAGAGGCTAAGCGAGGCGAACTTCGTCTTTTGCATTGAGATGGCGCAAACTGGCCGGCTTGGAAAGGTCAATACCGCTTATGCCCATATAGCCCCTTGGGACGCGGCTGCGATGCGTCACGACTGGCTTCCTCAGGAACCGGAGCCATCCAAGGACGAGGTCGACTGGGATCAGTGGCTTGGACCGTGTCCCTGGCGGCCATACAACGCTGCATATACGAAGGGCTCCTGGCGTGGGCATTATGATTTCCACACGAGTTGCATCGGCGAGTGGGGCGCGCACACCTTTGCTCAAGCTCAGGCCGGATTGGGCGTCCTGGATACTTCAGCCGTCGAATACCACTATGTTCCCAACGATAGCGGTGACGGGATGGAGGTGAAGTTTGCGACCGGCGCCAAGATGGTTCTTTCGCGTGGCGACCGATGGTGGCATGGCTCTTGCGGGATGCGCTTTGACGGGGCAGAAGGTTGGGTGGCCGCTGCGGATGGCTATTCCAAACCCGAAACCTCGTCACCGCTGTTGTTGGCTGACCTCAATAAAACGGTTCGAGATTACATGGCGCGGACCGGACGTCCTATGAATCACGTTCGGGATTTCTTCAATTCAGTCAAGTCCCGGCAGGCGACGGTGGCCAATCCAGAAGTGATGCACCATTCGATGTCCACCGTCCACGGCGCCAACATCTGCATGTGGCTGAAGCGCGACCTCAAGTACGATCCCACGCGCGAAATGTTTGTGAATGATGACGAGGCAAACCGATTGCGGTCCCGAGCGATGCGGTCTCCCTGGACGATTTAGGCCAATCAACCCTGGACTTTACATGAACTCGACGATTCTAGCTCTTCGTTTGCTCGGCGGGGGAATACTGTGCAGCATTGCTTTAACTGCGAATGCGCAAGACCCAACGCCACTCTTAACACGGCCGGTTAACGTTTTGATCGGCGTGATTAACTCAAACGCGTCACTCCATGAGACTACCGAGGCGTGCCGGGAGTTGGCTGTCGTTGGAAATAAGGACGCCGTGGCGGCCCTGGCGACTCTACTGGCCGATGAAAAACGCAGCCACTTGGCGCGCTACGCATTGGAACCATTGCCGGAACCGTCTGTCGACACAGCATTCCGGACGGCGGTCGGTACGACTCACGGGCGAACGCTGGCCGGAATCATTGATAGCATTGGAGTGCGTCAAGATGCCGAAGCCGCACCGCTTTTGACAAAACTGCTGCACGATCCAGACTCCGATGTCGTCGAGGCAGCCGCGCGTTCGCTAGGGAACATCGCTACGCCAGTGGCTGTTGCCGGGTTGCGAACTGCGTTGGCGCCGGCCATCGGACGCATTCGCATCGCATTGAATGAGGGGTTATTGCGTTGTGCCGAGACGCTGCGGAAGCGTGGTGACAAAAAGGATGCCGGCGCGATCTACGATCAGCTTCGCGCGTCTTCCAGTCCGAGCCACGTGCAGGTCGCGGCATTCCGAGGCGCTATCTTGATTCGGGGGGCAGCTGGGCTTCCCTTGTTGCGAGAGAGTTTACGGCATTCGGACTTCGCCGTGTTTACCGCTGGGATTCGCACGACCTACGAAATGGAGGGCGTTGAAGTGACGCGGGTTCTCGCCAAGGAGTCCCTTCGGACGGTTGAAACCGATCGGAAGGTGTTGATCATTCAAGCGTTGGGAAAACGCGCGGACTCCGTCTCAATCGAGGCGCTGGCAACGGCGGCTAGCTCCAAGGAACCGCCGGTGTCTCTGGCGGCAGTCCGTTGCTTGGGGGAGACTGGCATACCGGCAGCCGCGCCTCATTTGGCGGCGTGGGTGACTAGTGAAGACTCGGCCAAGGCTCAAGCGGCGATGGCGGGTTTGGCGAGTCTACAAGGAGACTCGGTGGACAACTTAATTTACTCCATGCTGAAGGACCCAGCGCCAGCGAGACGTGTGGCTGCAATTGAATTGATAGGCAGACGGAAAGATCGAGCACGAATCTCGGATTTGTTCAAAGCGAGTGCGGATGCAGCGAGCCCAGTGAGGATTGCAGCACTTAATGGGATCGGGGAACTGGGAGGAGCCTCAGATTTGCCTGCGTTGCTCCGCGTCTTGACCGGGTTGACAGATCCCCTGGAACTGGAGGCCGCAGAGCAAACGCTCTCGGGAATCGCGGTTCGGGCCGATCGGCCCGGAGCAGTGGTCGCCATTGTTGCTGAAACCATACCGAAGGCTGCGCCTAGCCAGAAGGGCGCCCTAGTGCGAGTCATGGGCAGTTTAGGAGGAGAATCTGCGCTGCGCGTCGTCCGTAGTGCGCTGGATGAGCCCAGTCCCGAAGTTCATGCCGCCGCCATACGAACGCTGGGAGCTTGGAAAACTGCAGATGCCGCGCCGATCCTACTGACGCTGGCGACAAACGCACCTGACGCCACGGATCGAACTTTGTCACTTCACAACTATCTTGGATTGGCTTCAAGCTCTGACATCCCGGCTAACGAAAGACTGCAGCTTTGCCGAAACGCAACTAATGCGACCTCCACTCCGGAAGACAACTGCTTCTGGCCGCTCTGGGCGAGATCGACTCTATCCGAGGTGGTGACTTCCCAGTCGCGCCATTTCTTAAGGATGCGAGTGTTCACGAGGAAGCTGGGGCGGCTCTCCTTACTGTGGCAGAAAGGCTGCAGAAGGCGAAAACTCCCTGTGCCTGCCGGGCACTGTGGACTCCAGCACTGGAACTTGTTGTCTCCGGTTCCCGCGATAACTCTGTGCGGGAACGTGCAGCATCCGTGCTGCGCCAGGTTCAGAAGTGACCAGATTCGCGGTGACGTGTAAAGCACCCCGCATTCGCTTTCAAGTTCGCCTGCCGAGATAACGCACTCAGCCTGGCGCCTCGCCGCAGAGATTCCGAGGTAAGGGGCACGAGTGCGTCCGCGTCTCAACCACAAATCAGGCTTCACCCCGATTGCAAGTGCGTCGAACCTGTATTTCTGGGAAGTTGAGCTGACTCTACTGTCGCCGACAAAGCTCTACCGCTCGGACGCGCGCTGAGACCAGACGGTTACACTGGCAGGATCTCTAGCCGCTTGACCTTTACTTTAATGCCTGCAACAGCTCTGGCGCGCTTCGTCAGTGAGTTCCTTAAATCTATATTCTTTGCTTTGACCGTCAGCTTCACGACTCCGTCTTCGGCGTCAATACCGATTTTTGAGAGAAACTTGTTCGCATATCTCCCCGTTGTTCCCGTGGTGCCCGCAAAAAATCGCGACATGCACCTTTTGAACGACGGTCTTGCCCGTGCCGGCAACGCGCTGATCGATGGCTCTGGTGGAGGTGCGTTGCTCGAGTTGTAAGTCGCTACGTGCGTTATTGAGCCGTGACCGACGAGCCCATCTCGCCGCGAGGCATTGGGTGCGGCGTTAGAGCTCAACGGCTGATCGCGGCGAGCGGAAAACTTGCGGGACGGATCGGCTTTTTAGGATACGATGTTTCGAGACGGCTCATTTCCGCAGATCGATTGCTCGACAACCAAGGCGCCGGCGACAAAACAGGGACTTGTCATCTTACGAAGGATCACCTATAGCGGGAAAATCGGCGTGCTCGTGTGCTTAATCTAGTTCTGCATTAGCCGTGGCGGCAATCCTCCAGCGGACTGACTGAATTGCCGTGCAAGTTCCGACGAATGGCGAGGCCGCTTTGGATAACGTTGCGGCGAATGGCGCTAAACTCCAGCTAACCTGAACTTGTTTGCTATTCTCCGAGGTAATCCTTAGCAGAGTCCCGGAAATAGGGAGTGCCGCGCTGGAGCATTGGTGAACCGGATCTAGATTCTGGTTGGTCGGAGAATCTTCGTTTTACCGAGACCCTACCGTTAAAAGCAACGGAGAGTTAGTCCAGGCAAACCGCGGTTAGAAGATGACAAAAAACGTTGCGCCGATCTGGCAGTGAACTGGCATGGTGAACGCGGTTTGTCACTGGTTCATGTTGAAGACCGCGGCCATTTTAGAACTGCCTCGTTCCGGGAATCCGGAACGGGACGTCGCTTTGGCGGGGGCGGCCTTTGCCAGATCTGAGTCGAAAACAGCCCTGGAATGTTTCCACTGCGGCTCCACGTGTTCGGACCGCGAGTTTTCCATCGAAGGAAAAGTGTTTTGCTGTCGCGGATGTGCTACGGTCTTTGAGCTCCTCTGCGAGAACGGTTTGGAGGGGTTCTACGACGTGGCCAAGGCCGCCGGAATTAGAGGAGGCGGTGTGGCGGATCTAAGCCGGTTTGAGTTCTTGGATGAGGCGAGTGTCCGTGCTCGGTTGGTTGACTTTTCTGACGACCGATTAACGCGCGTTACTTTTCAACTACCTGCGATTCATTGTATTGCCTGCGTGTGGTTGCTTGAGAATCTTTTCCGGTTACGGTCCGGGGTAGGGCATTCGATAGTGAATTTTCCGAGGAAAGAAGTTTCGATTTCGTTTGACTCAGCCAAGGTTCGACTGAGTGAAGTCGTTCATGCGTTGGCGTCTCTAGGGTATGAACCGGATTTGCGTCTAGCCGATTTAAAGACTTTGCGAACGCCGTCGCACAATCGTCGGCTATGGCTTCAGCTCGGCGTGGCGGGATTTGCGTTTGGCAATACGATGCTTTTCAGTATCGCATCGTATCTCGGGCTCGATAGTGCGAGCGGTCCTGGGTTTCAACGATTGGTTGGATACATCAGCCTGTGTTTGGCTCTCCCTGTGGTCGGTTTTAGTGCTCTCGACTATTGGCGGGCTTCTTGGATGAGCCTCAGACAACGGTTGCTTAATATTGACGTTCCAATCGCTGCCGGGATCATCGCGCTTTTCGCACAGAGCGTCTATGACGTGTTCTCGTCGCGCGGTGTCGGGTATTTTGATTCCCTGGCAGGACTGCTGTTTTTTCTTTTGTGTGGCCGGCTGTTCCAGCGAAAAACATTCGATCGGCTGGCGTTCGATCGAGATTATCGATCTTTCTTTCCTTTGTCGGTTCGTCGATTGGAGGCCGAAGGAGAACGTACGATTGCGCTCTCGACGTTGAACGTCGGGGACCAACTCATCGTGCGAAATGGTGAATTAATCCCAGCAGATGCGAAGCTCTTGGAAGGTCCCGCGATGATCGATTACAGCTTCGTCACGGGAGAGTCGTTACCCGTGCAAAAGTCGGCAGGCGATTACCTCTACGCGGGTGGCCGACAGATGGGGGCGGCGATCCGGGTGCAGACGGTCAAGGCGGTTTCACAAGGTTATCTGACATCACTATGGAACCAGGACGCATTCAAGAAGGATTCAACGGTTGATACCTTGCAGTCCGTCACCAATCGATATAGTCAACGGTTCACCAAAGTCGTTTTCCTGATCGCGGTCGGTTCAGCCTTGTTCTGGGCGTCACAAGGTTCGAGCCTGGCCGTTAAGTCTCTTATATCTGTCCTCATTGTGGCATGTCCTTGCGCGCTTGCCTTAGCCGCACCGTTCGCGCTGGGCACTGCGCAACGTATTCTTGGAAATCTCAAAGTGTTTCTCAAAAATCCGGCAGTGTTAGAAAGACTCTCAACGGCCGACACGATTGTTTTCGATAAAACGGGGACGCTCACTTCCAGCTTGGGCTCAGTGACGTTCAAAGGCTCAGAACTTCTTGCTATCGAAAAGCTGTGGATAGGATCTTTGGCCCGACACTCGAATCATCCGTACGCCGTCCGAATTCGTGAGGTATTCTCGTGCGACGCTTCAACTCTGCCAGTACGACGTTTTGCAGAAATCCCTGGATGCGGAATGCGAGGTTACGTTGCTGGGCATGAGGTCTGTGTAGGTTCGCCAAATTGGATAAGGTCCCTGAGACTGGAGGGGGGAGCAGTGGAGGATTCTGCGTCACCTCATCCGGATTGGATCGGAGCCGACGGAGGTGTCTGTGTTGCCATCGATGGGAAAACGCGAGGTTACTGCGTCATGGCCACGACTCTGCGCCCGGCGATCGACCGCTTATTGGTCGACCTGGGAAAGGACTATCGGTTGGCTCTATTGAGTGGCGACAGCGGTCGCGATCAAGAATTGTTCAAATGCTGGTTCGAACCGTCTGAGGGCTTGCATTTCAGTCAGAACCCGGTGGAGAAACTGCAACATATCCAACGACTCCAGTCCTCAGGGCACGCGGTGATTATGGTGGGGGATGGTTTGAATGACGCCGGCGCCCTAAGGCAGAGCGATGTTGGTATCGCTGTCGTTGAGAATACTGCGGCTTTTTCTCCGGCCAGCGACATCATTATCGACGGGAAAGTGATTCCCTACTTACGAGAAATCACACGTTTCGCAAAACAAACAATCCTAGTTGTGAGGGCGAGTTTTCTAATTTCTGCGCTTTACAATATCCTTGGAATCAGTATTGCCGCCCGTGGACTGCTTGAGCCCGTTGTGTGCGCTATCTTAATGCCCCTCAGCTCTGTCACGGTGGTGGCATTTGCGTGTGGTGTGACCCACTGGCTAGGACGCCGAAGCTTGCTGAGGCTTCACCGATCCGCGGCGTTAGATGGAATTCAGAAAGAATGGGCCCTCAAATCATGACCATCATTTTCCTTCTGATTCCTCTCAGCGTGGTCCTAGCGACGGGATTCTTAGTTGCCTTTATTTGGGCCGTTCGATCTGGCCAATACGAAGATACCTGTACTCCATCCATGCGAATGCTTCTCCACGATGGTATTATACAATCGCGTGCCGAGGCGGCAGGACGCAGTTCGAATGAATCCGCAGCCACCGTGTGTTTACCCCTTGACCAGCGTAGAGAATCTGTTTGTCCGCAAAACCTGAACAGAGCCGCTGAGGCGACTTTGCCAGCGAATGTCTTGACCGCAGATGAACCAATCTGCCTTACCCCTACGAAGTCCTAACATGAGTAACATCGAAACGTTCAAATACGACAACCGGATTGTTCGTGCTTTTGCAATCGTGACCGTTTTGTGGGCGATTGTTGGCATGAGCGCCGGCCTTCTCGCTGCCGTAGAACTCTTCTGGCCGGGCGCCAATCTTAACCTGCAATTCATCACGTTTGGGCGACTGCGTCCGCTGCACACGAATGCTGTCATCTTTGCCTTTGTAGGCAACGGGATGTTTATGGGCATCTACTATTCTCTGCAGCGGCTTTGTAAGGCGCGCATGTTCAGTGACGCTTTAAGCTGGATCAACTTCTGGGGATGGAATGCCATCATTGTGGCGGCAGCTATTACCTTGCCGTTGGGGATCACCACCAGCAAAGAATACGCTGAACTTGAATGGCCGATTGATATCGCCATTGCTTTGATCTGGGTCGTCTTCACCGTCAATATGATGGGAACAATTATCAAGCGCCGGGAACGGCACCTGTATGTTGCCATCTGGTTCTATATTGCGACTGCAGTCACGGTCGCCTTGTTGCACATCGTTAACTCGTTGGAGGTGCCGGTGACTTTCCTCAAGAGCTATTCCATTTACGCTGGGGTCCAAGACGCCCTGGTCCAATGGTGGTATGGGCATAACGCGGTGGCCTTCTTCCTCACGACCCCGTACCTCGGATTGATGTACTACTATTTGCCGAAAGCTGCGGATCGGCCGGTCTTTTCTTATCGTCTCTCAATCATTCACTTCTGGGCACTGATCTTTGTCTATATTTGGGCAGGGCCACATCATCTGCTCTACACCGCACTCCCGGATTGGGCTCAATCACTGGGAATGGTGTTTTCTGTTATGCTCGTTGCTCCGTCTTGGGGCGGCATGCTCAACGGACTACTCACTTTACGGGGAGCTTGGGACAAGGTGCGACAGGATCCAATGCTCAAGTTCATGGTAGTTGCCGTTACTGCCTACGGAATGGCAACGCTCGAAGGCCCGACGCTAGCCATTAAGAGCGTGAATTCGTTGTCGCACTATACCGATTGGACAATTGCTCATGTGCACACCGGAGCTCTCGGGTGGAATGGGTTTTTGACTTTTAGTGTTCTCTACTGGCTATTCCCTCGTCTCTATAACACAAAACTGTGGTCGATCCGCCTGGCCAATACGCACTTTTGGGTCGCGTTGCTCGGGATGATGTTCTACGTCGTGCCAATGTATTGGAGTGGCATCACTCAGGGATTGATGTGGAAGCAGTTTACGAACGAAGGTTTCATGCTCTATCCGAACTTTCTCGAGACGGTTTTACAAATTGTCCCAATGTATCGAATCCGTGCAATTGGAGGAACGCTTTACCTTTTCGGCGCCATTTTGATGGCGTTTAATCTCTGGAAGACTGCGAAGAGCGGGGTTTTCGTGCCCGAGCAGGAGGCGCAAGCAGCTCCGCTGCGCGCTCAGTTGAGCCAGCCCGGGCATAGTCATCCTTGGGGACATCAATGGTTAGAGACCAAGCCGATTACTTTCACCGTGTTGGCGTTAGTGGCCGTGTTGATTGGTGGTCTCTTGGAAATAATCCCTATGTTCCTTGTGAGGGAGAATGTGCCAACGATCAGTTCCGTAAAACCGTACACGCCGCTGGAAGTGCTCGGACGTGACCTCTACATCCGGGAAGGCTGCGTGGGGTGTCATTCGCAGATGGTTCGCCCCTTCCGATCGGAGACTGAGCGCTACGGGGAGTATTCAAAAGCGGGTGAGTTCATTTACGATCACCCGTTCCTTTGGGGATCAAAACGCACCGGTCCTGATTTGCACCGCGTTGGAGGCAAGTATCCGGATGCGTGGCACTATAATCACATGGATAATCCGCGATCGACATCGCCGGGTTCGATCATGCCGCGCTACCCGTGGCTGTTGACGCAGAAGCTGGATACTTCATCGCTTCCAGCCCGGCTGTCAGCTCTTCGTAAGGTGGGCGTTCCTTATGCCGTCGGCTCTGAAGCGACAGCGCTAGCCGATGCCAAGGGGCAAGCCGCGAAGGTTGCCGAAAGTCTCAAGACGGGACTGATTAAGGCGGACCCAGATACCGAGATCATCGCATTAATTGCGTATTTGCAGCGTCTTGGCGTGGATATCAAAAACCAAGCTATTAATCCAGCCCCGGTAGCCGGCACAGACGCGGCTCCAAGAGCTGCGCTGAACAATGTCGAGACAACGCATAACTAAACGCCTTCATGATCCAAAACGTATTACGAGCAATTGGGGGTATCGGTGTGTATGATACCATTTCGATCTGCCTTTTCGTTGCCATGTTTAGTGGAGTGCTGATGTGGGCAGCGCGGATGAAAAGGTCGAAGTTGAACGAGTTAAGTGTGTTGCCACTGCATGATGGAACCGTTGCTCAAGAAGGAGAATCTCGCCATGAATGATCCTAAAGATCCGCTATTGTTAGCTCACGAGGTGGATGGAATCCGAGAGTTGGACAACCTTCTGCCACGCTGGTGGGTGTGGTTATTCTACTTAACCACTGTCTTTGCTATCATCTACATGATTTACTATCATGTGATGCGAGTGGGTGATCTTCAAGCAGCTCAGTACGACAAGGAATCCAGACAGGGCGACCAACTTAAGGCCGCCGCGCTGGCGAAGTTCGAATCGTCCTTGGGAGCGTTGGAACCTGTCAAGGATGAGGTCGTGCTAGGTAAAGGGCGTCAAACATTCAGCACTTTGTGTGCTCCTTGTCATCGGGCAGATGCTGGTGGATTAGTCGGACCGAATCTAACCGATGACTACTGGATTCATGGATCTAATTTTGTCGACAATCTTAAAGTGATCATCAACGGCGTCCCTGAAAAGGGAATGCTTACCTGGAAGACGATGCTGAAGCCAAGCGAGATTCATGCTGTAGCGAGTTATATTTACACCTTACGAGGCACCCACCCACCTAATCCTAAACTGCCGGAGAATCAACAGCCTCAAGGACCGCAAAAACCATCGGAGTTTGAGTAACCGTCGCGGAGCGGTCAACTGTTGCGACATTTCTGCGCAGAAAAATGAGCCGACCAGAACCATTTTGCGATCCTCCGCCATCCGGTCAGCCGGCTGTTCCGGAAGTCATTTACGCCGATTTTCGAGACCGCTTGGCCACGGCGGACCGTTCAGGGCGCCGACGTTGGCTTTTCCCAAAGCAGCCGAGCGGACAATATTATCAGTGGCGAACTTGGGTTAGCTATCTGTTGCTGACCATTATGTTTGTGGGACCGTTCGTTCGGATTAACGGGAACCCGCTGTTACTGTTCAATATTGTCGAGCGGCGCTTTTCTATTCTTGGGCAGATATTTTGGCCTCAAGATGGGATTATCTTCGCCTTGGCCACGTTATTGTTTCTTACTGGGATTTTCATATTTACGGCGGCGTTTGGTCGTCTCTGGTGTGGTTGGACATGTCCACAGACGCTTCTCATGGAACTGGTGTTTCGGAAGCTCGAGTATTGGATTGAAGGGGATGCTGCCGCGCAGCGGGCTTTGAGCAAGGCGCCCTGGAGTCGCTCCAAAATTCTTAAACGACTAACGAAACACGCCGTTTTCTTCGGCCTATCGTTCGTAATCGGGAATACACTGCTGAGTTACATTATTGGGAGCGAGCAATTAATACGAATCAGTACGGATAATCCCACTAAACATCTCACTGGCTTGGGATTTATGGTTTTGTTCACGTTCATTTTCTACGCGATCTTTGCGCGATTTCGGGAGCAGGCGTGCACTTTCATTTGCCCTTACGGTCGGCTGCAGTCGACGGTCGTAGATGAGAATACCATGGTCGTTGCGTATGATTATCGTCGTGGAGAAAAACGTTCGCATTTACATCGCGGGCAAAAGGCAGAACACCGCGTCAGTGAGGGTTATGGGGATTGCATCGATTGTCTCCAATGTGTGAGGGTCTGTCCCACCGGAATCGATATTCGGAACGGCACACAAATGGAGTGCGTCCACTGCACGGCTTGCATTGATGCGTGCGATAACGTAATGGAAAGGATTGGTCGTCCGCGTGGTTTGGTTCGGTATGCTTCTTTGAACAGCATCGAGCGGGGCCAACCATTTCGAGTGACAGCGCGGATGATTAGCTATACTGGGATCTTGCTTGTCCTCGCAACTATACTTGCTTTCCTGGTGTTTGCTAGGTCGGATGTGGAAACCAGTTTTCTCCGTGCCCCTGGTGCGCTCTTCCAGACAACGCCTGCGGGAGATATCAGCAATCTTTATCTTCTCAAGCTAGTGAACAAAAGCTCCAAAGAAGTGCCTGTCCACCTGAAACTTGAGAATTTGCCGGGTAGACTTCTCGTCATGGGGGGAAGTAACGAGCTTGTCGTCGCCAAACAAGAATTGGCCCAAACGTCCGTTCTCATAGAGCTAGCGCCTGGAATTCTGCAGCCTGGAACAACGCCATTGAAGATTGGTGTGTATTCTGGCGACCATCTCCTGCAGATGATTAATACCGTTTTCGTCGGTCCACGAGAGTAACTTACTAAGCAGACCTCTATGAAAGCAGTTAAGAGAATTGCGAATCCGTGGCCGGTTGCAATCATTGTATTATTCGTGGTCTTTTTCTCGGGATTGGTCTCGTTCATTGTCTTTGCCTCACGTCAGCGCGTGGATTTAGTGCGCCCGGATTACTATGAACAGGAAATCCGTTACCAGCAGCAGTTAGATCGTGTGGAACGGACGCAAGCAATCAAAGGGACCACTGGTATTGATTACAATCGTCAACAGCAGCTAATTGCCGTGCGTTTACCGGTGAAGCATGCTGGCCTGAGTTCGGGAGGTATCCACCTTTATCGTCCGTCCGATGAGCGGCTGGATCAGAGGTTGCCGCTTTTGCTTGATGCGGAGGGGGGGCAGAAGATCGACGCGAAGAATCTCCTTCCTGGACTATGGAAAGTGCGCGTGCAGTGGAGTTGTGCTGGGGAAGAGTACTACATCGACAAGGCAATTGTGATTCCAGCTCGTTCTTAACAGGCTCGTTATGGACCTTGGCGCCGCGTTCATTCTCGGACTTTTGGGTAGTCTACACTGCGCTGGGATGTGCGGGCCGCTCGCGCTTGCACTTCCGATTTCGGGGAACAGTCGCTTTTCCTTCCGGGTGGGCCGAGTCGGCTATAATCTCGGAAGGATCAGCGCTTATGCGTGCCTTGGGATGGTGTTCGGCTTGGCTGGAAAGACCGCTGCATTGGCGGGATTGCAGCGCTGGACGTCGTTGGTTGCAGGAACGGTTGTCTTGCTGGGGCTGATTCCCGCGACTCGATCTGCGCTCCGGTTACCCGCGCTTGGTGGCGTTGGCATTTTGAAGAGTGGATTTACTTCATTATTGGCGAAAAGGAGTTGGAGTTCGCTCTACCTGCTTGGCCTACTGAATGGTTTCTTGCCTTGTGGCTTAGCCTATGCAGCCTCTGCTGGTGCTTTAGCAGCCGGAAGCATTATTTCGGGCGTCACGGACATGCTAGCGTTTGGACTCGGAACCTTTCCAATGATGTTGGCGATTGGGCTTTTAGGACGAAATGTTCAAGTAGCGGTTCGATCTCGTTTCCAGACGCTGATCCCAATCTCGATTGCTGTAATGGGCATGTTGCTCATTGTTCGTGGATTGGGATTAGGGATTCCCTATCTGAGTCCGGATCTCGTCACTGGCAAGCATTCATGCCACTAAAGCCGCCGGTGAATTTTGCGCAGCGCGGGTTCGGTCGTTTGCGCGGAACGACGTTCCTGGATGAAAGTGAGGACGAAGAATTTCGGTCGGGTTGCCTTCGGGAGAGAAGTCCGAAAGGATCGATCCATCTCTCAAATTGCGACTTGGTCGAATGTGTCCCTGGCTTTTTTCGCTAATTCGCGTTCCTCCTTTATCCGTGCCGCACACCTATCCAGAGCTTCCTCAAGTTCGGATCCCCGCAGCGGTTTGGTGATATAGTCGTCCATTCCCGCGTTCAGGCAGCGTTCGCGATCCTCTTTCATGACGTGTGCGGTCAGGGCAATAATTTGAATGCGGCCTGCACCGCCGGCGGCGCTGGTCGTGCGCTCGCGCTGGCGAATCATTCGAGATGTCTCATAGCCATCGAGTTCTGGCATTTGGCAGTCCATCAGGATGACGTCGAACGGTTTGCAGTCTAACGCGGCGAGAACCCCAAGACCGTTTCCAGCCACCTCAGCTGTATAGCCGAGTCGGCGCAACTGTCCCAAGGCGACCTTTTGGTTCACGATGGAGTCATCTGCCAGCAGCAGGCGGAGCGGCGATTTGCGGGGGGGCCGGCTTTGCTGAATAGGAGCAAGGGCAGATTCGTCACGAATTTCTGTCGGTTTTCCGACGGTTTGGAGAATGTGGAGCAATCGTGCAGGTTTGACTGGTTTCATCAGGGCCGCGGCGGCTCCCGCCTGTCGAGACTCGGCTCCGGTGGCTCGATTACTGACGAAAGATGTTAACAACACGAGTTGGGTTCCGGATAACTCCGGATCTGCTTTGATTGTTCGAATTAATTCCAGTCCGCTCGTGCTGGGCATCTGAGCGTCGATGAACGCGATTTGAAAAGGCATGGAGGTCTTTCGAGCGGCGCGCAATTGCTCTAGAGCGTTTTGCCCGTCCGGAGAGGCATCGGCGATAATTCCCCAAGCCCGCATTTGTTGTTGGAGGATCTCTCGAGTGCTCTCGCTGTCATCGACGATCAGGGCGCGAAGGCCGTTCATTTTAGGGAGACTGACAGCCGGCGCGTCCGTGCCCGACGAGGTCTGTTTCGCCAGTTTCACGGTGAACCAGAATGTTGAGCCATGTCCGAGTTCGCTGGTCACGCCGATTTGGCCCTGCATCATCTCGGTCAAGAGTTTGCTAATGGCGAGTCCCAGTCCTGTGCCTCCGAAGCGCCGTGATGTGGAACTGTCCGCTTGATTGAACGGTTGGAAGAGTTGAGAGACAATTTCTGGCTTTAATCCGATCCCAGTGTCTGTGACCTCAAGTCTAAGTGTGACTTCGTCGGGGGTCTCCACGGTGGGTGCGACGTGGACCATGACTTCGCCATGCTCGGTGAACTTGATCGCGTTTCCAACGAGATTGCTCAAGATCTGGCGTAGTCGAGTCGGATCGCCGCGGACGATGGCGGGCGTGCTACTGGCGAAGTGGCAACCAAGTTCCAGGTTCTTCTCGTGGGCTTTTGTGGCGAATAGTTCCAGGACAGCGTCGACGGCATCTCGAACATCGAAATCGATGCATTCAAAGGCCATCTTCCCGGCTTCCATCTTCGAAAAGTCGAGGATGTCGTTGACGATAGTCAGGAGACTCTCGGCGCTGCAACGAATTGTTTCTGCGAAGTCCCGTTGTTGGAAATTGAGAGGCGTGTCGAGAAGCAAGCTCGTCATACCGATGACTCCATTCATTGGAGTTCGAATTTCGTGGCTCATATTGGCTAGAAATTCGCTTTTCGCCTTGCTACCAGCGACAGCTGCCGACGCTAAGGCATTGGCGCGTTGGGATTCTTCCTTTAATCGATGAATCGCGTCTCGCAGTTCAGAGGTTTGAGCGTTGACAATGCGTTCGAGATCGAGGAGTCGAACCTGAGCTTGCTGAGCTAATGCCCATTTCTCCGTGAGCGCGTGGGCCAGTTGCAGTACTTCGATGTTATCGAATGGCTTTTTTAGAATGACGAGGCTGTCGGACTTACCGATTTGCTGCATCATTTGTTCCCAAGAGTAATCCGAATAGGCCGTGCAAATGACGACCTGCAACTGGGGATGCATGCGCCAAATCCGAGTGACCGTTTCGACACCATCCCAACCGGGAGGCATCCGGATGTCCACGAATGCCATGGCGTACGGGCGATCTGCTTCCAGTGCCTTTTGCACCATTTCTAGGCCTTCCTGGCCCTGGAACGCGGAATCGAGCTCAAAATTGCTCTGGGTGGTTGGCGCTGGTGTTTCATCGAACAGAGCGGCTTTCGCATCGATCAGGGAGTTATCGAGATTCTCGTCAGCACAAAGGATCTTTCGAATGTCGTCGTGAATCGCGGGATTGTCGTCGATCACAAGGATTCGCCGATTTCGAATCGGAGTGTAAAGAGAGGTGCTCATGATGCAGGGGGAAGAGGTAACTCCAGGATGAACGTGGCTCCCATACCTGGTCCGGGGCTTTCTGCTTTCAGCGAGCCTCCCATCTCTTTCGCGGCGTTGGCGCCGCTGTGGAGACCGAAGCCATGTCCGTTCTTTCGAGTTGTGAATCCGTGAGAAAAAATGCGAGTCAGATTTTCGGGTTGAATGCCAACACCATTGTCGGCGACCTGCACGCGGACGTGATCGCCGCCGTTGAGGCCGATACTGACGGTCAAGCGTTTGTCACTCTGACCAGAATCATCCAATGCGTATTTGGCGTTGTGAACGAGATTGACCAAGATTTGCAGGACCTTGTGTTTATCTACCAGCACGCGCGGAACGGCGCTGTATTGGCGGACCACACGCACTCCGTGACGAACGAATCCGGAAACGCTGGCGTAACTCTGCTGAACGGCAACAATTTCTTTAATGTGTTCGATGTTTTTTGCGACATGCTCGTGCTCTTCCTGCAAGGTCGTACGTTCCTTTTCCAATTGCAGAGCCAGCTTTTGCAGGAAACCTGGGATTAGCTTGCCTTTTGAATGGGTATGCAAGAATGGTCCCCATTCGGTCGAATGCTGTTGGAGTAAGTTGCTGACCCTGGCAAGGGTGGGGATTTCCGACTTGGTCAGGCTGTCTCGAATGATCGTGCTGGAAACATTAACGCTATTCAAAACATTCCCAACGTTATGCAGGACGCCTGTGGCGACCTCGGCCATTCCAGCTTTGCGCGAGGTCGTTACCAGCTCGCGATGGAGATGGTCGACTTCCTCTTCGGCCTGTTTGCGCGCGGTGATGTCTGTGTGCGAGCCTGCAAACCGGACGGGGCGGTCCGAACTGTCGCGCAGCACTGCGCCTCGAGAAAGAACCCAGCGAAATGATCCGTCTTTGTGTTGAAAACGGAATTCCAGTTCGGCGGAATGGCTGCGACCGGATAGGCATTCGTCGACGCGTTGAAGGACTCGCTCTCGGTCTTCAGGATGCAAGCGGGCTTCCCATGTCTCATAAGTGTTTGCCAGTTCGTCATCGGCAAAACCGATCATCCCCTTCCAACGAGGCGAGTAATAGTATTTGTGCTGGATCAGGTCCCAATCCCACAATCCGTCTGAAGATCCAAGCACAGCGACTTCGTAACGTTGCCGACTTTCTTCTAGAGCTTCTTGAATCTTCTTTCGACCTTCGATCTCCGCTTCAAGATGGGAGTTGGCTTGACGGAGAGCGGCTGCGTGGGACTCGATTTTTTCGAGCATTTCGTTAAAGGCGTCGGTAAGACGTCCCACTTCATCGTGGCTGGTACGCTGCGCACGCAGGCGATAGTCTTTGCGCTCGGCAACGTCCTGTGCCACCTGAGCCAGGTCAACGATTGGCTGTGCAATGGCTCGCTCAAGCCGACGTGCGAGAACCAACGCAAGGACGACGGAGCCAAAAAGCACAATGCCCAAGATGAACACATAAACCCGCACCACTCGGCGGTATTCCAGCTCATAGTTCGAAACAAGACGCAGCGTGCCAAGCCGTTCATTGGCGAGGGCTATCGGCTGGTTCAGAATCAAGTGGGAAGAGACAAAGTGAAAACCGTCCGCGTTCGGAAAGTCCGTTTTGACGGTGCTATCGTGTCGTCGATAGGAAGCAAAGCTGGATTGTTCTGGAAGGTCGATAGACGCCTCCAGAATATGAGCTTTCGCGCGGACTGCTCCTAATATCTCATTGGCCGCGTTCCGATCACGAAAGGATAGCGCAGCGGTGCTGTTGTTCGCGATTATCGTAGCGGTGGTTTCCAGATCGCGTGTGAAGGCCTGGCGAAACGTGACCATCTGCGCGACCAAAATGGCCGCAGCGGAGCACAAAAGCGTGATGCCGCAAGTCAGTAAGATGGCCGCACAAATCTTGCGTTCGATGGGAAGGTTCTTGAAATGTTCTTTGAGATTCGCCATACGCCCTGACTTCATCTCCGTCCGTAAACCTTCGCCACGTTCAGGAGCTTGGAACTTATTATCAGCCCCGCCCGAGCGGCCGCATCGGGATTGACGGCGAATTTTACCTGATCCGATTCGGTAAGAAAGTTGATCATTCCGCCGCGCTCGAGAAACTGCTCAATCTCGCTGATCAGCAACACGCTCTGGCCTCCGAGATTGCGCAGGAGCTCTGCCACACGGTATGATTCTGATCGGCAGATAAACAGCAATTGGCACGGACCTGGAGCTTCCCCTGACTTCCACCGTGACACGATCAGTGGATGACCTTTGATCTGCTTTTCCCGGACAATACGGTCCATGGTTTCACCGAACGGATCCTCTCCAAGCACGCCGACGACAAGCGGGCTATGGTCGTCTGTGAAGGCGGCAGCTGGCCATTCGACAAACTTGGCGAAGTTCAGAAGAAACGCTGCTTTGAGATCGTATTCGAGCGCGGACCGGGCGGAACGGGTGGTGGTGGACTGCCCATGGACCGCCAGGCCGGCGACGGCCATTGAGACCGCAAGTATTCCCCATAACCCGATCGCATGACGCTTGGAGACCATCGTTAAAAACGCCAAGCAAGTTTGACGCGAAAGGCGCGCCCATCCTGAGCGATCGTTTCCTGCAAAAAGTCGGCACCAACAGGGTCGCGGTAGTGCTGGTCAAAAAGGTTGTAAACGCTGGCGGAGAGTTCCAGACCGGGAAGGAGTTCTCGGCTAAAGAGAGTGGCATTGGCGAGCCAAAAGGCAGGAGTGGAGTTGTGATGCACCGTCCAGCGCGGTCCTGTTCCCATGAGCTGGAAGGTGCCGAAGATCCGATCGTGCCAAATCGGTGCGGTGAGACTGAGTTTGGCCAGGTGCTCTGGAGAATTGCTCAAACGCTGATCTGTTTCCGAGTCTCGGGTCTGGACGAAGGTATACCCGACTTGCCCCCTCCAGCCGTGCTCCGAAACCGCGGATAGTTCGAGTTCTGCTCCTTGCGCTGTCGCCCCTGAGACGTTGTCGAAACTCCAAGTGCTAGTCGATAGATCTTCACTAAAGGCGATCAGGTCTCTGACGTCGTTGTAGAAGAGCGAAGCCGACATGCGCAAAATGCGGGTCAGTCCTTGTTCTAAGACCAGTTCGTATGAGCGAATGGATTCGGGCTGAAGATCATGGTTGGCCAGATAGCCTGGGGCTTCGTAGTAGAGCTCGTATGCGTTTGGCGCGCGGAAAGCCTGACCGTAAATAAGTTTGAAAGTCGTGTTTGCCCACGGGCTGTAAATAGTGGCTAGCCGGGGATTAATAGTATCACCGAAACTCGAGAAATAGTCGTAGCGGAGTCCGCCGTTGAGGATGAGGTTTGGCAGCACCGAGAACTCGTCTTGAAGGTAAACCCCGACCGTATCGGCCGCCTGCTTTGTGCTCACCCAGACTGTTGTGGGATCCAGATCAAAGTTGCGTTGTTCCAACGAGAAATCGTGGCGATATTCCGTTCCCGCGGTCAGCCGATGCTCGTCAAAAAGAGTCTTGCTGATACGAGCTTCTAAGCCCGCCGACTCAGACTGGGCGTGGTCGTGATTGAGGATGCTTTGTCCCGGGTATGCAGGATCCCCGTAGGCCAGTTCCGGTTCAGGGGTAGATCCCTCGAATTGGTAATGGTCGAAGCTGCCGGCCACCGTCAAATCCCAATCATCGTCAAAGGTGTGATGGTACTTGAGTTCGGTGAACGCGCGCTCGTCCAGAATCTCTGAACGGGCGTCGTTAAAAACCGCACCGTATGGTGCACTCGGAATGGTTCGGTCACGCCGCACATAACCGCCAGCCAATGAGAAATCACGGTAAGAGATCGACACAAACCCATTCCCGAATTGGGAGTGATCTATCTTCTCGGCGTAACCTCCATTCACAGCATGGAACTCAGGAAAGAAGAGGGAGTCGTGCCCCTCGGTATTGCCGAAAGTCCCGGAGAGAACTAAGTCCAGGCCGTTGGTAAAGTGATTTCCAAAGGTGACGCGCGCTGTTTCGGTATCAAAGCTCGAGTAAGAGCCGGCCAACTGCGTTCCCCCCAGATCGCGCCCCTGCTTGGTGACAATGTTGATGACGCCGAAGAAAGCATTGTTGCCGTAGAGCGAGGAGCCCGGGCCACGGATCACTTCGACCCTCTCGATCAGATCCACGTCCAGAATCGCATCCCAGCCAACGGCAGAAGAGTCAAAAATCGGATCGTTCATGCGATGCCCATTGACCGTGATTAACGTGCGTCCTCCGTAGTCGCCTAGTGGACCGAATCCACGCACGCCGAGATAATTGTAAGCGCGATCACTGGTGGTATAGAATCCGCGCACCGAGTTGAGCACTTCTGCGAGGGTTCGCACGCCGGACTTTTTGATCTCGTCGGCGGTGACCAAGGTGACCGACGCTGGTGCTTCGGTCAGTTTTTGTTCGTGCTTCGAGGCCCCGTAGACCGAGGCGATTTTCATCGAGCTTAGTTCTTCCAAGCTCATGGCGGCGAGGTCGTTTTCGCTAGCGAGTGATGCGGCTTGAACCGTCAGCAGAGTTGTGCGGGCCGAGAGGAGATATACGGCGATCAATGCGGACCAAGCGCTGCCTGATAGTACACACGTGGCCACCGTTCCGCACAGGCTTTTACGACAGGTGGTCCTTCCTAGACCCATGGTTTATTCTCTCAGTTGGTGCTTGGCGTCGGCGTCGGGCGGATACGTCGCGGCATGGTTAGAGGTTCGTCGGGTCGGCGACTAAGAGGAGGGCTATTGCGGTCCGTGGGCGAGCCAGGCTTTTGGTCAAGGCAATCGCGGAGCATGCGGAGGAGGCGTGCAGGTCCGTGTGGTTTGGGGAGGAAGTTTTGGCCTTCCAAGTAACTAAGGTCTTTCCCTCCCATCCCCGGGCTGTATCCACTGGTATAAATGACTTTCAGGCTTGGCTTCTCGGCTGTTAATCGATCAGCCACCTGCCAGCCCGAAAGCCCGCCTGGCATGATCATATCTGTAAACATCAGATCGATGCGGTCGCGGTGTTGCGCCCAGAGTTTACACGCTTCCGGCCCTGATCCTGCGAGAAGCACATGATAGCCATGGGCTTTGAGGACTTCGCCGATAAAATCGCGCACATCTTCCTCGTCTTCGACCACGAGAATGGTTTCATTGCCGCCGACGAGCGATTGGGGTGTCTGTGTGGTGGGACGCGATTCGGCAGAGCGTTGCAGGGTTGGGAGATAGATTGAGAAAGTGCTGCCCTGTCCCGGTAGACTTTGCACGTCTAACCAGCCCCGATGTTGTTGGACGATTCCAAATACAGTGGCTAGTCCGAGCCCTGTTCCTTTGCCTACGCCCTTGGTGGTAAAAAACGGTTCGAAAATGCGAGGCAGAACTTCTGGGGGTATGCCACAGCCGGTGTCCGACACGCGCAAGCACAAGAACGTTCCAGGACGGGAATCGCGATTCTGATGCGCTTGTTCGGGACGAATGTCAGATTGAGAAGCACTGATTGTCAGCAGTCCTCCTGGGGCCATCGCGTCGCGCGCATTCACGGCCAAGTTGATCAACATCTGTTCCATCATGGCCGGGTCCGCTTGAATCATCGGGAGTCCGTCGGCGGCTGTCACCTGGATGCGGATGTGCTCTCCGACCAGGCGGGGGAGCATCTCCGATAAGGTGGCAAGCGTCTCTTGCACTCGGAGCGGCTGCAGTTGCATGACTTGCTGGTGGCTAAACGTCAATAACTGCCGAACCAGTTTGGAGGCGCGATCGGCTGCGGCCGTGATCGTTTGCAGGGCTTTTCGGTCGGGACACTCCGGCGGCTTAGTGGTAAGCAAAAGCGAGGCGTAACCTTGGACGACGGTCAAGACATTATTGAAATCGTGAGCGACTCCAGCGGCCATTTGTCCCATGGCTTCCATCTTTTGCGATTGGCGGAGTCTCTCTTCGAGTTTGGTTTGCGCTGAAACATCCTGCGCGATGTTCAGTAGGAATGGCTGTCCATCCAGTTCAAACACCTCGACAGATAGCCGAATCTCGCGCACCTGTTTCATGCGGGTGTGCAAGCGGCAAGGTAAGTCGCGCACGGACATTTCCTCGCGCAGCCGCTGAAGGATGTTCGCTCCATCCCGGCCGTTGCCCCAAAGGCAGAGTTCCGAAGGGGTGTGGCCGATGAGTTCGGCCCGGCTAAATCCGGTCAATTCCTGGAAACCTTGATTCACATCCACGTAGCGCTCTTGCACCAGCGATTGAATTGCCAGAGGGATTGGACTAGCCTTGAAAGCTTTGGAAAACCGCTCTTCTGAGAGACGGAGGGCTTTTTCCATCTGCCGCCGTTCCGCAATTTCAGCTTTGAGCTCTTCGTTAGCCTTTTTCAACTCCGTGGTATGTTCTGCGACGACGCGGTCGAGGTCGCGCAGTCGAGATTCGATCTCGTGCTTCAGAGTCCATTTCTGGGTGAGCGCGTGGGCGAGTTGAAGGACTTCGATATTATCGAACGGCTTTTTCAGAATCACCAAATTGTCCGAAACTCCAATCTGCTGGATCATCTGTTCCCAAGAGTAATCGGAATACGCTGTGCAGATTACAATTTGGAGATCCGGAAACTTCTCCCAAATTCGGGTGACGGTCTCGACTCCGTCCCAGCCTGGTGGCATACGGACGTCAACAAACGCCAGAGCGTATGGCCGATTTTCCTCCTGGGATTGCTGCACTTTGGCCAGGCCTTCTTGGCCTTGGAACGCCGAGTCTATTTCGAAGGTCTGTTGTGTGGAGGCCGCGGGTTGTTCGTCGAAAAGGATGGCTTTGGTGTCCGACAAGGCGTTGTCCAGCTCACTAGTACCGCAAAGGATTTTCCGTATATCCTTGTGGATCGAGGGATTGTCGTCGATTACCAGAATGCGATTGTTCCGCATAGGGGCTAGAACGTCATTGGTTGCAGTGCCTTTAGGGAATTCATCAAATGTTGATTCCTCGCTTCCGGTTCCATCCCACCCAGGAACAGAGCCGCTCTATTTGTGGGCACTTCTGCGGTTTTGAGACACTGCCGCGCGCTCGGGGTTGGGGTAGGGCGCTCTCTCAACAACAGAGCGAACCGGTTTCCGCCTATTGTGAAGCATTTCACCTTCGCTGAGCGGCGACATTTGCCGATGCCTGCCCCCGTTGGGCGGGGCGCAGCGCCAGCGGCCGCTGGTCTCGACGGGACTGTAACTATTTGATAGTGAGTCATTCTGCAACACGGCAGCAGCGGCTGCCTTCACTCCGAATGAGGCGATCTTGTACTCTCGTTCCCAGGGTCAAGCAGCTCTTATTCCAGGCCTGCTCCAAGGTTCGGTCGATCGGTGAAGCTCCTGACGACAGGGGCTGGCGGCCAGGTGACGCACGGCGATGCTTCCACGTTTCGGCGTCGGTTTGAAACTGGATTGCAGGGAAGTTGCTGGATCTGGCCTAATGTTCGCCTTTTCCGTCGAGTGAACCCCGCTCTTCCCTCCCGTCGATTCAAAGTCTGATTGCCGATGTCGGCCGTTCAAAGTCCTACTAATTTTATTGCCAGACCCGGTTGCTTATCGGAAAAGAAGATCATGAACCGACGTCAGTTCCTTCGTTCGACCGGCCTTGGACTCGCCGCAGTCAATCTAAGCCCTGGGGTGTTGCGATCTGCGGAGACGGCTTCTCCGAACAATCGTATTAACATTGCTGGGATCGGCATCGGAAGTCAGGGAGGCGCCGACATCGATGCCGTGGCTGGCGAGGGCCAGAATATTGTCGCCCTCTGTGACGTTGACGAGAACTACGCCGCGAAGAAGTTTGCCCAGTACCCGCAAGCCAAGCGGTTCAAGGATTTCCGGGTCATGCTTGATACAATGGGTGCTGAGATTGACGCCGTCGTGATCGGCACTCCAGACCACACCCATGCCGTCATTGCGATGGAAGCTATGAAGCGCGGCAAACATGTTTACTGTGAGAAGCCTTTGGCTCACTCCATCGATGAGGTGCGAAAGCTCATGGCTGCGGCAAAACAGTACAAGGTGGTCAGTCAGTTAGGCAACCAGGGCCATTCCAGTGATGCCATTCGACGGCTTTGTGAGTGGGTGTGGGCCGGGGCGATTGGATCTGTCCGTTCGGTGCACGCCGCCTGCGACGCCTTTCCCAACGTGTATTGCCAAATGGAGAACCTGGAGAAACTAAACCAAACCTATGAGGTGCCCAAAGGCTTGGATTATGAGCTCTGGATTGGGCCCGTTCCTTTCCGGCCGTACACTCCGCTCTGGGTTCATTGGAATTGGCGAGGCTGGATGCCGTTTGGCACCGGCACAATTGGAGACTGGTTCTGTCATGTTATGGATCCAACGTTTTGGGCCTTGCACCTCGACGCGCCATCCAGCGTTCGCGCGGAAGTGAAGGACTACAATCCGCGCCAGCACGGCCTGACTTATCCACCTGGGAGCAAGATTACCTTTGAGTTCCCGGCCAAAGACGGCCGCGCGCCTGTGCAAGTGGTCTGGCACGACGGCAAGGAACGCCTCGCTAAACCCCAAGATTTTCCAGCGGACGAAAAGATGCCTGGGACCGGGGCGGTTCTTTATGGGGAGTCAGGCGCGATCGTTCATGGGTCGCACGGTGCGGGCGGCTGCCATCTGGTTCCCGATGAACTCATGAACCGCTATTCCGGCAAGAATGCGCCGCCGGAAAAGATCGCTCGCGTCAAGAGCCATGCGTGGGACTGGTTAGAGGCAATCCGAACCGGGCGCCAAGCGGGATCGAATTTCGCCTACGGCGGACCTCTGACCGAGGCGGCTCTGCTCGGGGCCATTGCCATTCGGTTTCCTGGCGAAACGCTGACTTGGGATGCAAAACAAGCGCGCATCACGAATCATGAGGCAGCGAACGGGTTCGTTAACCCGCCCTATCGGAATGGTTGGACGCTCTCCTGACGGGCTTCACCGGCTGCGGGTTGAACCGAGTGGCACCCGCTTCCGGTCGGTTTGTTCACATGGCTCGTTGGTGCTCGACGGGAATGACGCGTCTGATGCGAGGCCTTAGGTAAGACGGATTGTCCCATGCGGTCGTTTGACTTGATGGAGTGCTTTGTTACGCTCTGACAAGCGATTATGGCCAATCCTTCTCTCGCCCGTTTGCGTAAGCTGCAACAGCAAGCTCAAGAGCTGTTGCGCGAAAAGGACCTGCCAATTCCAGACGAATCCGAAATGTCCTGGGGACGGGTCCTGGTCCTTTTCGCGGCCCGCGTTTATCATTCGTTTGTTCGAAATCGATGTCCAATTCGGGCGGCGGCGTTGGCCTATACCAACCTTCTCGCTTTGGTGCCGCTGCTGGCGGTGGCGGTTAGTGTTTCCGCTGGGTTGCTGAAGAGCCAGGGAGAACAGTCCATCCAAGACTGGATTCGAGAGGGGATCACCCGGGTCGCCCCGATGCTTGGGCTGAAACGAGTCGGAGACGATGCTCTGTTCAGCGTGGACGACATCGAAGACACCGCGCTGGACCGGCTTGTGGTGCGCCTGGAAACGGGCGTGAATCCTGTGTCGCGTTATCTCTGGGATACGCGTTTCTTGCCCCAGAGCAAAACGGTTCTGACAAATGCGACTCTGCCTGCGAGTGAGCGCAAGCCAGTGTTTACCGCGGAGCTGAACAAGGTGATTCAGGGCGGAGTGGTCTACGAGCCGCAGCGCTTTGCCAAAGTCGTGTTATCGGCCAAGAGCCGGGCCCTGCTCGCGAAAGCACCCACTGGCCCAGAACTTGCCCAGCTCAATCGCTCGCTTCTGTCCGATACGTATCATATTGGGGAAGATCCCCTTGATACCGTGACGTCCCAGATCACCAATTTCGTCTCGAATTTCCAGAGCGGCAAACTGGGTGTTTCGGCCGTCCTGGCGCTCGTTTTTGTGGCCATTTCGCTCTTGTCGACCGTGGAGTCTACGTTCAACGATATTTGGGGAATCACGCGTGGCCGCGGGTGGTTCGCCCGTGTCGTGCAGTATTGGGCCGCTCTGACGCTCGGGCCGATGTTTCTCTTTTCCGCGTTAACTCTGACGACCTGGGCCAAAGCCTCGCAACAAGTGGTCGAGCAGTTGCCTTTGGCGCATCTATTGATACCGTTCTTTGTCCCCTTGGTCATTTTGAGCTTAGGGTGTGCTTTGCTTTATCTCGTCATGCCGAATACCAGAGTTCCATGGCGCGCCGCTCTGTTGGGAGGATTCGTCGCTGGAGGACTCCTTCAACTCAACAGCTATTTCAATGTCCTCTACGTTTCTCGTGTGCTCACTTATAAACAAATCTACGGGAGCATGGCCGCGCTCCCGCTCTTCCTGCTGGGGCTCTATTTCTCCTGGCTTCTGGTCCTACTCGGTGCCCAAGTCACTTATGCCTACCAGAATCGGCAGACTTACGCTCAAGAGAAGAAAGCCGAGACGGTCACCCAGCGGGGGCGCGAGTTTGTGGCCTTTCGCTTAATGACTCTGGTGGCGCAAACGTTTCAGTTGGGGCAGCGACCTCCAACGGTTTGCGAAATTTCGGAGCGGCTCTTGGTCCCGTTGCGCCTGGCCAGCCAGATTACCAGCCAGCTTGTCCAAGCGGGTTTGCTCTTGGAAGTGGCGGGCTCGGAAAGCGGCTACACCCCCGGCCGCCCATTGGCCTGCGTCACTTTGCGCGATGTTCTGAATGCCATGCGGGTGGGGCAGGGACCTCAACAGCTCCTCACCAGTGATGATTCGGCCCGCGCGATCGTCCAACACGAGTTCGAATCCGTCGAGCAAGCCTGGGCGAAAGCGGCTGACGCTCTCAATTTCGAAGATTTGATTGAGCGCATTCCAGAGCCTGCGGACAAATCGGTTCGGTCCGAGAAGAGCGGAGACACTGGCGCTTGAACTTGTCCCACGCCGACGGCCTCTCGAAATCGATGGTTTTCTGCTTGCAACTCCTACTGCCGAAGCGCTTAGTGACAACTCCGTTCCCATTACGAAGATGAGGTTTATCATTTCTGCATTGGACACCGACACCGGCGTTCCCAGGCCGTTCGCTTGGAGCCGCTGGGTGCTAGGGCTGTTGGTTTTCTCCACTCTTCTGCCTCCCGCTCATGGTCAGGCGCCCGCGGCCTCGGCTTTGGCCAAGGAGCCCAAACCGGTTGTTGCGCCCGCCACAAACTCTTTTAGTCCGTCTGTCTACAAGACGTTTGCCGAATGGAAAGCGGCGTGCAACCGGTTGCCGATGAACCGGGCGCAAAAGTCTGCGTTGCCTCCGGCCAATCTCCTGCCGCTAAAGACCTTTGCTCCGTTTGTGGAAGCGCTCGAGGCGTTCTTCAAACTGTCGAGCGCCGGCCCGCTCGCTCGCGACGAAAACTGGTTGGGCACCGGCCCGGTCAAGCCACAGTTCTTTAATACCGACTCTGTTTATTTCTTGCGCCCTTCCATTCCGTTTCAACCTTTTGTGCAACGCCATCTTGTCGCGCCAGAGACGCTGCTCTTCTTTCACGGAGATTTTCATGGCGATATCCACTCCCTGGTGGCATGGATCGATTGGCTGAATCGCGAGGGCTACTTACGAGATTTTAAGATTATTCGGCCAGGTGTCGAATTGGTGTTCCTGGGCGACTATACCGATCGCGGGATTTACGGCGTGGAAGTCCTTTACACCATGCTTCGGCTGAAGTTGGAAAACCCGGAGCATGTTCTCATGGTCCGGGGAAATCATGAAGACGTGAGCCTTGCGAGTCGATACGGGTTCATGGCGGAAGGCCGAGGCAAGTACGGCCGTGACTTTGACGCGAAGCGCGTCATGCGTCTCTACGATTTCCTTCCGGTCGCGCTTTACCTCGGTTGCGAAGCAAATGTTCTGCAGTGCAATCATGGAGGGATGGAACCCGGGTTTGATCCGCGTCCGCTCCTGCAGGCACCGGACGGAATTCAGTATCAGTTGCTTGGCCGATTGAATCAACAGCAGTTCCTGCTCGAACATCCTAAGTTTGCAGGTGGCGTTCCTGCCCAGGGCCGACGCTTAATGGATTCTACTCTCCTGGATTTCCAGCCCGAGACACCTACCACTCCCGTGGTCATAGGGTTTATGTGGAATGATTTCTCGGTCGTTCGCGGGGAAGCACCGTTCGATTTTGATCCAGGGCGCGCGTTTATTTACGGCGAGAGCACGACAAAATACCTGCTCAACGAGTTTAGCTCCCCGACTCGGCGAATTCAGGGTGTCTTCCGGGCACACCAGCACGCCACGATCATGAATAGCATGATGCGGCGGCTCAAGGCCGGCCACGGAGTCTACCGGCATTGGCAGGAAAACGATTCGCTCGGTCTTTTGGAAGCGGAGCCCGCTGTCATTGCCTCCAAAATCGACGTTTCTGAGGAACGCCGCATTCCCTCGAACTCCGTTTGGACCTTCAATGTCGCCCCGGATAGCGTTTACGGAGATGCTTGCGATTTTAATTTCGACACCTTCGGCATCCTGAAAGTCTCCAAAGCTTTCGATGACTGGCGCTTACGTGTGGTCAACCAGACCATTCGGAGGTGATTCGGGCTGGGCGCGCCCATCGACGTTTCCCTGAAACGGGTTGCGCGACTGAAGGGCGGAGCTGGCGAGTTGTGTTCCGCGCCTGCCAAACTAGAACTCCAACGGCCGCGGTTCATTTGCTGGGAGTTAGTGAAACGACCGAATGTTAACGCGTCTGGTCTGATCTGGGTCACCCCTGG
>JBGAIN010000102.1:0-28522 GCA_044225505.1 Limisphaerales bacterium
GTATGCCCCGCCCGGTCCGCCCAGTTAATGAGTCACCCAGCTCCACACGCGCTCGTTCGGCTTCCGCCAGCAGACGTTGGACGATCTTTGGATACTGCGCCGCGACGTTTCTTTGTTCAGAAAGGTCAGCCGCTAAATCGTAAAGTTGATCCTCCTCTAGCTTGACCTGGTCATATGGAATAGGTGTTCCGTCATCTTTTCCAATTCTTCCGGACAGCGTACGGAAGGTGTGCGGGAGTTGCAGTTTCCAGCGCCCATCCGCACTGAGGACCGACTGGAGTTGGTTGTTTTCGTAATAAATCCAGTAACTCGCGTGCGGGTTCCGTGCGCCCCGCCGCCCGGAGACGATGGGCCAGACGTCCAGGCCATCGATCGTACGTTTGGGTAGGTCCGCTCCAATTCGTTTTGCGACGGTAGGAAACAGGTCGATTGTCATGAGCATTTGATGACTCTCCGAATTAGCCGGAATTTGACCAGGCCACCGCATGATGCATGGCACGCGCAGCCCACCTTCCCAAGCTGTCCCCTTGCCCTCGCGCAACGGCGACGCGGATCCCGAGTGCGTTCCATAGCTCAGCCATGGCCCATTGTCGGACGCGAATATCACCCAGGTCCGTTCCGCGAGGCCATTTTGGTCGAGCGCGCGTAATACTTGTCCAACCGACCAATCAATCTCTTCGATGACATCGCCATAGAGTCCGCGCTGAGTCTTCCCGCGGAATGCACTGCTAACATGCAGGGGCACATGGGGCATGTTGTGCGCCAGGTAGAGGAAGAATGGCTGCCGTGTGTGGCGGTTGATAAAGTCGACCGCGCGCCGGGTGTAAGCAACGGTCAGTTGGTCCTGGTCCTCGGCGGTCACATTCGGATTGACGATCTGATCGCCGTCAAACCAGGGAAGCGGCGGATATCCTCCCTTCTCTTTGGCTTTGCCTGGCGGGAGATTCACAAGCTCCGGGTGGAACGGCCACATGTCATTCGAATAGGGCAGTCCGAAGTACTCATCGAAGCCATGCTGGCGAGGCAGGAATTTTGGCGCATCACCAAGATGCCACTTCCCAACGATCGCAGACGCGTAGCCTTTCTGACCTACCAACTCGGCCAGCGTCGTTTCATCGGCACTGAGGCCAACCCTCGATCCGGGACTGAGCGCTCCGTGGATTCCTAGACGATTCGGATAACACCCTGTCAATAACGCCGCGCGCGACGCTGAACAGACAGCCTGCGCCACATGAAAATTTCGAAATGTCCTGCCTTCTCTGGCCAATCGATCAAGATTTGGCGTCTGAAACCCTTTGGCTCCAAAACCCCCGACATCGGAGTAACCCTGGTCGTCCGTGAAGATGATGACGATATTGGGAAGTCCAGCTCTTCCACGCATCGTCTGGGCGGCAGGTGAAGCGGAAAGCAATACCCAACCCGCGAAAACGGCCCATGCCAATGATCTCATAGCGTAGGCCGTTACCTGGAAGCAGTCGCTTTGGCAACACCATTTCCGAGCGCCTCTGCGTCAGAGCTCCGATCGTCCGATCAATGGTGAGACTCGCGACCGCCCGAACCCCGCACTTGACCAGCCGTGCCAGCAAGTTCGCGCAATTGATCGAGTACCCTCGCGGGTTTTCGCGGACTCTCTTCGTATTGCTGACGGTTCACTTGCGTCGGGGAGATTTTATCCCCAAGCCGCGGCATAACTTTGGCCGTCGCTGTGTTCACCTTCTTGGACAGAGCGCGCACCTTCTTGCTCCCGGTAGGCGTTACCGCAGCGTCTAATACTGCGTTCACCACATCCGCCGGATCGTCCAGAGGGCTCGGAAGGTTGGGCTCTTTGCCCAGATAGTTTTTCGCATGCTGCGGGAATGGGGTATTTGTGGCCGACGGCTGAATAAGCGTAATTGAGACCGGGGCTTTCTCGACTTCTTCGACGTTGAAAAGCTCGAAGGCCCAGCACGCAACTTACTGTCGAGGTTTGCGCTGGCATTCACTCGCAGAGCCTAACCCAGGCCAGGCGCAATTCCACGGTTCGGCACCCATTTCAACGACTTTCGGGTTGTTTTCCGGAGATCCCTGATGTTCACGTCCGGACCTTGTGCAACTGCGCGAGCAGGAGCGAGAACCGTTTGAGCGCTCGTGTCAATGCGAGCGTTCTCGCAGTTTCGCCACGAGGGCAAGGTTCTCTTTGGCATTTGAATCTCCAGGGTGGACCTGGAGAGCTTCGCGAAAAGCCAATTCGGCTTCGTCGAGTCGTTGCTGCTGAAGCAAGGCCAGCCCCAAATTGTTCAGCGCTTCAAATTGCCGGGGGTTAATGCGAATCGTCTGCAAAAACGCGCCTTCGGCCAATTTGGGTTGCTTCAGGTCGAGCAAGAGCACGCCGAGATTGTAGTGAGCGTCCTCTTCATTTCGGTCAATCCGAAGCGCACTGCGGAAGTGGTTGAGAGCGTCTTTAGCTTGTCCAAGCGAATACAAAGCCTTTCCCAACTGGACATGCGCATGCGCATTGGTGGGATTCTGCCGAAGCATCAACTCATTAAACGTCACTACATCTTTGGCAATCCAACGCTGATAGTCCGCTTGCAAGCGGTTGAACTTCGATTCCGAATCGACCAGCATTTGGAACCAGAGCTCGCCCATTTCATCGGTCGTGCTCAGCCCATAACGAACCCGCACGGGCGGCGAACTGGGATTACGCACGTTATTTGTCGAGTTGTCGTAGACATACCGCATCGACAGGAGCGAGCCCTCGGGAAGGTGCACCGGTTTGGCAAATCGGTAGTCGCTCTGCCAATTGAAATCCCAGTTATCGATCTTCAACAACCACTCTTTCTTGCCGTCAGGGAGAAAAGCAAACCCTTCCAGCTGCTTCCCGAGGTAGTGGGCGTGAGGCAAGGCTGCCACAACGGTCACGTCGGTCGGCAGTTTATAGACTACCTGCACTTCGTAGTTGGTCGCCCCGGCTGGAATGTCTATAGCGTAAGATCGTAAGTCCATCTTGAACGGGGTGTTCGTAGGACTCTTTTCTGTAAAGTAAAAGCCAATCTTCGGACGGAGGTTCTCGGGTTTACCCGAAGGCTGCATATGCATTTGCAGCACCAGATCGCAGCCCGCCGGCAGCGTCCAGGGCAAGCCTTCTGGTGATTTCGTTGCTCCCCGACCGGGCTGCCACCCGAGAAAATGCCCCCCAGCGCTTCCTCCACTTGCCAGCGGAGTCATCCCTTCAAATCCGGAATCGCCTTCTTGTTTATGGATCTGGCGACGCGATCGGCCCGTCTCATCGACTTGAATGAATGCGTGATGCACCACTTTCGAACCGGGACGCAACTCCATAGCCCGAATGTTGTGAGGCTCCTTCGCGGGATTCCGGATGACAAAGTTCCGGTAAATGTCGCGACCGTCGGCCGGCAACGTAAACGTTTCGGCCATTTCGACAACGTAATCGGGTTCGCCCAATTGCCAGCCCCCTCGGGCGATCGGACGTTTCAATTCGAACATGGGGTCGCCTTCCGGTGCGCCGCCAGCGACCCACCGTTGAATCACAGCAATTTGTTCGGCGGTCAACCGGCGTTCGTCCGCGAACCTTCCATAACCTTCAACCGGCAGCCAAGGAGGCATAAAACGACTCAGGGTTACGGTGGCAATATCCGCGGCGTGTCGCTTGACCTCGGCATACGTTGTCAAGGCAAACGGAGCGGGCTGCCCCTCCTGATGGCAACCGACACATTGCCCCGCTAAAATGGGCTCAATATCGCGATGGAAGGTCGGCCCAGGCGCTGACGCACCAAACGCAACGCCGCTCTTTGCAGGCCCTAACGACAACGCCACCTCAGTCACGAGGCTGGCAATCACCACGGGCAACCACGAATGGCGTCCGAACGGGCTCATCTTTAACGGGTGCTTACCCATGGGGGCTGGCCACGGCTCGTGATCGATCGCGCAGAATCTGGCCGTGCAAAGCTCATTTGCAGGGACGATGCCATTCCCGAATCGACTGTCGACACAAAAGCACGGACAAATCAGCTGGGGGCAGCGTTCGTATTGGGATCCTGATTGGCGCTATCCACCGGACGGCCACGGACCTCCCAAGAGGTTTATTGAAATCGCATAGCCTTCCCTCGGTATGAATCCGAGGGAAGGACGCGGTCCATCGAATTCCCTACTCGACGACAAGGGTCACTCGATAGAATGCCTGTGCTTCATTGTTGCCTTCGGTATCGGTCAAAAGACCCGTGTCGCTCTGTAATACGATGGGCACGCCGACTGCCCTCCAACCGATTCCGGCGGGTAGGGTGAGCGCCTTTTCCAGCCGATAACCTCTTCCCGGGACTCCTTGGAAATGTACTAGCCGTTGTGGGCCAGTGCGCTCGACGGTTGTAACCTTCAGGGCGCTCAAAACCGACGCCGGGTCGGTCCCCGCCAGAAACTCAGATCGATTCGTCATCCCGTCCTGATCGTCATCGCGTAAGGCATCGTCTGGATTCTGCGGGTTCAAGCCGTGCGCGATCTCCCACCCATCTGGAATTCCATCCGCATCGGTGTCCAGCGTGGCGGCTTCGGGGGTCTGACCCACATGCCAAACAGCTCCGAGGCTCGACGCGGTGCCCGCCTGCCCTATCTGCAGCGCTAACATTGACCCTTGTGACAATTGCTCCACACGCACAGTGCTTGGATCATATTCACCGAGCACTGCCACCAACCGCGCTGGTTCGGCCACCGTTGCTCGTTGCCATAATTCCACGCGACGCCGCTCGGTCTTGTCATTCGCTAATCCAACGCGCCCGACCGCGGCCAGCTTTTTCGCCGACGCCCCGAGAGCAACCCCGACATTGGGCTGCACGTAGAGCGTCTCGTTTGCAAGGGTTACCTTGTCAAAAATGATGTCTCGCGTCGGATCCGGGTTGATCACCTCTTTGAATCGCACGAAATACTCATTGCACCCGCCAAACTGACAGATCTTGTACCAATCCTTGGGTATGACCGGACAGGACTCACCCACGAGGAAACATTGCCCATCAATGCTCTTCGCCAGCGGTCCGACTGGGCAAGTGTCTTGATCGTCGGGAATGCCGTCATTGTCGTCGTCGACATCCTGACAATCCCGAGTCCCGTCTTTATCCGTATCCGCTGCCTCCGAACCGTAGACGGTCGATTGTCTGTCCGGGCAAAGCACGTTTACAGCCGCACCAATGCGCGCCACGGACGAATCCGGGTGTTGATCAAAGCTATTCGAGCATCCGTCATTGTCTCGGTCTGAGTCGCAGACATCGCCAACATTGTCCCCGTCCAAGTCCGCTTGGTTCGGATTCGCTGTGACGGGACAATTGTCGCATGCGTCTCCCACGCCGTCAGCGTCGGTATCGGTCTGTCGGGGATTGGCGATTGCTGGGCAGTTATCAAACGGTGAGGGAATGAAATCCTTATCCGCATCTGGGATAGGGTCGTCTTTACCATCACAATCGGTATCCCCCGCGCCAACACCAACCGCATACCAGGCATTTCGGACCAAACACGCGTCCTGTTTTGTGAACCCGTTCTGGTTCAAACTTACCCAAGTATTCGCTAAGGCGACCTCGTAAGTGCGGGCGGCGTTAAAGTCCGCGGTGTTGGCGAGGTTGCGCATCGAATCAAACTTCAGCGCGCGCATCTTGGCCAGGCCCATTCCGGCAAACACGCGAGAACCGACCGTCACCCCTTGGGCCATAAAGAACGCCGTTCGATTCGGAATGCCACTGTTGCTATGCACGCCACCGTTGTCGGGAAAGCTGCCGTCGGGCTGCATTGCTCCTGCCGTGTATTGGGCGCCAAAGATTGGTTGCGCTGTGCTCGAGCGTCGCGGATCTTCCATATCCCGCAACGCGCCAGCGCCACTCGTGCGATTCTCGCCGATCGTCCAGTTCGAATCCCCGGCCTCGCGGTCAGCCACCAGGGCCATGATATCGGCGAAGCTCTCATTCAATGCGCCTGATTGGAACGAATACTGGAGTTTGCTCGTGCTGCTGATGATCATGTGAGTCATCTCGTGGACCATAATCTCGTAATCGACCCACCCGTTGCCAAAAAGCAGCATAAAGCAGCCCGGTCCAGCCTGAGCATTTGGCACGTTGGCGTGCACGAACAAGTCCAGACGACTGGACTTGTTATCATACGAACGCCAACTGTAATCCTGGTTGAAGTAAGCGTAGGCATTCTGAATGAAAACGTTGGCCAGGCGCGCATCCGTGTCGTTGTTATAACTGGCGTTGAACGAACTTTGTGTTGCCACGGTCGTCAGCGTGCTCGTGGTCACACAATTCGTATTTTTTACGTTCGTTGGGGTATTGTTGTTGGCATCGCGAAGATCCAATTGATACCCATCCAATGCCGCCTGCTGTTGGGAGAGCGTCCGGCTGAACACAAGATCTCCGGTGTGAGCGTCAACAAACACCTCACGATCCAGACCCGCGTGTGCCACACGCCATACCAGATGCGGATCAGACCGCACCGCATCCAGGACGGCCAGATCAAAGAGGACTAGTTCAGAAGTCGGCGCCGCCGCGGCCTCAGACACGAGCGCGGAAAAACGGTTACTCGCGACATTCCAGGCCTGCTCAGATGCCAAGGTCGGAATGAGCTTGATTCCTCGCGCCTGGATTAGATCGGTTGGCAGAAGTGATCCGTGAAGCGCAAATACTTCCTCTTCAGTCGAACTCACAACCACCTCCGCGCCGTAAACAGGCACCCCTTGATACTGCTGCACGAACGAAACATGTCGGATTCCACCCTCGCTCACTTTCGCCACGGAGAGCTCTCCGTCCGGATCCTGTTGCAGCAACAGGTCCCGATAATTGCGCACGAAGTGGCGCGCTTGCTCAGCCGCGTCTCCTCCTTGGACTTTGACTTTCATTTCGATGCCAACAGGAAAACCACCACGGAAACTAACGCTCAACGGGATGGAAGAGGCGGCCTCCAAGGCTCGTAGCGCGATCACCTGAGGATCTGTCTCCGTCGGATTGGGCAGGTAAGTCAGCCCGGCCGGGAGAACATCTGTCCCCCGTGCGTCTTCGACAATAACATCCCGCGGTCCGAGAAGTTCATTGTCCGGCAGAGGTGGAATCTCCCCAATCAAGCTTGTGCCGTCCTCCGCCGCCACCACGTGACGCAAGAAGGTGGCTGCCATCTCCGCGGCGAAGGCGATTCTGACTTGAGTTTCCGAGGTGAAATTGGTCCCGCGAACAACGACGCTACTGCCGCCGCGTGCAAACGCTTGTCTTGGTTCCACAAACACAATACGCGGCGAAACGCTCGCCTCCACTTGGTTGGTCATCCGGGCTAGAGTTTCGCCGCAACGACGGATCTGCAGTTCGTGCGCTCCCGTCGTCACACTTGGAGTCTGTGCTTGAATCTCGGATTCACTCACCACGACAACGTTTTCAAAAGGGCGCTCATCAAACCACAGCTCGTCGTCCGGGGTGAAGTTTGTCCCTCGAAGAGTCAAAAGAGTCCCACCTGCCGTTCCAACGACCGATGGAGACACGCTTGTCAGAGTGGGCGGCGCAAACTCAGCGCCTTTGACAACCACAACGTTGAAGGAGCATTCCCCGCTATTCCCCGACGCATCCTTCGATGAACACGTCACCTTCGTCTCACCAATCGGGAAAACCGTGCCGGAAGGCGGCATACAAACCGCCGTTGCGCTGGAATCGCAATCATCCATGGCGCTGGCAGAAAACTCCACCGCCGCTCCGCACGGGCGCGAGGCCGTCACAGAGATGTCATTTGGACACAACACAATTGGCGGCGAGCTATCCGCGCCTGCCGTTAATTCCGCGGTTACAGAACTCGTCCCTCCCTGACTATCCGTCGCCGTCACTACAATTCGGTTTGTTCCCGCCAATAACTCTGTTGCAAAGCGAAATTCCGGATTCGAGCCGCAGTTGGTGCAAACCACGATAGGGTCCGCGCTGTTCAACGAATACTGGATCGTCGCCACTTCGTTCGTGCAAGTGCGCACCGTTCCCGCCAGGGTTGCCGTCCCGCTGGATGGGCAAGACGTCGGCGTTAATTCCACTCGCAGACATTGTTCAATGGCGATGCGCTGGCCACACCCAATCGCGATTTCGATGGGATCAAGTCCGGTCAACCCGGATGTCCCCGTGGCGACCACATACGGATAGAGTTTGTAAGCCCCTTGCGGAAGAGCTAGAACGACTTCCGCCACGTTGGTCGCCTTGTCGACACTGTAGGGAGCACCCGCGGCGATATCCAGATAGACCGAGTAATCCGCTGGCAAGCCTTGCGCGTCCGTCCCAGAATAACTCCCGTTGCTGAACCGGATTTGCGGACTGTGAAAGGTTCCAGACGTGGAGCGAAAGGCGACTCTCAGCTCGCTTAGACAGTAGTTCAAATCCTGAAGGACCGTCTCGCCCGGCACGATCTCGACCTCATTCGTCCGTTTGTCAGTAATAGAAAACGAATTGTAATAATATTCCGAGTCAGGCGCAGCAGGTGGTGAGGTGAGGACGATTGTGAGGTATTTCGCCGACCAAAGGCTGCGTTCTCCTAGAAGCCCCCCCAACACCAACTCGTACTGCCCTTCATACCGGCCCGCGACCGAATTGTAATCGCCTGTGAAGTCCACGTTCGCATATCCATACGCAGCCGTGCGGCTTGCCCCAGTGGCCAGGCGATCAACGCCTTCGGCTCCCACCGTCGTCCAATAGACCCCATAGGTGCCGATGCCGTCCGGCACGCCGTCGGCGTCCAGGTCGTTACTTCCAGCATGGGCCACCCCCCTCAGGAGCGACAAGCGTCCACCAGCTTCCGAAGGGCCCTGCAAGAATACACTTCCCGCCATGAACCCTGGATCGATGACAAAGGTGTCGCCCAAATCTACCGTTTGCCGCGGCTCAACCATCACGGGCGGATTGAGCCCCTGCCCCAGCGCAGGCGTTCGGAAACTCTCAATCTGTTGATTAGTGCGAAAGAACATTTGGGCATAGACCGAGTAACCGAGAGATAGAGGATCCAGGGTCGAGGGCACAAGGTTGGTCAGAACGTACGATCCGCTGCTCGGCGCGAGGAGTGGAGTCCCTGGAAGCGCTATCCACCGTTGATTTGAGAACGGACCGTAGAGTGCCACCACCCCTGTCGCATCCACCACATCCAACGCGTCGTTACCGTCAATGCGATGTTCAAACTCACCTTTCATGTCGACGGCGCCCACGATTTGACCGAATGCCCCGGTTCCAGGCACCACGATTGGCAGCGTGACGATTTCGTCGCAAGCCACGGTGACGTTGGTTTGCACCGTAAAGGAAAGCCGGTTCAGATAGAAGTTGGTCCCCGAATGAACGGTAATATTGAGCGGATGTGTCTCGCCACCACGCAGGTAGATCCGCGCTTCCGTGGAGCCCCCGGGTATCGCATAACGATGGGCTTGGTAAGCGGAGGCCACTACTTGGCCCGCATCGACAGCGACGGGATCACCCGCTTCATCGGTAAACCGAAGGGTCACCACTCCGAGGCACTCTTCGAAATCGAGAGTCACAGGAGGGCCATTCGCCACCACCACAGCAGACGTCTTCGTATTAAAGTAATAAGTCTCATCGGCTTTCAACAGCGCCACCCGGGGAGTCACGGCAAAAGCGATCCCCGCTGCATCGGTATTCACGGTAACTTCGTAGTCGGCGGAGAGCCGAGAAAGCGCCGGGAGTGAATCTGTGCTCGAGGTCACCAGCGGCGCTGGAGGCTGGCTGGAAGCGCTGACATAGATCGAATCGATGCCTTCGTCTCCCGGCAGGTTGAGAAGATTCAAAATATCGGGATTGACGTTTGTCAGACGGGCCGTTCCCCGGACCGAGTTCGGCATCAGCACGACTTGCGCATCGGTCGACGCGACAAATAAGGCAAGAGCCATCGCGGGCATGGCCCATCGGCACGAAGTATGAGTCTTCATAGTGTTTCCTTGTCCTGGTGATCAATTCAAGGTCGCTACTCCTCTACTGAAACGTTTCTGGCCAGGGATTACAGGAAAAGCGTTCTCAGACGTAACAAGCTGATATCATGGGTAATTCGGCTGAATGCGAGTCAGCCAGCAGCTGCCTCGACCCAAGTGAAAAGGTCAGAAGCCGTCGTTCCGTCGAGGGCGATAGTCCCAGATTCGCTTCACATACTCCGCCTGCCGCCGAGCTTCCACCTTCTGCCGAATGATTTGAGCCGCGTCCCGATCAATCATCTCCAGTGCTTTCAAATCATATTCAGAGCTAGCGAGGCTTGTTGAAGTCAATTGCATCTCTTCAAGCTTTTGGATGATATAGGGCACCGCACCTTTTGCGGCAGGTCCCATCTCACCCAATGCCGCCAGGATATCCGGCGAGAACGCCAAGTTTCCGCTCGTCAAGTCGCCAACGAGGATGGCCACCATGTTCGTATCGCGGCTGACCCGCCATAACGCGATGGCCGCGTGTGTCCGCAGTGATCGATCAGGGGTCTTCAACAACGCTTGGAGCGCCGGAATGCCATCTCTCGCCTGCTCCCTGAAGCGGCCCAACGTTCGCACCGCCAACGATCGGAACTGAAGTCCAGCAGCCCAAAGCGTCTCGGGCTGATCGTTCTGCAGGGATTGAATGAGAGCTGGAATTGCTCCGCTTGCCTCCGATCCCATTTGCTCCAGGGTGGCGAGGGCAGCAATTCGAACGGACTCGTCCGGATCTGACAGGAGAGTCGCGAGTCGAGGAACCGTGAGCGTGACTGTCTCTTCGCTCAGCAGCATTCGACCAATGGCACGAACAGCGACACGTCGCACGTGATGATTACGATCACTCAAGGCAGCGATCAGCCGCGGTATTCCCTTGGAGTCGAGAACACTTAGCGCGTGCGCCATCCTATCGTCGATCTCTCTGGCAGGCTCAGGAACCGCGAAATGCCGTCGCGCGCGCTGTGGGAGCACCTCCCACATCCCCCGATACGCCGTGTGGCGCAATGAATGCGCACTTCGCACAGAGGTCAAAAGCCACGGCACCGCATCTGGGCCTATCGCCCGGATCGCATCGTACGACTTACCGAACTCCCGACCGCCAAGCTGAAGGGTCCAATAGCTCAGCGGGTGGTTCCGGTAAGTGGGTTCGGGAATCACCAGGCGCGTCGCCAGCCAGAGAGAGCCACAAATGGCTCCGACGCCAGCCATCAACCACCACTTTGTCCGCCATCGAATCACTTCGCCTCAACGTGCGACGAGACGACAACGCGGACAAGGAGAATTCGATATCTCGGCCGACTCCGGCCTTGGATCGGGAAATCCTTAAACCTTAAAACAAAGTCTTCGTTATTCGCATGAGCTAACTTGGAAGCGTCCGCTTGGGCTCCTGCCAGTTCGCACACACCAACCGGTTTTCTGGAAAAGCCCGGCTAACCAGCAGAAAATGGTGGCGCGGATTCTTGCCAGTCGCTACTCTTCCGGGGTCAGCCAGTTTCGCGGAAGTTAGCATCCCAGTAGCGTTGAAATATGAAGACGTTTGGCTTAACTATCTTAAGTCCACAGATGATATGTGGCTGCGCACCGTCCGCCCGAAACCTTTTCCCTAAAAACCCGGTCCTGCTCATCGTCCCACGGACAGCGACGCTGGTTCTCCTCGGCATTGCGCAGATCGCGATCTCGGTGGTAAGAGCTCAGACACCTCTGATATCCGCGCGAGCACTGGACAATCGCCATGTCGAACTCTCGTGGCCCGCCACCGCATTAACGTTCTCCTTGGAGCAATCGCCTCGGGTTGGAACAGGAGCGGCCTGGACGGCTGTTTCCGCGCCAGCAACTACCAACCAGAACCAACGTTTCGTTACGGTCGAAACAGGGAGCGCTCAGCAGTTCTTCCGGCTCCGAACTTCCGCGGGAACACCGCTGGTCCGTTTGGTTCAGACCTCGCCTGCAACCGGCGAAGCCAATGTATCGGTCCAACGGGAGACAGTTCTCGAATTTTCAGAGCCTTTATCCTCCGGCACAGTTCTAAGTGAGGCGATGTTTAGCGCTCAAGCCGCTGGCCGAAACCTGTTGACCCGTCGCGAGCTTTCCTTCGACCGGCGACGCGCCACGCTTTTCTATCTCGAACCCGTGCCGTCAGGGGCGCACATCGTGGTTCGGCTCAATGGAGATGCTCTGACCGATTCCCAGGGGCGCGCCCTGGACGCGGACAATGACGGCCGACCGGGCGGCACCGCTCTCATCGAGTATGATACCATGATCACAGCCGCTCTACCGGGAACCGGCGTCAGTGGATTTGTCTATGCGTCCGATCCTGTTCTCAATAACGGCGCGTTTACAAACCGACCTCTAGCAGGCGTGTTGATCACAGTCGACGGTGCCGAAGACCGACTTCGCACCGAGACGGACCAGAACGGACATTTCGTTCTTTCGCCTTCGCCCGTGGGGACATTCTTTGTTCACATCGACGGACGCCCCGCTCTGGGCAGTGACTGGCCGACTGGAGCGTATTACCCTGTTGTTGGCAAGACGTTCGATGCCGTCGCGGGCACAACCAACACCCGACCGACTGGCGTCAGCGAGATCTACCTCCCTTGGATCGGCCCCGGAACACTCCAAGCCGTGAGTGCGACTCGCGAAACCGTGGTTTCCTTCCCGGCCGCAGTAATAGCCAACAATCCCGCCCTGGCCGGGGTTAGCCTTACCGTGCCCCCCAACTCCCTTTTCGACGACAATGGGACGCGTGGCGGCAGGGTTGGACTCGCGCCTGTTCCCCCCGACCGCATTCCATCGCCTCTTCCGCCTGGGCTTAACCTGCCTCTGGTCATTACCGTGCAAACGGACGGTCCATCTAATTTTGACCAGCCTGTCCCCGTGAGATTCCCAAACCTGCCCGATCCCAAAACGGGCGTGAAACTGCCGCCTGGTGCGAAGTCGGCCCTCTGGAGCTTTAATCACGACACCGGCCGGTGGGAGATCCGAGGCAGCATGACCGTGACAGCCGATGGCAATTTTGTCGAGAGCGACCCAGGTGTGGGTATACGCCAACCAGGCTGGCATGGAAGCAGCCCGGGGAGCACTGGACAAGGCGGCGGCGGAAATAGCGGACCGTGCTCGACTGAGCAGAAAGCATTGGAAGACGCGCTGCTGGGATGCGCGATTGGCGCGGCTCTCGAGTTAGCCGAACTAGCTCCTGCGATTGGATGTGGTGTCAGTTTAGCATCCGCTCTGGCGTCGACCATCAACGCCTGTGGAGATCCGCAGAACAATTGCGCTGCGTCGGCAGCGTACAATGGCTTCTTCGGCGTGGCCGGTTGCATTCCTGGCGTTGGCACCTACACCGGGATACTCCAATGCTCTATCGAGTTGGGCAGTGCGCTCGGAGACTTGGCCGCATGCCAAAGCATCAACGCCGCTGCTTCCGGACTACGCCGGCTGCAATTGCAGACGGCCGTTCAAACGACCGACGATGCCATGGCGTTTCAAGACCGCCTCTCCGGCGCGGCCGCAACGGTGTTAGTTTCGGTCTTGGGTGATTCCCGCTGGATGGAAGCTTCCGCGCGCGATTCCTCGAACATGGTGGCGTTTGCCAATGCTTTCACTGCATCCCTTGCTCCCAATAGTGAAAGCGGATCGCGTATTTCCGCCGGCGAGCGCACGGCGCTTCTCGGATTGCCATCCCCGAACAACCTTCCTAACGAAGTTCGCAATGCGTTGTTGGATCGATTCGATCGATTTGCGCAAGGCGGCATTACTCCGGCCGAACAACAGACGATTACAGAAGCCGCAAATCAATTGGGAGCACTGAGTGCCCAAGCCCAATCGATGGGCTGGGAAACAATGCTGGACGGCTTTAAGCAGACATGGACCTCAGTGGTGAGTGAATTCGACACCGCCGCGGGCGGCGGCTATTCGGATAGCTTCGCGCAACCGCAAGGTCTTGGGGTCTCCGCCGCAACTCCGTTGAGCAGATTTATCGGACCGCCTCACGAGCGACAATTGCTCTATCGCTTGATCGATCAGTCGACCGGTTTTACCCGCTACGGGAAGACCGAGAGCACGGGCGAGCTCAATCAGTTGATTCTTGGCGTTGACCAAGAATACATACTCACCTACCTCGACCCGACCACTCTGGAAGTAGGATCTGTTTATTTTCGATCGGGTACCGCTGGTGGACAATTCACCCTACCTCGTGCTCGACTCGCGCCCGTATCCGGACCTGATACCGATGGCGATGGGCTCGTTGACCTCGTCGAAAGCGTCGTCGGGACTGACCCGGCGTCCCCAGATACAGACCACGATGGCACCACAGACCTGGTGGAGGTGCAACAAGGCCTAAACCCACTGGACGGGTTGGCTCTCCCACAAGGCGTGTCCGCCACCTTGCCTTTAGGAAGTCGGGCGCTCGGGATCCACGTTGATGGATCACGCGCCTACATTGCGAATGGACAAGCGGGGCTCTCGATCGTCGATGTCACCGATCCATTGAGACCGGTTCTGGCTGGGCAGTTGGATCTCCTCGGCGAAAGTTTTGACGTTGCCTTTGCCCCGGAACATCAAATGGTCGGTCTGCTCGCTTCCCCTGAACAAGTCCTCCCCGGTGAACGCGGCCTGATCCACTTTGTCGACGTTTCGGCCGCAAGCGCTCCGCGCTTGGTTCAAAGTTACTCCATGCCTGCGTCGTCCATCGATTCCTGGAACGGCTATTTCTACGTTGCCATTGGGCAATTTGCCGCTAAGGAAGTGCGCATTTACGACGGCAAAACGGGACTTGAGGTGGGCTGGTTTGCCACTCAAGATTACCCGACGGGCCTGCGTGTCGCAGGTGGCAGAGCGTATGTGGCAACCTCCTCAGGACTGGAAATCTTCGATATAACCCTTGCCAAGCCGATTCGGTTAGGGCGACTTGCCGGGGAATTCACGGCGGAACTACTAGGACGGGTTCATTTAGTCCTGGATGGGTCTACCCTGTTTGTTAGCAAAACCAAGGGGCCGATCACGATCGATGTTTCGGATCCGGCCGTTCCAAAGGTTCTTGGTCCATCCGTGGTAAACGCCCCGGCCGTCCGTTCACTCGCCTTGAACGGAGGCGGTCAAATGCTAGCCCTCACCATGGGCACCCCCGAGGGAGCGCCCCAAGGGCGCGCGGTGGTGTCGCTCTATGATGTGTCTGATCCTACGAAACTGGGCGTTTTTCAGTTCAGCCTTACATCGCTGGGTGCCGCTCGGGACGTCGCCTATCTGAACGGTTTCGCGCTTGTCGCGGATGATCTCGCTGGGCTGACCATTCTCAACTTTGCTTCCCCAGACCTCAATAGGCGGCCGCCCACGATTGCCTTTAGTCCCGCGAGCCTGGACCGAGACCTCAGTAAGGCTGGAGTCCAAGTGGCTGAAGGAAGTCGCGTCCAGATCACGCCCGTCGTTCGAGACGATGTGCAGGTTGACCGCGTCGAACTCATTGTTGCGGGACAGCCCGTCGCCATTCAAAGGACCTATCCCGTCGCATTTTGGCTGGACGTGCCAACACTGGCGGAGAACAACAATCAAACGTCCTTCACTTTCCAAATCCGCGCGACCGACCGAAGCGGGAACGTCACTCTGGGCGATCCTATCGTGCTGGAACTAGTGCGTGATACGGCTGGTCCCGCTTTGTTCACAGCGATGCCCACGGCCAATGGAGCTGCCTATATCGGAAAGCCACTGGTCTTGCGGTTTAACAACCCGATTCAAACCACCGTGGACCTATCCAAAGTTACCCTGCTTTACCTGGGTCAAGACGCCGTTCCCGGCGGAGGTGATGACTCTCCGATCTCAGCCAATGTCACAGCCGATCAGACCGGAGTCGTCCTTGAGATCACGGCCGCACCTCGGTCTGGCGCGTTTCGCCTGACCCTATTGTCAGGAGCGCTACGCGACCTCGCGGGTGATCCCATCGCCGAGGACATGGTTCTGGACTTTGTCGTAGTCGATGCTTCGCCAGGTGCGGCCATTTGGATTTCTGATCAGGATGGCAATTTCGATGATGCCGCCAACTGGCTGCAAGGTCGGCTCCCGCTGCAAGAAGACGCAGTCTTGCAGCGCTTCAGCAAGAAACCCACCGTCACGCTTGGAAATGGGATTGTCCGCAATATCAACATCGGATTGCCGATCAAGACGGGTAATCGCGCCAGCCTGACAGTGCTTGGCAACCTACAGGCCTCCGAAACCGTGGACCTTGCCACAGGGTCGTTCGTCTTCCAGAAGAGTGCCGCGTTCGCCAAAGATCTATCGATCGCCGGAGCGGAAGTGGAAGCGGCCGCGCGGCTGGAAGTCCAAGGCAAGCTAACCCTCGCGCGGGGCGGAGTCTTAACCCTCACTGGGACTGACGCCCAACTCTCGCTCGGGGGTCCACTCGATGCCACAAACTGCGGGATCGGCGTCACCGAGGGGGCGATTCTTAACTTACCGCAGCTGGTCAACCTGGACGCACCTGGCGATTTCGATGCGTTCTTTCCTGCTGGCGCCACCCTCTTCGCTCGCGGCACTGGAAGTAAACTGACACTCCCCGAGTTGGTCAGCGCCAGCGGGCCAACCAATTGGAACGTCCGAGGCGCTCCGAGCCTGCAGTTTAATGCTGAAGGCGGGACCCTCGAATTTCCCAAACTACGGACGGCCTCGGGACGGTTCAACTTCGCCGCCAATGGCTTTGGCGGAGTTATTAGCGCACCCAAACTCGAAACCTTGACGGGTTCGGCAGCGCCTTTCCCAGCGGCCATGGAGGTTGCTAGCGGGTGTACACTCGAATTTCCTGCCCTCGTCGACATCGTGAATTGTGACGCAACCCTCGCGACGCCAGGCATTCTCCGAGGAACCCGGTTGCACTTCGACAGCAGCAGCTCCCTGCAAGGCGACGGAACGGTGGCTGGTACTGTAGCGTTGGATGGGAAGCTAATTCTGAACGGCTTTGACCCGCTCACCATCCAGGGGGATCTGACCTTAGGCCCTTCCGCCACCGTCGAGGCCACCATTGGCTTGGGTTTAGATCAGACCTTCAACGGCAAGGTCGGGGTGCAAGGAGGCACCACTCTCGCGGGCACGCTCCAAATTGTTTTGGCGCGTGGCTACGTTCCGAAATCGGACGCCCAATTTGAGCTCGCGACATTTGCCCACCCTTCCACCGGGGCGTTCAATATCGTCGACGACACAAGCTTGGGTTCGACGCTGAAGGGCGTTCCGACGGTCGAGCCCACTCGTCTGCTTTTGAATATTGCACCGCGCTAAGCAGCCCGAGACATTAGTTAAGAAAGTCCTCGAAGTCTTCGGCCGACCTAGGCGCCCCCTTGTCGGCTTGGGGCGGATGACGTCAGTTCTTTCGCAAACGAAAAAAACGCAATGCGCTTCCCGGAACGTTAGTGACCACGATTGGGACCGCACTCCCGCCCGCCGTTCCTTGAACTACCTCCCAAACAAGCTTTTCATTCAGCCAGGAAGAAGCCTCCAGGACGACGTTCCCATCCGTATTGGGCCAGCTCAGAAGAATGCCTTTACCTGATGACGCAGCTTTAATCCGCGGCACAGGTTCCGCAGCGTCATCCGTCCCGGGTGATCCGTCCACCCTGGCACTGACCCGCCACGACCCTGGATCGCTCAGATTGCCAGGCGCGTCAGAATCGACGAGCACGAGCGAATAGCCGTTCCCATCGGCTAGTGAAGGCCATGGCGAACGGTCCCCATACGCGAATGAGATAACTTCGGATCCATCACTCTGAGACAGGGTAATTGTCTCTCCAGAATTCTCCAGGTTTCCGCTGAAAACGCCCTGCGCTGGTATTCCTGGATATTTGGCCGCAAACTGCGTCAGATTCTTCGCTAGCAGAAAAAACTGACTTGGCCCCAGCACAGTCCCGTTTGTAAAGGCGTAGTGTATTCCGGCCGAAAAATACAGCCCTCCGAGATCTAGAGAAACCTCCCCTTGATTCTTGAGTTCAATGTATTCGAACTCATCTCCGTCAACGGTCCCTTGCGCCGGTGGATGATACATAAGTTCTGTCACGCGCAACTGGCCCAAGTCCTGTCGGGGATGAAAAGTCGCTTCTGCCAACGGACTCCAATTGTCGCCGGAAAGTACTCTCGCTTTGACCGTCACACTGCGATCCAAACTCACGGGCCGTTGATACGGGATAGCGCTCCCTGCCGTCTTTCCCCCTGGTTCCCGTGGGTCGTTTCCATCCAGAGTGAACCACACTACGCCCGCCTTATTCGTATGGGTCACGGTTAGGGCAGCGCCCGGATCCAACTCCCCGCCCCAGACGGAAAAATGCGGCGCCCCCACGCTCGGCGGCCACAGACCCTGGTTGCGAAGTTGCTTCAAGACAATCCCCGGCCGATCAGGAAAGTAATTCTGTAGTTTCGCGTTGGCGCCATCTTTCCAGTCCTCGGCAGTAATTGGCTCGCTTGGATATTGTGCGTCTCCCCACCGGGCGGACTCCCCCAGCACCGCCCGGTCAATCTCGTCCATGCGCTTCCGGAATCGGCTGGTGCACGCCTCGACCGTCAGAGCACCCGCGTTAAAGAAATGTTTCTGAATCCGATCAGCGATGAGCAATCTGAACTCGGCATTCTGTCGGAGCCGAGACCAGAGATAGTGTGGATTCAGCCGATCGGGCCCATCGCCTCGGGCAGGATCGCCTCGCCTCGATAATCCCGCCCGGTTGTCGTTGACGTCCAGCAACGACAACTCCGCGTCATGAGTGACAAATCGGAACCCCTCCGTGCTACGGCGGGATCGAAAGGCATAATAGTTGTTCAGAAACCCGTTATTGAGATCTCCAGATATCGGACCGTCTACGTCTCCGATCCAAATGATCGTGAGCATGAAGTCGACAAGGTTCACCATGTCGAGCAAGTTCGTCAGGCCCGGATTAACCACGCCGTTTGGATCTCTCCCTTGGACCGCGAAGTAGCTTGCGTTGCCGCTAAACCCATTCGTGGCCGCTTGCCAGAGTTGGTTCCAGGCAGACGCATTGCCATCGGTCACGGTCATGACATATCCAGATTGAGGATCTGGTTTGAGAACATCGTAATCCTCCGCTTCACCTCCGAAGTAGCGTGACGCATAACTCGCTTCCGGCCGCTCGCAAGTGTTGTACAGTCCCCAGTACTGCCCGTTGATATAGACGTGAACAAAGCCGCCGCGCTCGCCGGGCTGGCCTAACGCCAAGAGCGTATCGCGCGCGAACGGATCGTTCAAAAAATGGGCATCTCGCACCCCAAGATAAGCCCAAGACCCGTCTTGCGTCGTCCGTAGATCAAACTGATCATGCGAGCTTGCGCCTGCCACACCGAATATCGGGTAACGCAATGCCGACGCTCCATACTCCGACCGAAAATAGAACCGGAATGAATGTTTCGGGTTGTCACTCGATCGACTAAACCCACCACGGATCCGAACTCCGCAGTTTTCCTGAAATCCCCTCCCGCCGTCCGGACGCAGCCATTCGATGGAGCAACTCCGTTCCCAGGCTTTGCCCTCGCCATTGGCGTTGGCGTATATTCCGATGTCCCGATCAAAAAGGTTGGCTAAGTCCGTCACGAGAGAGACCGTCGGGATCGCTTTCAGGGCATTAACCATTTCACCCTTCCACAACGGGTTATCGACAATGTCCGGATCCATTCCGTAGTCGACCTTGTTCTCACCCCATTGCGCCGGCCAGCCTGGCGGTGGCGCACCGTCCGCCGATTGTCGCACTACATCCGCGGGAAAAAGGTAGGTTTGTGTGTCGACACTGGATGGCTTGAAGCCCGGCTTTTCCGCTCGTGCCCGAATTACGGTCGTTCCGCGAATCACCACGGGCAGGGTGTAGAGAACGCCATTGGTCGAGCTGGGTGAGGATCCGTTGACAGTGTAGTAAATGCGAGCCGCCGGGTCCGCGCAACGGATCACGAGTTCAAACGGTCCGCTATAGATCCCTCGGTCATGATCGAACTTAGTGTCCGGAAGCGGTGGCAGCGGCACAGTCGAATCCAAACCGACCATAATTCCAAAGTCGCTGCTTTCCAGAGCGCGGTTGAACGCTTGAACCGCTAGTATGTTGGCACCATCGTGCAACAACTTGCCCGCCTTGGGAACAGGGAAGTTCAAAAAGGGCACCGGTTCAGTGGGCGAGTCGAAGGCGACAGCGTCATACGCTAAGTCGCCGTCCGGCACATTGTAGCGGGCCACTTCAGTCCCATTAAGCCACGCGATAAATCCGTCGTCCACCGCCACACGGAGGGTCAACTCTTCCACATTGGTCGCACTCGCCAAATTGAAAACTCTTCGCAAACAGACGCTCGTATATCCGTTCTGCATATCGCCCAACCGTGTCCCCGCAAACGGTTCTCCCTCAAAGAAAGGAGGTTCATCACCGGCTGTAGAGTAGTAAATCGGGCTGACTGCGTTCTCCCAACTGGTGTCGTTAAACGTGATCTCGCGCCAATGACTCGTTGGCAAGGACGCTTCTTTTCGCCCGCGCCACAGCTTCCAAACCGTCCTTTCTGCAGGCAAAATTTCGGCCGCGTTTAAGTGGATGGCCGCAAGGCAACTCCATAGGATCGCCACCAACACGATGCGAGTCGAGATCGGCACCTCGGCCCAGATTCGGCGACGCGTTGCCTGATTCGAGTATATATCGGTGTGCAAGCCCAATGCAGCTTACCAAATCCCCTGCAAGTTCCGGACCAGACGGACTCAGAGCGTTGCGACACCGCCAGGTTTACACCGCTTCGTGATACTTTCCAAACCGCGGTTATTGCTTTTGCGAAGTGCCCTTGGGAAACGTCCCGGCGATGCGAAGGGATGTCCGAATCCTGTGCAAGTTACACCCATTCCAAAGCCAGCTCCTGTCGCTTTCCAGCCGCGTCGACCGCTTCTATCCCGTGAGGACCTGGTCACAGACTCGAAACAGCGTTTCGATATCGCTCGGTCGGGTGTGCACGTGTGTGGAAATTCGAAACCGCTCACCCGCAATCGCACAGACGTTCACTTGTTGCAACGCAGGTCCTAGTTTATCCAGGTGGGGCGAGTGACAACGGAAGGAGACCATTGCGTGGTAAAACTGATCGTCGTCCGACGTGACAAGTTCCAAGTAATCGCGACGCTTCACGTGTTCCACCACCATGCGAGCGAGTTGATGAGTTCGTTCGTAGATTCGCTCCGATCCGATCCGCTTAAAGAAGCGCAAACCCTCCATCATGCCATCGAACGGGGCGCGGTTGTTCGTGCCCATCATCATGAACCGGGCGGCATGCAAGTCTTGGGTATTATCCCAACCCGACGTTGCGACACATGGCCAAAGATGCTCGAGGGCACTCCCCCTGCCGTAAAGCAACCCACAACCCGCAGGCGCAAAGAGCCATTTATGAGGGCTCCCCGCAAAGTAATCGCACTCGAGTTCCTGCAAATGGACGGGAATCTGTCCGTCCATATGCGCCCCATCCACTACCGACAGCACGCCGCGGTCCCTGGCCGCACGGCAAAGCTCGCGGGTTGGGAGAATTAGGCCGGTCGGACTCGTAATCCCGCTAAAGCTGAGCACCCGCGTTCGCGAGCTGATCGCGGCAAGGAGTGGTGTTATGAGATCGGCGGGGGTCTTGGGCGAAGTCGGAATCGCCACTTCCCGAACAATGATGCCTGCCCTCGCGGCCCGTAGCTTCCATCCCGAGGAACCGCCGCCATGTTCCTGGTCCGTCAGGATAACCTCATCTCCCGCTTTCAGATCCAGGCCGTTGGCGATAATGCTCATCGCTTCCGTGCAGTTATGGGTGAACGCGAGCTCCTCCTTCGTGCAGCCCAGGAATTCCGCCATCTCAGCACGATCGGACTCCAACGTCTCATAGCCCCAGCGCACGATGTTATCGGTCGAGTACTCGGCAGCCCGTGTGGTGGTTGCGATGATCGTCTGCAAAACCGATTTTGGAACAACGCCTAGGCTGCCGTTGTTTAAGAAAACCCGATTCTCCGGGAGGAGGAAATGCTCGGATCGGAGTTGGGACCAAAACCGTTCCGGATCGGACGGCAGCAATCCGAGATGGGGCAGATCGGGTCCGGACTCGGCGCCCCGGGTAACGGGCAGCCCGGCCGCCGCAGCCAGCCATGCGAGCTGGCGCAACGCCCCGCGCCGAGTAACCCGGCTTGAAGAACCCGTCAGGAGAGGAGTGCCCGCCACAGGACCCGCTGCGATGAGGGGAGTCACAGCTTATTCTCCTGTCTTGTAGGCGACGCAGCTGATCTCGACCTTAAACCCCGACACGAGCTTCACCCCACCGACGCAAGCGCGGGCCGGAAAACCGTTGGTAAAATAAGATGCGTAAACCTGGTTCATCGCTGCGTAATCGTCCATGACCGCGAGGTAAACGGTCGCATTCACGACGTCGTTAAAGCCGTAGCCATTGTCTTTCAGGACCTTTCCAATGTTTTCCATGACCTGGCGAGTCTCGGCTTCGATTGAGTCATGGATAGACTGTCCCGAAGGTGTGCGGGCCACTTGACCGCTCACATAGAGCGTGGGGCCGGCGCGCCGAGCCGCACTAAACGGGAGCGGTGCAGCGGCCGTAGCCGCTTTCTGCGCCGTCGCTCCGATAAGTGTCATCAGAACCGCAACGGTTGCGACGAGGAGAATAGATCGTTTTGCCATGGGTTTGCGTGTGAATCAACGGTTAGTGCCAACAAGCAGAGAAAGCTACCCGCTGACCAATAGCGGCGGTAACAAGCTCTTCGGTGCTGACACTGTAACGACGCCGGACACCGAATTTCAAATTGCAAATTCAAATTTCACATCCTTGCCACCCTCGAGTTGGGTAGGCCATGCCCTTTCCCCTTGAAGGCCGACGGAGCATGCGTCTAGGATTTGCCCGTCACCCAATTCCGTTGTCTCACGCATCTCCAAATCCATATGCGATTCCTTAAGCGCCTGCTCTTCTGGCTCATCAGTTCGATCTGCGTACAGATTCCCGTTGCTCTCGTCGCTGCCGATTCCAAGCCTGGCTGGTTTGATGTGACCCAATACGGAGCCTCCGCGCGGAAACTCGAAAATGCGACCCGCGCCATCCAAAAAGCAATCGACACCTGCGCCAGCTCCGGGGGAGGAACGGTTTTCTTTCCGCCGGGTGAGTATTCGTCGGGCACGATTCACTTGCGCAGTCACGTCCGCCTTCTGTTGGAATCCGGCGCGATCCTCTACTCGATCAAAGAGAAATCCGCCTTCGATAAAGAGGCCCTTATCTACGCGGACGGAGCTGAGAACATCACGATCGAAGGCCGCGGAACGATTGACGGCCAAGGGGCTTACGAATGGCGTTTGAATGACATCGAAGACGATTTCATCCGTCCGAACCTGCAGGAAATGCAACGGCTGGGAAAACCCGCCCGACGCGCCTTTCCCAAGAAAGACCAATTCGGAAAGCTATTTCTCCTCCTCCGCTGCAAAGACGTGCGGATCGCCGGTCTGAATCTCATCAACTCTCCATCCTGGACGATCCATCCGTATGCCTGCGAGCGGGTCGTGATTGACGGTGTCTACATCCGGTCCAGTCTGGAAGCAGGCGTCTGGGCCGATGGCATCGACCCGGATGGATGCAAAGATGTGCGGATCGCAAACTGCACGATCGAGACCGGCGATGATGCGATCGTCTTCTATTCCATGAATTGGTTCGGCCCGCCCCTGCCCTGCGAAAATATCACCGTGACAAACTGCCGCCTCACCTCCTCGTCCAGTGCAATCAAGTTCTGTGACGGCAATATGAACGCCATCCGGAATGTCACGATCAACAATTGTGTCATCACGGATTCCAATCGCGGCATCGCTTTTATGGATTTTGACGGCGGCACGGTGAGCGACATCGTCCTCGCCAACTTGATCATCGAATGCACTCGACGGGACTGGTTTTGGTGGGGAGACGGGGATCCACTCCATTTCAACATCAAACGCCGTAGCGAAGTCCACAAGAGCGTTCCACCCGGGACGAACGCCCCAGCAGGCAAGATCAAGCGTGTTCTCATTAGCAACGTCATTGCGCGCGGCAAAGGTTCAAGCATTTGCAATGGGCATCCGGACAGCTGGCTGGAAGACATCACCATTGAGAACTTCAAATTGTACCTCTCCTCAGATCCGACTGCGGCCTACGACAAATCCGTGCACGCGCTCAGCTTTCGCCAGGTTAAAAACCTGAAACTGCGTCAGTTGGAGATTCACTGGGACACTCCAGCCTCCGCTCGATGGGAGAGTGCCTTGGTCCTCGACGAAGTCCAGGGACTCGAACTTGACGGAATTCACGTACGCCAAGCGCAACCGGGCGCCAAATCCCCCGCCATCCTTTTGCACCAGGTGGAACATGGCACGATTCGGAACTCCGTCGCACTCCCGGGAACCGGTGACTTTCTTCACTTCAAAGGGAAACGGACCAAGGACATCCTGCTCCAGGGTAACGACGCCCGGGCGGCAGCTTCGCTCTATTCGACGAGCGACGTGGAGGAAAAACTCGCCATTGTCGAATCGGCGAATATGGTACCCAGTAACAAGGCTCAATGAGCCGTCCTTGACTAAGTTAGTGCGAGGATCGAACAAACGCCGGTACAGACGGGTCCGAGGCTCAACGTGGCGGCCGTTTAGAAATCCTGCGAAAATGGCGTCGAGCTTGGAGCTATCGGATATCCATCGTTGGGCCAGAGCAAATGCCGAGCACGAATCGTCTAAATCGAGATGGACCCCGCCAAGTCACCTGCTGGCTATTGATCACTGCTATCGTCAAGCGCACGAACCGCGCGCAAGATTTCAACGGGTTCCCTGGCGAAGAAGGAAGCCAGAGTCTGCCGAGGTCATCGCCCCCCCAAGCGAGACCCTGAAACTGTGAATGTGCCAGTCATGCAGTCTCCGCCCGGGCCTGAAACCGTCATCGATGGAATCCGCTACCTTTACTTTGCCGGGACCAGTTACTTGGGACTAGCGGCACACCCCGATGTGATCGAGGCAGGCTGCACCGCTTTACGTCGGTATGGCGTCCATTCCGCGACCACGCGCGCGTTAGTTGGAACCAATCCTCCCATTCAGGAGGTCGAGCAGCGAGCCGCCCAATACTTCGGAACGGAAGATGCCTTCTATTTTGGGAGCGGCTATATGGCCAACCACATTCTCGTCTCGGCTTTGCGTGATGAGGTTGAAGCCGTTGCGGTCGACGAATCAGCGCATTACTGTCTGCTGGAAGCGGCTCGTCTGGCGGGGAAAGACGTCGTTTCATTTCGCGCTCGCGACGCCGACGATCTGGCGCGAGTCACGCAGGGGTTTTCCCGGGTCTTGGTGATGTGCGATGCGGTAGGGTCCTCGAGCGGTCGCCTGGCTCCGGTGCATTCTTATCTGGAAGTCTTACGCGAAAAGCCGCATTCCAAATTGCTTCTCGACGATGCACATGGATTTGGAGTGCTCGGCCCGCACGGCCGCGGCTGGCTAGACGAACTCGGCCTCTGGTCGCATGTCAACGGCGGCCCCCCTTGCCAGGGAGTGTCGCTCTTCGTCTCCGGTACGCTGGCCAAAGCCCTTGGAGGTTTTGGCGGGATCCTCCCGGGAACACGTCAGTTCTTGACGCGCGCGAGGTCGAGTTCGCATTACTTTGACGGCGCGAGCGCCCCACCTTCGGCCATTGCCGGCGCCACGGCCAAGGCTCTGGAAATCGCTTCCAACGACCCCACGCTCCGCTCTCGGCTGGGGGAAAATGCCGTATGGCTTCGCCAAGCGCTCGAAAAACTGGGCCTGGAAGTCCCGCCCGGTGCGACCGCCCACTTTGGCGTCACGATTGGCGACCGCGCCAATATGCTGCGGATTCACAATGAACTGAAAGCGCGTCGCATCTTTGTCCCATTCGTCGCTGCTTACTCGGGCATCCCTCAGGAAGGCTTGCTTCGATTCGCCGTCTTCGCCACCCATACCCAAACTCAACTAGAAACGCTGGTGAACGCGCTGCAAGAAATCGTCCCGAACCTCTAGAGCCCGTCGAAGCAATCGCCTCGGCGATGTTTTCCAGGAAAAGGCTGGAGCCCGCGGCGAACCCGACGAACTATTCTCCGTGTTCTTATGCAACTCATCCTCCGCGACCTGCATCTGCCCCTGCGACACGCGTTTACCATCTCCCACGGCACAACAACCCTGCAGCACACGCTCCTCGTCGAACTGCGCGAGGGCAACCTGCGCGGTTTTGGAGAAGGCGCCCCTGGAAAGGCCTATACGCAATTTACAGTGGAATCCATGCGCCAGGCGCTGGAAAACGCTCGACCCAAGATCGAGCAATGGACGATCCAAGACCCAGCCACCCTCTGGGACGCGCTGGCGCCAGATTTAGGCGCCAATCGGTTTGCCCTGTGTGGACTCGATGAAGCAGCCCACGATCTATGGGGCAAGCAGCAGGGCCAACCCGTCTGGAAACTGTGGGGACTCGAGTTAAAGAATCTTCCTTTGAGCGATTATACCATTGGCATCGATCCAATCGACAAAATGGTCGCTAAAATGAAAGAGTTCGAGGGTTGGCCAATCTTCAAGATCAAACTCGGAACTCAAGAGGACCTGGCTATCGTCCGTGAGCTGCGCCGACACACAGACGCGATCTTTCGAATCGACGCCAATACCGCCTGGACGGCCGAACAGACCCTTGCCATCGCCCCGGAACTAAAACGCCTGGGCGTAGAGTTCATTGAGCAGCCACTTTCCCCGAACGATTGGGACGGGATGCGACAACTCTTCGCTAAGAGCGCCTTGCCCATCATCGCCGACGAAAGCTGCCTCACCGAGCAGGACGTGGCACGCTGTGCAGGTTATTTCCACGGCATAAACATCAAACTGACCAAGGCAGGTGGACTCACCCCGGCCCGGCGCATGATCGCCCAAGCGCGCGAGCTAGGGTTGCGGGTCATGGTTGGATGCATGAACGAAAGCACCGTCGGGATCAGTGCGATCGGTCAATTGCTCCCTCTCATCGATTATGTGGACATGGATGGAGCCGCGTTGCTGGCGAGGGATGCTGCCATTGGGGTCCGGCTGGAAAAGGGCCGGGCGATCTTCCCAAACGAGAATGGCCTGGGCATCTCCTTGATCGAGCCCCTGTTAGACGGCACTTTTTAACGCCAATGAAATCTATTGACGTGGCCGGGGGTGATTTGTACATTCCAACGCTCTTGAGTTCCAAAGTAGCTCAATGGTAGAGCAGCCGGCTGTTAACCGGCGGGTTGTAGGTTCGAGTCCTACCTTTGGAGCCATTTCCCATCTCGTTGCCGTGCAACGAGGATGGCCCTTCGGTAGCACGCCAAACACCCCGTTTGCCAGTAAATTTGCCAGTAAACGGTTTGCTCGCGAGGAATTCGCGCGTGCACTGGACCGGCACTTCACTTACTCGCTACCGGGTTGAGGCTCGTTCCATGTAGCCTGGAAATCAGGATTACATGAAAGTGCTCTACCGGCTGTATCGGCGTGGCGCCACGTTTTACTGCGAGCACACCGAGACAGGAAAACAGGAATCGCTTAAGACTGCGAACCGGGCCGAGGCCCTTCGTCTGGTGGCGGCAAAAAACGAGGCCGCGCAGGCCCCGTATCTGAACCTCACTCTGGGCCGCACGTATCTCCAGGCCCATGACCCTGAGCTCCCAAATCGGACTTGGTATGATGTGATGGACCGGATGCTTAAGACCAAGTATCGCTCCCCCGAACCGCCCGCTCCCTCAACTGTCGAACGCTGCACGCGCGCCTACGAGCAAGAAGGCCTCCGAGCGCTCAGATCTCGAAAGCTCGTCGAAACACAGCCGGAGGACCTCAAGACGATTCTCGCCGCGGGAGTCGTCAGCACCAACCATTACCTCGGACGATTGCACAGTTTAGCGGTGAAGCTCGGCTGGCTCCCGTGGCCCATCCTTCCCCCCAATGACTGGCCAACGCTGAATCGTGCCACCCGGCGGGCAATTACCGAACACGAACATCTCCGAATCGTCGAGGCGGAGCAAAATCAGGAAAAGCGCCATTTCTACGAACTCCTCTGGGAGACGGGCGCCTCGCAGACGGACGCGGCACGGCTCACGGCTGAAAACGCTGATTGGACGCGTGGCGCCCTCAAATATGCGCGACAGAAAACAGGCAGCATTGCCTGCATTCAAATGGGGGAGAAGCTTTCAGCCCTCCTAAAGGCGCTTCCGCAGGCGGGCCCCTTGTTTCCTCATCTCTCGACTTTGACCGCCTCGGACCGATCTGCGGAATTCTTCCGACGTTGTCGTCTCCTTGAGATCAAAGGTGTGAGCCTTCACTCATACCGTTACGCCTGGGCGGAGAGGGCTCAAGAACTTGGTTACCCGGAGCGCTGGGCTCAGAATGCCCTTGGCCACAATTCAGTGAGTATACACCGCCACTACGCGAAACATGGTGAAGCAGTTTTTCACTCGCTGGACTTCTATGAGGCCACTGCCAAGTCGCTCGCTCCAAACCCGATTCCTGAGAAAGGATGATCGCTAAGATTCTCGGGGGTTTCGGTCACTTCGCCTGGCCGCTCCAGTTCGTCCTGTCAAATCTCATCCCTGCCCGGGCCGAACAC
>JBGAIN010000103.1:0-28139 GCA_044225505.1 Limisphaerales bacterium
CCCCGGTCGCAACACTCGGTAAAGACGTTGCGGATGATCGTGCGACAGATCGACAACGGACCCCGTCGCAGCGGCCGCTGCCACCTCCGACAGGTCCGTCCACCTCGCCTCGGTCAAGCTCGACTGAAACTGGACGGAATCCACGAGGGTCCGGTAATAGGCACGTTGGAAAGGCGGATGAAGTCAAATTCGGCTGACGACCGGATCCTCGCAATCAACCAACGGAGCAGATCATCGACGCCGGACTATTCCGTTTCGGCAGGAGGGGGTGCGGCGTCGTGGGATTCCGCCGCCTCGGCCAGGACCACATCGTGCGCATTGGAGCCCTCATGGGAGTGATTCGTTGCTGGTCCGGGGCTGCTCGAGCGCGCTGGCGCTGCAGCAGCGGGCGGTTTGGCGCGCTTGTCTCGAGGAAGAGGACTGATGACTACTGTCAAATCGCGCTCACCTAACATTTTCGGGGGCGAATCGGCTCGTCCAAAAGTTGCCGCCTCCGCGACAAACCGATTTACAACTTCGAATCCAAATTCTTTGTGCGCGCGCTGGCGTCCACGGAAACGGAGCTTAACGCACACTTTCATGTCTTCCGACAGAAACTGTTTTGCATGGGCCAGCTTCGTGTCAAAATCGTGAACGGCAATCACAGGCGAGAGTTGAATCTCCTTCATCTTGCCACCGGACTGACGGCTATGGCTTTCTTTGGCGCGTTTTGATTCTTCGTAAAGAAACTTGCCGTAGTCAACGATTCGACAGACAGGGGGAGTCGCGTTCGGAACTGTTTCGAGAAGGTCTAGGCCTTTGGTTTGCGCCATGCGCAAGGCATCATTCAAGGTCATGACGCCAAGCTGCTGCTTGTTTTCGTCAACCACCCGCACTTCGCGGGCTCGGATCTTACCGTTTCGACGAAATTGAGGTTCGCGAGACCGAACTCCCCTAGCCGCAAACGGGAAGCTCAATGAACCTCCGCGAGTTTAAGTTGACTCATTCGATGAGTTCGGCAACGCCTTCCGAGAGAATATAACTTAGCTTGAATACACCTCACAGTCGCACGCGGCTCGGGTCTGGCAAGTAGAATATGAATCTTTTTCAAGGCGCACGCTTATGTCTTCCTGGAGATTTGGACGAATTTTAGTGCTTTTCAACGCTCTCGCACCGTCATTGGACCAGCTCAAGGGCTGGATTCAGTGACGCGTCCGCAGATTATCGTCCATCCGTCAACCCACTCACGCATGCTGTAGGCGACATCCCTTTTTACGGTGTGAGCACGGAAGTTCAGCTGCGACGTTGCGCGACAGCAGAAGTGATAAATTGCCACAACAAGGTCGCTCGATGCCCGAGCTGAACGAACTTCACACAGCGTTGCTGCCGAAACCAAAATCGCCAACCATCGAGCCTTCGCCGGACGGCTTACGCGACGTGATTGCGCCCCGGCGGAGCGTCCGTCGCCCAATCACACTACTCCCCCGCTTTGCGGCCTTGCTCAACCAGGAGCTTCTGCAGGTCGGCCAAAGCTTTGCCATGCCCGGCGCTCTCGATTGTCTTCTCGGCGATTTCCTGGACTTTCTTGTAGGCTGCTTCCAATTGGTTATTGAGGCGGGTGTTCTGATCGACCAGGTCCTTCAACGCCTTTTCTTGGGATTGAGTCCGGGCAGTGAGCACGTTCCGCTCGCCTTCAAATTCCTTCCTGAAAAGCTCTTCTCGATTCTTGGCTTCGAGCTTAATTTTCTCCGTCACTTCTTTCACGGCCTTTTCAACCGTGGCCTCCAGTTCTTTGGGGAATGCCGCCGCACGCACGCGGAGTTGATTCCACTCCGTTTCGCGTTCGACGAGGATTCGCTCTCGCTCCGCGAAATCCTTGTCCGCCGCTTCCTTCTTTAATTTCAGTTCTTTCTCAAGAGTGTTCTTTTCATCGGTCAGTTTGTCTTTCAACGTTTGCTGGTCTCGCTTGAAGCCGTATTCAAATTGCTCTTTTTCTCGATCACGAGCCTTCTTCTCGGCGACCTCCCTCTCCCGAAGTTCTACATCATGGGCTTGTCGCTCCTTCTGCCAAGCAAGGCGGGTCTCGTCAATTTCTCGATGCAATTCATCCCGCTGCTGCGTCATCTCTAGTTCGAACTCCCGTTTCTTCTGGCTCTGCGCCTCAATCAGCGCTGCCAAACTAGCTGCCGATTTCTCGATTCCATAGATCTCGCGCAACTCGAGTTCTTTAGTCTCGACAGCCTTTTGCAAGTTCCGGAATCGTAAGGCCTCTGCGCTGAGCTTTTCAGAAACGTCAGCGAGCATTTGGCTTATCTCGGACTTGAGACTTCCGATCTCGCGCTCGATGCCGTCCGCCATCACGCTGCTGGCCGCTTTAAGGGCTTCCTCAGCTTTCTTCTCTTCAATACGGCGCTCGGGATTCAACTCCGATTGACGCTTCTCCTCGACTTGTTTCACGATGAAAAGTCGACGGGAGGACTAATGAAACGCAGCTATCTCGTTTGGTTTGTCCCTCACCCAGGTCGGCCCGAAGCAGCCACGCGATACACCGGGCGTCTCGAAAGTCACTCAATTGCAATTTACAAACGACACTAACGGTTTACTTCAGTGGCATGCCCGACGACGCAAACGAGTCTCCCGTAGGCGGTGGAGCAGCATTTCGAACTACCCAGTGGAGCATGGTGGTTAATGCGGGGTCTAACGATTCACTGGTGGCCGTCGAGGCCCTGGAAGGACTCTGCCAGCGATACTGGTACCCGCTTTACGCCAGCGTTCGACGCTCGGGCTATGCGCATGCCGATGCGGCCGATCTGACGCAATCGTTCTTCGCTAAAGTCGTCGAGAAACGGTCGCTGACCGGCTTAACTCCCGGCGCGACGCGCTTCCGCTCCTTTCTCCTGACTGCCCTGAAGAATTTTGTAATCAATGAATGGCAGAGCGCGAATCGCCTGAAACGAGGAGGTGGCAAACAGGTCATTTCGCTGGATGAATCCGCAGACGAACTTTACCGCGCCGAACCCGCAGACAACGCCTCGCCAGACAAGCTATTTGAGAAACGCTGGGCTCTCTCCGTTATTGAGTTGATCCTGGCGCGACTGAAAGCCGAGTTTCTAGCTTCCGAACGCCCTGAGCTCTTTGATTTGCTCAAACCGTCGCTTTCCGGGGACAGGCTGGAACGGCCTTATGCAGAGATCGCCCAGTCATTCGGCCTGAGTGAGAGCGCCATTAAGGTCGCTGTGCACCGGCTGCGCCGACGCTTCGGAGAACTCCTGCGTGCGGAAGTTGCTGAAACTCTACAAGACCCTCGAGATGTTGAAGATGAAGTTCGCTATTTAATTGCGGCCTTGGGTAACTGACCTGGTTTGCGACGGCTTGTAACCTTTCTCACGTTTCGCGGTGGTAAACAGTGGCCCGCGCCCGTGGCGCGACTTAATAACAGGCATTCTAAACGAACGTGAGTGTTCCCCCTGACCAAAGCACCGTTTGTCGCGTCTGCGGAATGGCGCTCTCCTCCACCAGTCCTGAAACGCTCTGCCCCAAATGCCTGCTAAGCCGGGCGCTCAATTTGGAAGAGCCCTCGAATGCCACCGCCGTCCTTTCTAGCGGCCCAACACTCCCTTGCTCTTCTTTCACAGGCACGCGCATACGCTATTTCGGCGATTACGAACTGCTCGATGAGATCGCCCGCGGCGGCATGGGCATAGTGTTCAAAGCGCGCCAAGTGAGTCTTAACCGGGTCGTTGCTCTTAAACTCATCAGTACGGGAGCCTTAGCGACGCAGGAGCTCGTCAAACGCTTTCAAGCCGAGGCTGAAGCCGCCGCCAGTCTCTCGCATCCGCACATCGTCCCGATCCATGAGATAGGACAACACCAGGGCCAGCACTATTTCAGCATGGGCCTGATCGCAGGGCCTAACCTGCGCCTCGCGATTGCCGAGGGTCAGTATCCCCTGTCCGACCCACACACCGCGGTGCAAATGGTGGCCAAGGTCGCTCGCGCCGTCCACTATGCCCATCAACGGGGCGTGCTGCATCGGGATATCAAGCCCAGCAACATCTTGTTGGATGAACAAGGAGAGCCGCACTTGACAGACCTCGGCCAGTTTCCCCGGATCGAAAGACCCTTCTAGGAGGCACGACTGATGGAGTTCTTCACTTTTGGAGTTTGCCGTCAGGTAGTGAGATTATTGCGTGGCCAGTCCACGTCAGCTCCTGCCGATCCATCTCGTTCTCGCCGGATGGCCGCTTTCTCGCCACGGCTGAGGTGGTCGATAGGATCAGAGTCTGGCGCGCCCCGACGTTCACTGAGATCGCGCACCAAATGCCTGAGTCTGTCACGGCCAATCCGTCGGTCGAAAGGTGAGTCGACCCCATTGAAAGTGACCGCATTCGTTTGTCAACCGAGGTCTCCTTCAAAACAAAGCAAGGCTCGTTGTTACGCTCGCTGTATTCTTTGCGGAAGAGGCCCGCCTCTAACAAGGAGTAAGGCAGACGTGAGTTGCCGATGCGATCGTCCTCGCCGGATCCGGTCGCGCACTGTCCAGCGGTAACCCTGCAAGCTGCAGGGTTACCGCAACGTGCGAAAGCGCTACTTATTCTCCGCGGGCGCGGGTGGAATCGGAGGTGCCTGCCGCGTCGAGGCCTTGGGTGTTCCAAGGCGACCGTTCGTCCAGTCGTTAATGAAGCCCAGTTTGTCCAGGACGAGATAACCGACCGCCAGGAAGAGCACAAATACGATGATCGAAGGCCACGCGCTCTTCTTCTCCGCGAATGGATCCACGAGATCTCGCTGCGAACCAGGAGGCAGCGAGGCGATGCTCGTGAGTGATCCGCCGAATGGCACGTTGATCTTGGCTTTCGCATTCACGGCCCAGCCGTTCGCATCCAAAATCGGACCGAGATTGCGTCGGCGCAGCTTGAGGTAGGCCATCAGCATGGAGGGCGCGGAGATGGCCAGAATGATGAGGAGGAAGGCCAAGGGGATTTGCCACCAGGGCAAGCCCAGCAGCCTGCCGAAGATTGTGCCCAAGGCGCCTAGCAACGTCGTTAAGACCAAGCCGATGGCAGCCAGCGTCCCAGTATCAATCTTGGTCGGTGCCGGCTCTTTGGGTTTCGGCGGCGGTTCCCCGCCAGCTGTCGCTTTCGCAACCTCCGCCAGACGGGCATCGGCGGCCGCATCCGCCGCCGCCGCACGCTTGGCGATTTGCTCTTCCATCATGCGCACGAGCTTTTTGTAAGGTGCAAAGAACGCCTGGCGAATGCTGATGGGATTCTCGATGATTTTGGTAATTGTGGCGTCCCAATCACGGCCTTTTCGATCAAAGAACACCCCGTTGCGACCGACCATCAGATTGTCCGAATCACCTCCCGTGAACGCAGCCACGATTTGCATCTTTTCGCCCGAGCCTTTGCGGAAACAATCGCAGTAAGCGAGGTAAGTGCCCGCCAATCCGGCCATCGTAGCGTGTTTTCCAGCATCTTCGACGGGCAAACACAATTCGCAAGCGCGCTGATCCAGATAGAGAGTGCCCGCTTGGAAAATCGCTTTCTCCCGGCGTCCGTAAAAGTCGCGGAACGAGACGAAGTTCTGACATAACTTGGCCAGATCGCGGTGGTAATGGACGATACGTCGCAATCCTGAGACCGCGTCCGCGTTGGGGGCCTCGGCCTTATCTTGCGCGATCAGCGCGCTCAGTTTGTCTTTGGCATCGCTCGTCAGGATCTGCCGCACGCGCTTGAGCCCTATCTTCTCCGCGGTCGCACCAGCTTTGGAAGTGCTCCAAGCTTCATAGGCCGCCAGCTTCCCAGTGATCGCATTCCATTCTGCCTCGGTCAGAGCGGTTTTGTCTCCGAGCAATGGCTTGACCGCCTCCGTTTGCAGCGTCGCAAGCGCGGTGATCCAAGCGGGATTGACCCCGTCGCGAAGCGGGAGAACGGCCCCTGCTTGAATCCGTGCCAGCGGAAATCCAGCGACCTCGGAAACATTGGCACTCAGGTCTTTGCTTCCCAAGGCAACGAACTCCTTCTCTTCACGGTTTAACGCGGCGGTGGCCCGGGAGTCGAACGCTGCCAGGCGACAGCGCGCGAAAAAGTCGTCAACCTTCGCTTTGACAGCCTTCACGGCTGCCGCAGCGGTGGCTGTAGCCGTCCCTAACGGCAGCACTTCAGCGTTGCCCTCTCCTTTCTTCCACCAGTCCGAAAAGGCTAGTGCGTCCGCGAAGAACTGATCGACCTTGGCCTGGCTGACGCCGGGTTTCCCGCTGGCATCCGGATCGGCCCCGACGCACGCAATAATGTCGTTAATGACTTGTTTGGTTGCCTCGTCCGTCACGGACTCTGGCGGCAAAACGCCATCTCCGTTAAATGGTTTGGCCGCGAACGTCTGGACGGCTCCAGCGGCTTCCTCGATTGTGATCTGGTCTGCATCGGTTTTACCTAGAATCCGCCGAGCGAACTGCCCGATAATCTTCCCGTCGGGCGTGGCTTCATTCAGGGCGGCCAGGGGTAAAGCGGGTGCGCCTTTCGTCAAGGAGTCCGGGCTCTTGAGGACTTGCGAAGCCCACTTGACCGCGGCGATTAGCTCCGGAGCACGAATGCGGCCGTCTTTGTCCGTATCGATCATAGCCAGCGTGGACTTGTCGAACTCCAGTCCCGTGGTGGGGCATGCCAAGGCGACCCAAAGCTTGAGATCAAGTTGGTCGAGTGCCGCGAGGTCCGTTCCGGTTTCGAGTTTGACTTGGTCAAAGCCCCCGGCGCGAAAGAATCGCCAGCGATTAGTGGTGGTTCCAGATGTTGATGTCATGGGATGGGGTTGTTGGTCAGAAGTGGTCGCTTATCGCCGTGACGCGTTTAGGGTCTGGGCTCTCCCGAAACTCTCGAGCGTCACCACTTTGATTCACGCGGCGATTGTATCGACGAATATAATGTTATGGAAGTGCCAGGGAATAGCCGGCAATCAAATAGGATCGATTATCGCTCTGGTTTACTACGGTAAATGTCCCGACAGCGCCGACTTAACCGTCCCTTCGTCACGGAGACCTGCTGGTTCTTTGCAGGATTGACTAAAGGGCAGGACCGCGCCTTAGGCTAATCGAGCTCCCGTTCGATGGGCCGTTCACCCGGGGAAAGTTACCTTGCCAGCGAGGGAGAACAATACGCATATGATGGTATTTTGCTCCGTAGCTGTACGGAGTCCCTCGCCCGAATCCCAGTCTTCTCAAACCCGGAAGACCGCGGAGAATCCTGCCTTTGAACTTGGCGAACACCTCGGCTCCAACAGTTTGCTACTGGCGATGGTCGCTTTGGCGCAGCCGACAAAGCCGAAAGTACGTCGAGGGGCGGCAGTTTTGCACTTTCCGCCCAGGCACAAATTTGAGCAAGCGACCCTACTTTACACGCGTCAGAGTGAACAATGGACTGTCCGGCATGGCCGCTCCCGCATACACAACGTGCACAAATTGCCCTTTCCATGTGTCAGCGTCGACTTTCGTCAACTCCGTCACCGAAGTCCCAAATTTCGCCTCACCGCTGATCCCATGCCCTTGCCAAATGAACTTCTGGCTATCCGATTTGACGAGAATCATCGAGCCATGCCACCCCATCGAGTCGAAATCAACACCGGCAATTGTTTGGGACTCGGCCTGCCAGTGCATGATCGACAACCGTGAAAACATCGGAGTTCCATCGGCGGCGAGCAACTCCAGCTTCATCGAAACCGTCTTTCCTCCCAGCTCTGGTGTAAATGTCAGTTTCCCAGAGATTATTTGTCCACCCGGATCAGTTGTTCGCACCTTCCAAGCGCCCACCATGGGCAACAGCGGTTTTAACGAGTCACTCAACTCCGGCGTTTCAGCCGCTCGGAGCCAGGAGCCGGCAGCGGCGAGGAAAAGGAGAGACGACGCGACAAGACTAAAGTGTTTCATAGATGCAATACTCGCAATAGGCCCTTATTGATTTATTTCGAAGCGGTTCCGCACATGCCGAACTCGCCCCAACTCCCGAAGCCGCAATTCGATCTCAGAATTACAGAAATTCCTTGGTAATCGTTCGCATTTTCTGCGGCTTATCCATACGGAACCTGATTCTCAACCAATCTAAAATGACCCTGATGAACATTCGTACCCTGCAAACCGTCGCACTAACGCTGCTGAGTGGCACGCTGCCCGCATCGGCGCAACTGTTGAATCCGGACTTTGAGTTGCCCTCAATCGCCAGTGAGACCCATCAAGCCATGAGCGCCGCCGACTGGGCCGGTGGAATCTACATTTTTAACGGGGCTGGCGGTGTCCCCCTCTCCTTTCCTCCGCCAGACTCCGGGGCGCAATACGTCGACATCGGCTCCGGACCGAGCGGCTTGCTTTCGCAAACCGTGGTTATTGATCATCCAAGCGTGCTAAACCTATCGTGGTCCGGAGCTTCCGGCCTGGGCATTGGCACCGGTATGGCTCTGTATAAAGCACGGATCATTGGCGTTGGGCAATTGGTGCCCGAGCAGGAAGGATCTTACGACGGTGGCCATCACGGAGTTTGGCAACACGAGTCATTGCCGTCGGTGACGGTATCCGCGGGCAGCTATAGAGTGCAATTCGAAGGGTTTAACGGGAACGGCGATTCGTTGATTGATAACGTCAACTTGAACGTCACCCCGGTCCCTGAGCCCGACCAGCTAGCCGCCTGGACTAGCCTGGGCCTGGTAGGTTGGGTGGCATGGCGAAAGAGGCGTTTCTTAACGCGCGCAACCGCGCGGGTGGCAAAGTGCGAGTGAACCAGTTCACGGGGATCGCCTGGCAAATCCCGCTCCCGGTCGTGCATCTGGCCAATCCAGTCCGAGGTCGCGCAAAGACTCTCGTATCTCCGCGAGCTGCCACACGGTGACCGCTGGGTTGGCAGAGGCCACCGCCATGTATCGTCCGGTGCAGTCGAAAGTTACGCCCCACGCGAAGCTTTCGTTTGGCGACCGGAGAACAGCGATCTCCGCGCCTGAGTCGGCATCGCGCAGAGCCAGGAAACGATCCTCACGATTCACGAAGACAATTTTGCCGTCGGGTGATTAGCCGGCGACCGTGGTGGTGTCCTGAAACCAGCCAGGTTGCATCGGGCGTCATCCCCACCCAATGCGCCGGGCGCTTAGACCATCCTTCCAACCAGTCGACTTTCCGACCAGGCAATTCGAGGATCGCCCCCGCAAGCTGTCCTCCGCCCGCGAGAAGCTGGTTTTGGGTGGCAAGGACGACCCGGTCGATGTTCGGGGGCCCATTGGTCAACCATTGGAAGGGCGTCCCGATTTCCGTGTGAGCTCGGGACCCTGCCTGAGGCACGTTTCTGCGGGTCAACCCGAAACAAGCCCGGTCCAAGCCGCATGAGAACGGGATAAGACCTCGATCACGATCCGGTTGTCATCGGGGTCTCATCGGGTCTGATCCTGATCTCGGCAACAGACGCGCGAGAGCGTCTGGGGATATCGCGATGAAGAATTGGACCGCAGCTAGGTCCGAAGGCCCGCTTTTCCATCGATCCGCCGAGCTGCTGTCAACAAATTGTGGACAGCGCCAATCCGATCACGAATCTCTGGTTCGTCCTTCGAGCGGTCTAAAGGTTGGAAAGGTGTAACTCGCCAGGGAATGGTGTCTCTTTGAGATACCGCAGTCCCCTTTTTTCTCTGCGCTCACAGCCCAAGCGGCGACGGGGTCAGTATCACAAAGCGCTGCCGCGCAACCACTATATTGAATACAACCGGGTTGCGCTGCGCTACAGGATCTGCTACGACGGCCTTGAATCGCGAGGAGAGCTTCTGGAGGGTTAAACCGTGTTGCCGCCAGGGGCCGATTCCCTAGATTCAAATGCCACCGCCCGATCTAATCGCCATAAGACGCGGTCTTTGCCGAGAACCGACATTAGGTGGTAAAGGCTCGGACCAATCGCCTTTCCGGTGCAAGCGAGCCGAGTCGGGTGCACCAGCACCCCCGCCTTGACGCCTAACTCGGCCGCCACACTCTTCAACGTCGTTTCTAAGCTGGCCGGATCAAAACTGGATAACCGGGCGTAGGCATCGCGCAGCTTCGCCAGACGTGGCCGATTCTCCGGGACAAAGTCCTTTTTCACGGAATCGCGGTCGTATTCACGAATCTCGTCCTCAAAGTAGAAATTGCCGAACTCCTTGAGGGCGGAGAAGACTTTGACCTTTTCCTTGCAGGTATCGAGCGCCGCTTTCACGTAGGAGACGGGAAAGCGGGTGACATCAAGGCCAGACCGTGTTAGGGCCTGGACGGCAAGTTCATAATAGCGATCCGGATGCATGTCCCGGATGTACTCCCCATTTAGCCACTGCAATTTCGTGAAATCGAACCGGGCATTATGGCGGAGGATCTGCGGCAGATCAAAGACGGCGGCGACGTCGGTAATTGCCATCTTTTCTTTACTGCCTTTCGGCGACCAACCGAGTAGGCAGAGGTAATTGACAACAGCTTCCGGAGCAAAGCCCTCGTCAAGGTAAGTGCTCAGCGAGGCGCCCTTGTCCCGCTTGCTCATCTTTGTTCCATCGGCATTTAGAATAAGCGGGATGTGCGCGTATCTAGGCGGCTCCGCGCCGAAGGCTCGAAACAGAGCGATATGCTTCGGGGTGTTGCTGAGGTGATCTTCGCCGCGGATAACATGGGTGATGGCCATCTCCAAATCGTCAACCACGTTGACCAAGTGAAACACCGGCTGTCCATCAGAACGGACCAGGACAAAATCCGGGTCGAGCGCTTCACGGTCCGTAGGTTCGCGCACCACATCCCCGACGACCAAGTCTGGAATTGTGATGGGGTCACGGGTCATTCTGAACTTTACGGCTCCTTCGTGCCGGTAGGCCAAGTCCCGGGATAGTAAATCTTCGACACGCCGCAGGTAGAGGGCGTGTCGTTGACTTTGGAAGTAAGGCCCGTACCCACCCAGGGCCGGTGCTTTCGCGTCGCCGGTGATGGGGCCTTCATCCCATTCCAACCCCAACCAACGCAGCCCGTTCAAGATGACATCGACAGCTTCCTGGCTGTTCCGAGCAGCATCTGTATCCTCAATCCGGAGGATGAATTTCCCGCCCACATGACGGGCATATAGCCAGTTGAATAAAGCCGTTCGCGCTCCCCCAATATGGAGAAAGCCTGTTGGACTCGGCGCAAAGCGCACCCGGGTGGTCATGGTCGTGTTTGCGGTGGCCTAGCGAACTTCGACCGCATTGGAGAAAGGACTAGTCAACGGCGGCCCGGCCGGGCCCGCTGGGATGGGTTCGCCCCCGCCCCCAGCGGTCAGTCGGAAAAACTTCATCGCCTCGGTCGGGGTGAGCGTAACGCTCGTTCCGACAGCCGCTTCCTCGGTCCAAGGCCCGGTGACTGCCGGCGCGGATTGCAAAGCTCCAGAACTCCAGCTGATCGTCACGCTCCCATCGGTAGAGCGGGTTATCCCCGTAAAATCCCCTACTTCGCCATCGCCTCCGCCGCTCCCGACCGGAGTCCCGGTGTAATTCGCAGTGACGGTGAGTTGCGTGCGAGCAGGGACATTGAGTTTCGAAATGTCGAATTCGAAGGCCCCCGCCTGCTTATTCAAGTCTTCCGCTGCGCCCTCGGTGAACGATCCTAAATAAGTGAGGCCTTGGAGAAAACCTTGAGGCAGCTCCGGAATTCCCGCGGCGGTGCCGTTGGTAATACCGACGGGATCGGCGATATAGACGTCCACCACCACCTTCGAGTAAACGCTCGGATCGGGCAACGGTACCGTGCCGCGCAATCGCTGCGGCGTGCTGTTGGTCAGAATTGGGTTATATGCCGTCGGATCGAGTAACGCCTTGGTATAATAGTTCGGCAGGAACTGCCCGCCGTCTCGCGACGGACTGGCCGGAAACGGAAAATTGTTAATCAAGGAATTGCCGCGCAACGACACGGCCGCGTCGGTGTGGAGCTGGCTCAAGAAGTTTAAGCCTTCGGGCAATTCCTGGAAATCGGTCGCGGGAAAAAGCTCGGGCGGGTAATTATTGACGATCAGGTTGGCTTCGAGAGGATCACTCACGCCATCAAAATTGGATCCAATGCGATACTCCGCGTCTCCGCCAGAGCCGTTAAGAACAGCCACTCCATTGGTAAACTTGGTTTTGCCGTCGATACCGACGCCGATGTAATTGCCGGCCAACACGACGTTGGTACCGGGACTTTGGCCATAAAACTCGATCAGATGCGGGTAGCCCTCGAGCGTTGGGGGTAGCATGCCCCCGAAGACGTTTCGTTCGTTCTCGTCGTTGACGCCGTCGCCGTCCACGCCGATCAAAGTGTTGTTGCCCGCGCGCCCAATTTCAATGGCACCTTGAAAATTGCCCTTCAACGAGTCGTCCACGGCCACGTTGAAGTCGTGCAACCCATCCGGAAGGACCGTCACAAAATTGCCGGAAATCCGAGTATTGCTCCCTTCGACAATGATGGGAATCGCGGGCATTCCTACAATGACGTTGAACTGCTGGACGGCATTGGTGGCTTTGGCTTCGACTCCGATGACCAGATTGTTCACCAAGACTGTGTTGGTGACGGTTCCAGCCGCGTCGCGCCCGCGGTAGCGAAATCCCGTGATGCCATTTGCAGCCCCCGCCACCGTCTTTGCATCGGGATCCACGCCCAGCCAACAGCCGCTAATCTGACCTGAAGCTCCGCGGCCAAACGAAATAAAATATAGGTCGACCGCGCCATCTGTTCCGACCTTAGGCACTCCCAGGAAAGCCAAACCTTGGACCCGAACTCCCGTAACGTCGTAGAAGCCCAGAACGGCGCCCTCCGTTGGTTCATACCCACGATCATCCGCCGCGGCGATCAGCGGAAAGGTCATGACCCGATGACCACCACCGCGCGAATCCAGGACAATTTGAATCCTGGCATTGTTCGGAGCCAGAATCGAGCTGCTATTGGCCGCCGCACCAGGCTGGCTATACCCGTTGAGTGTGATTCGGTTTGTAATGAACGGATAGCCCCCGTCCGGCGTGGTAATGTAATGAGGACCTGTCCCGGGAATATTAAAGCGGATTTCGTCACCGTCTCGCGCCGTGGTAAGCGCTTGGAGTAGGGACGTTTGGCCCGCGGCCGGACTCACGTTGTTGGTGGTGGTAACCGTCAGGACGGCCGCGTTGGCCTGCCAACTGAACCAACCGCTCAAACCAAGAATCAAAAGTGGGAGTCGTCGCGTCATCATAGTCCAGCAATGTTCTCCAATCTGCTCCAGAAAGCTTTCGACTACCAGCTAATCCCCGCGCCAGCAACCTTTTTCAAGGCGCGAAGTTCGCCTGGACCACGCAGCATCGCAGCTAACGAGAAAGGCTGGCTGGTCCATTTAAGCAAGGTCGGAAAGCTTCAATCGATCGAATCGCACTGTCATCGACCCGCGGGATCAAGCGCGGCCAGAATCCGCCCAAGCGCTGCCAACCTGGGCATTGGCACTCCACGCCCTTCCGCCAGACGGAGAGGCTCGAGAAACATGCTCTCGAGTTCTAAGGGCTGCCCGCGTTCGAAATCGATCACGGTCGATGGCTTGTAAGGGCCCATGCGGCGGGTGCGCTCAATTCGATCTTCCGCGAAGGCCATCAGAATAGGTTTCCCCAAACTCCCGGAGGCAAGAGTTACCTCTCTCATTAGTTCACGAACGAGCTGCGTCCAATTTGGATCCGACAACAGATCTTGCGTGGTCAAGCACTGGCCCAACCGCCAGCCGGGACGAAATTGCCCGGAACGAACCGCGTCCAAACCAGCGGCGGAGGCAACGCCCAGCCCATTAAACGGAATATTCCAAACGAGCTTCTCCCAATGGGCACGCTCGAGATCGACCGTGACCTCAGCGCGGATGCCTGCCCGACGGAGCTCGCGCGCAATCAAAAACGTCCGTGCCCGCGTCGATCCGGAAAATTCGCCGAGAGTGACATTGCCGTGCGCGGTGTGCTCGATGGTGCCTGGGGCAACACGATTGAGGCAGACGAAACAGAGGCCTCCCAAGACCTGTTCGGCACCGCAAAGAGCGGCAATCTGGGCTTCGTTCCCCAGCCCATTCTGCAAGGTTAGAACCGCCGTATTTGGACCGACCAATGGAGGCAGCAGCATTGGGAACTGCCGGTTCGCGGTCGTCTTGAGCCCAACCAGGACCAAATCACACAGGCCAATAGTCTCAGGTTTGAGCGCACATTTGGGGTAGACGTGAAAATCTCCGTCGATGCTCCGAATTCGCACACCGCCGCTCTGGACGACATCGTAGTCGGATCGTAGCAGAAAATGGACATCGGCCCCCGCGGCGAAGAGCCGCGCGCCGTAGAAACTGCCCAAAGCGCCGCAGCCGACCACGCCGATTTTCATAACCTCCCCGAGTCTTTTGATGCCGCTGGAGTGAGCAGAGCTGCCAGAAGCCCTGCGGGAGTGAAAAAAAGGCACCCTGAAATCTCAGAGTGCCTTCAACAAAAGCGACCTAAAGTTACTTGCGGGCGCCGAGAATCGCATCTTTCGCCGCCTTGGCGACACGGAATTTGACCACCTTCTTGGCCGGGATCTGAATCGTTTCGCCTGTGGCAGGATTCCGGCCGGTGCGGGCCTTGCGGTTGACCAGCACCAATTTGCCAATTCCAGGCAGCGTGAAGCTGTTTTTCGCGTTCTTGTAAGCGAGGTCAGCGAGATGATCGAGGATTTCAGAAGCCACCTTTTTGCTCACTTGAGCCTTCTCCGCAACGGACGCCGCGATTTGCGATTTACTGAGTGCTTTAGCCATATTTGTATTAAATTTAGGTTCGTAAAGTCATCCGACCTGCGCGTTATTAACGCCTTTCAACTCGCCCCTGCAAGGAGAAAAGCGACGAAAACTCTCGTAAAATCGATGTTTCTTGTCGTTTTGAGCCTCGCGCTGCTACCGCTGGCCCGCTGAGCTCGGCCACCGGCTCTTGCCCGTCACAACCCGCGAATCTTGACATTGCGCGACTGAACACGGATGAGTGGAGGGCATCGATGAAAGGCTCACGTCCAACTTTGAAAGCGAAAACCAGCGGCGCTCGATCTGACCGCGCAGCGCGAAAACAGACGACCTCAAACCGCCCGAAAGCCTACGCGCGGTCGGCTTCGTCTCTGCGCGTGGGATTGATCCAAACCGCATGCACGCCCGATCCGCGGCAGAATTTCGAACGGACCCTAGCCCTCGCCACCGCCGCAGCAAAGGCTGGCGTCCAAATTCTTTGCACCCAAGAACTCTATCGTTCTCAGTACTTTTGCCAGGCAGAAGAGCACGCGAACTTCGCTCTGGCGGAAACGATTCCAGGGCCAAGCACAGATCGTTTTCAAAAGCTCGCCCGGCGCTTTGGCATCGTCATTGTCGCGTCTCTTTTTGAAAGGCGTGCGGCTGGCCTGTACCACAATACTGCGGTTGTTATTGATGCCGACGGAGAGTTGCTGGGTCTGTATCGAAAAATGCATATTCCCGACGACCCACTTTTTTACGAGAAGTTTTATTTCACCCCGGGCGACCTTGGGTTCCGAGCCTGGAAGACGCGCTATGCGAAGATCGGTGTGCTCGTTTGCTGGGATCAATGGTACCCCGAAGCGGCCCGCTTGACCGCAATGCAAGGAGCGGAGATTCTGTTTTACCCGACGGCCATCGGATGGCATCCGTCCGAAAAAGAAGCGCACGGGGTTGTGCAGCATGATTCGTGGGAGACGATTCAGCGAAGCCATGCCATCGCCAACGGCTGTTTCGTGGTCGTTCCCAATCGGATAGGACTGGAGCAACCTGCCGGCGGCGATGGCATAGAGTTTTGGGGACAGAGCTTCATCGCCGGAACTTCCGGTCAGATCCTTGCTCGCGCGAGCTCGGACCGCGAAGAAGTTCTGTCCGCCGATATCGATCTTGGGCAGGTTGATCGCACGCGAACTCATTGGCCATTTCTGCGGGACCGGCGGATCGATGCCTACGGTGACTTGACCAAGCGCCTGATCGACTGAAATGAAGACGACTCAAAGCATACTGGATCAGATCCTGGTGGATGTGCGGCAGGAACTGGCCGAGGCGCAGCGGCAGCGCCCTATGGCAGAATTGAAATCGCGCCTTAAGGACGCGCCCGCTCTGCGTTCGATGAGCGACAGTTTGCGCCAAGGGTTTGGACTAATCGCCGAGGTCAAGGAACGGTCGCCGAGCCACGGACCCATGCGGCGTGCCAACGTGGACGCCGCTCCTGCCGCTTATGAAGGCAGTCGCTTGGTCCGCGGGATCTCCGTCCTGACGAACACCAGCCACTTTGGAATGTCGATGGACAGACTCCGGTCCATTAAGATCGCCACCACCAAACCGATCCTTCGCAAAGACTTCATTTTCGATCCCTATCAGGTCTATGAAGCACGCGCGTTTGGCGCAGACGCTATCTTGCTAATGGCCAATCTGCTCGAGTCAGAAGAAATGCGCGTGTTGCATGCCACCGCCCTTGAACTTGGAATGGAAGCGCTTTTTGAATGCCACAATCGCGAGCAGATCGAACAAGTCCCGGGCAATGCCGTTATTTTCGGAATCAATAGCCGAACGTTCGATGCCCGCAAGAATATGCTCGGCGTTGGTCGCTACGCCATCTCGGCGATGCTTGGACGTCTCGGAACGGGCAAAGATCTGACGGTAGATGAAAGCCGTTTCGAGCTCGGCCAGTTCTTACCCGCCCATGCTATCAAAGTGGCGGAAAGCGGCGTGCATCCTCACACCATTGCGCCTTTGCGCGATGTCCAAGGGTACCATGCAGCCTTGGTCGGAACCTCCTTGTTGGCGGCGCCGGACGGAATCCAACAGGAACTGCAGCGATTCGAGGATGCTCTCAAGCGAACCGCGTCGCCTTCATCATCCGCCCCCACCCACGCACCGGTCAATCAGAGCTAATCCGTATGGCGACTCGGGTTTGGGTAACAGGTGCAGGCGGGCTGATTGGCAGTCATTTGGTTCGGATCGCCTCGCTGAAATGCACCTCGTGGCAAGTCCAAGGGCTCACGCGCGCCGACCTGGATTTGGAAGATGCCAGCGCCGTCGAGGAGCGCTTTCGCGCCGACGTTCCTGATCTCATTGTGCACTGCGCCGCACTCAGCCGAAGCCCGGAGTGCCAGGCAAATCCGGAACGCGCTTGGCGAATCAACGTCACCGTGACGGAGCATCTTGCGCGGTTGGCCGCTGACCGCCAATTCATTTTCTTTTCTACAGACTTGGTCTTCGATGGTCAGGCCGGAAGCTACAGCGAAACCGCCGAAGTGAATCCGCTCAGTGTTTACGGGGAAACGAAGGTCGCAGCCGAAAAGATCGTGTTGGCCAACCCCAGGCATACGGTGGTGCGAACGTCGCTCAATGCCGGTCCTTCCCAAGCTCCGCCTCTTTACGGACGAATATCGCTGCCCCATCTCGGCGGGCGCTACGGCCCAAATGGTGTTGGAAATAGCGGCCGGCGGCCTCACTGGCCTGTATCACGTCGCTGGAGCGGAACGCCTGTCGCGATGGGAAATCGGCCAGTGCCTGGTGCACCGGTATCCGGAGCTAGCCGGGAAGATGGAACCGAGTTCCACCAAGGAATACCCAGGGGCACCTCGCCCAGCAGATACCTCCATGGATTGTCGCAAAATCCAACAACATCTCTCTTTTCCTTTGCCCAAGTTCTCCGAATGGGTGCGATCGGAAGGAGTTTTCAAAGGCCGAACGGAACCGCAGTAGAGTGTCACGCTGTGGAGACGTCTGACGACCAGTGCGATCGAGCCGAACGGACCCACCAGGCAAGTCGCGGTCTTGCCGTCGCAAATACGAAATACGTGACGGGTTATCGAGGTCGGATTGCGCCGTCGCCCACCGGTTTGCTTCATCTCGGTCACGCGCGCACGTTTTGGATCGCACGGCAGCGCGCCCTCCAACGGGAGGGAATGGTCGTGTTGCGCAATGAGGACCTGGATCGCAGCCGTTGTCGACGAGAGTTCGTTGATGCCATGCTCGAGGATTTGAAATGGATCGGCATCGAGTGGCACGAAGGGCCCGATCAGGGAGGGCCGTTCGCCCCGTATCAACAGTCCGATCGACAGGAATATTACCGCGCTGCCTTTGAGCGACTCCAGGAAACAGGACGGGTCTACCCGTGCGCTTGTTCCCGTCAAGATATTGCGCGAGCTCTGCAGGCTCCCCACGCGCCAGATGATGAGCCTATCTATCCTGGCACCTGTCGACCGGGTCAGAACGAGTGCGCGCAGCGAAAGAGCATGCCGAATCGGCACTGGCGATTCCGCGTTCCCGACGGCGAGTGCATCCGCTTTGTGGATGGCCACTTCGGTGCGAAGGAATACGTGGCAGGCAAGCACTTCGGGGACTTCGTCGTGTGGCGCCAGGATGGAATTCCTGCGTATCAACTCGCTGTCGTGGTGGACGACCATGAAATGCGGATCACCGAAGTGGTCCGAGGCGAGGATTTGCTATTGTCCACGGCACGACAACTCCTGCTTTACGAAGCGCTCGAGTGGAGTGCTCCGACTTTTTTCCATTGCCCGCTCGTCACGGATGCTTCGGGCGTCCGATTAGCGAAACGTCACGATGCGCTGAGCTTGCGTGCTTTACGGGAGGGTGGCGCTTGCCCTGAAACGCTGCGTGAAGGCTGGGAAGAGCTTGCACGGAGCGCACCAACGCCTCGCTTGTCGAACGCTTAAATCGTCGAGAACTGGTCGATCCTGATACGTCGTCGCCACGAAAAATCACGAGAATTTCCTTGAGAAAAAGGGAAATTACTGGCACAGTATTTTCAGTGAGAGCGGACGGAAGTTCGCCAATGATCTTTGGTATAGACTTTGACTTTACCCTGCCATGCGCGTGTTTAGAAACAAAGTCCTTGAACCGTAAAGAAAAAATCCGGGAACCTCAGCTATCGGTAACAAACGACAGGCCTTCACTGGAAGTCGAAAGTCGCCGGGCGCGGTTCCACCTGTTTCTAGCAAGTTCAGAGGAACTGTTATACACGGCATTACGGCGGGGTTTTTTTATCTTCCCCTGCTGTCCCTGACAGAGATCACTGCACCGAATTCTCCCGCCTAACTCAATAACTGAGCTATGCCCACTGACGATTTGTTCAGCGCCACGCCGCCGGCGAATCTGGCCAAATCTGAGGTTTCTTCGAGTGCATCACCGTCAGGGAACGGAAATGCTCCCCTGGCCGCGCGGATGCGCCCCCGATCTCTGGACGAGTACTTCGGGCAATCGCATATCCTCGGCCCGGGCCAGTTATTGCGGCGTGCTATTGAGGCTGACCGCATCCAGTCGTTGATCTTCTACGGCCCACCCGGAACGGGAAAGACGTCGTTGGCCAGGATTATTGCCGCCCGGACTCGAAATAAGTTTGAACGGCTGAGTGGGGTTGAGAGTAACGTGGCGGACATGCGGCGCGTCCTGGCAGCCGCAGCCCATCGACTGGAAAACACGGGGCTTTCAACCATCCTGTTCATTGACGAGATTCACCGCTTCAACAAAGCACAACAGGACGTGCTCCTCCCCGACGTCGAGAGTGGCGTAATTCGGTTGATCGGAGCGACTACGCATAACCCGTTCTTCTTCGTTAATTCGCCCCTGGTCTCACGATCGCAGATCTTTGAGTTACGACCTCTTACTGAGCTTGAACTCTTCGGACTTCTTCAGAGCGCGTTGCAGGATCCGGAGCGCGGCTTGGGTAGGACACCGGTAAAAGCGGAAGAGGTAGCGCTCCGCCACCTTGCTAGAATTGCCGACGGCGACGCCCGTAAGGCTCTGAACGCACTAGAGATTGCCGTTCTCACGACGCCCCCGGGCGCCGATGGTGTGGTTTCACTGAATCTATCTACGGCAGAACAGAGCATTCAAAAGAAGGCCATTGTCTATGACGGCGATGGCGATGCTCACTATGATACGATTTCCGCGTTCATTAAGTCGATGCGGGGCAGCGACCCGGACGCGACTTTATATTGGCTGGCAAAGATGATCCACGCTGGGGAAGACCCACGTTGGGCTCGCGGAACCGCTGGCTTTGGTTCTGGCGAGCGCCGCTCATCAAGCCGCAGAGTTTGTCGGGTGGCCAGAAGCCCGGATCCCAATCGCCGAGGCGGCGTTGTTCATCGCGACGGCCCCAAAAAGCAATACCAGCGTAGCAGCGATCGACGCTGCGCTCGAAGATGTTCGCTCTGGCCGAACGCTTCCGGTTCCCGGACACCTTCGCGACGCACATTACCAAGGCGCAAAGCGACTGGGCCATGGCGAAGGGTATCAATACGCGCACGATCACCCAGGACATTTCGTTGCGCAAGACTATCTGGGGGCGTTCCGACGCTATTACGAGCCGACAGAGCAAGGTCGGGAGCGTGCCATCAGGGATCGTTTAGCCCAGTGGCGCTCGCAATTGCCTGGCAGAACGGGGAAACCGGTCCAGCCGCCGAAACCTGGCTCTTAGAGAATGTCAGCCCAGCCTTTTCGAGCTTCGCCCGACGATCAGGAGTCTAACGCCACCTTGAAGGCGCGCCTTCGGGCTGCACTCCGGGCTTGGACCAAACAGGTCTCTCCGGCAGATCGCCTGGCCGCGTCGGAGTCGGTTTGTCGCCAGATTCGGGAGCATCGCGCGTGGCAGGAGTCCGCGACTGTTCTCCTCTACGCGCCATTATCGGATGAACTTGATCTTTCGCAACTAGTTGGGGTTGCGTTAGGTGCAGGAAAACGTGTTGCTCTTCCCCAGTTCGATGCTGCCTTGGGCAGGTACCGGGCCTGCCAGATCCTTACAACGATCGATGCGCTCGCTCCAGGACGATTCAACATTCCCGAGCCTGGAAGCGAGTGTTTGACGATCCCATTAAAGCAACTGGACTTCATTGCGGTCCCCGGGGTAGGTTTTGACGTATCTGGCCGCAGACTGGGCCGCGGGCGAGGATATTACGACCGCTTGCTGGCGGATATTTGTGGATGCAAGTGCGGAGTGGCCTATGACCAACAAGTCACCGCACAAATTCCAGTGGAAGAGCACGACATTTTGTTGGACTGTATAGTGACGCCGTCTCGCTGGCTCAATGTCTAGCGAAGATGGGTAGGAGATGATCGGGTTGGACAATACATTATTTCAAACCGCGCTGTTTGTTGCAGGCGCTGCCGTAGGATATGGGTTGTCTCGTTGGCGTGAATCCAGACTCAAAATTGCCATTGGCCAGAGCCAGCAGGCCATTTTGGACAACGCTCGCCGTGAGGCCGAAGCGATCACCCGCGAGGCACGCCTGGCCGCTACCGAAGAGGCGCTAAAACAGCGGGAACAGACAGAGAAAACGTTTGCCAGCCGGCTCCGCGAGGTTGGTGAAATGGAGCAGCGCCTCGCCAAACGCGAGTCTCTGATTAATGGGCAATTCGAAGGAGTGGTTCAGCAGGAAAAAGCCCTCAGCGCCCAGAAAGTCGAGTTAGAAAAAGCCCACGTAAATCTGGAGTCTGAGAAAGCGCGACTCAGTCAGCTTTGCGCAGCGCGTCAGGACGAATTGCAGCGGCTTGGCCACTTAAGCGAAGCCGAAGCCCGTGCCTTGCTGCTTAAGGAGGTCGAACAACATTCCCTGCGCGATGCGGCTGACTTATCGCGGCATATCGTCGAGAACGCGAAGACTCGCGCTGAAGAGGAAGCCCGCCGCATTATCAGTCTAGCCGTCCAACGCTATGCGGGGAGTCACACGTTTGAAACCACCACTGCGACCGTTGCTCTGCAAGGCGATGATATCAAAGGACGTATCATTGGCCGCGAGGGGCGAAATATCCGTGCCTTCGAAGCTGCGACCGGCATCACCGTGTTAATTGACGACACTCCGAATGCCGTGGTTCTCTCCGGTTTCGACCCGGTGCGGCGTGAGATTGCCCGGGAAGCAATGCAGCGCCTGATTCTCGACGGTCGGATCCATCCGACACGCATTGAGGAAGTCGTGGCGAAGGTCTCGGAGGAGATGGACGAAACGATTTTGCGAGCCGCAGAAGAGGCGGTTTACAAGGTTGGCCTGACGCCGATGCACGTCGAGATCATGAAGCTACTCGGGCGACTCCGGTTCCGCCATAGTTTTTCCCAAAACATACTTGATCATTCGGTGGAAGTTGCCCATTTGACCGGTCTCATGGCCGTTGAGCTTGGGATTGACGTAACTGCGGCAAAACGTTCCGGCCTGCTCCATGACATCGGGAAAGCAGTCGATCACGAAGTGGCGGGGTCGCATGCGATGATCGGCGCCGATTTTATACGTCGGCATGGTGAGAGTGATGACGTCGTCAATGGCGTCGCGTCCCATCACGACGAGGTGCCCCATACCAACTTACTTGGTATCCTAGTCAGTGCCGCCGATGCGATCAGCGCATCGAGACCGGGCGCCCGATCGGAGACCATGACGACCTACATCAAACGTCTCGAACATCTGGAACAGATCGGACTCTCCTTTCCAGGAGTGGACCGCTGTTTCGCTGTGCAAGCTGGCCGGGAATTGCGTGTGATCGTTCAACCCGAACAGGTGGACGACGCTCAAGCCCAAGCGTTAGCGCGAAGCTTGGTTCGGAAGATCGAAGACGAGCTGCATTACCCGGGTCAGATCCGGGTAACCGTCGTCCGCGAGACCAGGTGTGTGGAGTATGCGAAGTAGAAAGCGGTCAGAGGACGGAAAGTCACAAACCGTAACGAACTCCTCCCGCAAACGTTAGCCCAACTGCGGAGAGCCAGCGGGCTCTCACCTACCCTCTAAGATCGACGGAGGCAACCCATGCTCCCAGTTCTTGGGAGCATTCCATGGGCGTTCTGCCATGTTTTCGCTGTCCGTGCTTGCACAACCCCAACCCGCACCGACAACGATCAGTAGCATGATCAACCATCCGTATCGAAGCAGGGATTTCATGGGGTGTTGGCTCGGCTCAATGTGCTCTGGAAACTGCTGGCTTAGTAGACAACCTGGTCGCCTTCCAGCACGTCGGCCTGTTTCCAATCAGGCATTATGTTGGCAATGCTGCGGTTCGCTTCCACCTTCGTCACGCGAACCTTGGCGACGAGTTTGCCGTCGCGGTTAACCAGAAGCTTCCCGTTCTCCACGACACCCTGATTTCCACCCACGTCAAGAACAACGAAATCGTAACGCGGATCCACTGCCAAAATCTTTCCGATCAAGCCCTGGCGCATCGGTGGGTCAAGGTCAGGCCCGATAAACCGGCTCAGTTCGACTTTCAGTTCGCTATTGGAACGGAGCAAAATCTTGTTTTCGTCGGCGTAACGATCCCGCTCTTCGTTTGAACGAGCGAGCTGTTCCTTAAAGCCACGGATTTGGTCAGGCGTGACCTGGAGTTGCTTCCACATCGACAATTCGGTTTGGGCATCATTCCGTTCGCCCGTCACCTTCGTGAGTTCTTCGCTCACTTGGTTCGCACGCTTTTCCTGCTCGGCCAACCGAGTCGTGGTCGCCTCGAGCGCGGTCGACTTTTCCGTTAATTCTTTGCTGGCCTTGTCGAGTTCTTCCCTCGCTAGACGCCGGTCTTTTTCCGCTTTGCGTTGAGCCTCTTCAGCGGTCTTTTGGGCGCCGAGAGCTGTCTCCTTCTCGGAAGTCAGGGTCGTGATGCGCTCAGACACGCTAAAATGAGTGAAATAGAGGGTGCCTAGACCCGCCAAGATTGCGATCACCAAACTGATTCGAAGTAGCATGATCTCTGTATTCTGGGTTAAAAACTGTACTTAGACTAGTCAGGCCTGCGCATAGTGTCAACGATCCTTTGGCTTTACAGCAGCTCAAGAGGCGGAAAAATGCAAAATTACCCCTCCAGGCAGCGTTTAAAGCTCTCAGCACCCCTACCGATGGGGTCTGCAACGCGTTTGAGTTGCCAGAATCCGCCCGCGTCACCCCGGTTTTCGCCACGCCCGCTCGCACCGCGAGACGATTTGATAATTCTGTTGAGTTCTGTGGGCGAACCTTCCTAATAGAGAACGATCGATATGAACTTGGACGAGGCACAAAAACAAAAAGTTGCAGCTTGGGTAGCCGAGGGTCTCAAACTCTCCGATATCCAGAAACGCCTGGCGGACTCTGGCTTGACCCTGACTTACATGGAAGTCCGATTCCTGGTGGATGACTTGCGCCTGACGCCAAAAGACGCCGATCGCGTGAAGCCAGTGGAAATCGCCCAACAGGGACCCGGTCCTGCCGCAAGCAGCCCCTCCGCCCCGCCGGCCAGCAAACCCATCAGCCCGCTCGCACCTGAACCGGAACCTGCGCCTGGCGGCGTAACCGTCCGTGTCGACCAAATCACCCGACCCGGGGCCGTTGCGAGTGGTAACGTCCGCTTTACGGACGGGAATTCCGCGGATTGGTATCTCGACCAGATGGGCCGGCTTGGGTTGCTCCCCAAAACGCCTGGTTACCGCCCTTCCCAGGCGGATGTTATGGCGTTTCAAGCCGAACTGCAGAATGAGCTCGGCCGGTTGGGACTCTAACAACCGGGCCGAATATCTTCATTCTTCCGCCCGCGGCATTGGCCTATTCCTCTGGCCGCCGCGCTAACAGATGTTCGCGGAAACGGCTACTCGTAGCGCAGCGATTCGATTGGATTCAAGTTCGCTGCTTTGACGGCGGGATACGTTCCAAACAAGACGCCGACTCCACAACAGATCAGCAGCCCCAGGATGACCCAGTCCACTGGAATCACCGGAGGGACACCCATTAAGAACGCGGCGGCGTTTCCGCAGACAACCCCGAGGATGACGCCAGCGATTCCGCCAATTTGGCAGAGGACAACGGCTTCCAGGATGAATTGCATGATGATGTGCCGTCGTTTCGCACCGATGGCGCGACGAATGCCAATCTCGCGCGTTCGTTCGGTCACGGACACCAGCATGATGTTCATGATACCGACACCGGCAGCAAGTAACGCAATTGAACTTACCACCGCCACTCCGATTCGAACCGTCAGAGTAAATGATTGAAACTGCTCGACCAACGAGTCGTTAGAGAAGATTTCGAAATCATCCTCGCCTCCGGGTGGCACTTTGCGCACCGCGCGCAAGATTCCTCGGACTTGTTCAATCGAGTCCAGGTAAGTGCCTTGGTCGCGGGCCTGAACCAGGATTGTGACGCTGCGCCAGAGCCGCCCAAAGCGGTTTAACCCCGTCGTGATAGGAATGACCGCGAAATTGTCCTGGTCACCACCCAGCATCGCTCCTTTCGCTTCGAGAACGCCCACCACGGAATAGTTAATCCCGTCGACCTTGACACGTTCTCCTAAAGCCGATCCGTGCGGAAAAAGCGTGTCGGCCAGGCCTGCCCCCAGGACACAGACATCATGGAACGCCTCCACGTCCACCTCCGACAACGATCGTCCTTCTTCCAAAATCCAGTTCTTCGCGGGGAAACTGCCCGGGCTCTCTCCGAGCAATTTGGCGGTCGGGGCGGACTTATCAAAGCGCGAAGACATTTCGCCGGTCCAAAATTCGGCTTCGAACCCGACGGTAGAAGCCAAGCTGGCTCGCTCCTTGACTTGCGTTCCCTGCTGAATATTCAAGCTCTTGCGCCGCCAGAACTTCTCGTAACCTTCCGGGCCGCCGAAGTAGGCGCCAGGCCATTTTTGGACGGCGAAGCTGTTGGCACCGAGCTGGCTGAGCGCCGTCTCGACGTTATTCTGCAGAACGCGCATGGCCGTCATGACCACGATGATGGAAAAGACGCCGACACGAATGCCCAGGAGCGTCAATGCCGAGCGGAGTTTATGCACGGCGATGGCGCCGGTCGCCATGACGAAGCTTTCTTTGAACTCCGTATAGCGGCTCCGAACCGTCGCTTTAGGGTATGTCGAGAGAGGGTTCATCCAGCTGTCCCGCTCTGGTTATTCGTTGCGGAGGGCATCGACTGGATTCATGCGAGCGGCTCTCCACGCGGGCAGGAAGCCCGCCACCACTCCAGTGACCAACGAAACGAGCACCGCAATCCCCACGACCGTCAAGGACATGCTTGCAGGCAAGAACCGTTTGAGAACAAAGGTGAGGGGAAAGGCAATGGCCACTCCCAGGGCGCCGCTGAACAAACAAATGCTCGCGGCCTCAGTCAGGAACTGCAGCAGGATTGCGCGTCTCTTCGCCCCCACCGCTTTTCGAATCCCGATCTCGCGCGTTCGTTCCGCCACCGAAACAAACATGATATTCATAATGCCAATCCCGCCCACAAAGAGTGAAAGCCCCGTGATGAACAAACCGACCGCTGCGATCACGCCGGAAACTCTCTGAAAGGCGGCCATTAATGCTTCCTGCTGATTGATGGCGAAGTCGTCGTCAAGACCCGGAGCCACGTGCCGAATCTTTCGCAACGCGCCGCGCACCTCCTCGCGCGCGCTTTCCAGTTCGTCAATATTTGCGACCTTCACTTGCACGGAGAAATCGGGAAACGGTTGAAACTGGCCAATAAACTGGCCGACCGGAATAATCACCTGATTGTCGAGACTGAACGCGCCCAGGAAGTTCCCTTGCTTCTCCATGACCCCCACAATTTCGTAAGGCGATTGTCCCACCCGGATGCGTTTCCCGAGGGCGGATTCGTTAATGAACAGATTGGTCGCAACCTGATACCCGAGGACACAGACCGGACGCCCTCCCTCAGACTCGGGCCCGGAAATAAATCGGCCTTCGTTGATCGACATTCCGCCCGTGAACTGAAACTGTTCTGTTGTGCCGATCACGGTCACTCCGCTCGAACTCCGATGGTTGTATTTGACGGTGTCCCGCGAGGCCGCAAACGGAGCCACGGCGCGGGCTTGGGTGAGTTGCTTTTCCAGAGATCGGACTTGTGCCAACGAGATCGGACGCCGTTGCCTCTGCTTTAGCCAGTCCTCGCGAGTTCGGTTAAACCAGCCTGAGCGTTCCACGTAGAGAACGTCGGCGCCGATGATCGAGATACTCTGGACAAACGCTTTGCGAAGGCCATCGATCGCGGTCCCCATCAACGTGACAGTCACAATCCCAATGACAATCCCGATAGTCGTCAAGGATGAGCGCATTTTGTTCGCTCGTAACGCCTCGATCGAAATCCCCAAACTTTCCCTAAACTCGGTCAACAAACTGGTCATATCGGATTTGGCGCCGGACTGGGGTGCCCGATCACAAAGGCGCCGCCAGCGAGCCGCAGGATCTATCCATGGGCAGTGGCCGCAAAATCGGCGGCCGGCGCTCCAGGACCCTCTGGACGGATGCGTTCGTCGCCCGCGATGAGTCCATCCTTGATGCGAATGATTCGACGTGAATGGCGGGCGACGTCTTCTTCGTGAGTCACAACGAGGATGGTATTCCCTTTTTCCGAGAGAGCCTCGAACAACGCCAGAATTTCATCACCTGTTTTCGAGTCCAAGTTCCCGGTGGGCTCGTCCGCTAGAATAATCGAGGGATTCGTCACCAGGGCTCGGGCGATCGCCACGCGCTGGCGTTGTCCACCGGAAAGCTCATTTGGCTTGTGGTGGATTCGATCGGCCAATCCAACATGTCGCAAGGCACCCAGGGCGGCTTCCCGCCGATCTTCGACGGACACGCCAGCATAGATGAGTGGCAATTCGACGTTGCGCAACGCGTTCGACCGCGGCAGCAAGTTAAACGTTTGAAAGACAAACCCAATTTCGCGATTCCGGACCTCAGCGAGATGATTGTCATCCATTTCGCTGACGTTCGTCCCGTTCAGCTCATAACTGCCTGAACTAGCGATATCCAAACAGCCGAGGATGTTCATCAACGTTGACTTGCCCGAACCGGACGGTCCCATGATCGCAACGTACTCGCCCCGCTCAATGGTCAGGGTGATCTCGCGCAACGCATGGATCGTTTCGGTTCCCATGACGTAGCTCCGCGTCACTTGATTAAGTCGGATAAGGCTCACGGCGACGTCTTCTTTCCGGGATCGCTCTTCGCCGGGCCCACCTTTACCTTTTTTCCATCCGCGAGTTCCCGACTGATCGCTTTATAGCCGCCGGAGACCACGTCTCGCCCCTCCTGCAGGCCATCGATAATCTCCGTATACGCATCGTCGCTGATTCCGCGGGTCACAGGGACCATCACGGCACGCTCGTCCTGAACCGTGAACACGACCTCGATCGGCTTCTTCGCATCAGACGCTGCTTTGGACGATTTACCGCGACCGCCCGCGTCTGAGG
>JBGAIN010000104.1:0-32648 GCA_044225505.1 Limisphaerales bacterium
ACGCCAAAGTAGGCGCGTGGGTTGTCACTCCCAGAATTGGCAAACCTGTAGAAATCCAGGCGCTGTGGCTGAACGCACTGTGGATCGCGGGTCAGCAGCGCCTCCAGTGGAAGGATTCTTTTGAACTGGCACTGGCCTCCTTCCGAGCGCGGTTTTGGAATAACGCGCGTTCCTGCCTTTACGACGTCGTCGACTGCCACCACCGTCAGGGTGAGGTCGATGCAACTCTGCGGCCGAATCAGATCCTCGCCGTTGGAGGTTTGCCATTAAACCTGCTGCCACTGCAACAGGCCGGCCAAGTCGTGCGACTAGTCGAGGATGAGCTCTTAACACCGATGGGTTTACGTTCTCTCGGACCTGGAGAACCGGGATATGTGCCTCAATATCGAGGAGGCGTCTCCGATCGGGATGGTTGTTACCATCAAGGAACCGTCTGGCCTTGGCTGCTAGGTCCATTCGTTGAAGCGTGGGTTCGAGTTCATGGCAATCACAAGGCTGCCAAGAAAGAGGCACGTCGCCGATTCTTGGAACCTTTGCTGCACCACCTTAACGAAGCGGGCCTCGGGCACATTTCCGAAATCGCCGATGGCGACGCACCGCACACCCCTCGTGGTTGTCCATTTCAAGCCTGGTCTGTCGGAGAAGTGCTGCGCCTTGACCTGCAGGTTCTCCAGGAAGCCAAGCAGCGGACAAGCCCGAACAAGCCCAAGCGTCGAGCCGACGCGTCAAGTCGCAGTCCGAAACTCCCGCCCACGTCAGCCACAGACACCCAAATCGCCCCTGAAACGATCCACTCGTCCCTGATTGGCCAATGATCATGAATGCAGAACAGAAACGACTCACGTCCTCCGATGCCGCAAACCACCGATGGCGGCAATGGGGGCCATACCTGTCTGAACGTCAGTGGGGAACAGTCCGTGAAGACTATAGCCCCCACGGAAATGCTTGGGAATACTTGCCACACGACCACGCCCGGAGCCGTGCCTATCGCTGGGGTGAAGACGGGCTCGCCGGGATTAGCGATGACGGTCAGCGTGTTTGCCTCTCCTTAGCGGTGTGGAATGGGCGCGATCCCATTCTAAAAGAGCGTCTCTTCGGCCTTACCAACTCCGAAGGGAACCATGGGGAAGACGTCAAAGAGCTCTACTACTATTTGGATGCCACACCGAGTCATTCCTACCTGAAGATGCTTTATAAATATCCGCAGCGAGAGTTCCCCTACTCCTGGCTCGTAGACGAGAACCGCCGGCGCGGCAAAGATCAGCCTGAATTTGAACTGCTGGACACCGGCGTGTTTGATGACAACCGATACTTCGACGTCTTCGTCGAATATGCCAAAGCAGGCACCGCGGATATTCTAATGCTTGTGACGGTCTGCAACCGCGGACCCGAGGCCGCTACAATCCATCTCCTGCCTCAAGTTTGGTTCCGCAACACATGGTCGTGGAAGGATGGAGTTTCAAAGCCTTTCTTGAAGGTGGGCAACGCGGGGATTGAAGCTGAACATCCGGAACTGGGCCGTTACCAACTGCAGCTCGAGGGCGCCCCCGTGCTCCTCTTCTGCGACAACGAAACCAACGTTCGCCGTCTGTATGGACAAAACGATGCCAGCGGCCATTTCAAGGATGGCATCCACGAATACATCGTTCATGGGAATCATGCCGCGGTGAATGCGAAATTGCAGGGAACAAAAGCAGCCGCCCATTACCGAGTCGAGATCGCGGCGGAGGCCTCTGCAAGCCTTCGACTTCGTCTGACTCATGGTGGTCGTCCCAAGCCCTTCGAAGATTTCGATTCCATTATCGCGCAACGCCGTCAAGAAGCGGATGAGTTTTATGATGATCTCCAGCAGGACTTGGAAGATGCGGACGCCCGGCTTGTGCAACGGCAGGCACTTGCCGGAATGATCTGGAGCAAACAGTTCTTTTACTACGATGTCCGGGAATGGATCGCGGGCGATCCGAGACAGCCCTCTCCCCCCCCAGAACGCCAGTCTGGACGCAATCGAGAGTGGAGCCATCTCAACAATGCAGACATCATCTCGATGCCAGACAAGTGGGAGTATCCTTGGTACGCCGCTTGGGATCTGGCCTTCCATTGTATTCCGCTCGCTATGGTCGATCCGGCCTTTGCCAAGGATCAACTTGTTCTGCTTACCCGCGAATGGTACATGCACCCCAATGGTCAACTGCCCGCCTACGAATGGGCTTTTGGAGACGTTAATCCCCCTGTCCACGCCTGGGCCAGCTGGCGCGTCTTCCAGATGGATCGCAAGCAACGTCGAATAGAATTTCCAGAGGATCCTGGCGACCTGGCTTTCCTAGAACGTGTCTTTCACAAGCTCATACTGAATTTCACGTGGTGGGTGAATCGGAAAGATGCCCAAGGCCGCAATATTTTCCAAGGCGGGTTTCTGGGGTTGGATAATATTGGGGTCTTTGATCGCAGTGCCCCGTTGCCCACCGGAGGGTTTATTAACCAGGCGGACGGCACGAGTTGGATGGCGATGTACTCCCTGAACCTTATGCGTATCGCTCTGGAATTGGCTAAACACAATGACGTCTACCAAGATATTGCAACGAAGTTCTTCGAGCACTTCCTCCACATTGCTGAAGCGATGAATAACCTCGGCGACGAAGGCATCGGACTGTGGGATGAGGGTGACGCATTCTATTACGACGTCCTCAATCTGCCGGACGGCCGTATGACCCCGCTTAAGGTTCGATCCATGGTCGGACTTATTCCCCTCTTCGCTGTAGAGGTCCTCGAGTCGAGCTTGTGGAACGAATTGCCTGAATTCGCCGAGCGATTGGAGTGGTTCCTCAACTACCGTCCTGACCTGGCAAAACTCGTCTCGCGCTGGGCCGAACCGGGCATGAAACATCGACATTTGCTCTCGCTCCTTCGCGGGCACCGGATGAAATGCTTACTTCGCCGCATGCTTGATGAAACGGAATTCTTGTCAGATTACGGGGTGCGCGCCCTTTCCTCAGAGCATCGAGAGCATCCTTACCAATTCCCAATTCACGGGCACGCTCTCGAGGTCTCCTACCAACCAGCCGAGTCCCGCTCGGGACTTTTCGGAGGCAATTCCAACTGGCGAGGTCCCATCTGGATGCCAGTCAACTATCTGCTAATCGAGGCGTTGCAGAAGTTCCATCATTATTACGGCGACGATTTTAAAGTGGAGTGCCCTACCGGTTCAGGTCGATTCATCACAATTAACGACGTCGCCGAGGAGTTAACACGACGTTTAGCTGGGCTCTTTCTCAAAGGCCCAGATGGGCAGCGTCCCGTCCTGAAATATCATCACAAGCTCGCAACCGACCCTCACTTCAGGGATTACTTGCTATTCCACGAGTACTTCGACGGAGACACTGGTCGCGGTGTCGGTGCTTCACATCAAACCGGCTGGACTGGATTGATCGCGAAACTTCTTCACCCACGCAAGGTCGCTTCCCAAACCACCGTTAGCAAAACCACAAAAACCTCTCCATCGGCGAGAAAACGATCGAAAATATTGGCGGTCGCCTAATCATAGGCTCTGCGCACGAGCATGCCGAGAGTCGGCATGCGGGCAATGCAATGCCCAACGCGCATCAACTTTCGGGATGGTGTTCCAACCTATGGTACAGATTCTGGCGAAACACTGGCCCGAGTATCTGATCGAAGGCGCTCTGCTTGGCATCTTCATGATTTCTGCGACGCTCGTCACGGCGCTCGTCGAACACCCGAACTCCCCCATTCATCGCACGGTCCCGCATCGCGGTCTCCGCCGAATGCTCATTGGACTCGCGATGGGAATCACTGCAATCGCGCTGATCTATTCTCCTTGGGGTCAACAATCCGGAGCGCACTTTAACCCCGCGACAACGCTGGCCTTTCTGCGTCTCGGCAAAATAACCGCGGAGGACGCGATGTTCTACATTATCGGGCAGTTCGTGGGCGGAGCTGCGGGTGTCTTGATGGCGAGAGCTTTGATCGGGGAGCTCATTGCACACCCCTCGGTGAACTACGTGGTAACCGTCCCAGGAACCCAGGGAATCGCCGTTGCGTTCATCGCTGAGGTGGCCATTTCCTGCGGAATGATGTTCATGGTTCTTTGGACGTCGAATACCCCGCACCTAGCCCGCAATACCGGTGTCTTCGCAGGGATCCTCGTGTTCCTCTATATCACTTTCGAAGCTCCTTACTCGGGTATGAGCTTAAATCCCGCTCGCACGGTAGCTTCTGCACTGCCAAGCGGAAACTGGACCGGCGCCTGGATCTATTTCATTGCGCCGGTTCTAGGCATGCTGCTGGCGGTTGAAGCCTATCGCACCACCTTTGGGCTTAGCCGCGTCCGTTGCGCGAAACTTAATCATCCCACCGATCGCCATTGCATTTTCTGCGGAGAGAGTGAGTTGCAGCACGACGCGAAGTGAGGGATGCGTTTCGGATGCTCGCAATGGTCCCGAGCGGCCGGTCAAGCCGTCTGAGCGGTTCAGCGTAAAGTTGCGCCGCTCTGAGCGACAGACTGAAGCCGCCGTTGCCGTGGAGCGACCTATCAACAACGAAGAAACGCTCTCAGAATCTTATGCTTTGGAGCCGGGAACACGATGGCGATCCACACTCAGCGACGCTGCCACCCGAGCCAATGCCTGAAGAGGTTTTTCACTGCCGGAGTTAACCGCCCGCGATTGTAAAGATCACCCGTCTTCCGAATCGCCTCCGCGACCGTTGGGTAGGGTTGAATTACATTTCCGACGGCCTTGAGGCCGATCTTGCCGGTCATGGCCAACGTCAGCATTCCAATCACTTCCCCAGCGTGGCTCGCCACCACGGTTGCTCCGAGAATCCGATCTGTTCCTTTGCGAAGATGAACGCGGACAAACCCTTCCGCTTCTCCATCCAGAATCGCTCGATCCACTCCATCGAGAGGTTGTGTGATCGTATCCAATTCAAGGTGCTTTGCTTTCGCTTCTACCTCAGAAACGCCGACGTGGGCGACCTCCGGCGAGGTATAGGTGCACCAAGGAATCACCAGGTTACCGACGCGCTTTCGTCCGTGAAAAAGAGCATTCTGAATCACAATCCGCGCCATAGCATCAGCCGCATGAGTGAACTGAAATCGAGAACAGACATCGCCACAGGCGTAAACTTTGGGATTCGTCGTCTGAAGCCGGTCATTGACTTCTACCCCGCGGCCATTCCACTGGATCTCCGCCTTTTCGAGCTCCAAGCGTTCGATGTTGGGGACTCTCCCCGCAGCAATAAAGAGCGCGTGGACGGTTGTGTCGTAACGCTCGCTATGGGACTTCACCTGGAGGCGAATTTCCTTACCCGAGGAATGCACCTTGAGCTCGTGCCCGCAGCAAAGCAGTTTAACCCCGTCTCTTGTCATGGAAGTTTGGACAAGATCGGCTGCGTCGCGGTCTTCTCGCGGAAGGATGCCATGCTGCGTCTCTACCAAGTAAACCTCAGAACCGAAACGGGCGAATGCTTGAGCCATCTCGCACCCAATCGGCCCAGCTCCGATAATCCCAAGGCGTCTCGGCAATTCCGTGAGTGAAAAGATGGTTTCATTCGTCAAGTAGGCAACGTCTGCTAAGCCAGGAACAGGGGGAGCTCCGGCGCGAGCCCCCGTCGCGATCACGGCCTTCGAGAAACGCAGCGTTTTGTTGGCAACTTCGATCGTGCCCGTTCCGGAAAAGCGCCCTTCCCCAATGAAGACGTCCACTCCCAAGCCGCGAAAACGAGCTGCGGAATCGTGTGGACTAAGTTCCGCTCGCACCCGCCGCATTCGAGTCATTACCGCCGCGAAGTCGACAGGACTGCTCCCTTCCAATCGAACTCCGAACTCTCCCGCACGCCGAACTTCCTCCGCCGCGCGAGCAGCGCGAAGGAGCGCTTTGGAAGGAACACATCCTACGTTCAAACAATCACCGCCGAGAAGGTGTCGCTCAACCAGAGCCACTCTAGCCCCCAAACCGGCTGCCCCAACTGCAGTGACCAGGCCCGCCGTTCCGCCGCCAATGACCACGAGATTGTAACACGGCGCTGGCTGAGGGTTCACCCAGTCGGGCGGGTGAACATTCTGGTAAAGAGTCTGATTGGCTTCATCCCAGGGATGGAGCGGCGGCAACGCCGCTGGCGGGTTGTGGCGGACAGGAATGGCGGACGAATTGGAGCTCATGATGGTTTAGCTGCTCGTTTGGCAATGGCGCGACGGGCGATGCGCGTCAAAACGACAGTCACCGCGATGGTAGCGAGGAGGCCAATCCCATAAAGCGCCCACTCTGCAGGACTGCGCTGCTTCGTTCCAACGCGAGTCAAAGACCCAAGGTAAACGAATACCAGAGTCCCAGGCATCATCCCGATCCAAGAGGCGATGACGTAGTCGCGCAGCCGAACCTGCGTTAAGCCAAACGCATAATTGAGCAGCGTGAATGGGAAAACGGGGGACAATCGGGTCAAGATTACGATTTTGCTCCCTTCCGCGACGACCGCACGGTCGATCGCGAGGAATACCGGATTGTCCTGGATCTTGTTTGCTACCCAATCTCGCGCGAAGTACCGGCCGATCAGGAATGCCGCCGTTGCCCCTAACACGGACGCCACGGAGACATAAAGAAAGCCGCGGGTCACTCCAAATAGCCCCCCAGCTCCCAAGGTCAGCACCGAACCTGGAATTAACAGAACGGCGGCCAGTCCATAAATCACGATAAAAAGGACCGGTCCCAACGCGCCTAAAGAATCCACGAACTTCAGCGTGTCTCCGAGCTTTTGGGGCACATCCACGAAACGGAACAAGGCGAGCAACCCGATTAACACGGCGGCCACAATCATCCATCTGCGGTGGCTTGAGGATCCAGGAAGCTTCTGACTTTTAAGCGAAGTGTTGGACATCTGTTTTCATCCCTTGTCTTTTCCGTTGGGTCGTCGATCGTGGGATCACTAACCCCTCCTTGCAAGGTACCCCTCATCGGGCCCAGATGCGATCCACAATCGTTTGGTCGCGTCCGACGGTCGTCGGCTTACAAGGGGTATTGAGACAAGCTGACTGGAAGTTGTCTGTCTGGTTGTAAGGCTACGCAGGCAACTCCGACGAACCAGCAACTAACGGTCAAACAAAACTCATTTCAACAATCCATGAACAAATCTTTCCTAGCATTCGCATTCCTGCTGACAGCGGCAGGCCCCGCCTTACCGGGTGGCGTTCCAGACCACAAAACTCTGGTTTTAAAGAATAGAGAGGGTGTGGCCATTTTGGGATACGACCCGGTCGCTTACTTTACGGAGAACAAGCCCGCGAAAGGCAATCCCAAGTTCCACTCGGAGTATGAAGGCGCGCATTACTACTTCGCAACGGAAGAACACAAAACGCGTTTCGATGCCATGCCCGCACGCTATGCTCCGGCGTATGGTGGTTATTGCGGATACGCCGCAAGCGTCGATCGCCTGTCGCCGATCAGCCCGGAGTGGTTTCAAATCATCGACGGCAAACTGATCCTTCAACACAACAAGAAGGCGTTTGATCTCTTTAACAAGGACCTATCGGAGAACGTGCGAAAGGCGGATAAGCACTGGCCAGGCTTGCTAATCCGCAACGGGTCGGGAGGCAAATCCCTCGTCTTTACAGACAAGAAGGGTATCGCTCTGGGAGGTTACGATCCTCTCGCATACTTCCGCGAAGGAAAGGCGGTTAAGGGTGATCCGAAGATCGAAGCCACGTTTGATGGAGCTCTGTATCATTTTGCGTCGCAGGAACACCGCGAGGCCTTTGAGCGAAGCCCGATTTCCTACGCACCTGCTTATGGTGGATTTTGCGGTTATGCAGCCAGCGTCGGGAAGGTTCGGCCCGCCAATCCTCAACTTTGGTCCATCGTCGATGGCAAGCTTATCCTGCAACACACCAAGGGGGCACTGGAGCTTTGGGAACGAGATGTGCCTTTGAATAAACAGAAAGCGGATGCCAATTGGCCAAAGCTCGTCGAGATCAAGGCTGGGCAAAAGAATCCGGTCGACAGTCTTTTGGGGAAGTCGACGCTGGCCCAACTCCCATAGCTCCTTCTAACTTAACTGTCACCTTATGATTCTCATTGCGTTGGCACTCTCGGTCTTGGCCGGAACGATCCTGCTCGCCGCCGCCGTGATCGGCAATGCGACTCCGCCCCATGCCATGCTTCCGATTCCGACGTCGCCGCAAACTATTTCGATGAACACTTCCATCCCGACTTGGGCGCTCGCCCTCCTTTTCTCAGTGAATTCCATGCTGGCAGATGAGTCCATCGCCAGTAAGCAGACTCTGACGCTCGAAGGCGCAAAGAAGGCGGGTGAGGCTGCGGCCGCTTACGCCAGGCAAAACGGAGCAAGTGCCGCCGTGGCCGTAGTCGATGAAGGGGGACACCTCCTCTATTTCATTCGCCTGGAAAACACTTTTACGGCAAGCCCCAGCATCTCGATTGGGAAAGCGAAAACAGCTGCCCTCTTCAAGAAGCCCACGAAAGAATTTGAGGACATCATCAACAAAGGGCGTACGGCGATGACTGCTTTACCTCCCGACTTCACCCCATTGCAAGGTGGTGTACCAATCCGGCAGGGCGACCACATCGTAGGCGCCATTGGGGTGAGCGGGGCCAAGAGCGCCGCGCAAGATGAGGAAGTGGCGAAGGCCGGAGCAGCCGCCGTCGAAATAACCCAGACCGGACATTGATGAGTCGAGGTCCGACGCGCGAACAGACAGGAACGATTAACAAACCTTCCCCCGCATTGGAGCCGCTTCTGCTGGGTGCTGGCGCTCCGTGTTTTAGTCCAAGGACGACAGAAACCACACCCAGCTCGTTTTGGAGCGGGTTCCAGGTTGCGTCCAGACTGCAAAGCCTGGGGCTTAGGGCCTCGTGGAAGTGCTCGCGCTCAGGTGGAAAACCTCTCGCAACTCGGTCGACACCGGACTGTTGTCACTTTGGGAAGGCATGATCTCACGCATGAATACCCACCAGCGTTGGCAGGCAGCCGTCTGGGCGATCGCCTCCCACTCGTGCTGGCTTCGGAACTCGACATAAGCAAAGAGCTGGCGCGTTTCCGCATGGAGGAAGATGGAATAGCTCTGCACGCCGTGTTCCAGTAGAGCCTTTTCCAGCTCTGGCCAGATTGGACGGTGCCGGCGCTCATATTCGGTTTCGGCTCCCGGGTGAACCGACATGACAAATGCTTTTCGAACCATGCGGACATTCCTTAAATCGTGGCTTGCTTGCGATCGATTCTGCGGTGCGCGTCCAAGAAATCCAGTCGTTAGTTTCCCAAAGTTGGCACGGTGCCAGATTGGTGTAAAACCGAGTTTCAATCCACGAGGCGTTCCATCACTATTCTCCAACGGATGAACGACCAACCCCGCCCCACTTCCGATCCCTTCCAACTCTCTCGTTTCGTGGAAGCGCAGGAGCGTGATTATGCCCGCGCTTTGGCGGAGATCCGGGCTGGGCGGAAACGTTCGCACTGGATCTGGTATATCTTCCCGCAAATTGATGGTCTTGGGTCCAGCTCCACCGCGCGGTTCTACGCCATCCAGAGCCTCGAGGAAGCGCGCGCCTATCTGGCTCATCCAATCCTTGGCCCCCGATTGGGTGAATGTGTGGAAAGTCTGTTGGTATGCAACGACCGCTCCGCGCAGGAGATCTTTGGCTCCCCGGATGTCCTCAAAGTCCGATCGTGCGCCACCTTGTTCGCGCGGGTTTCCCCGCCAGGGTCACGGTTCCATCGTCTCCTCGAAAAGTTCTATGAAGGAGAACCTGACGAAGCCACGTTGCGCCTGCTCCGGCCCAGCTAAGGTCGCGCGCTTCCTGCGGACGGTTAGGCGCGCGCTTTTTCGTTCCGCGCACGGAATTCGTTTTGCGATCCACTCTTTCGAGAGCATCCTTCCCAATGCAATTGCATTCTGGAGGAGCGGAACTGGCGAAGGTTTTCTCGTATCACGAGGCGACCAAGCACCGGTTGGAACGTTTTGCCGCTGGTCCAGGTTATCTGAAATGGGAGGATCAGCCTAATCCATTCAGGGAATTCGCGGGCTGCGACCTCATCGCTCTGCCGCTCAACGACGGGAATGATTCTCCCACCATTACGGAATTGTTTTCTGCAACATCTCGGACGTCTCAACCTTTGACCAGGCAGACCCTGGGCCATTTTTTCCAACATTCCCTCGCTCTTTCAGCGTGGAAGGAGACGAACACAGCTCGGTGGTCGCTGCGCATCAATCCTTCCAGCGGCAATCTCCACCCGACCGAGGCCTATGCGCTGTTGCCGCCCTTGGAGGGGATCGGCTCTTCAAGCGGCGCTTTCCATTACTTGAGCCTGAATCATTCCCTGCAATTGCGCAGTCAATGGACGAGACCGGCCGGCAACGGCTTTTATGTGGCCTTTACATCGATCCCCTGGAGGGAAGCCTGGAAATACGGCGAGCGGGCGTTCCGGTATTGCCAGCATGACCTGGGGCATGCGCTGTCGGCTATCGGATTCTCCGCCGCGACGCTCGGCTGGAGAGCGACCCTGCTCGACGCTTCAGCACCATACCTGGACTGGGTGCTCGGACTCCACCCCCCGGTCCATCCGCTCGAACCAGAGATTGCCGAGGCGCTCGTTTGGATAGAAGTGGGCGCACCGTCGTCGCTCGACAATCTGCCCAAGGTGGACTTGCCGATCGAATGGTTTGGCCAACCCAATCGTCTCAGCGCGGGCCACACCTTCTGGCCGCTCATCGCTGAGGTCGCTGCGTCAACGCGTTCGGCTGCTGCGCCTGGCTTAAAATCAGAACCTGCCTATCCCCTCTGGCCAGCCCCAAAGCCCGTCCCGTGCGCAGCGCCCGCGACCGAAATCATCCGACAGCGGCGGAGCGCTCTGAACTTCGATGAGACCACCGCACTCTCCTACGAATCTTTCGTCTCCATTCTCGACGCCACCTTGCCGCGACCTCAAGTCACGCCGTTTGATCTGTGGAAACTCCCTGTGAGCGTCCATTTGGCGCTCTTCGTCCATCGGGTCACGGGTCTCCTGCCCGGGCTCTATCTCTACGTTCGCGACCTGGGCCAATGCGATGCTTTGCACGCCGCGTTACATCCGGACTTTCTCTGGAAATGTGATCGTCCGACCGAACTCCCTCTGTTCGCGCTGAAGCTGGGCGACGTGCGAAGCATCGCCAAGTCCATTTCTTGTCACCAGGACATTGCCGCCGATGGCGCTTTCAGCCTGGGCATGGTGGCGCGGTTTGAACCGACGCTGCAACAGCGGGGGCCTCACGCGTATCGGGAGCTGTTCTGGGAGACAGGCTTGATCGGCCAGTGCCTCTACCTTGCAGCCGAAGCTGCGGGAATCCGCGCCACGGGCATTGGCTGCTTCTTCGATGACGTGATTCACGACACCTTGGGTCTGAAAGACCGTTCGTGGCAGAGCTTGTATCACTTTACGATGGGCACGCCCGTGGACGATCCCCGACTCCGCACGGCTCCGCCGTACCGCCAGGACTTGTAAGGAAACAGCCCTCATGGCGACGCATCCCTGTTGCATCGTCCATCTATGAAATTGCACCTCACTTCTCCCGTCTTGTTTCTCGGCTTGTTCTCGTTACTGGCAGCCGTTGCAGAACTCCGAGCAGAGCATACTCCACGTGCCACCCTGCCCGACGCGGTGGTCGATCTGCGGACTTCGACCAGCGCCAGCCATGTTCAGGCGCAATGGCGCTATGCTGATACCTCGATCCAGGAAATCGCGCATCGTGACGTCGGCTCCGATCTCAAAGCAACCGGACCCGACAACCGAACCTACGATTTCACGCCCGACGCGCGCGCCCAGGATTTCGATGATCGTGCTTGGCCGGTGATTCCCCCCGAATCCTTGGAAACCCGCCGCGGCCACGGACGGCTCTCCTTCAATTGGTATCGGCTTAACGTGACTATCCCAGAAAAGGTGGGTAGCTTTGCGACTGCCGGTGCGACCGTAATCTTCGAAATCGTCGTCGACGATTACGCCGAGGTTTGGGTTAACGGCGAGGCGCCGTTCGTGCTTGGACAGAGCGGAGGCGCTGTGGCTGCAGGCTGGAACGCCCCGAATCGAGTCGTGCTCACGCGCGATGCCAAGGCTCAACAACAGTTTCACATCGCCATCCTCGGCATCAACGGTCCCATCTCTACTCATCCCGACACTTACATTTGGGTCCGCAGCGCGACGCTGGATTTTTACTCGCCGGGCAAATTGAGCCACGCCCGCGAAGTAGCGTTGCGCGTTGAACGTCACGATCCGGAACTCGACACGATCCTCCCCCCGCAACCGAAGCTGGAGAAGCTGGCGGACGGGTTTGCGTTCACGGAAGGACCGGTTTGGGTTCCAAGCGGATCTGCGTCTTTTGGTCGAGTAGGCGCGGACGGATTCCTTTTGTTTAGTGATCCGAATAACAACATCATCTACCGCATGACGGCCGACGGTGAGGTTGCTGTCTTCATGCCCAAATCCGGGTATGCCGGTGAGAACGTCCGCGAGTACGGCCAGCCCGGATCCAATGGACTCACGCTCGATGCCGAAGGGCGGTTGACCTTGTGTCAGCATGGTAACCGCCGCGTCCTCCGTATTGAAAAGAACGGGCTGACCACCCCCCTCGCGGATCGCCATGAAGGAAAACGCCTAAACTCGCCGAACGACCTCGTTTACCGCAGCGACGGAAGCCTCTTCTTCACGGATCCTCCTTTCGGCCTCCCCCAATTGGGCCAGGACCCTCGGCGGGAGTTGTCCTACGCAGGCGTCTATTCCATTCGAAACGGTAAGCTCCAGCTCCTGACCACCGAATTTAACGGCCCGAACGGACTTGCCTTTGCTCCGGACGAAAAGTTCCTCTACATCGGCAATTGGGATGAAAAGCGCAAAGTCGTCCATCGTTATCCGGTGAATCCTGACGCCACCTTGGGCCGTGGCCAACTGTTTTTCGACATGACCAACGCCCTGGGCGACGACGCGATCGACGGCATCAAGGTGGATCAACGCGGCAACGTCTATGTCAGCGGACCTGGCGGACTTTGGATTCTCTCCCCCGAGGGAAAACACTTGGGCACATTGCGTGGCCCGGAGCACCCGCACAATATGGCCTGGGGCGATGCAGATGGCCAAACCCTCTACCTCGCCGCACAAACCGGCATTTATCGACTCCGCTTGCAGGTTCGAGGTGCGGGCGCGTTGGCCCAGACCACCGTGATGGCCAGGAAGTGACGCCGGGCTGTTAGCCGACGTTCCGGTGTCCCAGTTTAATCTCGACCGATCGTGCGGATTTGCCGCGCACCACCGGATCCCAATGGGCAAGAGACTGGTCTAATCGCGGAGTTCGTGTCTTAGGCAGAAAGGCTTGACCTTTTTTGTAATACATAAACTATGGCACGTCGCCAGGTTCTACCAGCCAACGCGCAGCGCGGGCCAGAGGGCGCGGAGAATCTGCTAGGGCGCCCCATAGGCCCTTTCCCTCCGTGTAAGTTCCGGAACTCAGCCTACAGAATGGGGGGAAATTCAGTATCCTTCCGCTCACACAGTATGATTACAGTATGGTTTGACTATGTTTTTACTATGGTTTGATTATTATTTCTTAGTTAAACCATCGTTACTCATTACTTTATCCACAGTATTACTGCGAATGTCGAACGAACGTGCGTCAGCTGTGATTCCACTGAGGGCAACCAAAGACCAAGGAGCGTCGCCCCCATGGCTTTGCGGACGCTGGATGTTAGGTCGACGAAGCAGATCAGAAGGCGGTGGCGTCCTCGGAAGCTTCTCTCCCGTAGTTATTTAAGAGTCTCTTAGAGCGGACCGTAGAGATGCACAGCGAACGGATCGAAGTGATCCTCCAACCAACGCTCCACGACCGGAACCGCTCGGTTTTCGTCAACCACCCGGACCTGCGCTCTGGTTTGTGGTGGGAGCGAGATCCGATAACGCAGCGGAGTTTCGGTGTTATTAATTGTTAGCAAATAAAGACCGTTCGGGAAGGCGGCGTTCCCATGCGTTACACGAAACAAGGCCGGCGTCACCTTACTTTCCAGGGCGGCGTTGAAACCGGTAGCGCTTCCCGGGAATTCGTGCTCGAACGCCCACCAAACAGGCTCCGCCTCGAGGAATGGATGCCGGTGATTTAGTTCTGAAACGACGGTCTTAACCGCGTCCCACACTTCTGGATGCTCCCGAACGTTCCAGGTTCCATCGTTATAGCAGTAAAAGAAAATGCCGTTCGCACCGCGAGCGAGCGCGCAGTACGTCATACAGCGCAACTCAGCATAAGTGGGTGGACGCAAGTTCTTGGCCTCCGGCGCCAGATCTGGGTAGGAAGCCCAATCGAACGCTTGCACGACGGCGATCAAGGGCTTCGCGCGGCCAGCCGCGAACCGTGCCAAGCGGACATGCTGAGGGAAGTTCGCCAAAGGGAGCCAAGGAATTGGGTAACGGTCGATCATCAAAATGTCGACGGCGGGGGCGTAGGCAGGGGCGTCTGAGCCTTGGAAGAGCGCCAAAGCGATGGGCTTTCGAGCCGGAATCGTTTTCAGGAAACGTTGGGCAGATCGTACGGCCTCTGGCGAGATATGGTTCAAATCGGGTTCGTCCACTAAGTACCAGGCCCAGAGAGCGGGATGGTTATCCCAGCGGTGCACCGCCTTCCTGGCTCGCATGGCCGAAAAGCCAGGGCCAGCCTCGGAACCGAGTCGCGCCAGGACGCCGAGCCCAAGTCGCTGCGCCGAATCGAGGTAGGCCTGCTGTGCCGGCCCGACGATGAGATTGAATCCAGCGTCTCGCACCACCGCTTGTTCGTTCGTGGTGTTGACACCGTAAATGCCGATTGGAAATTGGGGACGGGAACTATGCTGGCATCCAGCGATCACCAGGAGGAGGAAACCGCCGAATGCGGCGCTGCGCATCCCTCGGAACAGTCTGATCAATCTTGCACGCGTTAGCACGAGCTGCCGATTTCGAGTTTAAGCGATGGGCCAGGAAAACCGGTTTCGGCAGCGCACTGGAGGCCTTAGGCAGATAAATCCAGGGGGCGCCTCGCGAGGGTCGAAAGAATCGCCAGCAAAAGGATGAACGTCATCAATAGGGAGTAGACTTGGAATGGAAAATCGAACTTGGCATGCAGTAACGCGCCTCCAACCGACACCCAGATCATCGCGGCAAAATCCCAGCTCGCTGGAATTCCTCGTCCGCCAAACCATTTGGCAACGGCTAGCCCGAGGACTGCCAGGAGCGCACTGAACCCGACCCAGCCGAAGGTGATGCGCGTTTCGAGCCAATCGTCATGGACATAAGCAGCCCATTCCTGCCCGACGTCCGTCCGGTAGAGTTGGTACAAGGCCCCGAAGCTTCCCGGGCCCGTGCCAAACACGGGAAAATCGCGCGCGATCGGCACCGCATTCGCGTAGATCTCCGTCCGGCGACTCATCTGGTCGGTAAAGATCGTCTGCATTCGATGAGCCAAATCCTTGAGACCCAGAAAGGCAGAAAAGGCAAGGATGACAAGGAAGAGCGAGCAGGTTCCCAGGCGAAATCCCAGACTTTCGCGACGTGCGATCCAAAGGAGCATGCCCATGGTAATCAGAATGATGCCCACAGCAATCAACGCACCGCCACGACTGGTGGAGACGATGGGACAGGCCGCCATGAGCACAGCGCCGGGGAGCAGAACGATGTGGCTGCCCGAGCCCAAGCGATGTCCGGATCGAAGCGAAGGCTTGGCCGAACGCCTTAACACCAACCAGAACCCCAAGCAGACCGGCCAGATTAGATTGAAGTAAGTCGCTGCATTGGCGCGGTAAGCGTAAGGCCCAAATTGTTCCGGAGCGGTCGTGTTGAAGTGCGGAACAGCTAACCAGAGCAGCTTGTTCGTCCCGCTCAAGCGCTGCAAAATGGATTCAAGGGCAAGCACCGCGCCATTGATACAGAACACCCACAACAGGAGCCGCAATCGAAAGGGCAGTTCGGAAGTCCCGGGCTCGGCCGCAAGAGCTGGCCCCGGCCCGACCCCAGGAATAGCGATGACAGGCGCTATACTGGACTCGCGGCGCAAGGCGGATCCACTCTCCGAGGAATCATCCGAACGACGAGTGCGACGGCGCTCTCGGCTGGTTTTAGTCAGCAGCCAGTCGCGGGTCGCCCAAAAGAAACAGGCCAATCCGAGATACATCCAGAGGCAAAACCAAGTGCTGGACCGGTCATAGCTATGAGGAAGCCAGGAGATGCAATCCCGGTATTCAAATCGTCGCTGCCATTCGATGTAGATCGCGCGGGCATTAAGCGCGCTGACAAGGATGTAGAGCAAGACAAAGACTGTTAGCACGGCCATACCGATGACAAGGGGATCGCGGCGCCAGCGGTTTAAATTGAATAGTTCTGGCTCGCCGGATTCTGAGGCCGTTCCCCAGTAGGCCGGCCGAAAACCCGTCTGTTGTCGCAGGAACCGCTTCCCGATCCATAATAGGCCCAGCGCGTACGCGGCGATGTTCATCGTCCAGATGGACCAATCTTCGGTGCTGCCAAAGGCCCAGGGTGCGAACACCATCATAAAAAGGATTAGCGCCCCGGTAATTCCGTCGGCCCAAGTCAGGGTCTTAGGCGTTCGCGTCCGCGAGTGCCCAGACGAATGCGGCGCCGGAAAGCTCGCTTCGCCAGTGCGGACCACGGGGCGTTGACCCCCTGAACGTCTGTCGAACGGTTCCATTTGGGTCGGATTGAAGCGGAAAGGCAATCGGTTTCAAAGCTTTTGTTCACAAGGCCGAGAATCAGATTGCGTCCCAGCCCGGAGGCCCGGCGTGAGGCGGAGGGGAATCCGACGCGGTCCAAAGCGACCCCTCCCCGCCGCCGCCATTCAGATACGGTTGCTTTTGCTTGGCAGTAAGACCGTAAATACTCCGAGCCGACCGAGCTCAACCCGAACTGAAGATCGGCCTGGGCACGGGATCATTTTTCTTTACGGGTCGATTGGTTGCGCGCAAAGTCCAACCGAAAATTAGGCGAGACGACGAAGGTGAGGGGGATCGCTCGCAACGCGCGTCGAGGAAACGTTGGATTATGATATCGGCACTCACTGGATTGGTTGCGGGTCTGGTCCACGTTTTGTCCGGACCGGATCATTTGGCAGCCCTGGCGCCCCTGACGGTCGACCGGCCGGCCCGGGCGATACGGGTAGGAATCCAGTGGGCGATTGGACACTCCTTTGGAGTGGCGCTGATCGGGATTGCCTCGTTTCTCCTACGGGAACTAATTCCCTTGGATTCAACCTCAGCGTATAGCGAACGTATTGTTGGGGTTTTGCTGATTGGAATTGGGCTGTGGAGTTTGAAGAAGGCATTTGCCACGCGCATCCACGCTCACGCTCATGCGCATGATGGAGAGCATCATACCCATATTCACGTGCATCGTTCGGGACATCAGCACGCCGAAGAGCCAGTCCATTTTCATTCGCACGCGGCCCTCGGAATTGGGACCTTGCATGGATTGGCTGGGGGCTCGCATTTGATTGGGGTGCTCCCCGCGCTATGGCTTCCATCCCGATGGAGTGCCGCGGCGTATTTGATCTGCTTTGGGATAGGGACGCTCGGAGGGATTGGGCTGTTCTCGTCGGTATTGGGCCTATTCGCCGGCCGTTTCGGCGGACAAGGAGCTCGCACTTACCGGTATCTTATGAGCGGCTGTGGGCTGGCTGCCGTTGCCATCGGCAGCGCTTGGCTAATTATGTAGATAACGGGTAGCGCAAAAAGTGAAAAAGAAAGGTAACCAGCAGTCCGAACCAAGGGTCTCCCCGGAGCCAGGCAACAGCGTTGCCATGACGAGGGTGGGAGCAACCCCCTAGCTGCCGGTTACAAAAAACTTGTTGTCAAAAGTCGGGGTTTTTCCTATGGTTCGAGCCAATTGCACCGTTTTTGGTGCGGTGGGCAAAGTGGATTTGCCCCGGACAACGCATAAAAACGTTTATAAAAACAACGATCGCAGGAGGAACAAGATGAAGTGTAATAAGTGGACGCTGGCTTTAGCCGCTGCTGGAGTGGTAAGCCTCGGCTCAGTCGCACAGGCTGAGGAGGCGCAGCACCAAGTGCTGACCGCTCTCTCTTCCACCACCCTCAGTGGGTATGTGGATACATCGGCCATTTGGAAGGTCGGTTCGGATCGACATGACGCGACCTATTCCGGCATCCCTGGCCGCACGTTTGACGGCACCGCAGACAAGCTCGACGGCTTCAATCTGCACGCGGTGAAGTTGAGCCTGGAAAAGCCGTTGGATGAAGGACAATGGGCGGCGGGTTACAAAGCGGACTTGGTTTTTGGACCAGACGCCAATTACTACGGCACGACCCTGAACGGTGGCGTCAGCACGGGTGCGGACGACTTCGCAGTTAAGCAAGCCTATGTCGCATTGCGCGCTCCGGTGGGTAACGGGATCGACATCAAAGTCGGCGTTCTCGACACCATCGTCGGCTACGAAGTATTCGAAAGCCCAAACAACCCCAACTTCAGCCGTTCGTTCGGGTATGCCCTTGAGCCGACGCACCATACGGGCGTTCTGGCCAGTTACCACGTGACGGATTGGTTGAGCGTGTCCGGCGGCGTCGCCAACACGGCCTACGGCCCGATCAACGGAAAGGGAACACAGTACGGCGAAGCCGAATCAGCCAAGACCTTCATGGGCTCGGTGGTCATCACCATGCCTGAAGCGACGGGTCCTTTGGCCGGTTCTGTCCTGTATGCTGGGGTGGTGGACGGTTCGGCCTTCGGCAACCCCGAAGACTCGACGCTCCTCTATGTCGGCGGCACGATCAAGACCCCGCTCGAAGGCCTGGCCTTGGGCGCAGCTTGGGATTACCGGGATGACGGTCCGACAGTCGGCGGTGCGGTCCAAAATCGCGCCTACGCTCTGGCCGGTTACGCCTCCTACTCGTTCACCGAGAAATTCCGAACCCACGCCCGCGTGGATTACGTGAATGCGGATGCCGGAACCTTCTATACGTTCGGTGCCGCGACCCACGAGAAACTGCTCGCGACGACGCTCACCTTGGATTATTCCTTGTGGGATAACGTCTTAACTCGTGCAGAACTCCGCTGGGATCACTCCCTCAACGGCGACAAGCCTTACGGCAATGCCGACGAGAAGAATGCTCTGACCTTGACGGCGAACTTGGTTTACAAGTTCTAAGTCGACGGAATCGATTACGCCCCTCCTGAGAAATCGGGAGGGGTTTTTTATTGGCCGAAGAAGAAGCTTCGGTGGACCAGGCCAGGCCGCAGGGTCCGCCAAGCCCCTTCACGATGGTAGGCGCCCCCGGCGCACGTTCACAGGAGTCACCCCCAGTCCTGCGCTGAAATCCCCGCTCTAACGACGGAACTTCCGAGCGAGCAGCTGGAAGAATTCTTGAGCCTGCGGTGTCTTTAGCCAGTACAAGCCCATGATGTAGACGAGACTGGCCACGCCCATCGGCACGAAAACGGCACCGACGCGCTGAGCGAACCCCACGTAACCGATCCAGCGATTCCACAACTGCAGAACGACCCAGGCGAGTTGTCCGGACAGAATCGCAGCTCCGACCATGTTGAGGAGGTGGCGCCGTAGAGACGCCAGGTCAAGAAACTTGAGTTTACGGCGTAGGGCATAGAAAAGGAGCCAGACATTCATCAAAGCGCTCATGGTATTCGCGATTCCTAACCCTCCCTGTCCGAGCGGATAAACCAGCCACAAGGTGAAAACGACGTTAAGCGCCAGACAAACCGTGCTTATTTTCATCGGCGTTTGCGTGTCTCCTAGCGCATAAAACGCTCGCGCCAGAATATTGACGACGGAAAATGCGATTAATCCTGGCGCCAGACACGCCAAGGCAAAGGCGACGTTGCGGGTGTCAAAGGCGCTGAATTTGCCGTGCTCAAAGAGGAGACGAACGATCGGTTCGGCCAAGACCACCAGCAGAACGGAGGCGATCGTGTTACCGAATGCAAGGTAACCCAGTCCTTGATTCAAGGTGGTTTGAAACTGAGGAAACTTCTTCTCGGCCGCCAAGCCCGAAAGAGTCGGGAGCAAGTAAGTGGCGAGAGAAATTCCAAACATACCTTGAGGGAGTTCCATCAATCGAACCGAGTAGTCGAACCAGGTGAAAATCTGAGGATCTACGGAGTAGGCGATCCCTTGCGTTAACAGGACGTTCAACTGGAACGCCGCGACCCCCATCATGCCGGGGATCATTTTCCGGATTACCTGGGAGACGACGTCATTGCCGAACGGCGAAACCCAGTGAAAGCGAAAGCCTTCGCGCAGCAGAGTCGGGAGCTGATAGGCCGTCTGCGCGGTTCCAGCCACCAAAACCCCAAAGGCGAGGGCGAAGATCTGTGTGTCCAGACGTTGACCGAACCTCGGTGCGACGACCAGTACAACAAAGATCATCACGGTATTCAGGACGGTCGCCCCCATGGCGGGCACGAAGAAATGTCCACGAGCGTTGAGCATCCCCATGAAGATTGCGGCCAGGCAGACCAAGAGCATGTAAGGGAACATCAACCGAAGCAAAAACAACATCAGGCGCCGGTCCGGAGTGAGATACCCAGCGTGTGGGAACGACGGCTTGAGCACAACAACGGGAGCGTTTGAACCGTTGAGAAGCCCCTCGGGAATCACCCCGCGCGCCAGGGCGTTGGATAGGACGATTGCCGTGGAATTCGACACATGAGGCGGAGCATTGGACAACAACCGAGCGAGCTCAGCCCGTGCGACGGCTATGTCTGCGTCGATACTTCTCGGCGGAACTTGCGATTGCGAAGTCAGAGGCAAAGGCGCTCGTCTAAGGCCCAAGGTTGACGGCGAATCGAGGGCCAAGACGACCGAGATTCCGAGCAAAACGATGAAGATAATCGCCGTGGAGGCCAGGACTAAGCCGCAAATTACGGCATTGGCCGCTCGCCACATCGCGGCTTCCCCCTCGGTTTTCTCCTTTTCTTTGAAGATAGGGATGAAGGCGGCGGTTAAGGCGCCTTCTCCGAGCAATCGTCGGAAGAGGTTGGGGATCATGAAAGCCAGCTTGAAAGCCGCTGCTACCAAGCCTGCGCCCATGAAGTTGGCGTACAAAACTTCCCGCCCCATGCCCAGAATGCGACTGAGCAACGTGGCGGCGCCCATCGCCCCGGACGATTTTAACATTTGGGACATGCCGACGAGGCGCCAGTAAACTAAGAAGCTGGCACTTGTGCAAATTAAGAAACGGGTTCAGGTTAATCCTTAGAAACACCGAGACCAGGAACGTCGGGGTAATCTTAACAGGGCAAGGCCTTACTCATGGTTCACTTTGGCTCCGCCTGTCTTGGGGCCATTGGGTTGACGCTAGGCTGGGACAACAGGCCTTCCCAGCGAGACGTCCATAACTGCCATGTAATTCAAGATCAGCAACTTGAACAGTTGGAACCTGACCGTTATCCAGCGAGCAGCTTGGAATTGAACCTGCTGAATTTGATTGTCAGGGCGTTGGCCAATGTTAAATTCGCCAAAGTCAAAAGCGTCAACCATTAGTGACCTATGCCGAACGACAGCAATAGTCCTCCGACGAGCGGCAGCGACCTGGTCAAGAATTCCTCGCTCTATAGGGAGTTTCAGGCGGAGCGAGAAGAGATCCTGAAACATAAGTGGATTGAGTCCGAAAAAGCCGGCTACGATATTGGGTTTGAACAAGCCTTGACCGACTGGATTGTCAAACATCGCTCGAAGTGGCGCAAAGGGCGCCAGACTCAGACTGGCCAGAACTGACCCGCTTTTCCTTTAATGCAATCCAGTGAGGTTGCAAAGGAACCTATGAATTTCCCCCACATTCCCCCTGCTCTAGGGGCAGTGTCTTGAGACGTTGCTTGTATGCCCACCTCTACCATTCTGTTGGACGCCCCAGCGATCGATCGAACTTTGGCTCGCATTGCTCATGAGATCAAAGAACGTAACGAGGCGGGTGATGGCAAGCTGGCCTTAGTGGGAATCCCGCGCGGCGGCGTCCATTTAGCGAACCGGTTGGCTGAAGCTTTGAGGCGGCTCTGGCAGCATCCGGTTCCCATCGGTTGCCTGGATGTCAGCATGCATCGGGATGACATTGACCAGCGGATTGGGCGTGAGATTCATCCGACGAAGATCCCCTTCGATCTGAACGGTAAGATTGTCATTCTGGTCGACGACGTTCTGTTTAGTGGCAGAACGGTTCGAGCAGCGATGGACGCTCTGAACGATTTTGGGAGGCCGCAAGCCATTCAGCTCGCGGTCCTGGTTGATCGAGGTCACCGGGAACTGCCCATTCGAGCCGACTACGTGGGCAAAAACGTTCCCACCGCGCTGGGCGAACGGATCAAAGTCAGCCTTAAAGAGGAGGGCGGTAACGAGGTGGTCTACTTGGAGAAGCCATGAGCTGGAATCGCAAGCATTTGCTGGACGTCCAATCCCTTTCGGCCAAAGAGATCATCACCGTCCTCGATACAGCCCAAGCATTTAAGGCGGTGGGCGAACGCGCGATCAAAAAGGTCCCCGCCCTCCGCGGCAAGACCGTCGTTCTCCTCTTCGTCGAGCCGTCGACGCGAACTCGGATCAGCTTTGAACTCGCCGCGCAGCGGTTAACGGCGGACATTATCAACTTTACCGCGGAAGCTTCGTCGCTGAAGAAAGGCGAAACACTCAAGGACACGGCGCGAAATTTGGAAGCCCTGAATGCGGACATTATCATCATTCGCCACAGCGCTACGGGAGCACCGCATTTCCTCGCCCGATTTCTGAAATCCAGCGTCATTAACGCTGGAGATGGAGCTCACGAACATCCAACGCAGGCTCTTCTAGACACGTTCACGATCCGTGAGAAGAAAGGCCGAATCGCGGGGCTGAATGTAACGATCTTGGGAGATATTCTCTATAGTCGTGTCGCACGATCGAACATCTGGGCCTTGTGCAAGTTGGGCGCCAATGTAACGCTCTGCGGCCCCTCGACCTTGGTTCCTCGGGAATTCGAACAGATGGGGTGCCACGTCACTCACAATGTGAATGAGGCTGTTGCCAACGCGGACATTATCAACCTACTGCGCATCCAACACGAACGTCAGCGGAAATCCATGTTCCCGAGCATCGGCGAATACGCCAGTCTGTTTGGCCTGAACAAATCTCGACTCGCGACCACAAAACCGGACGTGCTCATCATGCATCCGGGCCCGATCAATCGTGGCGTTGAAATCGATAGCGACGTGGCGGATGGAGATCGGTCTGTGATCCTCGAACAAGTTACCAATGGATTGGCCGTTCGCATGGCGGCCCTGTTCTTGGTGAACGGTGGCAAAGGGCCTCAGGAAGTCACAGGATAGCCACTTCTTCCTTCGGCGGAGGTTCCCGCGCTCAAGCAAACCAAAAGCCTCGGAATAAATCTTGGCAGTCGCCAAGCACCCGACCTTTTAGCGACGGACGGAACGACCTTAAATCTCGTTCCAGGAATCGATGATATACCCCCGCCCCATGCCCAGGTTGCCGAGCGCTTCGTCATAGTGAAAATTGAAGTGCCCATTCATCCTCACTGTCTTGCTCACACTAGCGCCGATAAAGTCGATGATATCGTTGCCGCTGAGGTCAATGGTCTCCTCGGCCACCATGGCATGGGTCCAAATACCATCCTTGCGCGTCGTCACTCGAACTTTAAGGCCGGTAAAAAGCTGAGTCTGTTGTTGATCCTGGCCAGCCCAGGCCAACCATCCCACAAAAACGCCAGGATTAGTGGGAGCTGGGACATGACCTTCGCTCTCAACGCTCGGCGGGTCCGAAGCCGAGATTGTGACGGTGTAACAACTCTCACCCAAATAACGCGTCCGCGTATACCCTCCGACGCAGGCAGATCAGCCTTTCGAAAGCAGCTTGGTTATTCCACCGCGGTTGATGTGAGTCCTAGCCTCCTCGATACCGGCCCCGGTCAACGGTATGCAACCGTTCCAGGAAGCAGAACGCATGATGGAAAGATTCCGCGCCCGAACGAGTAAAAGCTAACTGGACGCTCACGCGTAGCCGCTGGAAAAGGCGTTGAGGGAGAAACGTGCTGTGTCAAAGCTGCGCCGCCAATCGAGCCTGGCTCGCCTCGAAGACTTCTTTGTGCAGGGAGTTGCCGTGGGCGTCCATCGTCACAACCGCTGGGAACGCTTCTACTTCGAATTCCCAAATGGCTTCGGGAGAGCCGAATTCCTTGAGAAAAGAAACGCCCCGCACCTTCTTGACGCATTCCGCCAAAACCTGCGCCGCGCCTCCAATGGCGTGGAAATAAACACATCCGTATTCCTTGCAAGCGGCCAAGGTTCGCTCCCCCATCCCTCCCTTACCGATCACTCCTCTCAAGCCAAAGTCACGAATCACTTCCCACTGGTAGGGCTCTTCACGGATGGACGTCGTCGGTCCAGCGGCGGTGGCCTTCCATTCGCCCTTCTCATCTTTGACTACCACAGGACCGCAGTGGTAAATGATACCATTCTTCAAGTTAACAGCCGGAGGAAGCTTACCACCGTCATGCAGATACTTGTGGACGGCGTCGCGTCCAGTAAACAGGACTCCGCTAATTTGGACGGCGTCGCCGACTTTTAGGGAACGGATCTTTTCCTCGGTAAATGGAATTGTCAGAGTAGTCATGGGATTGAATTAATAAAGCCAGTTTTGAATGCTGCCGTCAGGCTTCAACACGAAGCCTTGCCGCCGGTAGGCCCAACACATGTAGCTGATACTGACGAAGAACGACGCTGGCACTCGATTCGCCGCACAGATCTTCACGCCAAGCAACGTCGTCTTACCTCCGAAACCCATCGGCCCAATCCCGAGGTCATTCGCTGTCTTCAGAACGTCCTGTTCCAGTCCGTCTAATTCCGACACCGAATTGCGATCTCCGATCGTGCGCAGTAACTGCTGCTTCGAAAACTCATAGCCGGTGGCTCGATCCCCACCAATACAAACTCCGAGAATTCCTGGACCACAGCCCTTGCCTTGCGCTTGCAATACAGCATCTAGAATCACTCGACGGCAGCCTTTCAGGTCACGATCCGCTTTCAGTTTTTCATTCGGAAGCGAATACTGGGCGCCGACATTCTCGCAACCGCCTCCTTTGAGCATCAACCGCACTCGAACTTCTTCCGTGCGATGTTGATGAAAGTGAACCGTTGGTGTGCCAGGCCCGACGTTTGTCCCATCGTTTACCCCAGTCAAAGAATCAACGGAGTTCTGTCTGAGGTAACCTTTCTTGGTCGCTTCCCGGACGACGTCGCGAGCGGCCTCCTCGAAACTGATCTGGTCGAACCCAACGGGACAGTCCACGTAAAAAAGAATGCTACCCGTATCTTGACAAATCGGCTGTGATTTCTTTTTCGCGAGCTCGATATTCTGCTCGATAATCTTGAGCGCTGACTCCGCGATCGTGCCTTTCTTCTCGGATTCGAGGGATTGCAGCAGTGCGGCCTGAACATCATCAGGAATTTCAGCGGAAGTGCGCCGGATTAACTCCAGCAGCGAAGCACGAAGAGCATTCATCGAATTATCGTAGGAAACCGGCCTTCTGGTGTCAACGGCGGCCTAACAGGTTTAATCCTCGTTGCAAACGAAAAGAGGCATACCTAATTCTACGGACTGCGATACCTCCCCTCCCGCCCTTTCTTGACCTCGAGCCCAATGAGCGATGGCAGGTTAGTGGAGTTCCCCGAAACCAAAATTGGGCAATGGATAGCGGCCACTCACTAAACAGCCCAGTCCACCAAGTTAAGCAGTTGTTAACGAAACAAAAGATTGTCAAATTCTGCAATCCATCAATGATATGGTCGCTTATAATGGCAGATTGCGACGTTGAAAAAGTCGGTCTGATTGAGCGAGCTATGGCAATTTTGGGATCTACTCCCAGATCGAGCTCGCTCTTCTCCAGTGTTGAGCTTGGACTTCATTTTGGAGCGGCGCCCGTGAGACGAGCTGCGCCACCAACCTTTTCCGCCGTCTGGGTCTGCCGAGCCGCCATCGAGTCGACAAACATTTCTCTAAGTCAGCAGCAAACTCCCGCTCAGTAGGTCATGAAGTACGTTTTTCTGGTCATGTTGTTGGCGGCTACCATTGGTGGCAAAGCCGCCACGGTGACAACCGCTGGGAGTGGCAACTGGAACTCAACGACCGCCAACGCCCCCTGGCCAGGGGGCACGGTTCCGCAGAGCACCGACGACGTTATCATTCGCGCCGGGGACGCGATCACGGTGACGGCAAATGCCACGATCAACTCGGTCGCATTTAATAACTCGAGTTCGACGCCAGCCACGATAACCGTAAATGCCAGTGTTTTGTTTACCGTATCGACGGGAATCACCCTGCAAAATAGTGCGACCGTGGCGACATCGGCAACGATAGCCGGTTCGGGGACTGTCAATTGTGCTTCTTTAGCGGTCGGGGGAACGACCACTCCAACGATCGCTTCAACGATTACTTGCACACTAACGTCGACAGTATCCAACTTGGCCGTTTCCGGGAACATGAGTGTCCTCAGCAAGCGTCCCAGCGCTGCTGTTATTAACAATGCCTCGTTCGCCCTTGCATATGGTTCTGTCAGGGTTGGAGGCAGTGCCATCTTGAACGCAGACACGACCGCAACCGCGACTTTGACTTTAGCCACCGGCGCGCAATCCGGGACTTTAACGCTCGCGGGTGCCACCCCATTCTCTACACCGGGAGCAGGAACTGCAACGTTCAGCCCAAACGGTACCACAGCAACCGTCCAGTATTCAGGAGGTGCCCAAACGGTTCGGGCAGTCTCTTATCGGCATCTGACATTAAGCGGAAGTGGTGTAAAAACCTTGACGAGCGTGACGACGGTGAATGGCAACCTGACACTGAGCGGCACGGCCTCGGCGACGACGGCTGCGGCGCTGACGATTGGGGGGAATCTGACGGTGAACTCGGGCACCACCTTCACCGTGGCCGGGTTTAACCTCACCGTGACCGGCACCACCTCTGTCAGTGGCACCTTAGCCCATAGCAGCGCCACGGGAACCAAGACGTTCACAGGCAACGTCACGATCAACTCGGGAGGTCTTTGGAATGAGACTGCTGCAGCTGTCATCTCCATGGCGGGCAATCTCCAGATCGACGGCACTTTCACAGCCAGCACTGGGTTGCACACCTTGAGTGGTGCGGGCAAGACCTTGAGTGGTCTCAATGCCATCGTCATTCGCAGTCTCACGGTCAGTGGCACTTACCAGAACAACGGCACCTTGACCGTCAACACCGCTTTAGCTGGCGCAGGCACCCTCACGCAAGGGACTGGCGCCATTCTCAATCTCGGTGGGACCAGTGCTATCACCGGCCTCACTGCCACGGCCAATCCCAACACCGTCAACTACACCGGCGCCGCTCAAACCGTCAAAGCCACCGCGTATAACATTCTCAATCTTCAGGGGAGCGGGGCTAAGACCCTGACGAGCGTGACGACGGTGAATGGCAACCTGACCTTAAGCGGCACGGCCACGGCGACGACGGCTGCGGCGTTGACGATTGGGGGGAATCTGACCGTGAACTCAGGCACCACCTTCACCGTGGCCGGGTTTAACCTCACCGTGACCGGCACCACCTCTGTCAGTGGCACCTTAGCCCATAGCAGCGCCACGGGAACCAAGACGTTCACAGGCAACGTCACGATCAACTCGGGAGGTCTTTGGAATGAGACTGCTGCAGCTGTCATCTCCATGGCGGGCAATCTCCAGATCGACGGCACTTTCACAGCCAGCACTGGGTTGCACACCTTGAGTGGTGCGGGCAAGACCTTGAGTGGTCTCAATGCCATCGTCATTCGCAGTCTCACGGTCAGTGGCACTTACCAGAATAACGGCACCTTGACCGTCAACACCGCTTTAGCTGGCGCAGGCACCCTCACGCAAGGGACTGGCGCCATTCTCAATCTCGGTGGGACCAGTGCTATCACCGGCCTCACTGCCACGGCCAATCCCAACACCGTCAATTACACCGGCGCCGCTCAGACCGTCAAAGCCACCGCGTATAACATTCTCAATCTTCAGGGGAGCGGGGCTAAGACCCTGACGAGCGTGACGACGGTGAATGGCAACCTGACCTTAAGCGGCACGGCCACGGCGACGACGGCTGCGGCGTTGACGATTGGGGGGAATCTGACCGTGAACTCAGGCACCACCTTCACCGTGGCCGGGTTTAACCTCACCGTGACCGGCACCACCTCTGTCAGTGGCACCTTAGCCCATAGCAGCGCCACGGGAACCAAGACGTTCACAGGCAACGTCACGATCAACTCGGGAGGTCTTTGGAATGAGACCCTGATTATCTCCGGTTCTAACACTAAGACCTTGTTGGCCAGTATCGGAATTGCCGGCAACCTGACTGTATCGGCAGGCACTCTGGACTTAGTCACCTTTACGGCCGATCGCACAGCAGCAGGTGGCACACTGACATTGGCCGCCGGGTCCACTTTGAAGATTGGGGGCACACGCACGCTGCCGGCGAATTATAGCGCGCACTCCATCAACGCGACCAGCACGGTTGAGTACTCAGGCTCCGATCAGACCGTGGCCATTCTCAACAGCGCACAAAGCTACGGGCATTTAACACTGTCTGGGAGCGGGACCAAAACTCTGACCGGGACCACAATCAGCGGCAACCTGACCTTAAGCGGCACGGCCACGGCGACGACGGCTGCGGCGTTGACGATTGGGGGGAATCTGACCGTGAACTCAGGCACCACTTTCACGGTGGCCGGGTTTAACCTCACCGTGACCGGCACCACCTCTGTCAGTGGCACCTTAGCCCATAGCAGCGCCACGGGAACCAAGACGTTCACAGGCAACGTCACGATCAACTCGGGAGGTCTTTGGAATGAGACCGCTGCGGCTGTCATCTCCATGGCGGGCAATCTCCAGATCGACGGCACTTTCACAGCCAGCACTGGGTTGCACACCTTGAGTGGTGCGGGCAAGACCTTGAGCGGTCTCAACGCTCTGGCTATTCCCAGTGTTACCGTCAGTGGCACTTACCAGAACAACGGCACCTTGACCGTGAACACGGCCACCTCTTTAGCTGGCGCGGGCACACTCACGCAAGGGACTGGTGCCATACTCAATCTCGGTGGGACCAGCGCCATCACGGGCCTCACTGCCACGGCCAATCCCAATACCGTCAACTACACCGGCGCCGCCCAAACCGTCAAAGCCATCACCTACCATCATCTGACGATGAGTGGTTCAGGCGCGAAATCTTTGAGCGGAACGATTGCCGTCGGTGGCGATCTCACAGTGTCCGCCGTCACCTTGGACTTGCTCGCCTTCACCGCGGACCGAACAAGCGCAGGAGGCACGTTGACTCTAAACAGCGGAGCATCCCTCAAAATCGGCGGCACGGGTAGCTTCCCAGCCAATTATACGACCCATTCTATTCATTCCGCCTCCACAATCGAGTTCTCCGGAACCACCCAATCCATTGACGTTCTTAATAGCGCACAAAACTACGGAAGCCTGATTATCTCCGGTTCTAACACTAAGACCTTGTTGGCCAGTATCGGAATTGCCGGCAACCTGACTGTATCGGCAGGCACTCTGGACTTAGTCACCTTTACGGCCGATCGCACAGCAGCAGGTGGCACACTGACATTGGCCGCCGGGTCCACTTTGAAGATTGGGGGCACACGCACGCTGCCGGCGAATTATAGCGCGCACTCCATCAACGCGACCAGCACGGTTGAGTACTCAGGCTCCGATCAGACCGTGGCCATTCTCAACAGCGCACAAAGCTACGGGCATTTAACACTGTCTGGGAGCGGGACCAAAACTCTGACCGGGACCACAATCAGCGGCAACCTGACCTTAAGCGGCACGGCCACGGCGACGACGGCTGCGGCGTTGACGATTGGGGGGAATCTGACCGTGAACTCAGGCACCACTTTCACGGTGGCCGGGTTTAACCTCACCGTGACCGGCACCACCTCTGTCAGTGGCACCTTAGCCCATAGCAGCGCCACGGGAACCAAGACGTTCACAGGCAACGTCACGATCAACTCGGGAGGTCTTTGGAATGAGACCGCTGCGGCTGTCATCTCCATGGCGGGCAATCTCCAGATCGACGGCACTTTCACAGCCAGCACTGGGTTGCACACCTTGAGTGGTGCGGGCAAGACCTTGAGCGGTCTCAACGCTCTGGCTATTCCCAGTGTTACCGTCAGTGGCACTTACCAGAACAACGGCACCTTGACCGTGAACACGGCCTCTTTAGCTGGCGCGGGCACCCTCACGCAAGGGACAGGCGCCATTCTCAATCTCGGTGGGACCAGTGCTATCACCGGCCTCACTGCCACAGCCAATCAACACCGTCAACTACACCGGCGCTGCCCAGACTGTCAAAGCCACCGCGTATAACATTCTCAATCTTCAGGGAGCGGGGCTAAGACCCTGACGAGCGTGACGACGGTGAATGGCAACCTGACCTTAAGCGGCACGGCCACGGCGACGACGGCTGCGGCGTTGACGATTGGGGGAATCTGACCGTGAACTCAGGCACCACCTTCACCGTGGCCGGGTTTAACCTCACCGTGACCGGCACCACCTCTGTCAGTGGCACCTTAGCCCATAGCAGCGCCACGGGGAACCAAGACGTTCACAGGCAACGTCACGATCCAACTCGGGGAGGTCTTTGGAATGAGACTGCTGCAGCTGTCATCTCCATGGCAGGCCAATCTCCAGATCGACGGCACTTTCACAGCCAGCACTGGGTTGCACACCTTGAGTGGTGCAGGCAAGGTATGAGTGGTCTCAATCCTCCCAATATTCCAGTGTTACCGTGTGCCTGCAAGGGCAACACCTTGACCGTCAACACTACTTCCGGCTGGCGCAGGCACCCTCCGCAAGGGACTGGCGCCATTCTCAATCTCGGTGGGACCGTTGCTATCACCGGCCTCACTGCCACGGCTGATCGCCCCGTCGTTACACCGGCGCCGCGCCGACCGTCAAAGCCACCGCGTACGGAAACCTACGTCTTCCGGGAGCAGAACCGGGCCACACAGCCCGAGCGTGACGACAGTGAATGGCAACCTGACCTTAAGCAGCACGGCTACGGCGACGACGGCGCGGCGCTGACGATTGGGGAATCTGACCGTGAACTCAGGCACCACCTTGCCGTGGCCGGGTTTAACCACCACCTCTGTCAGTGGCACCTTAGCCCATAGCAGCGCCACGGGAACCAAGACGTTCACAGGCAACGTCACGATCAACTCGGGAGGTCTTTGGAATGAGACCGCTGCAGCTGTCATCTCCATGGCGGGCAATCTCCAGAATGACGGCACTCTGACAGCCAGCACTGGGGTGCACACCTTGAGTGGTGCGGGCAAGACCTTGAGCGGTCTCAACGCCATCGTCATTCCCAGTCTCACGGTCAGTGGCACTTACCAGAACAACGGCACCTTGACCGTGAACACCTCTTTAGCTGGCGCGGGCACACTCACGCAAGGGACTGGTGCCATACTCAATCTCGGTGGGACCAGCGCCATCACGGGCCTCACTGCCACGGCCAATCCCAATACCGTCAACTACACCGGCGCCGCCCAAACCGTCAAAGCCATCACCTACCATCATCTGACGATGAGTGGTTCAGGCGCGAAATCTTTGAGCGGAACGATTGCCGTCGGTGGCGATCTCACAGTGTCCGCCGTCACCTTGGACTTGCTCGCCTTCACCGCGGACCGAACAAGCGCAGGAGGCACGTTGACTCTAAACAGCGGAGCATCCCTCAAAATCGGCGGCACGGGTAGCTTCCCAGCCAATTATACGACCCATTCTATTCATTCCGCCTCCACAATCGAGTTCTCCGGAACCACCCAATCCATTGACGTTCTTAATAGCGCACAAAACTACGGAAGCCTGATTATCTCCGGTTCTAACACTAAGACCTTGTTGGCCAGTATCGGAATTGCCGGCAACCTGACTGTATCGGCAGGCACTCTGGACTTAGTCACCTTTACGGCCGATCGCACAGCAGCAGGTGGCACACTGACATTGGCCGCCGGGTCCACTTTGAAGATTGGGGGCACACGCACGCTGCCGGCGAATTATAGCGCGCACTCCATCAACGCGACCAGCACGGTTGAGTACTCAGGCTCCGATCAGACCGTGGCCATTCTCAACAGCGCACAAAGCTACGGGCATTTAACACTGTCTGGGAGCGGGACCAAAACTCTGACCGGGACCACAATCAGCGGCAACCTGACCTTAAGCGGCACGGCCACGGCGACGACGGCTGCGGCGTTGACGATTGGGGGGAATCTGACCGTGAACTCAGGCACCACTTTCACGGTGGCCGGGTTTAACCTCACCGTGACCGGCACCACCTCTGTCAGTGGCACCTTAGCCCATAGCAGCGCCACGGGAACCAAGACGTTCACAGGCAACGTCACGATCAACTCGGGAGGTCTTTGGAATGAGACCGCTGCGGCTGTCATCTCCATGGCGGGCAATCTCCAGATCGACGGCACTTTCACAGCCAGCACTGGGTTGCACACCTTGAGTGGTGCGGGCAAGACCTTGAGCGGTCTCAACGCTCTGGCTATTCCCAGTGTTACCGTCAGTGGCACTTACCAGAACAACGGCACCTTGACCGTGAACACGGC
>JBGAIN010000324.1:0-3433 GCA_044225505.1 Limisphaerales bacterium
GGGCCAGTATGTTCGGCTATCGATTCAAGCGGCGAGTCTTCTGGAAGCTGACGCAGCTGAGCAGCATTGTTGTAATGCGGCCTCGGCTGATCGCATCCGTGTGCGCGCTGTCGGTCTGTATGGCCATCCTGTTAACCTTTTCCAGCCGCTGGGTGTTCGCGTCCAAAGTCACGATTCATGTGAGGGATTTGTGCGGGAAGTGCGGCGTGATTCACAATCCATCCGTGGATTGCCTCTCCGTCCAAGTGGGCTTCGACATTCGCAAGCTGAAAAATCTGCCATACGGGATGCAAGGTGAAGGATCTTTGCCCTAACGAATCAATGAACACGAACTGCCGCTACTTCCTTCTCGTTCGGAGGCACCGGGCAATTTGGGAGCCATTTGCGCGATCAAACTTTCCCTTCAGCGGCGGTCGGTTATTTCAACGTTCGCCCAGAGTCTTGGCAATGAAGCGCTGTGGCAGAGTTCGAAATGCGGCAATTGTTCTCGGGCTGGTCCTGGTGGTGCTCGGCGTGACCATATGGCGGATGGCTATCTCGGATCAGATCCCAATTCACGTCACGTCTGATAGGCCGATCATCGTTCTGCGTGAACTGTCGCCAGCCGACGTGGCCGAGATTGTGGAGCGCGTGCGCAAATACAAGCGACAAAGCGATAAATCAGCCCTTCGCCGGTTTGGCCTCAGCGGGGCTCCCAGCGTCTTGTGTCGGCACTTCTTTGAGCCTATCCGCGAGATGGAAATTGAGCGCGACGGCAGTGTGACCGTTCTAGCGAGGAGCACTCGTGAACGGCCCCCGACTGGGACAAAGCCGAACCCAAGGTATTCGGGCTACGGGCGCAGTTACCGAATGGTGAAGGAAACTAACGCTTGGCAGGTAGCTGGAACAGGAGGCTTTACTGCTGGCAGCAAGATCGTGACAATCAGCTATAGTGGCCAATAGAAAAACGAGGGCTAACAATCGGGTAGAGCAGAACCGCCGCCCCGCGCCGCGGTTTCGGAGCTGCACTGGCAACTTGATCGCGACCACAGCTTCCGTGAGCACGTCTCCAGCGGCGGTCGCTCACCCGAGGCGTTAGCCCTTACCACGCGCTATGAGCTCGCCAGCGATTTACGTTTACGTAGACGTGGATGACACATTCGTTCGTAGTACCAGTTCCAAGCGCATCCCCATCCCCAGCGCGATTCGGCACATTCGTGCTTTGAAGGACCAGGGGGCGGTTCTTTACTGCTGGAGCTCGGGCGGGCGGGATTACGCTCGGCGAAGTGCCGATGAGTTCGGGATTGCTGATTGCTTCGAGGCATTCCTACCCAAGCCAAACGTGCTTCTGGATGACATGTCGATGACCGCATGGCCGAGGTTCATTACAATTCATCCGGGCAGCTGCAATACCCAGACTTTGGAAGATTACAGGAGACAGCTGAAATGAGGGCTAACCAGCCAACTGAACCGAACTCGGCAAGAACACTGAGGTTCCAAATCGAAGCCAACGGGCGCCGAGTCGGTTACCGGCGTCGTTCGGCGAAGAAATGCCAATGAGACTACGCCTGCCCATATCAGCGAGCTATGACCGCCCGATTTTCGAAGCTCTAGCGATGCAAATCGTTTTAGGCCTGCTGAGTGGAATGATTCTGGATGGAGGACTGGTTGCGCAGTTCTGCGGGATCGCTTTGGTCGCTTTTTGGACGGGCGCAGCCGTTCTGATCTGGAGGCATCCTCAGTCCCCGTCAAAACTGGACCTCTCCCTGGTTCGGGTTGGGTATTTGCCTGTAGTCGCTCTCGCGTTTTTCGTGGCTCCAGTGGTTTGGCGTTTGAGGGGGATCTGATGAGGGGAACGCCGAACAAATCGATGATGGCGAACCGCCGCTGCGCTAATCCGCTCGCCGCGGAGTGGAAACTTGGGCGTGCAGTTCACGCCCTCGCATTACTCCCAGCGGCGGTCGCATATCTCCATCGTTGGGCAGCGTAGCGCGATGCATTTCACAGTGACAGTGTTGGTTGGCGCCTATGGCATTGGCGACGTTCTGTTGAAGCGACCACCGGAGTTGCGCTTGTTAGAGGATCTCTTCGGCGAAGGTCGGGTGCGGAAGCCTAATCCGGAGTTTAGCCGAGCGAAATCGACGATTCATACTTTTGACGAAGCAGGTGTGTGGCTCTACGAGGAAGGCAAAGTGGTAAAACAAGTGTCCTTTCTCTTCTGCGAGCCACTTCCTCGGGTTGACTTCCATCCGGCAAAGGTTTTCTGCGGCGCTCTAAGCATCAGCGGCAGGAAGGTCAAGTGCGTCGATGACTTCTTTGCCGTCGAATCTGACGAGATGGACTTAAACGAATGGGAAACAGAAGGTTCGGCCAGCATGACTCTCGGCAGGCTTCGCTGTGACCTTTGGCGTAACCCGAAATCCCGAGCGATACAGGACATTTCGCTTTGGTTTCCATGATCATGCCCAACCACCGAATGCATCGAGTACCGCGAGTAAACCAAACCAGAAGTCGACCACTTGGGCGCGGTGTCGATGATTCGGACTGTTAGTCCACTGCGCAGTCATGCCACTTACCAGCCGAGTTCGACCGCGAATAGGAGACATCATCGAGATTCCGACCCCGAAGGGGCTTGCTTATGCGCAGTTCACACACAAGCATGACACACCTCCTCGTTTCGGTGCGCTTCTCCGGGTGTTGCCCGGCCTTTTTGCTCAACGGCCTGTGGATTTTGCAGACTTGGTCTGTCGGCAGCCAGCGTTCAGCACGTTTTTCCCGTTGGGCGCTGCGTGTAACCGCGGCATTGTCCGTGTCGTGGCATCAGAGGAGATTCCCCGACATTCAGAGTCTTTTCCGATCTTCCGCAGTTCGCATCGCGACAAGACTGGCAAACGAGCAGGCCCATGGTTTCTTTGGGACGGACAGCGCGAGTGGAGAGTGGAGGATTTGAGTAACGAGCAGCTTCGAGACTATCCCCCGCGTGGCATCTGGAACGACACATTGCTTATAGAGCGGATCCTGGCGGGGTGGAGGCATGAGCACGATGTCTGACAAATGGACTACCCACCGCGAGGACCGGAACTGCTGCTGCTACTCCCGGTTCGATCCTTGCCGGGAAGCTCTGACGAGCTATTATAACAGCGTGAGACCTTTTCCAGCAGCAGTCGGTCACGCGGACCGTTCGGCTGCATAGCCCAAGCGTGGAGACTTCGAGAAAACAACGAGCGGCGGAGATTCAAGATTCCATTCGCCAAATATTGTTCCGAGATTGGGATCCGATCGGAGTGTGTTCCGATCGAAGGTCGAAGGGGTCTCGAAGGGGTCAGCCATTAGGGCCCTGGTCAACAAGAAAAAACGTTATCTATCCGATTTTTTCAAAACGGTTTTGCCGCAGCTTTTCCGACCCGAACTCTGCCAGCAGACACGAACCTGCGTTCTCGTTGCATGAATCGGA
>JBGAIN010000105.1:0-26229 GCA_044225505.1 Limisphaerales bacterium
CTCCAAGTCCAGAATCAATACGTTTGGCAACGGATAACGCGCACGATCGCTATAGACCCCGGCACCCAGTAAATAACTGACGGCCTCCTTGGCGTTCTTGGCGTGGTGCACTAGAGCAAGCGTCGGACAGTCCGCAATTGCCTGACGAAGCAGGTGCGCGTCATCTTCCCGATCTTCCATCAAGAATACTTTGCACGTCGGCTGCATGGAGAGAGTATAAGAAGTCCTGCGATCACTTTGCATTCGTGACCGCCCTGAAAAAAAACCCACAGAATCCCTGATCCCGTCTCGATACCGCGCACGACTCTCCAGCGTCGACTGTCACTGGCGAAAAGGAGAGAAATCATCGCCAGATAGGCCTCGTTCAGAAGAGCCGCAACCACAGCCACGTTAATCCAGGAGCGTATAGCAGGCTCGGTAGATAGTCGGCCAAGGCTACCTTTTTCAGTTCGAGAATGATTAAGGCGATGCAGAAGACAAGCAATCCACCAGTCAAGCTGAGGGTCTCCAACAGGCGGGGGTCCCGAAGGTACGGTTCCGCTAGCCCAGACAAGAGCGTAATCGAGCCTTGGTAAGCCAGAACCGGAATCGCCGCCAGCATGACTCCCCATCCGAAGACTTTGGAGAAGGCCATCGTCGCTAATCCGTCGAGCACCGACTTTACGGCCAACGTTCGGAAACTGCCCAGCAGCCCATCCTGCAACGCTCCCAAGATGGCCATCGGCCCAACGCAAAACAGCAGTGTGCAAGTAATAAAACCCTCCCCCACCCGACTATTTCGAGCCGATTTGGCCGTCGTGAATCTTTGCTGGGCGGACTGCCCTAAGCGGTTCAGCGCCCGCTGCAACCGCAAGAGCTGCCCCGTCATTTTGCCGAGCATTAACGCGAGAATGGCAGTCGCCAATTGCCCCGCCCGATGCGCCAAGGAGCCGCTAAAACCTCCCAAGGCCATGCTCAGCCCGGCGTAAACGGTAAACACGCCTAAGAGCACCTTCAATCGTGCCTGGTTTGTCGGGGACAGATCTTTGGTGGTGGCCAAACCCACAACGCCACCCACGAGGATCGCCGCGGCATTAAGAAGTGTTCCAATCATAAAAGCGGAGAGGACCCCGTGCACCGCCGCTGCGCAACCAATTCGAGTGCGAACGGAGTCCGGCTTGCAGTCGGATTTTCAATAGCCCAAGTCATGTTCGTGACAAGCGTCCGAGACATTAAAGCGGCTCTGGTGCCACGACGAGGCACAAATGCCCGGCACTCGCCGGCGAGGAAACGAACAGGCCTGACCTACCGCAAATAGACTATTTTGCCAAACGCGGAGACGGAGGAACTGCAGGCCAGCACGGGACCAGAGGCCGGCGGCTGGGTTGCCCGCGGTTCGAGTGTCACCGATGGCCCTTGCAGCGCAGCCGCTAATCAAAAGCCGAAAATCCTTATTGCAATTGTGATGCCTAACGGGCAGCTTCATGAGACTTGGTTCGGGGCGTAGCGTAGCCTGGCTAGCGCGCGTGTTTCGGGTACACGAGGTCGTGAGTTCAAATCTCACCGCCCCGACCATTTTTCTTCGATTTCATTTTTTCCAACGTTTCCCAGTCAAAATATGAACGTCGCATTGCGCGTGTCTGGGGATGACAAGGACCTTGCGCTCAATCCACGGCATGGTCCCCGCCCTCGGTTGTCAGCGTGACAGCCGAAACACGAAACGCTCGCAAGCGGTCACCGCCAGCACACCCAGGGTATAGGCGCTCAAGTCGCACAGGTCAAAGCCACTACCCAGGACGAGATGCCCCACCGCAGCGTCGCGCCGCGTCCAGCCACGGCGCATGATAGAGTTGGCTCAACTCGACGGCAAAACACAGTCCCAGCGCCACTCCCCGACCGGGTTGTCCACCCGCGTTTGGAACGATCGCTCCCATCCACCATGCCACCATTGCTGCCCAAAGTGCATCCCCAACCCAATCGCGAGCGGCAGGTCTAAGTTGGGCACCATACCAATGGACTGTCAGCCCGATAACGATCGTCGCGAGAGCCAGCGTCACGTAGGCCACCCGGAGGCGTGCTCTCGTCCATTCGACAGAGGGAAACATTGCTGTCATCGCCCCGTCACAATAACGCATCACCCAACGAAAAAGCATTCAAATGCGACCAGCCAGATACGGTCCTTGACGGAGTCGAGGCAGAAGCTGCGACCGTGGTGAAGCGAGCGTGGACCGCCCATCACTACACCGAGGAGAAACACGTAAGAAGAACCAAGAACGAGGCCGTAAACACGGTCGATCCGCAGCCGTTCTGGGCATGGACTCGCGAAGCAAGAACGAAGGCGAACCGACTTGAATTGAAACACTTGCTGCGTTCCGAGACCCAGAACTCCCAGGTCTCGGAGCCGCAAGGCAAATGCTAAACTCACACTGTGCGCCGACGCCAAACTAACTGCATGCCGCCTAGCCCAAAGGCAGCCAGAAGCACCGACAGGTTCCCCTTGTCCGGAACTGGGGACGGGTCGGGCTGGCCTCCCGTGATCTCTTTGGCAATGCCGAACTCGCCGACAGCGAAATCGACCGAAGACGAAACGGTGATCTTCATGATGGAATCGCCGCCAGTGGCATAAAAGCCATAGTTAGCAGCTCCCGCTTGTCCATCCACAGTTTGTGTCACCTTCGTCCCGTCTTGCGCCTCCGCGGTGATATCGAAGAACTGGGTCGGATTTGGCTGGGCGAACAAGTAGAAAGCACCGGTTCCCGCAGGCAAAGTCAAGGTGACTTCGGTGTCTCCAGCGGTCCAGTAGACATCTCCATTATAGCCGTGACTCCATGTCGCCCAACTGGTTGGTACAAGCAAATGCAGCATCGGCGTCGAAAAGTCGACCGTCCCGCCGAGGGGTGAGGCCACAGAATCGACAAATGTGACGTCAGGGGTTGGGTCTGGCCCAAAAGGCGTCATGGTGTAAGGCCCGAGCGTGGGTCCGGCAGCACTGGTGCCTCCGGCAACTCCGATAATCGCGGCATTAAGCTGTGCTGTCCCCATGCAAAATCCCACGGCAGCAAACAACTGTCCTGCTATTAAGAATTTTCGTGTAATCAATTTCATTGTCCTCCTATTTGGATCATTTCCTGACCGACCTGAATGTCGCTACCGTCGAACTCGATTTTCCACCTAAGCCAGCGCGAACCTCGCCGATGCCCATAGCTCCCCGGCGTCAGCGCTTGTTCCTTAAAAGGTCAAGCCCATTCAACCCTCGGTTGATCCCAGGTTGAACGTGCACCAACGGAAATAGGCCACCGCGATTCATGCGAATCGCGGCGCCCCCCCACCTCTTGGAGACCTCCCAGAAGATAGCGAACAACATCGAGTGTAAGAACTTTACGACTCTGATAGGGTGAGATTTACGGGAAGCGGCACACGCCTTCCTAGGACACCCTACCGGCCATTGTCCTTGGCAACGGTAATTACGTAAAAATACTAATTACCAACTCCCCCACTGTCAACCAAAATATCTTTCCTCCGCCCTTGATGCACTTCTCCGTTACCGCCCGTCCCGTGCCCCGGCTGTAAGCGTTCTAGAACTTACGGTCTATTGTCGGTTTCGCCTCTAGCGGCCACTCTCCTGGCCAATGAACAGTGAAGCTCGCCTCGTTTGTACAAATTTCCGTGTTAAAATCGCATGGCCCGACTACGAGCGGCTTTGCGTAGAAGTCGCGGAACAGATCGCCGCGATTCCTGGTTTGATATGGAAAGCATGGGTCGTGAATGAAACCCGCCAAGAAGGGGGTGGGATTTACCTTTTTGACAGTGAAGAGACGGCCGCCAACTTTCTGCAAGGGCCGATTATCGCTCATCTTGAAAACCATCCCGCGTTCGAAGACGTGCGAATTAAATCGCTCTCGCTTCTCGCCGAGCCCAGCCGCCTCACATACTTCGATGCCATACAGCCCAAACTCTCGCGTCCCTAATCGGCCGTTTTCTGAGTTGAGGGGACGCGGTGCGTCCCCTCTTCCCCCCCGCTTGGCGCAACGCCGAGTCGAGCGAGCAATTTCTCGCGTCCGGAAATCAGGCGCCAGATGAGTTCAAACCCACAATGAAGAGCGCCGAGGCTTCAGCCCCGCGCCTCATCAACGGTATTTTGACGCCGCGAGGTCTATCACTGATGATTCAGACGTTTGTCGCAAAAGCAGGTGCCGGCGATTCTGAGTTCTTGCGGTTTCCCTCGCGATACAAGTGAACGTCTCACATCGTCACAACAGAAGTCGATCCAACCGCCCAACCGCCCTGCTCCCAACGGTGAGCCACGCCCGCCTCTTCATCATCATCGGCTAAAATCAAGCGTTGAGCTTGTGCCTGCGGATTGGAAGGTCTCGAATCCGCCTACCGGTTGCGGCGAAGATTGCGTTGCACAGGGCGGGCGCCATCGGCGGCACGCCGGGCTCACCAACCCCTGCAGGAGGTTCGTTGCTCGAGACAAGGTGCACATGAGTTTCAATTGGCGCTTCGTGAATCCTGGCAATGCGGTAATCATCAAAATTCGATTCCACAATCGCGCCGTTCGCTGCTGTGATCTCCCCGAATAGAGCGAGGCTGGCGCCGAAAACAGATGCCCCCTCAAACTGCGATTTTACTCGATCCGGGTTAATCACCGTCCCGACGTCGGCAGCAATATCGACGCGCGGGATGCGAATTTTACCGGCATCATCCACCTCGACTTCCACAACCGCCGCCACGTAGCTGTAGAAACTCCAGTGCGCCGCAATTCCTAGCGCCCGGCCTTTGATCGCCGGCTTCTTGGCCCATTCGGATTTTTCCGCGGCGAGTTCGATCACACGGCGAAATCGTCCGGTATTGAGGGGGAACTTTTCGGCATTCGGGCCGCGCTCTCCGAGATCGATCTGGCGGGAGGGACCCAAAAGTTCGAGCAAATACTCGACCCGATCGCGGTTTTCTAGAGCGGCCAATTCATCAGCAAACGAGTGGATCGCGAAGGCGTGATAGATATTTGAGACCGACCGGAGCCAACCGATCCGAACATGGGCCTGGGCAGGCCCATTTTCCGCACGGTGGTTAGGGATAGCAAACGGCAAATTACTCCATCCCATCCCCAATTCGAAAGGTTGCCCAGCGCTGGTCGAAGGATCGAACATAGCGCCGATGGAAGGGAATGCGCTCCGTTGCAGCCAGGCAGTTGGCTTCCCCTGAGCGTCTAAAGCCGCTTTCAGGTACATAGCCGCCACCGCGTGGTAATAATCAAAGCGGATATCCTCTTCCCGGCTCCAGGTGACTTTGACTGGCTTGCCTACCGCTCTTGAAAGCAAAGCCGCCTCGGCGACATAATCGGGCTTGGACTTACGCCCAAATCCCCCTCCCAATAAAGTGACGTGACATTCGACGTTATTCCGATCAATCCCAAGCGCTGCAGCGACAGTCTCCTGGACTGCTTGTGGATTTTGCGTCGCGGCGTAGATGCGTGCCTTCCCATTTCGAACTTCAGCAACCGCCGCAGGCGGCTCCATGGGGGCATGGGAAAGATGCGGCACATAATATTCAGCTTCGAAAGTCTTCCGGGCCTTCGCGAATTCTGCGTCGACATCACCAATCGTGCGAGCGGCTTTTTGCGGTTGCCTAACGGTTTTAAGTAACTCCTGCTTGTAACGAGTCGAATCGTAAGATGCGTTTTCGCCAGGCCCCCATTCCACCTTGAGCTTCGCGCGGCCTTGCTGGGCTGCCCAGGTGCTGTTAGCGATCACAGCGATGCCCCCCAGCGGCTTGAACCCATAGGGAGGCTCCAGAGGTGGGAGAACGACAATCTGTTGCACGCCATTGACCGCACGTGCATCTTGAGCGTCGTAGCTTTTCAGTGTGCCTCCAAATACGGGCGATCGTTCGATCGCGGCATGCACCATCCCTGGCATCGTAGCATCAATACCAAAAACGCCTTTCCCAGAACAAAGATCCGCGACATCGATCGTCGGCAAAGCCTTGCCCACGTAGCGGTAATCAGCTGGAGATTTGAACTTGAGTTCTTCCGGCTTCGGCGCCGACAACTTGGCGGCATCAGCAGCCAGCTCACCATAATCGAGTCTGCGCCCCCCGGAATGGACAACCTGGTGATTCAGCGCCTTGCACTCGCTGACAGGCACCCCCCATTTCGCCGCGGCGGCGCGTTCGAGCAGCGTGCGAGCCGACGCGCCCACCTGGCGCATGATATCGTAGAAATCCCGGATAGAGCACGAGCCGTCGGTGTTCTGACTCCCATACTTCGAGTCGCCAACGGCTTGCTCGATCTTGACCCGGTTCCAGTCCACCTCCAATTCTTCGGCTAGAACTTGAGGCAGAACGGAGCGAATGCCCGTGCCCATTTCGGAGCGATGAGTCACTAGAATCACCGTTCCATCCCTCTCGATGCCCAGATAGACACTCGGCGACCAGGTCGCGCTTTCTGCTGGAGGAACGACATCGGCGGCGCGAGCCCCCGGAAGCGTAAATCGGGCCGCAATTACAAACGCGCCAGACGTAACGAGGTTGCCCAGAAAGGCCCGCCGGGTCAGCACTTCGATGTGGCTCACGGCTTCACCTCCGGAGACAGCTGGCGGGCAGCAGCTTTAATCGCGTGGCGAATGCGCTGATACGTGCCACAGCGGCAGAGGTTCGACTTCATTGTCGCGTCAATTTCGCTGTCCGACGGATTGGGGTTGTCTTTCAGAAAGGCAGCAGCGCGCATGATCTGTCCGCTCTGACAGTAGCCGCACTGTGGGACATTGGCGTGAATCCACGCTTGTTGCACCGGATGTGATCCCGTCGCGCTCAACCCTTCGATTGTTGTGACATCTTTCTCGGCGACCAACTGCATCGAACTTTGGCAACTTCGAACAGCCTTGCCGTTGAGATGCACTGTGCAAGCTCCGCAGAATCCTTCACCGCACCCGAACTTAGTTCCAGTCAGTTTGATTTCATCCCGCAAGAACCACAACAGCGGCATTTCGGGATCGCCATCGAACTGGCGACGTACGCCATTAACATTCAGGAAGATCATGGAATAGCTGGTTGAACAGACACTGGGACGCTGCCATGGCATTGGCAAGCCGGAATTAATACAGGGGCCATGCTCCGACCGGTATCTGGACGATCGTCACGCGCCGGTTAATCGGATAGCCTGTGCAGCGTCATTCTCGACACCGCCAGGATCTCCGCGTCGAGTCTCTCTTCAGGGCTTGCATCTCGGGGATAGGGTGTGGCATTGTAATGAGGTGTTGCGGTGGCGGGTCCCGCGCCTGGACTGTTTCTTGGGTCTGGATTGGCGAAGATACGTCATTGCAGCGATGGGTCGGCTAGATAGCTCAGTCGGTAGAGCAGAGGACTGAAAATCCTTGTGTCGGCGGTTCAATTCCGTCTCTAGCCACCATCCTCTCCCCTTGCCTCGAAGAACTGGAAGTCAAGATCCCGGCGATATTTGTTCCGTTTCCATCAACCAATCGCTCTCTGCTTTTGGCGCCGTGTCAGCGAGCCGAGCTAGGTTTTACCTTTCGGCACTTTTGAGTTGTTCTCCAACGGAGTTCCATCGGCCGGCAATATTCGCTCGGAGCTTGGCCGCGTGTCGGGCGGCGTCCTTTCGATACGGCTTGATCAGGGTAACCAACTCGTCCAAGCGCTTCTGTAAAGGACGCACTTGCAGCACGTCTCGATGAAGCTGGGTAAGACGTTCCAAATACAATTGCTGCCCTTGCGGTGTATTCATAACCGCATTAGCCACCAATCCCTGGAGAGGAGGGAAAATTGAGCCGTTCGGTTCCCAAAACATCTGATCCAGTCCGTGAGGAATAAAGACGAGTTTTCCCGTGGTTGGATCGTGGTAAACTCGGTAGTTGTTCCGCGACATCGGATAACCGTCCCAATTCCACATGAGGGTACTCATCGCGAGCAACGTAACAAATCGATCGGTATCCAGAACCTTCTGCAATCGTTCCCAACGCCGCTTGGGATCTGATTCTCGCGCCGCTCGCAGTAAAGCGATTCGGTCGCTTTGATCATCCAGGCCGCGACCTCCAATCCGTTCCAGGGAATGATTGATATCCTGCCGGAATCCACCATCGTAAAGATTGCCGGAAGTATCCGAAAAAAACTGCCCGAGAAATTCCTTGGTAAGACCTTCTTTGATAACGTAGAGCCCAAGTGCACGGCCATTGAGCGAAACGACCGCGTGGGCGGACCGCGCGGCAGGAAGTCCTGCTTTTCGGCAAAGCTCGCTGCAGAGGATTTCCATGAGGAAACTAGGATCCTCGGCGCTGTTGTTCAGGTGGATTTTACGCAATCCGTGAAACTTCCGACCCTCCACAAATCGGTTGAAGCTCAAGGTCAGTGCTGGTCGTTCGTCGATCGATTGCAGACTGCCTTGTGAGCCTTTGATATGTACCGCGACGTCGGAGTAGACCGTCCCTGCAAACTCGACGGTAGCTTTTGTCCAGTCCCGCGGATGGCGCCGAAGCGCTTCGAGCGCATCCTTCTCGATCTCTACGCTCAAGGCCAGGACATTGGTGCCAGCAAAAAGATCCGCTGGGGTGCTCGAAGACTGGCTCGAGACCTGATTGCCAGCGGATGTGGGTTCAGGCGGAGCAGACTTCTTCACCGCCGCCAGCGCAACTAGCAAAAGGCCGACACCCACCAGAAGTGCTCGTTTTGCCCAGACCATACAAAGTGCGCAGGGAAACTAGCCCGCTCGGAAGCTTTCCGCGACAGGAATCCAAAAAGAAAATCGAGGACATCTCGGATTGACTGCAATTCCCAACCCGAGCGAGTCGCGAGTTGGGGCGTCACCCCCACGCCGGACCTACGGAGCGCGAAGACGATAGAAGCGGGAAGGCGCCGTAACAAACGAGTCGCGAAAATCCAGAATCCCTCCTGCGGGAATAGAAACGTCGAGCACAGTTTCCCAATCGACGAGGTTGGGAGATGCTTCGATTTTATAAGAGAGTCCAGGTTCTCCGTAGATTCGAGCGCGATAACCGCCTAGCGCCGGCGAACCAAGCGACTCCAATCGAGGAGCGATGGAACCGGTAAGTTCCTCGGTAATGGAATACTCGTCAAAAACCATATAGTTGTCCCCAGGAAATTGGGGGTTCCGCATGGACCAAACCGCGTCCACGTCTCCCAGACTTAATGAACTTCCCAGGGTGGTGATCGGTTGCGAATGAGCGACGACCTCGTCGTTCAGCGTCGCGGACCAAAGGTTACGGGCAAAGTTCATTGAAATCTCTAGATCGTAATACCCGCGCGTATCAAACTTTGCACCGGTCGATACAAAGCCACGCTCGTCATCCAAAAGGTAAGAAACCAGCAGCGCTTGGTTATCAAAGTCGAGGCTGAACAATCGGGTTCCATTCGTGTTATAAACGCTCCAACGGAAATCATCCCAAGGACCGCGGGAAGATGTCGAATCCACGATTTGCATCATGACAGAGAATTTCACAACCGCCTGACGACGGGCAATCCGGGCAAGCTGCACTGGTCGGTAGACATTGTGGAATTCCCTTTGAGCGCCGGACGAAGCAACGAATCCGATGTAAGCCTGCTGACCGTAGCCAGGAAAGAATTCAGTCACCACTCCGTCTCCTCCTGATCCGATCCATTGCTCTTGCCCGGTCAAGCTCAATGCTGCACCATAGCCCTCATCTGCTTCAAAGCCCGTTGAGTACAATAAGAACTGCCCCTGTGCCACCGCGGATAGATTCACCACCATCAGGACCAAGGCCAACTCTGCCAGCCTCAGCCCCGATCCACTGGCCTCGAGTCGCGTTGGATTATTCATGCCGAGCTAAACGCGAGAAGTTCGGAGACCTCCTAGTCACGCCGATTACCCGACCGGCTTGTCTGATTTGGAGTTGGAGCAGCCTGAGGTGTAGAACGGGAAGCGGGTACCGAGTACGATGGACTGGACTGCGCCGGACGTGATTGCACCGCTGGTGCTGAGTAGGACGGGGCCGGACGCGACGGTGCTGCTGGAGGCGTGTAGCTCGGCACCGGACGCGATTGCACCGCTGGCGCTGAATAGTTCCGGACGGGCCCCGGATTGTAGGACGGAGCCGGTCTTGACTGGACCGCAGGACTCGAGTAGTTCGGAACAGACCGAGACTCAAATGCTGGGACCGTCGCCCTCGGAGTTGTGGCCGTCCGCGGACCAGAATAGGCCGGCGCACTTGGCTGAGAGACTTCCGGCGGCGCACTATACGAGTTCATCCGCTCCGGCGCAACGGATGTTGCAGGCTTCGGACGTTCTTGACGATAAGTCGGCAAAGCCGGTCCCGAAGCCTGAGGCACTGCAGCCCCCGAGTTCTGCACGGCAGGAAGACTGCCTGCCCCCGGTGAGGTGGGGCGGTCCCAACTCGGCCGGTTAATAGGTGCCGGTCGGTAGCCTTGCGGAGCCGCCACCGCCGGTGCCTGCGCGCTTGGTGCAACCTCTAAACGAGGCGCGACACTCGGTGTCGCAGTGGCTGCGTTTACGGAACCGTTCCGCACGGGCTGAGGTGTTGCTGCTGACGACGGGACGATACCCTGCGATCGTGTCGGCGCCACTCCATTCTGAGTGGACGTCGGAACGCTGTTGTTGCTCGCCTCGCTACCAAGTGCGCGATAGGGCCGTGCACTGTTCGGATTAGCAGGCTGCACATTGCCGGAACGCACTGTGGGGGTCGGAATCGCCGCTGGTCGCTCTGCCAGCCCTGAACCTATGCCCGTCGATCCAGGACGTGCGCCAGGTTGTGAACGGACGGGACGACTGCCATCTGAATTCGGGGCATGTAGATTCTGCTGCTCCGTGGGCATAGGTTTGGGACGATAAACCACAACCTGAGAGCCATCTTGATGAAGACGGTCCGGCCGCACTGAGCGTGAGCCACGATCGGGCACATCGCGAATGGCAATAGGACGGGCCTCGGATCTCCCCAAAGAAGGTACCCGATCCGGACCGACCCCTCGATTTATTATCACGTTGTTGTTCACCACATAGTTATTCACAACGCGACTCTGTCTATACACGTTGGCGTGATCCCTCAACTCGACGCGGTGCCTCCAGATTTCACGATCGTGAAATCGATGGCCAGGAACAAAAGTCCAAGCGTCCCGGTGCAGCCCGAAACCGAAACTCACGCCAACCGCCGCTCCATAATACGTGAAACCAACCCCAGCCCGATAGTGCGAGCCCGGCGGCAAAGGAGCCCAGCCACAATGGGAATCTGTGTAGCGCCACGACACCCATGCCGGAGCCCAAACGGAATCGGGACGCCAGCACCAACCTCGGACCGGGTGATTGAACCAGCGGCCATAGTGAAACGGTGCCCAACCCCAGGAATAATCAGACTGCCAATACCAGCCGCAGTCGGTGCTAAGCCACCGCCCTCGATCACAATACGGACGCCAACCCCGATGCACCACCGCCACGGTGGGTTGCCAGCACATTCCGTAATCCGACACCTCGACCCAAGAACCATATGGCGTGAGGGAAGAGTAAAAGTAATCATACTCCACCGCCGGCGCAGGGGTAACATACTGAACTACGGGCGGTGAGCTATACACGACTTGCGGTTCCGGATTGTACGTAGCCTCGGCAGGCGGCTGCGTCGTGGCCGGTGGCATTCCAGCTGGCGCCTGCGACTGGGCTGGCTGCCGCGCCACTGGAGGCGGATCAGCGCGATGATTCACCAGGGCCGTAATAATTACATCCGAAATACCCAAATCGGTCAGGTAAACAATCTCTTCGGGTGTTGGCCTGAATGGCGCCTGGGAGTTCTGAATAAAGGCCAGAATGACGTCATCACCTACTCCCGACTGAGCTAGTTTCACGACTTCTTGAAGCCGACTTGAGAGTTCAACCGGTTTAATTGGAATTTCCCCAGCTTCAAGTTCGGCAGGCGCGACCACGGCACTCTCGAAATTGGTCGAGATGACCGTCGCCCCAGCATCATTCGTTATCGGAGCCGGATTTACGACCGTCACCAAATCAGGCTGAGCAACATTTGCCACAGCCGGATACACCGGTGGAGATTGCTCCCCGGCCGTGGTCGAGGGAGCCTCACATCCCAGCAGGACGACTGCCGTAGCCATTACGGCACAAATCTTCGCTTGGGCTAGAGGGGAAAGCTTCATAAATATTCTTAATTCAAGGTACTGGATGCTTGGCCGCTGTCAAAGCAACTTCAACCGCTCGCAGCCCGGTCTCCCGGGGCTTAGTATGCCGCCGACAAGGCGGGAACTTCTGCGACGCGGAGGAACTGGTGGTTGAATGAGTTCATCGGATCCAGGCCGTTAGTCCTCGAATTGGTTCACAGGGATTGACTGGTCACGCAGGAGAGTTATTCAAGAGACGAACACGGCATCATTTCATCTACAACCAATTACTCTCAAGAATCTTACATCAAATCCGTCGTTAAGCTCAGTCCGATTCCGCAAGCCGACACCGGTCAATAAACACATTTTCAGGCTAAGAATTACCAACGACCAGCGGACCGCTGAGCCATGGGCGAGCCAACCACCTTAAGGCTGGATACATCTGCCGGCGCCGAATGCCTGCGCGAAAGTCCTCATCAGCGCAGCGGACTTCCGCCGATATTGTTAACGTCCTTCCCCCTCGAAAAAGGTTGCGCTCGGTTTTTCCGTCCCGCACCTTATCTGTCGCAAGTTACGGAGAGATGGCTGAGTGGTTTAAAGCGCACGCCTGGAAAGCGTGTGTGGGCTTAAACCCCACCGGGAGTTCGAATCTCCCTCTCTCCGCCATATCTTTTCACGCGCCTCCTCTGCTCGCGAACCGCAGGCCGTTCTGATTCTGCCGTTGCCCTATGGCGCCAGCCTTGTGCTGAAGCGACAAATCCTGGAACAGAGAGCAACGAGCAGTGACATTCCCAGTCTTGCTCAGATCGGGACTGATAGGGCAAAGTACGTCTAGATGCGTGAAACGATCCGAGCCTGGACGGAAAGTCTGGAGACTTTCGTCTTGGAAGTGATTTTTGAACAGCGCCCCGGCAAACGAGCGGCGCTGGCGCGCTGGGCTTTGTTCTTTCTGTCAAAGCTTTTCCAGATGGGGGTCGCGGTCCGACATTTCCTCTATAGCGTTCGAATCTTGAGAGATTCGACTTTGGGAGTTCAGGTCATTGCCATCGGCAATTTGACAGTCGGCGGAACTGGAAAAACTCCTGTGGTGGAAAAGTTTGCACGCGAACTTCGAGATCAAGGACGGATGGTGGCGATCCTATCCAGAGGCTATCGATCTAAACCACCCCCTCTCGGCAAACGGCTACTGAACAAAGCTTTATTCCGGGAGGAAAGCACGCCACCCAGGGTGGTATCGGACGGGAAATCACTACTCTTGGACTCAGATACCGCAGGCGACGAACCTTATATGCTCGCCTCCAATCTTCGAGACGTCGTGGTCCTAGTAGACAAGGACCGGGTCAAGAGTGGTCGCTACGCGATCGAGAAGTTCGGCTGCGACACGCTTCTGCTGGATGACGGTTTTCAATACTGGAAACTGCGAGGTCGCCGGCGCGACATTGTTCTTATTGATTACCAACAACCGTTTGGTAACGAGTATTTGCTGCCACGAGGGACATTGAGAGAGCCTCCGTCCCACCTAGCAAGAGCGAGTACCATCTTTATCACGAAAAGCAACGGCAGCACCGAACAACTCCGTCAACGAATTCAGCAGTACAACCCCAACGCCCGCATTATCGAGTGCGTTCATCATCCGCTCTATTTCGAAGATGTTTTCACCGGTGAAAGGCAAGGGCTTGATTTTTTGAAGAATAAAAAGCTCGCGTCTTTGAGTGGTATCGCGCAACCGGAGAGTTTTGAACAAAGCTTGATCAACTTGGGCGGCGAGTTGGTCTACTCGAAGCGCTTCGCGGATCACCACCGCTTTTCCCAGCAGGAAATCCTGAACGTGATTAACCGTGGCAAAAAACGCCAGGCGCAAGTCATTCTTACCACTCAAAAAGATGCGGTTCGATTTCCCAAACTCGACCGCCGTGACCTGCCCATTTACTTCATGCGTGTCGAAATCAAGATCCTCCGCGGAGCCAAAGATTTCCAAGATTGTGTCCGTCAGATTTGTTTTCGTTAGGAACGATGGATTTGCTGCTCTATTGGATAGCTAAAGGCGCGGTACGCATTTTGCGGCTTTTACCACTGCCTTGGGTTGCGCGCGTCGGCCGTTGTTTTGGCGCATTGGCCTATTGCATTGACGCCAGGCATCGGCGGGTCGCCACCGAGAATTTGAACCGCTGTTTCGAAGCTGAAAAGTCCCATTTGGAGATTCGCCGGTTGGTGCGCGAGCACTTCTGCCGTCTGGGCGAAAATTATTGCTGCGCTATGAAGACCGCATTCATGTCATGGAAAGAGCTTGCCCCTTACGTAGAATTCGTTGACACATCGAAACTCCCCTCGCCTCGGGCCGCGGATAAAACGCACAGCTGTATTGTCGCCATCGGCCATTTCGGCAACTTCGAGCTTTACGCGCGCTATGGAGAATTTGCGCCTGGATATCGGTGCGCCACGACTTATCGAGCTCTGAAGCAACCCCGCTTGAATCGCCTGCTCCAATCTATGCGCGAACGTTCAGGCTGTTTGTTCTTTGAACGCCGCAGCGAGGCCAACGCTTTGAAGTTGGCGTTTGCCGGAAATCCTCCCCTCCTCCTTGGGCTTCTGGCGGATCAGCACGCGGGCGAACGAGGTGTTCGAGTCCCCTTCTTCGGACGCGAATGCTCGACGACAGCCGCTCCCGCGGTTTTGGCTCTGCGCTACGGGTCTCGTCTTTACACTGGTTTCTGCTATCGCGCTGCCCTCGGACGTTGGCGCATTCAAGCCGGCGATCAAATCCCAACCCACGAAGCAGGGCAACCCCGCTCGATAGAAGCGATTACCCTCGATATCAACCGAGCCTTTGAAACTGCGGTTCGTCGCGACCCCGCGAATTGGTTTTGGGTCCACAAACGATGGAAGCCGTTCCGATCGTCCGTCCCGAAGCCCGCTGCGGCAGAAGATCTCACAGCCAACGCCGATGCCAATAACGCTCTTCCGCTAACCTGAGGCCGCCTAGACAACGGTTGGACACGTGAGCGACGCATCTCCCACAAAACCGCGGCGGATCCTTATCCGGGGTGTGAATTGGCTGGGCGATGCGATCATGGCCACCCCTGCCCTCCTCCGCTTGCGGGAGGCAGAGCCCGATGCCGTCATCGCGCTGCTGACTCCCGATAAGCTGGTCGATCTTTGGACCGGTTTTCCAGCGATTGACGACGTCTTAACGTTCAGCGGCCGCGACGGCTTGTGGACGACGGCTCGTCGTGTCCGCGCATGGAGCGCTGACATCGCTGTGGTGCTGCCAAACTCGTTCCGTTCCGCCGCCGAAGTCTGGTGCGCCAGAGTTCCCCGCCGAATTGGCTACACTGGTCAGAACCGGCGCTGGATGCTCACCGAAAAGGTCCCGCCCAGGACGGGAGCCGTGCGCATGCGAAAACGCTCTGCTCGAGAGGTTCGGCGTTTGACCAACTGGCCGGGTGGCCATGAGGCTGGAGCCCCGAACCTTCACGGAGCCGAACGAACGCCAGAAGCCCCTGGTCCCCTCGTGGAAGCCCACCACCTGCACCAATATTTGCACTTAGTTCAGCGCCTTGGAGCCAATCCTGCTCCGCGAGCTCCTTCGCTATTCGTCACGCATGAGGAGACCCTCCAATTCAGGAAGCGCTTCGAAATCGCAGAGCCGAGCGGCCGCCCTTTATTCGGACTCAACGCCGGGGCAGAGTACGGTCCCGCGAAACGCTGGCCTCTCGAGCGATTTGCGAGTGTCGCACGGGCGGTTCAAGCACGAACCCGCTGCCGCTGGGTTTTATTCGGGGCTGCGAGAGACATGGAACTAACCCGACGCCTCGCGAACGACATATCCGGGAACGCCGCCGAATGCCGGACGTCCATCGTAAACGTCGCTGGGTTGACCTCCCTCCGGGAACTGTGTGCCGGGCTGAAAGCCTGCCAGGTCCTGCTCACGAATGACACTGGGCCAATGCATGTCGCGGCTGCAGTCGGCACTCCGGTGGTGGCGCTCTTCGGCAGTACATCACCGATGTTGACAGGTCCAGGCCTGGGCAACGACGCTCGCCACTGGATTCTGCGAGAGCCAGTGGCTTGTGCTCCATGTTTCCTCCGCAATTGTCCGATTGATTTCCGATGCATGCGATCTATTTCGGAGACTCAAGTGGTCGATGCGCTGTTAAGCGCTACGGTGCCGTGAACGAAACGCTGAGCGGGACGATGGAAACATCCGCAACCTTGGTGGACCGTCGAGATGAGGAGTGCAGCGATATCGGCGCACACACGGTCTAGACCGTCTCCCTGTGACTGACAACGTTCCTTCATTTGGCTCAACCGCAGGATGCATTCAAAGATACCGGGACGCGTCGCAGTTGCTTCAACGACGAAGAAGCAAGGATAAACGGTCAATTCCCCGCGATCGGACGTCGGCGTGTCGGCGTCGCCAGGACTTGCACCAATGCGGCCCAGAGAAGGCCAAGCCTGGCAACGATCTCTCTCCCTAACTGCGGGCGAGCCCAGCATAAGACCAAAAGCAGGTCGTTGACCAAAGCCACTCCCGACCATATGTAAACGCGGAATTGGAATCCCAGCCGCCAATAACCGAGGTGCCAGTACCGCCAGACCCACACCCAGACGGGCCAAAGGACAAAGTAAACGACCCAAGGCACAACCAAGACCCAAAGTAAGCTCTTCACGAGTACTTCGTTAATACTCTTCCCTGTCAGACTTAAGCGCAGAGAGATCCACATGAGCGTGAACAAGTCAGCGACCAGGATCCCAAGTACCGGCAGGATTACTTTGTAAGACAGCGTGCTCTGAAAGACGGCCAATTCAATCGCACAAAGCACCAGAACCGGCTTTGCGAATTGACGGAACAGGGCCATGCGTTGACCTTTGAGAATCTCCTCCAAGGTGAGCGGCGTTGAGAGGAGTAATTCAAGCGCTCCATTGCGCTGGTCTTCGACGAATCGATGCGACACTTCGGAGACGACCCACACCTTTAGAAAACAGTGAATCAGCATGACGGTCGGCACGAGAGGATAGAAATCAAACATCACCTCCCTGAATCGGTAATAACCCCACAACCAGACGCCAATCATCGAAACGAGGAAAAACCAAGCGTAAGCCGGCTTCAATCGATCCCGACTCACCAACCACAAAAACGCGTTGCGTCCGAGGAGTTCCGCGCGTAAAGCACGGCGCTGCGCTGTATCTCCCTGCGCCCAGCGCCGCCAGCGCTCCAGGAAGCTGACTTTCTTAGAGCTCGGCCTTACCACTCGAACTCGGTCTTTCCAGATTCGAGGGAGGAGGACAGCAGTGATCAAGAGGAACGCCCAACTCAAGACATGGACAGCACCAATAGAAACCCAAAAACTCCACGCTGGGATGGCGATAAATCGAACGGTTGGCAATGGCAAGGAAAGTAGGAAAGGGTAAAGCGGGTTGAGCATTATCCACGGGATGAAACGAACTAGGTCCCCTGGATTTTGCACGATTTCCATGACCGCGATCACGAAAAAGATTGCACAGAATGGTCCGAATGTAATGGCGAGCGTGGTCACAACCGTGGCAAACATGGATTTTCGATCGTTCGTGGAGAGCGATGAAATAAGAATCCCGATGGCTAAGGAGAAAAAAAGCGCGTTTAGGAGCACCACCACCATTTGGCCGAATTGCGCGAAGGTAACACCTCCCAGCAGGAGCGGCATGGCGAGCAAAGGGAAAACCGCCAACAGGCCGTAGAACGAATTGAGCGAACTCGCCACCAGTTTACCGAGGACAACGTCCCACCCTTTCAGGTCGGTCAAGAAAAGCAACCCCAAGGTCCCGTCCCGCTTCTCTTCACTGACGCAGTCCGATGTTACCCGGGCGCCAATTCCCAAACAATAAACGAAAGCTAATCCTGACAGTGTATAGAAGAGGGAATGCCCCTGAGAGGCCGAAGACGCGCCCTGCCACGAAAAATCCAAGCATTTCCAGGCAGCCAGTGCGATCGCGGATAATGCCGCCCAAAGTCGGGTGCGGTAGGTGCTCGAACGACGGGCCGCCACGCGCAGTTCTCGGCCAACAATAGGCAGAACGATCATAGCTGCAGTAACCTACTCAAATCCGGCAATTTGGACAGTCATGCCCCGCCGTCCGCACGCCTGCTTCACGTATCTCGTCACGCCAAGCGGTAAAGCTGCGTGGCCCCAGACCAACCGCGGACTTAGACTAAGCGCTTGTACGCTGCCCGACTCGCGAGCTTGGCCACGAGCTCCTTCACCTTCTGGGATTCGTTCTTGTGCGCTAACATCATCGCGTCATCTGTGAACACGGCAATGACGTCTCGTAATCCCACGACGGCGATCGGCGTCCGCCGGGTCGTCCGCGCATCGAAGATAATATTCCGTGCGGCGTCCACCTCCACAAAGTCCCCCACGGCGCAATTGCCAGCCGCATCCGCTGGGAGATGCCGAGCGATCGCATTCCACGACCCCAAATCATCCCAGACAAACGAGCCATCCGCGACGACCACATTCTGGGCTTTCTCCATGAGCGCGTAGTCGATGGAAATCTTTTGAATTGCCGGATACTCCTTCGCCAGAACACGATGGAGTTTCGCGGAGTCTGGCGCGACTTTGAACCAACGCTGACACGCCTCGTACATGGCTGGTTGGTGTTTTTGGAGACCTTCCGTCAAAGTAACGAAGGACCAGACAAACATGCCGGCGTTCCAGCGGTATTGGCCACTTTGAACGTACTCCACAGCCTTCTCATACTGGGGTTTCTCAACGAATTTCTCGGCCCGGAAAAATGCTGTCTTAAAAGGCTTTGAGTTCTGAGGCGGCGGAAGCAGATCGCCGACTCGGATGTAGCCGTATCCAGTCGCCGGCTCGGAAGGTTTAATACCGATCGTAACGATCGCCTGGCCTTGTTTTGCCAGCATGAACGAGTCTGCCAGCACTTGCTGAAATTTCTTTTCCTCGGGAATGACGTGATCCGCGGGGAGCACCGCCATGACGCCTGTCGCCAATCGTGAGCCGACCAAAGCGGCCCCCAGCGTGACAGCAGCGCAAGTGTCCCGCCCCACCGGCTCGGCAATGACATTTGCTTTGGGCAACCTTGGAAGCTGCTTTCGCACTTCCGGTGCCTGGACAGCGTTGGTAATGACAAACACATTCTTGGCCGGAACCAAAGCGGCAACACGGTCAAATGCCTGCTGTAGGAAAGAACGTTTGCCCAGCAGCCTAATCAGCTGCTTCGGTGTTTTTTGGCGACTCACCGGCCAGAACCGCTCGCCGCGGCCTCCCGCCATGATAATGACAAAACAGTCTGCAGGATTGAGTTTGGGATTGCTCATTTATCGAAGGGCTTGCACCAAGGGTTGAACGAATTCACTGACCTTTCTGACGAGATCTGGCGACTTACCAGCGCGGGCAATTTCATTCACGATGGCACTGCCAACCACCACCGCATCGGCTGCTTCCGCGACCATACGGACCTGTTCCGGATTGGAAATACCGAAGCCAACTGCGACTGGCAGAGAAGTGTAGCGACGAATATTAGCGGTCATTTCCTTGAGATTAGCCGCAACTTTCTGCTGCATTCCTGTGACACCTTCGCGTGAGACATAGTAGATAAAGCCCGATCCGCGCGGCACGATCTTTGCCATGCGACTGCCTGGGGTTGTCGGCGCTATCAAATAGATAACGGCCAGACCCGCTCGGCGCATGGCCGCCTCATACTCCTGGGCTTCCTCGGGCGGCAGGTCGAGGATGAGCAAACCATCGACACCGGCTTGGGCCGCGTCTTTGACGAACGCTTCCAGGCCATAGCGATGCACCAGATTAAAGTAGATGTATAAAACGAGCGGGATGCCAGCCTCGCGACGAATCTTCGTCACCGTCTCGAGCACGCGCCCTGGAGTCGCTCCTGACAGAAGGCCACGCTGCGCCGCCAGCTGATTTACGAGCCCATCGGCTAGGGGATCGCTAAACGGCACTCCGATCTCCAGGACATCCACCCCCATCCGATCGAATGCCACAGCCAAGCCCGAGGTGGCCTGCAAATCCGGATCGCCAGCGCTAATGTAAACGATGAATCCCTTCTGACCACGCTGCTGAAGTTGTTGAAATCGCTCGGTAATTCGATTCATCGGCCGGAGTTTCCGTTGTGGATTCCTGGGTTGCAAGCGTGAAAGCGCGTATCCCGATCAGTCCGCGTGAGGCTGCCGCTCGGTCCAGGCCAGGCGCAGCCCTTCCAATGTCAGCAATGGATCCACGGCATTGATCACCGGCAACCCTTCCGCGATGAGGGAAGCATATCCACCCGTTGCGATCACTGGCAATTCCCGACAGGCCAAGGCTTGCCTAAGCTCGGCAATCAATTCTCGAACCAGGCCGCGATACCCGTGGACCGCTCCGATCAGCATCGCTTCTTCGGTGTTCTTTCCGATTGTCGCTTTGACCGCGCGAATCCTAATCCGCGGAAGCAACGCCGTCTTTTCGTGCAGGTAATCGGTCATCGCGGCCAATCCGGGTGCGATAATTCCCCCGACATAGTTGCCAAACCGGTCAATAACGTCAAAAGTAACAGCGGTCCCGAAATCGACTACCACCGCCGGCGCGCCGTATTTGTGCTTGGCCGCGATGGCGTTAGCCAAACGGTCCGGGCCGATCGATCCCGGCTCGGGATAGTCTATCCCGAGATTCCCACGACGGTCGCCGGACCTAATAGCAACGGAGTCAACCGCCAACGTCGAAAGAGCTTTCGGGCTTTGACGGTTGCCCGAGGCACGACGCTGCAAATCGCCACACCTTCGAGAGCCTCGCGCCCCACAAACCGTTTTAACAGACGGGCAGCCTTCGCTGTCGCCCAATCCGCGGTTTCCAGATCCGTGCGTTTGCGGATTCGCCCGGCCTGGGCGAGGCCCACATGAGTATGAGTGTTTCCGATATCAAGCAGGAGGAGCACAGCATTCATTTCATCTTACCAATGTGACGTCACCCCCAATGATTCGTTCTAAATGCCCATGATGAGTGCGGAGCAGAAGCGCACCGCTTGAGTCGAGAGACTCAGCCCGGCCGCGAATCTTGCGCGTTCCGACTTGAATTTGCACTTCATGCCCAATCGTCGTGCATTGTTCCTCCCACTCGTTTGCGAGAGAGTCAAAATCCTGGCCTGTCGCACGCCGATAATCGTGGTCCAACTCTCGAAGAATTGCGCTGGCCAAGGCAGGCCTCTGGACGGGTTGACCACGCTCAATGCGCAGCGATGTCGCCAACTTCCGGATCTCCGGTGGGAAATCCGATGCGCTTAGGTTCACGTCAATTCCAATTCCCAGGACAACGTATTTTATCGTATCCAACTCCGCGCTTAACTCGGTGAGAACGCCAGCCACCTTCTTACCGCCAATGAGCACGTCGTTGGGCCACTTGATTTCTGGGCGGAGATCGACCTGATGGCGGATTGCCCTCGTCAAAGCCGTGGCGGAAGCGATGGTCAACTGGGTCACCTGATCCGGCCGCAGCTTGGGACGGAGCAAGATGGAAAACCAGAGGCCTTTCCCCGACGGCGAGACCCACGTACGACCCAAGCGACCGCGGCCTCGAGTCTGAGATTCAGCGAAGACCGCCACCCCCTCTTTCACCCCGTCGCGAGCTAACTTGTCAACCACATCGTTGGTTGAAGTCGTCTCCTGAAAGACTCGGATATCTCGGCCAATCACCGTTGTTTTACCCAGTCGCGACAGTAGATCATCTGCATGAAGAAGGTCTGGGACACGCGTCAACCGGTAACCAAGATGCGGACTGGCCTGGATCTCATACCCTAAAGCTCGCAATTCTTCGACATGACGCCGCAAAACACCCACTGAGACCCCGATTTTTTGGGCCATGTCCGCACCGGAAATAGGACGTTCCCCCGCCGCGCGCAGGGTCGAAAGGATTTCGGAATCGACCGTCACAAGTCAGTGGTTCTCGTGCTAATCGAAGTCAAGCGCGATATCCACGGCGCGAGCCGAATGGGTCAAAGCGCCCACGGAAATGAAATTCACCCCCGTCTCGGCCAGGGTTCTTATCGTCTCGAGCGTCACCCCTCCGCTGGCTTCGGTGCTCGCCCGGTCGCCAATGGTTAGCACAGCTGCACGAATCTGCTCTGCGTTCATGTTATCGAGAAGGATGATATCTGCGCCCGCGTCCAAGGCTTCCTGCACCTGGCCCAGGGTATCCGCCTCCACTTCCACTTTCAGCGCGGGATACATCCGACGCGCGCGACGAACGGCCGCTTCGATAGGGTTCGGTTTTTCGTGCCGCAGCGCCGCTAAGTGGTTGTCTTTGATGAGAATCCGGTCGAACAAGCCAATCCGGTGATTCTCTCCCCCCCCACACATGACCGCGTATTTCTCAAAACGGCGCCAGCCCGGCGTTGTCTTCCGTGTATCGAGGATCTTCGCACTGGTCCCGCGCACAGCGCGAACGAATCTCGCGGTTGTGGTTGCTACGCCCGAAAGCCGCTGCACGAAGTTCAACGCTACCCGTTCTGCGGTGAGCAGCGCCCGTGCTGGGCCACGCAAGCGTAGAAGAGTCGCCCCTGCCTCAACCGCTGTTCCATCGGAAAGCTGCGCTTCCATCTCAACGGCCGATGACAGTTCTAGAAAGGCGGTTTCGGCAAATTCTCGCCCCGCCAAGACCAAGGGCTCTCGGGCGACCATGCGGCCGCTGGCGAGCGCGGTTTCCGGCACAGTTGCCAATGTCGTGGCGTCTCCTGGCCCGATGTCCTCGGCTAATGCCGCACAAACCGCTTGCCGAATTTCGTCGGCCGAGAAAGGTTCCATTCCCTGGATGGTAGCTCCGTTTCCTACTGGAGGACCTCGCCACCACTCGCAGCGTTCTCCTGGGTGAAAAGCCGAGACCCCAAAATGATCTCTTTGGGTACGGACTCACCTTTCAGTATTTTCAGTGTCGTCGCAATCGCCTCCTCGCCGCCGGTCGGATATTGGAAGGTAGCGCTCAGAATGCCCTGCTGAACATAAGCGACGCCCTCGTGTGGGAGTGCGTCGATCCCAACGAACAGCATTTCCTTCTCACGCCCAGCCGCTTTCGCCGCGAGAAAAGCTCCGTGAGCTCCAGGATCGTTGTGAGCATAGACTAAATCGATCTTCGGAAAGCGCGACAGGGCAGACTCCATTTCGCGTCGCGCGTCCGCTTCAAGCCACTTCATGTCCGCTTCAAAAACGACCTCGATGCCAGATCCGGCGATGCCATCGCGAAACCCGCTGTTTCGATCCACACCAGGGGTCGAAGTCATCAGTCCTTTTAATTCGACCACTTTGCCTTTGCCTCCAAGCTTTTTCGAGATCCAAGCTCCCGCAGCATGTCCAATTTTCTTGTTATCCGCGCCGATGAAACAGGTAAACTTGTCGCCGATCAACTTCCGATCCAGCACGATGACAGGAATTTTCGCTTCCATGGCCTTGGCTACCGGTTCGGTAAGCGGTTGCGCCTCTTTGGGGCTGATGATGATCAAGTCGACGCCCGCGCTGACGAGTTCCTCAACATGGGCCCGTTGTTTCAAAGTATCGTTCTGGGCGTCTTTGAAGACGATCTTCAAGTTTGGGTGTTGCTCAGCGGCACTCTTAATGCGCGCGTTCATTTCCACGCGCCATGGTTCTCCGAGATTACACTGACTCATCCCAATGGTGTAACTGGTCTTGCTGGTTTCAGGCGCAGACTTGCTGCAGCCTGTCCAAAGACTGGCGGTTATCGCCAGCAGACAAACTACCGTATGATGAATCGCGTAACTGGGTAAGCGCATAGAATTGTTCTTGGAGAGAAATCGAGCCGAGGTCAATGTTTAAGTCACTTAGACCCGTCGGCGTCGCTGAGCCAAAACCGCGACTAGGATTATCACCCCGGTGAGCATCAATCGAGTCGCTTCCGGCACCGCATTGATACTCAGAATCTTCTCCAGGTAACCGATGGTCAGCGTTCCGAGCAATGAAAGCCCCATTCCACCACGTCCGCCGGTCAGGCTCGTTCCGCCAATGACGACGATGGCAATGGCCGAAAGTTCGTAGCCCGCTCCGGCCTCCGGGTCGCCTTGCTGTTCTTGCGCGGCTTGGCACATTCCGGCAACTCCGGCAAAAAGCCCCGCGGCAGCGTAGGCGAAAACTTTCGTCCAAGCGACGGGTACGCCGGACAATCGAGCCGCCTCCTCGTTTCCTCCAATGGCATAAAGCTGCCGCCCCCATCGGTGTTTTGTCAGGATGATCCAGGTAGCTAGGGCACAGAGCAAGAAGATGACACTGACCACGGATAAATTGCCGCCGAGAATTCGGCTATCAATGAAGCGAAACAGAGCGGGAACATCGACATAGTGATAAGTGCCGTCGGGATTCTTGACCGCGGTGGAAACCTTCATCCCCCCGGAGACGGTCTTGGCCAGGCCGCGTGCAAACACCATCATAGCCAATGTTGCGATAAACGGCTGAATCCCGAACATGGCTGCCGTGCCTCCAGAGAGCCCACCGCACGCCATGCCTATGCCCAAGCTCGCAGGAATCGCGATCCAAGCGGACCATCCCCAATGGATCGTCATCATGGAAAAGCTCACGGCCGCCAAGGCCAGAACACTGCCAACCGCTAGGTCAATGCCGCCGCTGATAATGACCAGGGTCATTCCGCACGCCAAGATTCCGAATACGGACGCCTGGCGGAGTGCATCGCGATGAGTTCCAATCTTGAAAAAAGCGCCATCGGCATTGAAGAGGCACCCGATTAGAAGAACTAAGCCCAAAGCTAGTAGAGCTCGGGTGGCGGGGATGGCCCAAACGCGCGCTAGCGAACGAGATGTATTCGGCGTAGACACTCCTCGATTCGTCTATGGCTTAATGCCGGCTAGGGATTTCACCCCTTTCGCTTACCGTGCTCCTGGCCACGGCGTCAAACCAATACAAGTAGTCCGCCATTCGCTATCAATTAGAAGCTACTCGGACCAACGCAAAGTCGCGGTCAAAGGAAAATGGTCTGACGGAAACTGACCATTCATTGAAAAGCTGACGATTTCCGTAGCGTCCACCGAGACAGCGCCCTTCGCTAGAATCCAGTCGATGCGTGCGCCATCGCGCGGCCCTTGAAAGTTGTGGAACGTCGACAGCTTCTCATTACGGCGTTCCTTGGCCACGGACCAGGTATCCGTGAAAAGCTGGTCTTGGAGAAGAATATCATAGGCTTTATTGGCGCCGGAAGCGGCGTTAAAGTCCCCGACCAACAAGACCGGCAAATTGGTTTTAAGTGCTTCCACCCGCTCGCGAATCAAAGCTGCCCCTTTCTCTCTGGCGATCTGAATTTCGTGATCAAGATGGGTGTTGAAGAAGTAGAACTGGCGTTCGGAACGCCGATCCAGAAATCGCACCCAGGTCACCATCCGTCGGTTACGGTTGCCCCACGTCGTCGATGCGATCACGTTCGGCGTATCTGACAACCAGAAATGATTGAACTCCAGGGGGTCCAGTCGGTCCTTCCGGTAAAACACCGCCATGAACTCACCATGGCTGCCACCGTCCCGCCCCGTTCCAATCCAAGCATAACCAGGCAGGTCGTCTGCCACGTCTTTTAACTGCTGGTAAAGTCCTTCCTGCGTCCCGATCAGATCCGGTGCCACTTGCGCAATGCAGTCCCGCACCACGGGCCGGCGCTGTGACCAGGCATTGGGTGCATTCGAACTGGCATAGCGCAAATTAAAGGTCATCACTTGCAGCGCGTTTGCCGCGGGGACTTCCCCTGCCCTGAGCCATTTCCCGCTGATATCCGCGAGGAGGAGACTCGTCATCAGCAAACTCCAGAAAATCAATTTACCCATAAATCACACCTTCTGAGATTCTTTAGCCCAAGTATCCTTCAAAGAGATGGTCCGATTGATTATCAGCTGGCCCGGGGAAGCATCTGGATCCACCACAAAATAACCCAATCGTTCAAATTGGTAGCGAAGATCAGCGCGCGCTTCTCCGAGGCTTGGCTCACATTTCGCCGTGACCACTTCCAAAGAGTGCGGATTTAAGTGCTTCTTGAAATCGCCCGTAGCGTCAGGCTCTGCGACCGTAAAAAGGCGATCATATAGCCTCACTTGCGCATCGATCGCGTGCATGGCTGAAACCCAATGGATCGTCCCCTTAACCTTCCGTTGAGCCGA
>JBGAIN010000105.1:26237-28083 GCA_044225505.1 Limisphaerales bacterium
CTTCCAAGGTCTGCACTACACCGGAGCTCCACGACCTTGCCCGCATCGTCCTTCAAAACCTCCTCGCACCGAATAATGTACGCATATTTGAGACGGACTTCCCCACCTGGTTTGAGTCGGAAGTATTTAGGAGGTGGCACCTCCATAAAGTCGTCCGCATCGATATAAAGCTCGCGACTGAAAGGAATCTTGCGGGTCCCGGCCGAGGCGTCCTCTGGATTATTCGTGGCCTGAAGCTCTTCGCGGTGATCCGCGGGCAGGTTCGTAATCACCACTTTGATCGGCCGCAAAACCGCCAACCGTCTCAGCGCCCTCCGGTTGAGATCCTCGCGGATCGCGTGCTCCAAAACCGCGACATCTGTCACCCCGTTGTACTTCGTTATTCCTATGTTATACGCAAAATCCCGCAACGCCTCGGGGGTCACTCCGCGGCGGCGCAATCCGGAAATCGTCGGCATCCGAGGATCGTCCCAACCCGAGACGAGGCGCTCATTGACCAACTGCATCAGCTTCCGTTTGCTCATGACGGTATAACCGAGACTCAACCGGGCGAATTCGTATTGGTGGGGAAGCGTCCGGATTAATCCCAAATTCTCAAGAATCCAATCGTAGAGCGGTCGATGCACTTCAAACTCTAACGTGCAAATCGAATGCGTAATCCCCTCGATATAGTCGCTCAAACAGTGGGCAAAGTCATACATCGGATAGATGCACCATTGGCTGCCGGTATGGTGATGGTCAGAATGCCGGATTCGATAGAGCACAGGGTCTCGCATCCAGATATTGGGCGAGGCCATGTCAATCTTCGCCCGCAAAGTACGCGCTCCGTCTGGAAACTCCCCCGCCTTCATTCGGATGAACAGATCCAAATTCTGTTCGACGCTGCGTGTGCGGAAAGGGCTGTCTTGACCAGGTCGATCGGGAGCTCCTCGATACTTATCCATCTCGTCCAGGGAAAGATCACAGACATAAGCTAATCCCTTCTTGATGAGCAATATCGCATATTCAAAGAGGGCGTCGAAATAGTCGCTCGCATAAAACGGCTCGGCAGAACTGCTCTCGGACTTCCTCCCGCAGTTTGGAAGGGCCCCCTCAGGTCGTGCCGCTTCCACACTCGGCAAATAAAAATCCAGCTTTCCATTCACCTCGTCACGACTCGGACCCTGCCCACGCGGCTTCATCCCCAATCGTTCCATAGCCCACCCGGAGATCAGCCAGCGAACGTCCTCCGTAATCGACTCGACATACTCCACATCCTCTTTGGTAGGATTCGTGTCATCCATCCGCAAGTTACAGATCCCACCAAACTCGCGGGCGATTCCGAAGTTAAGGCAGATGGATTTGGCGTGACCAATGTGCAGGTATCCATTCGGCTCGGGCGGGAAACGCGTTCGAATTTGCTGATACTTGCCCGCCGCGAGGTCCGCGGCCACAATTTCCCGAATAAAATCGGACGGCCGCGGTCCCTTTTCTGCCGCACCTACCATATGCTCAAGCGATGACATAAGCTTGGTTGTACCCGATCCGCTAAAAACCTCAAGTAGGCCTGCATACCTCGTGGCCGAGGTCGGCGTTTCGCTCCGCAGCGACCCACCGGGACAACAAAGCGTCCGTGGCATTGCATCCTGAGCAGGCAAGGCTAAGTTGAAGGCCATGAGGTTGAATTCCCCGGCGCCGGCCAGCAACGGCTTTACCAAACTGGCGTCGTTCGTCATTGTGGCAGGCGTTTTGTATTTTGCCCAAGAGGTGTTTATTCCGATCGCGTTGGCCACTTTGCTGAGCTTCTTGCTGGCGCCCTTAGTCCTCCGGCTTACGCGCCTAGGTCTTGGCAAAATTCCGTCCATCC
>JBGAIN010000106.1:0-27898 GCA_044225505.1 Limisphaerales bacterium
ACAATGCGGCGACTTGCACTGAACATGCTCAAAAAGGAGACCACCAAAAAGCGAGGCATCAAAGGAAAACAGCTCAACGCCAGCTGGGACCATGCCTATTTGCTCCGACTATTGGGCGTTTAGATGCGTTTCCCCTGGTTTGCAGGTAATGTGACGGTGACGCAGCGCGGGCATAAGAGTAATGTGGTCCCTTTAACCGAATACTGGATCAAAGCGCAGGGGCAGAAGTATTTTTCGATCGGTGTCTCCGACCCCCACACGGTGATCGACTTCAATCTCCACTTTCGCGCGGACGTCCACCGTTCACGTTCCACGCCTTATGGCAATCCAGTCATGTTTGGAGCTGCGTCCGATGCCGCGCGCGATTCCACCTGCATGATCCAAAGCGCGTCCGGAACGTATCACGATCCCAATGGGATCCGGACCGTCACCTGGGTGTTGCCCAACCCTATCCCGCTCGACATCTACTACGAAGGAACGCGGCCGGGATCCTATTTCGCGGCCCGATCGACTTTCAGCGAGGGCAGATTTGCACTGACGATGAACGCATTCGCCAAGGATGGTTTAACCGTCATTGAAAAGTTCTCGGACACCGGCAAGGAATTCAGCTTTCCGTTCGAGCCGGGCACGCGGACATTTCCCATCGGCCAGAGCGGGCTGAATCCTTCGACCTACGCCATTGACGGTGGGGAAACACCGGCCGCAGGCGATAGCGGACTCTTTACCTGGGAACGCGCGCCGGCCGTCTATCCGCCGAACGTCGATATTCCAGGTTACGCCGAGTGACCGGCCTGGGTCGGACCGGGAGGTGCCATTGGGGAAGAGCGGTACGGCGTTCACACTCCGGAGCCCACGGTTCCGCAGCCGAACGTCTGATTCGACCAGGAGGCGTAAATCTTGATCCGTGCTTTCCAGCGGCGCCGAAGTTGGTAAGGTGCGGGCATGCTTTTCCGGATCACATGCCTTGTTTGTTGTTGTCAAATCTGGCTGCTGGGGATCGCTCGCGCCGCGGCCAATCCCCCAACAACGCCCGGCGCGGCCGTGGAACTGCGGCTCGCGACCTTTGATGTCGATGCGACTCCGCCCGTGGGCAGCATGATGGCCTACGATCCGGTGACCAATCGGTGGGACCTGACGTTGCGTGCGCGAGGTGTGGTGCTGTTGGGAGCGGGACAACCAATGGTGCTTTGTGCGGTCGATTGGATTGGCATCGCGAATGAGTCGTATGATGCGTTCCGCGGTGCGATCGCGTTGGCGGCAGGCACGGTCCCGTCGCGAGTGGCTCTGCATACACTTCATCAACATGATGCGCCCGATTCGGATTTTTCAGCCGAACAAATCCTCAAGAACGCTGGGATGGAGCCGAGGCAATTCGAGAGTCGATTTCAACGGCAGCTCCTGCAGGAGTTGGAACAGGCCATTCGCGTCAGTTTGCCGCGTGCGCAAATCATTACCCACTATGGCTGCGGCGAAGCTCGGGTTGAACGAGTGGCGTCGAATCGGCGCATTTACAACGCAGATGGAAAAGTGCGAGCTGTCCGCTATACCGCGTGTCCCGATGCCGCGCTGCGCGATGAACCGGAAGGAGTGATCGATCCGGTCGTCTCTCTGGTCAGTTTTTGGTCCCAGGGCCGACCCGTTGCTGTCTTGAGTTACTATGCGACCCATCCCCAAAGCTACTATCGCACGGGCATCCCGAATCCGGACTTTCCAGGTGTGGCTCGGTTCCTTCGGCAGTTAGCGGTGCCATCGGCCTTGCACGTGCATTTCAACGGCGCCGGGGGCAATATCGGTGCGGGCAAATATAACGATGGTTCTCCGGAGAATCGCCGGGTGTTGGCGGACCGGTTGGCCGAAGGGATGCGTCTGGCTTGGGAAGTCACCAAGCCCGAGCCGCTCGATGCCTCGATGATCGGATGGTCGAGCACCTCGGTGGCGCTTCCACCCTCCGATGACTTGGACGAGGTGAAGTTGGAAAGTCAACTGAGCGCCAAGGATCAGCGTTTTCTGGCGGTGGGTGGGCCCTCCAAGCTCGCGTGGCTGCGCCGATGCCGCTCAGGTCACCGTTTGGAAGTAACGTGCCTCCGCCTCGGTCGCGCCCGCGTGTTGCACATGCCCGGTGAGTTGTTTGTGGAGTATCAGCTCGCGGCCAAAGCTGAGCGGCCAGACCTTTTTGTGTCGATGGCCGCCTATGGAGATTATGCGCCGTGGTACATTGGCACGGCCGCGGCCTATGGGGAGGGCGGCTACGAGACCACTCCGCCTGCTTCCAATGTTGGACCGGGCGCAGAAGTGGAATTAATGCGGGCAATCCGCCAGTTGTTGCGGGAGTGAAAGCTCACTCGGGACTGTGCTGGGCGGAGGAGCGGGGGCGCCGCGCACTGCCCGGCGGTTAATCTTCAGCGAATAGGTACTCCAGATCGGTTTTAGTCAAGCTGCGGGCGAAACCCTCTTCGCCCAAGACGTCGGAGATCGTTTGCGCTTTTCGTTGTTGCAGCTCCCAGATCTTTTCTTCGACGGTTCCAGGGGCGATCAACCGATACGCGTTGACGGTCCGAGTTTGGCCGATTCGGTGGGAACGGTCGATCGCTTGCGCCTCGACGGCGGGATTCCACCACGGGTCGTAGAGGACGACGTAACTGGCGGTGGTCAGGTTTAAGCCCGTTCCCGCGGCCCGCAAGCTGAGGAGAAATACGGAGGCGCTCGGCTCGCTTTGAAAAGCGTTGACGATGTCCTGACGCTGTTTGCTTTCACCCGTCAGAATATGGGTCGGGAATTGACGGTGTTGGCACTCTACTTCCAGCAGACGCAACATCTGAACGAACTGGCTGAAAACGAGGACCTTTTGCCCCTCGGCAAGCAACGGTTCGAGCAACTCGAAGAGCGTCTCGGTCTTGCCCGAGGCCGAATCGTTTCCGACCAGCTGAGGATGACAGCAAATCTGCCGCAGGCGTGTGAGCGCCGCGAGCACATGAATCTTGCTGCGAGCCAATCCCTTCTCGTTGACCGCCTGGAGGACCTGTTCCCGGCTGCGACGCAATTCGGCCAGGTAAAGTTTCCGTTGAGCTTCGCCCAGTTCGCAGTCCCGGCGTTCGTCGATGCGATCCGGCAAATCTTGGGCGACCTGGCGTTTGAGTCGGCGCAAGAGGAGAGGACGTAGCTTGGCCGAAAGACGGCGCCGAGCCACTTTTTGGCTCCAGGCCGCATCCGCACCTTTGGGTTCGTAATTTTCAGAGAAACTGCTTTGCGATCCCAGGTAACCGGGTTGCACAAAATCTACGATGCTCCAGAGATCGAGAAGGCGATTTTCCAACGGTGTTCCCGTGAGGGCAAGCCGCTGTTCGGCGCGCAACTGTTTTACCGACTGCGTGACCTGAGCACTCGGATTCTTGATAAACTGGGCTTCGTCCAAAATGATGGCGCGGAATTCGAACTTGAGGAGCGCGGCCAGATCGCGCCGGAGCAGGGCGTAGTTGGTGACGATCAGGTCGTGCTGTGGAATTTGTTGGCGCAAATTGTGGCGGGCCGATCCGCTTTCCAGGACCAGGACTTTTAAGTGTGAGGTGAAGCGATTGGCTTCGCGCTGCCAGTTGTGCAGGACGGAGGCCGGACAGATGACCAGGGAAGGTTTAGGCCTCTTGGTGTGCGCACTTTGCAGCCAGGCTAGCCACGCCAACGTTTGAAGCGTTTTTCCAAGACCCATGTCATCGGCTAAGACTCCGCCCAGCTTGAGTTCACTCAAGTGGCAAAGGAAATCGAAACCTTCTTTTTGGTAAGGCCGCAGTTCGGCACAGACGGAGGAGGGCAAAGGGGTCGGGGGAATACCCGAGAATTCTGCGACGCGCTGGCGCAGGCTCTTGGCATGGGGTTGATCGGCAAAGCGCTGAAGCGTGTCCCCTGCGACCTGGGCCGCATGCATCAACGGCACGCGCTGCGGAACTGGACTCAGGCAATCCAGGCCCAGGTCGGCCATGGCTTCGTGCGCACTCTGAACGGCAGCGCAGTCCAATTCCATCCAGCCGCTATCGGGCAGTTTCACGTACCGACCGGTAGCGCTCTGCAGTTGTTGCAGGTCCGCTGGGGTAAGCTTGAGTCCCTCGGCTTCCCAGGCAGCACAGACTGAAAACCAATCGATTCCGCTGCCTTGAACCATGAGCTTGGGCCGGAGTCGCCGGGGCGCCAAAAAAAGCCGATGAAACGCCGGGTTCCCCAGGTACTCAGCAGCAGTGGGGCGGTCTGGCCAAGCCGTGGCCAGGGCATTCAGAAAGTTTTCATTGGCATCACCAATCCATAGGCCGGGTTCGGGCGTGAACCAGTCCAGGCGGCGCAACCAGCCAATCGCAGGATCAAGCCGCGGATCATCGAGGATTTCAGGTTTCTCGCGCCCGGCAGGGGCGCTCGAAGTTCTTTGCCATTCTTCGCCGTTCCACTGCCAGAGACTTTCATCGAGGTCGCTCCTGGCGAGCAGGCGGACTCGGACGGTTTCATCGCTGAGTTCGAAGGTGAATTGGGGCAGGGCACCATGGGCAACACAGAGTTGCAACCAGTCTGCGCCGTCGGAAGGCGAGTTGGTGCGCAGCTGCTTCAAGATCCGGTGGCTTAGCTTTTTGACTGGGAGAAGCGGCTTCTGCAGCCAGTTATCGAGCAGTGAAGCTGGCGGTGGATTGCGCAGGAGGTAAAAAGTCGATTCGACGAGGGCAACGCTGGGATGCCCTTCAAAGAAATGGGCGTCACTGAGACCAAGCAGTTTGCCATCAGGGAGCTTGAGTTGATGGCTCAAGGAGAGTTCATCGCCGGTGGTGGCCAAGGTGGGAGAAAATTCGGCAAGTTGACCGTGAAAATGTAAAACCGACTTGGTTTCGAGCGATTCAAAACGAGATGTTTGGCCCCAACGCGCCAGCCATTGGAGTAAATCCACACCGCTCAAGGTGACAAAGTCTGGCAGTTCCTTCTCAGCATCAAAATTGTCAGCCAACCATCGAATGAACTCCCAATCGTGAGGCGGGAACAATTCTTCTTCATGCGTCGAACGCGAGGCCAATTCCAACATTTCCCGGAGCGTTCGCACTTTTTCACCGGTGCGAGGACGGGAGACGGCAAACTCCACTTTCAGTTTGCAGAGAGCTCCCGCGGGCAGGCGCTCAGTGCGGCATAAGACACGAAGACCGGCCCGGGGCGAGTCCAAGTGAACAGGCCGGGGAGGAACGAGCCAGTGCTCGAGCAGTTCAACGTAGTGTTGTTCTTTAGCCGCTTGCTCGATCTCGTAGAGGCGTTCGAAATTGGCATACGGCAGCAACTCCGTAGGGAGGGGCCGATTCGCCTGCAGAAAAAGCATGGCCGTAGATTCGAGCCGTTGCTTGCCCTTGGATTCTAGCAGCCGATTCCACCATTCCTGCCCTGCGAAATCCTTGCGCGCCAGCGACAGTTTTTCAAAGTAATCCTCCAACAACAACCATGCTCGTTGAGAATCGGCGCACTGGGCAAACGTGTTCAGGATCTCGGTCCGCTCGGCAATCGCGGCCTTGGAATCCGCCAGCTCGCGCCGCAAGTCGGCCAAGGCGCCGTAGGTCTTGTCGAGCACGGTATGGTGTGCGTCGTACTTGGTGTTGGCGGCGGAACGCGGTTGTTGCCCGTCGTTACGAACGAGTCTTGGCATCTTTGTTTTCTATGAACGATGGAGCCTAAATCGACACGATAGCCGAGCGGCGACCAATGGCGATCTTGCCTGAGAGCGGCTGTAATGTCCAGCCCCTCTCTGCCGTCTCTTGGGTTGTCTGAAATGGCGTTGGTGTTCCTTGGGGCCGAAAGGACTAGACCTTGCCAATCCAGCTCCTCTCTTCCCACACCGCCCGCAATGAAGTCAGGTTGCGGCGGTCAAAAATATACCTGGCAGCGTTGGCCCATCGACCATTCTTGAGGCTCCTCCAAGCGTCGCTGGCATTGATGGCAATGTGTTGAAGAACGCTAGGATCCCGATAACAGTCGATCATGCAGCGGGTACAGCCGTCGCGGATGATTTTCGCCTGGTTAAACTCGTAAATGCTGCACATCGGCGATTCCCAGTAATGGCAACGATACAGATTCAGCTGCCAGTCTAAATAGAAATACTTTCGCCCACCGAGACATCCGAAGGTCTCCTGCTCACCACGTAAGTGCTTTTGCATGTCCGTGAGCGAGGCCGTCGGGTTGACAATGGGAAACCCGCGTTGCTTCTTGAGGTCTTTGATCCGGTCAAAAACTCCGATGAGCTCATCCTCCGTGTAGCTAACGAGGTTCGAGTTGCTGAAGCTCAAGTAGCTTGAGCCCAAATTGGTTAGGGGATAACTGAACGTGCACCGCCGGAATCCCAGCTGTCGCAGAAACCCGGGGAGACGATCGTACTTTCCGATAAGCTTGCTTGCCGTAACGCTTGCCGTCGTTTGGATTCCGAGCCGGTCAAACTGTGCATTCGCCTGCTGGATCTTTCGGCAAACATCGGGCAAGCCGCGGTTTGCCTCGTGCTTGGCCACCTCTTCCGAGTCGATCGACATGATCACGCTGCTCAATCCCGCCTCCGCGAGCTGATCGATGTTTGTCTCGGTCCAGAGCGAGCCGTTCGTGCAAATCATCGGATGAATCCCACGCTCGGCGGCGTATCGGACCATGGCCGCCAAATCGCGATGCACTAACGGTTCGCCTCCCACAAAGAGGAGGTAACCGATGTCGTTACGGACACAGATTTCGATGACATCTTGTGCCTCCCTCAGGCTAACACTGCGCCTTTGCCGCGGATCGAAACGATCGACCGCGAAACCGCAGAAGTCACACCGCGCGTTGCAGACGTTCGTGATGGCGAATTGCAGATAGCCCGGCCCGCCATGGTGAAAGACCTCGCGGGCAAGTTGAAACATTCCTTTCTTACGCGGGCGGATGGCCGGAGGCGCTGGGGAGCGTGATATCGGCGGAGTCGCGACGGCAGCGCTCGATGGCTGGACGGGCTTGCTAACTGCATTCTGGCAACTTTCTCGCATGGGCGAATCAATGACTACGGGGAGCGAGAAACAAGTTGAGCGGCTGCGTCCGCCGCATCCGGGAGAAGGCTACAGGACCACCTGGCGCTGGGCTTCATCGGGGTTTTGTCTATAGAGCACAACCACATGGCCGACGCGAGTTACCAGATAGCTGCCTGTCTTTTCGGCCAGGAAAGGTGCCAGGGTCGCTTTCTCATCCTTGAAATGTTCAAAGCGAACTTTGATCAATTCGTGGCGCTTCAACGCCAGGTCGACGCTCTGCAGCAATCCTTCGCTGACCCCCGCTTTGCCAACGCGCAGCACCGGGTCGAGCCGTTGTGCAAGGCCTTTTAGTTTCCGAATCTGAGCGTTCTTAAGTTCCATGGCGGTAGCAGCAACGAACGATGGGGCAATGCCCAACACAACCGAACCTTACCTTGTTTACCGGGTTCCCGACGCCCGTCAAGTCAGGTGAATCGTCGTCCAGACTGTTGAGCACTGGAGTATGCCGCTCTCCTGGATCTCGTGGGTGCCAGCCCAGAGAATGCTCTGACCGCCAGGAAAGCCAGCCGCGGTGCCCGGTCGCGGTCTTAATGGGCTGTGGGAACTCCGACGACTCTAGTCGCGGCCACTGTCCATACGCAGCAACACGTCCGCGCCGACCTAATACTAAGAAGTCCGAATAAGGTGGAACGGCTGCCAACGAGCCCGATTCCCACTGTCACCTTTCTCTGTTCGCGGAGCTTAGCTATGTCGAAGACCTGCCGCAGGTTAGAGCGGATTGCTCCGCTGCCAAGGAACTGCTTGTCGCAGGGCGACAAGAATCTACCTCGGAGGAGTTGAGTCCGTGGCCGATCTGACGACGCAGTCTGCGGTCCTTAAATTCGCCGAGTTTCAGTCGACCTCAGAGGAGGCCTGGCAAGAACAATGCCGTTGAAGTCTGTCAGAATTCCCCGCAATATCCAGATTTCTGGGTGGCACCAGGGCTTGGTGTTAGGTGGTGCCTGGGGTATGGAACTGAACTTGAACTTAAAATTGAACGGATTGAAATTAGCAAAATGAAACTCGATGAACTGTATGCGGGACTTACCCTGAAACCGACCGCGAAGCTCGCGCTGATCGTGCTGGATGGCCTCGGAGATCTCGCCACCAAATCGCAAGGGTATCTAACGCCGCTGGAAGCGGCGCTCACGCCGAACCTGGACGCACTCACGCAAGATGCCGTTCAGGGGCGCATGACCCCGGTAGCGCCTGGAATCACTCCGGGCAGCGGCCCGGGACACCTTGGGCTTTTCGGCTATGACCCGCTTGAATTCGAGGTCGGACGCGGTGTGATCGAAGCACTCGGGTTGGGCCTCGAGCTCAAGGCGGGCGATGTGGCGGCTCGGGCCAACTTTTGTACTTTGAACGATCAGAGTGTCGTGACCGATCGCCGGGCTGGGCGAATCGAGACGCCGGTCTGCGAGGAACTCTGTGACTTGCTGGCCAAGAAGATTAAGAAGGTCGGCGACGCCGAAGTGATCATTAAAGCGGGCAAAGGGCATCGGTTTGTCGTGGTGTTTCGAGGGAAAGGGCTGGAAGGGCCGCTGACGGACGCTGATCCACACCGCGAAGGAGCTCCGATTCCGGTTGCGGAACCGGTCGATGCCAAGAACTTGAAGCAGAAGAAGGCCGCCAAGCTCGTTGCGGAGTTTTACAAGCTGGCTTTGCCGCTCATCGCGAAGCGACGGCCGGCCAACGGATTCTTGATGCGCGGCATCGCCCATCAGCCGGAGATTCCGCTGTTTGAGGAGCGCTATCAGCTCAAGCCAGCGTGCCTGGCGATTTATCCGATGTATAAAGGTCTCGCCCAGTTGGTCGGCATGACGAAAATCGAAGGACCTCAAACTATCCGTGAGCAGTTCGAACGGTATCTGGCCGAATACGATAACTACGATTTCTTCTTCATCCATTACAAGTACACCGATATGTATGGAGAGGATGGTAATTTTGAGGCCAAGAAGAAGGCGATTGAAGAATTCGATGCGGCGCTCCCTGTCCTCCTGCAAAAACGGCCGGACGTGATCGCGATCACTGGCGACCACTCGACCCCTTGTGCGATGAAAGGACACTCGTGGCATCCGCAACCGGTGTTGCTGACTTCGGCCATTTCAGGATCTGACAAATTGGATCGATTCACCGAGACCGGAGCTAACATGGGTTCCCTGGGAGTTTTTGACGCGAAGTTCTTAATCCGATTCATGCAAGCCAACGCGCGTATGTTCGACAAGTTCGGAGCTTAAACTTAGAGGCACAGCGCACGCGGAACACCATTGTCAATGAAGGCGATCATTTTGGCGGCGGGCAAGGGCACGCGCATGCGCGAGCTGACTAGCGACATTCCCAAACCAATGCTCAAGGTCCAGGGCAAGCCGATCCTTGAGCATATTCTGGAGGGAATCCAAGCGGCAGGTATCCGCGATTTCTGCATTATTACCGGCTACCGCGCGGACGTCGTTGAGTCATATTTTGGAACGGGCGAACGCTGGGGAGCGAAAATCAGCTACGTCCGGCAAGTTGTGCAGGACGGAACGGGGAGGGCGCCGGAACTGGCGAAGGCATTTGCCGGAAGTGACCCGTTCCTATTGACCTATGGGGACATTTTGGTCAGGCCGATCACTTATAGCCGCATGGTCAGCCGTTTCGCGGAAGATGCCTTCGCCGGATTGGTTACGGTCACGCCTGGCCAAGATGTCACCAAGGGGGGAATCAACTTCTTCGATGCTCAGTTCCGCCTCCGCCGGATCGTTGAAAAACCTAGCCCAACGCAAATCGAACAATTTCGAAAAGAAGGCTGGCTCAAGGAGGGGCAGCCGGTGTGGTATAACGCCGGGATTTACATTTTCGGGCCGACGCTGTTTGAGTTTACCGGTAAGCTTCAGAAGTCGCCGCGGGGCGAATACGAATTGCCCGATGCGATCAACGCCATGCTTGCCGACGGTCGGTCGATTGCCGGGCTTGAAATTGAGGGAAGATGGGTAGACGTCCGCGACCCGGAAGTCTTGCGACAGATAGACGCCGGCGGTTTATAACATCGCCTTCGGCTCGCAGTGCCTCGGTTGCCGTTGGATTCAGCCAGGTGGGTTCGCAGCACGGGTCAGTTTCGCGACGTACGCTCCGTCCACACCCGTTTGGAATGGCCAAAGCTCGACTTCTTTCTCCAGTGTAAACTCGGCCTGCGCTTCGAGAAATTCGGTCACGACCTGTTGATTCTCTTCTACTTCTAAGCTGCACGTGCTGTAGATCAATACTCCTCCCGGCTTGGTTCGACGCGCTGCCTGCGGCAGGAGCCGTGCCTGAGCTTCGCGGAGACGAGCAATTTCTTCTTCACGGATTCGCCAGCGCAGGTCGATACGGCGCTTCATCACTCCGGTATTCGAGCAGGGCGCATCGACCAGCACTCGGTCAAATTGTTCGGTATCAGCAAGGTCAGCGGCCGGCGATTGCAGCACAGGGTGAACACACTGGATGCCGAGCCGCGCGCAGTTTTCGCGAATCATCTCCACGCGAGACGGATCGATATCAATTGCCACAATGCGCCCCTGATCTTTCATCTGCTGCGCGATGAACGTCGTTTTACCTCCAGGTGCAGCGCAGAGGTCCAATACCGAGTCTCCGGGCTGAGAATCTAGGTGAACCCCAGCTAGCAATGTGCTGGGATCCTGGATGTAAAACAGGCCTTGCTGAAAACTCTCGATCTCAGCGAGCCCAGGGTGCGAGCGGAGGCGAAAGGCGAGACCTTGGGGCAGCCAATCGAGATTGACAGGCTCGGCGTCGATGCCCTCGCGTTGCCACGTCTCCTGGAGTTCCGATGCCGTGGTTTTAAGCGTATTGACCCGAGCGTAGGTTTCCGGAGGGCAATTGTTCCACTGGAGCAACTGCGCGGTGGTCTCACGTCCCCAACGAGCTTCCCATCGTGCGACCAGCCATGAGGGGTGAGAATAGCCCAGGGCTGGTTTGTCGGACCGGAGGCTGGTCAAAAGCGCGTCGGTTGCGGCCCGTTCACGAATGTATCCCCGAAGGATGGCGTTGACGAAACCCGCTTGCGGTCCAAACCCGAGGGTGCGCGCTAATTGGACCATTTCATGAACTGCGGCGTGATCGGGAATTCTTTCCAGCCAAAAAAGTTGATAGAGTCCTAGTTGAAGCAAGACCTGGAGCGTTCGCTTCTGGGTACGAGCGCCCGTCTTGCGGGCAATCAACCAATCCAACGTGGCTTGCCAACGGACGACCCCGTAGATCAATTCCTGGGCGAGCCGGCGATCGACTCCGCTCAGCTCGTTCGCGCCTGGATCTCGCGCAAACAGATCCTCCGTGTAGTCAGGACAACTGTCCCGTCGGACCAGGATGCGGGCCGCGAGTGCGCGCGGTGTCAAATGGTTTTCAGGCACAGTTCCTACTACTCGCGATTGGGCTAAAGGTCGACGCTTTCCTCAAGCGTGTGGACCAGGGAGCAAGCGGCTTCATATCCATCCGGTGCGGGCAAACTCCAGAGTTGAAACTGTCGCCCCGCGAAAATCACGGGCGTTGTCTGGGCACAATCGGCTCGGGCGCCTCCGGATACATCGATGGAGAGGAGATCCGTGCCGATGCCCTCGCCGCACGCTTTGAGGATGGCTTCTTTTCGGGTCCACAACCTGGCAAATGCTTCGTGACCAGCGCCGGACCCGGTAGCGCGCTTTAAGATCTGGCGCTCGATCTCGGTAAAACAGAGCGGCGCTAGCTCTGTCACCTTCTCCGGAGCTTGATGCTGTTCGATATCAACGCCGATTTCGCAATCCTGAGCCACGCCGACGAGCGCGTAAGTACCGGCGTGGGACAAGTTGAAGTGACAGGCCGAGGCGCACGGACCGGTCAGTTGTGGTTTTCCTTTCTTAGTCGCACGAAATCCAAGAAGCCTGGGCTCAACGCCAAGTTGGTCCCCTAAAATAAGTCGTAACGCCGCATGACTTGCTAAAAACTGGCGGCGGGCTGGTTCGACCAAAAACCGCGCTGCGCGCTCTTGTTCCGATCTCGAAAGGAGATCTGCCAGAGCGTAGAGTGAAGGTTCGATCGAGTGCAAATCGACTAACCACAGGCGCGTCCCCTCGCTGGGCGGTCGAAAAGAGAGTTCTTCAATCCAACCGCGGGCCGTCCAGCCAAGGTAGGAAAGCTCGTGCATGGCGGATCCACCCTAGCAGGAATGAAGGGAAGGCGCAAAAAAAGTCCGCCCCTCCTTGGATGGCGGGAATGGCGTTCCGAAGCGACGCTAGTCATGGGCCCTTGTTCCAGAAGAGCCAATTACCTAAACCTCCCTGTGTGTTTGAGGATGCCGTTGGACCGTCCGATGGGGTATCCGGCTCGTTTCGGATTTGAACATCGGGTGATGCCTGACGGGTTTGGGCCGAGCGTCAGGCAAGGCGTGTTGACCCGGGAACCGAGAAAAATGCGGTTTACAAACGCCGTTGCCGCCCTACAGACTGTGCGCTCGGCTGTAGCCAAAAGTTAATATGGAAGCGTCGCAACAACCCGTGGAACGTAAGACTGTAGACGATCGGCAGAAGATGACCGACTTGGAGCGGTTACGGCATTCGTGTGCCCACGTCCTGGCCACGGCGATCAGCCAGCTCTGGCCCGATGCTCAATTCGCCGCAGGGCCTCCGGTGGAGAACGGCTTCTATTACGATGTTGAGTTGTCCCACCGAATTTCCCCGGAGGACTTTCCGAAGATCGAAGAGGAGATGAAGAAGGAAGTCAAAGCGAACCACGTCTTTGAAAAAGTTGTCGTCGATCGCAAACAAGCGTTGGACGATGCCACGCGAGGGCGATTAGCGGCTTTAGCCGACCGATCGGTGCCGAGCCGGTTCAAGCTGGATATCATCCAAGGGATTCCGGAAAACGAACCAATCTCCTACTTCAAGAACGGAGATTTCATCGATCTCTGTGCCGGACCGCACGTCATGCGCACGGGCAATATCGGCGCATTCAAACTGACCCACGTGGCGAGCGCCTATTACAAAGGGGATGAACGGAATCCTCAGCTGCAACGGATTTACGGAACGGCTTTTAAGAATAAGACCGAGATGGAGGCCTATTTCAAAATGCTGGAAGAGGCCAAAAAGCGTGATCACCGCAAGATCGGTCAGGAGATGGGGCTTTTTGCCATCGACACGGAATTTGTAGGTCCGGGATTGCCCCTGTGGCTGCCCAAAGGTGCCGCGATCGCGGAGGAGTTGGAGAAGCTGGCGAAGGAAACGGAATTTGCCGCTGGCTATGTTCGCGTGAAGACGCCGCATATCGCCAAGGAAAAGATGTATCTGACGAGCGGTCATCTTCCTGTTCTTTACGCCGAAAGTATGTTTCCACCCATGGAACTGGAAGAGTCACGCGGCACGCCAGCGAAGCAGGTTGCGGGATCTTTGACAGAGGCGGACTCCTCTTCGGCCGCGCCCAAGGAACGATACTACCTGAAGGCGATGAATTGTCCGCACCACCACCGCATCTTCGCGGCAGAACCTCGCAGCTATCGGGACCTCCCTTTGCGCTTGGCCGAATACGGAAGTTGTTACCGGTACGAGCAGTCTGGCGAACTCTTTGGCCTAATGCGGGTGCGGTCGTTAAGCATGAATGACGCCCATATTTACTGCACGCGCGAGCAGTTCGCGGACGAGTTTAACGGGGTGAACCAGATGTATCTCAAATACTTTAAGATTTTTGGAGTCGAAAAGTATGTGATGCGATTCAGTACCCATGACCCGTCTAAACTCGGACAAAAATTTGTGGATGAACCGGAGCTTTGGCTTGAGACGGAGAACATGGTGCGAGAAGTCCTGAAGAATTCAGGCATCAACTACGTCGAAGTGCCCAATGAAGCCGCGTTTTACGGTCCTAAGATCGACGTGCAAGTCTGGAGTGTGATCGGGCGCGAATTCACTCTCGCCACGAATCAGGTTGATTTTGCAGTGCCACGCCGGTTTGGCCTGAAGTACAAAGATCGAGACAATACCGAGAAAATTCCGCTTTGTATTCACCGCGCTCCCTTGGGAACCCATGAACGGTTCATCGGATTTCTGATCGAGCACTATGCGGGCAATTTTCCGCTCTGGCTAGCCCCGGAACAGGTCCGCGTGCTGACGATTGGAGACGACGAAAAACTAGTGAAGTATGCCAAGGAGATCGTTCAGGAACTCCGAGGGCATATGGTTCGAGCCGACGCTGACCTCGGCACAGACAAGATCAACGGCAAGGTGTTGCGTGCGGAAGAGGCGAAAGTCCACACGATGCTCGTCGTGGGGCAGCGCGATCTGGAATCCAACCAAGTGAGTGTACGGCTCCATGGCAAGGGGAATCAAGGGGCCAAGCCGAAGTCCCAAGTAGTCGCAGAAATCCTGGCCGCGATTCGCGATCGGAGCGACGTATCGGCAGCGGCCTCGGCCCCGGTCAATCACTAACGGAGCGAGCTCAGAAACTGCAACAGGTCCGCTGCTTCGGCGGCGGTCAGGCTTTGGAGCAGGCCTTCCGGCATAGCCGATAAGGTCAGTGATTGCACGCGCTTCACATGGGCTGCGGGAAGGTGAACTTCGTGGAGCTCCGAATCCTTCAACACGAGTTCACTCTGCGACTTTCGCACGAGGAAGCCCGTATAGAAGTTGTCGTCGGAAGTTTCAATTTGATAGGAGACGAACGGCTCGTCAATTCTTGCCGAGGGCCGAAAGATTTGCTCCAACAGTTGCTCCCGCGTGTATTTGCGTCCAATCAATGTCAGGTCCGGACCGAAATCTCGCCCTTCGTTGCCAATTCGGTGACAGCGTGAACATTGGACGCCGTCGCGAAAGAAAAGGACCCGTCCTCGTTCCCGTTCACCTGCCAGAGTGAGAATTTCCTCGGGGCGGAAGTTCGCTCCGAGAACCTGCCGTCGTGATTGCAGCGCAAGAAACCGGTCGAGCAGGTCGTGAACGTGGGGTGCAGGGTGGCCCGCGACGACCTCTTGCCATCCATCAGGCAGGTGCGGGGTGCGATGATCCAACGTCGCGACCAGGTCCAAGCAACGGTTGACGTCGGTGAGCTGCTGAGCCAAATCAAGTGGGTCGCGCGGCCATCCGGAAAGAGTTTCAGCGGAGGGCATCTTTGCCACGGTCGAATTAAGGCGGCTTGGCGAAGGCTGGCCGAGACTGGAGATCCAATCGTGCAAGAGGCGCAGGCCGTCGACATCGACTCGCCGAGAACCGATGAGCGGCATGCGTCCTTGTCCTGTGCTCGCGATGCGGTAGTAAAGGACGGAGCTTGCCGGATCCTGAGCCGCAATAACCGCAGCGTGTTGCAGGCCAAGCGATCCTTGGGATGGGGGGCGCCCCACCGCCTTCATATCCGACAATCGCGTGTCATAGTCAAAATGAGAAACGACCGAGCCACCCGCTCCTTCCCGGTGGCAATGCGAGCAATTCACGTGTAACCAAGCTCTCGCTCGTTCGCCGAGGTCAGCGGCGGTATCGTAGGGATCGGCGAAGACAGGTCGGGCGCTTTCACCCAGCGGTCGGTCGAAGTACCCTTGCCGGGATAGCCATCGGAGTTGATTCGCGCTGGCACTATCCACGGCGATGCTCGAGTTGGTCGTTGCTGCCGATGTCGACCGGGGGCGATTCAATTGCGCACCGGTGAACGCTAAGGCGACGTTGACCCACGGATTGTGGCAACGGAGGCATTCGGCGCGGCTATGGAAACGCCATGTTTGCTCGCCTTTCCCATCGGAGGCTGTGACGTCGGGAACCGGAACGGTCAGTTCATCTCCTATCGAATCAACCAGGAGCGCGTCGGTTTGAGATTCGTTCCATCGATAGGAATAGGCATGCCAATCCAGGCCGTCAAAGTGCAAAAGTTGCGTCTCGAGGCGTCGGCGGCTGGCGGTGGGACCGGCCTGTACGGCCAAACTGAGCGTCTTGCCCAGCACGGCGTTCGTTGGATAGCGCCACTCGTTTTTTGTTTGATAGACCCAAACGTTCGTGGCGCCCGTATCGATCTGAGAATCACCCGGTAGGCCCAGAAAACGCTCGGCGGTGGCGCCATCCGACCACATCGGCGCGTTAATATCAAACGGGATGACGCCGGGTGCGAGGCGATGATTTGGAGTGGAAACGAAGAGGCCGGTCTCGCTCAAACGTGCGGGAAAGGTCCGCTCTGTTCGTGGGACGGTGTTTCTCTCGAGCGTGTAAACGCCACCAGCGTAGTCTACCACGAGGAGTTCGCCGACGGAGTCGGGAGCGAAGCAGACTACCTGAAGAGAAGTGTCGACAAGCTCCTCGACCAAAGCTGGAGCGTTCGTTTGCTCACGCAGAGCCCAGAGTTTGCCAGTCACCCAATCCCCGTAACAATACGCGCCCACAAGCTCAGACAGGAGGTGTCCTCGATAGACACAGCCGCCGGTGATGGATGCAGCCTCGGTATGTGGGTGAGCCCGTAACGGAGGGATTATTGGGGTTGGGCCGCGCTTGGCTCCCGTGTGAATCGGCTGCGGGCCTTCGGTAATACTCCAACCGTAATTGCCTCCGCGTTCGATTCGGTAAACCGTTTCCCAGAGTTCCCAGCCGACATCCGCTGTCCACAAGGTCCCCGTCAGTTTATCGACACTCATTCGCCAAGGGTTGCGCAAGCCATAGGCCCAAACCTCTGGCCGCGCTTCCGGGAGGTGAACAAACGGGTTGTCCGCAGGCACGCGGTAGGGTCGATTTTCGCCCGGCGCAGTTACGTCGATTCGAAGAACGGACGATAGCAGGTCCTTTAAATCCTGACCGGTCATCAAAGGATCGGGCGGGTTGGGACCACCCCCGTCCCCGGTGGAAATATAGAGGAAACCGTCCAGCCCGAACTGAAGGCTGCCGCCATTGTGACCGCCTCCCAGCCAGGTTATGATGATTTTTTCGCTTTTTAGATCAAGCCGTGGGGGATCAGTCGCGAGCATGGAGAACTGAGAGACTCGCGATCCATCAGGTGCGCCATCCTTTAGGACGTAGCAAAGATAAACGACTTGATTGGTCGCAAAGCCAGGATGAAAGGCGATGCCGTAGAGCGCGGAAAGACCCATCATCGATGGTGCCAGATCACAAAACAGATCGGTTTCGCTCGCTGCTGGGTCGTTGCGAAACGAGAGAACTTTGCCTCCTTGCTCTGCTAGGAAAAAGCGATCCAATGGTGGCACGTAGCAGAGGTCGACTGGGTTTTGGAACTGAAGCTTTGGGAAAGTGCGGCGCACTTGATAAGGCGCTGGCGGATCGGGAGAACCTTCAACACGGGAGGTCGTCCAAGGGACTCGTGCGTGTTCTTGGGCGAACAGAGACCCAATCGCGAGGACAAACAGAACGAGACCGCCCAAAGATTTCCATACGCGTTGGACAGCCCATCCTTTCCGAAACACGTGGTCGGTTGAAGAACTCCAGCTGAACCTGTCTATGCCCATGGATACACGCGTCGGGCGTTTATAATTGGGGTAGCCTAGACGTGCAACCCTTTCCTGCGGCGACGGTCTCTTTAGAATGTTAACACCTTGCTTGGAGCTCTGAAACGCTTCGTGAGCTGCTCCCTTTGCGTTTGCAGACCGCCATCTGGAAAAACATAAATGGCAGCGCTCTCTCGCCACAACTCGCGCTGCGCGGGTGAAACTTAACAGCACTCTCGACACGCTCGCGCTGCCAAATGATCCGGACATTCGTTGGGCGTCGTTCCGCGCGGGAAGAGTCTCGGAGAAGTCGTATTAGCCTGCCAGGGAATCCAATGCGGCACGCACTCCTTCTACGAGCGCTCGGACGCGAATTGGCAGAGGAAAATCGGACGGAGCTTCCAGCGTGCAAGACAGACGCGTTTTGTGGTGGATCAGGTAAAAGGCCTCCGGCCAGTCCGGGCGGGGCAGAGAATCGAAGCTAGGGCGTATGATTCCTTCGTGCGCTTCACGCCCCTCAATGATGGAAGAGCGATCGATCGGGCAAACGGAAGCGACCCGCTGCACGATCGCCTCAGCCAGCGAAGGCTGGTTGTCGAGGTTGAGCTCATAAATGTAGAATCCGAGCGATTCCCAGTCTTCGTGCAAACAGAGTGTCACATCAAATCCTGGCTGTCGATCGAGCCAACCGATATGCGCTCGGATCTCGTCGGCTTTCGGCTCGAGATACTGCCGATTTAGATCCAGACCCGTCGCGTTTTCTCGGGTATTTAAGGGAAATCCGCTCGGGTTGAGACACGGGCAAATTGCCACGTCAACGTTCTGTGGCCAATCATTGTTCTGGAGCAGTTCCAGGACGGCTATGGGGCCGGCCGGTTCATCCCCGTGGATGCCCGCAGAGATATAAAGCCGTTTTTCGGAAATCTCGACCGCACGCGAGTAAGACGTCAAACAGAGATCTTGTTTGTCTAAGAAACATTCGCTCTTCCACCCATGCTTCAGCGCGAGCGTTTGAATCTGATTCAATACCGTCTGGATTTGAATGGTTTCTCCAGCGTAACGCCCCTGGTTCCTGCCCAGACGCTCCCACGGGGGGTTGCCTGTTGAGCGCGGGTATGGGTCCGGCGACGCGTTGGGGAAGACGGGACCGGACATTCGACAGTTCAGGATTCAAAAGCAGCGCCGCGGAGGCGCATCTCCACGCCCCCTTTTCCCCTCGATCTTAGCCTTTCGAACAAGGCCACGGTTGAGTTCAAGAGGTTTCAGGTGTGATCAAACGCACGCGCCAGAACGGCAAAGTTCCGCGTGCTCAGGACGTTGTGTTTCGCCGGAAGGCAGGTCGACCTGGTCGGAAAATCCGTGCTTATCCCACTGGGGGTCAAGGCCGAGATCTTTAAGCATCTGCAGGTCTTTTTCCACAGACTGATTTAAAGTGGTCAGATAGTTCCCAACCATTAACGCGCTGGCGCCAGCCATAAAGATCATACTTTGGAGGTCCCGCAAGTTCACGACCCGCCCTCCAGCCACCATGATCTCCTGTCGGGGCAAAATCAGCCGGAAGCAAGCAATCGTCTTGAGGATTTCCAATGGCGGTAACGCTTCGTTTCCTGCGTAAGGGGTGCCTTCAATCGGGTTCAGGACGTTGATGGGAACGATATTGGCTCCAATTTCCCGCAATGAAAAAGCCAGGTCGCATCGGTCTTCGCGGGTTTCACCCATGCCCAAAATGCCGCCTGAACAGATCTTGATCCCGGCCTCGCGCAAGTGGGAAATGGTTTGAATCCGTTCCTCGTAGGAGTGAGTCGTGCAGACCTGGGGGAAAAAGCGGCGTGATGTCTCCAAGTTGTGATTATAACACTCAAGCCCAGCTTCCTTCAGTCGAAGAGCTACTTTCGGATTGCGGATAATGCCTAACGACGCGTCTGGTCGGGTCTTGCCGCTCTTCTTCAACTCGGATAGCTGCGTGCAGATTTCGTCTAGAATTGGACCTTCGTCCAGTCCTCGCCATGCTGCAACAATTCCCAACGCTGTGACTCCATTCGCTTTTGCTTCATCGGCCGCTCGAAGCATTGGTTCATTTTCAACTAAACCGTATCGCGGGGACTCAGTTTGATAGGAAGCTGATTGCGCACAAAACTTGCAATTCTCGGAACATCCGCCCGCTTTGATGTTTACGATGGAGCATAGGTGGATCTTCTTGCCCTTGAAATGTTCGCGCACGCGATTAGCCCAGGACATGAGATCGTAAATGTCGGCGCTGGATTCCAGGGCAAAGAGCCACTGTCCGTCGGCGCGGCTGAGAGCTTTCCCAGCAATTACTTGTCGGCCGAGTTCAGCGATTCGTTCGTGGTTTGGTATCGAACCAGTCATCATTCATGACAGGCTAGCAACTGCAACGAACTGTGCAAGCTGTGGTTGGCCCCCACCCAGACCGAGCGGAATGCTGTCACAAGTTGCCTGGGATCGCTTGCAGAAAGATCTTGGGATACCCCGGAAGTGCGCCGGGGATGGAGTGACCGGGATTCGGAGGCAGAATCGCCAGCCACTGGCCAGCGAGGCCGATGACGGCGGCGATGTCGAGACGCTCGTGGACCGGACCGTAGGGTTCCAAGTTGGTGCGCGCCAGTCTGAACAGTGCTGCGGCTGGGCCGAGCCGCTCCTTCTGAACGTGAACAAAGGCTCCCGCGAGTTGGATGAGGCCTTTGTAAAAGGCGCCATTGCGGCCGTGGCGGTCCTCCAACCAAAGCTCTTCCAATACCTCATGCGCCTCGAAAAAGAGTTGGCGATTGAAGCAGTCAAGAAACCCTGCGTAGTGCGGGTCGACGCCTTGGCCATGACAGCCTTCAATGAGACCGGCAATTTTCGGAGTTTTCTTGCTCATGTCAGGAACCGCTTCTGCTCTAGCCTCGAGACTCAGCTCCGTTCTTTCTACTCCCGTACGCGCGTTTGCGCAATCGCGCGAGCGGCTCTTGCCCGCGTGTCCACAATCGCGTCGACCAATTAGGCTGAAACCGAGGCCCGAGCACGCTTTGTTCCTTGCCATTGCCAGAGGCGTTCGACACTCTGAAGTCATGGTAAAACCTGCTTTAGGCCGTGGGCTCGGCGCCTTGCTTGGAGGTGGGCCCGCGACTGCAAAGAGTGGAGCGCCTTCGTCACCGGTGGCGCCATCGGCGGCGGCTCTCGGGGCTGACGGAGTCCGGCGGGTTCCCTTAACGCAAATTAAACCTTGCCCCTTTCAGCCGCGGAAAGATTTCGCTCCAGAGGCGCTCAAGGAACTGGCGGATTCCATCCGGGAACAAGGGATTGTTCAACCGCTGATTGTTCGCCAACGTGGGACGGAGTTTGAATTAATCGCGGGCGAAAGGCGCTGGCGGGCTGCGCAGTTGGTGGGACTGGATGAAATTCCGGTCTTGGTACGTGAAGCAGATGATCGTGCGGTTTTGGAGTTGGCGCTGATCGAAAACTTGCAGCGTGAGAACCTTAACCCCCTGGAAGAGGCGCTCGGTTTCTCGCAGTTGATCCAGCAGTTCCAGTTGACGCAGGAAGAGGCTGCTCTCAGGGTGGGCAAGAGCCGGGCCGCTGTGGCCAATGCATTGCGTTTATTAAAGCTTCCGGACGGCGTTCAGTCGTTGGTGCGAGATGGCCGCCTCTCCGTGGGGCACGCCAAAGTCATCCTCGGTCTTGGGAGCCCGACCGATCAGCAAGCGGCGGCGGAACGGATTGTTCGCGGTGCGCTAAACGTTCGCCAAACCGAGGAGCTTGTCAGCCAGATCCAGGGCGTCGCGAGCGGGTTGCCATCAAAATCAGAGAAGCCAAACGTTGTCGCGATCCGCGACCCCCACGTCGCCTCGATCGAAGACCGCCTCAAGCAGCGTTTGGGGACAAAAGTCCAACTGCGCTATCGAGAAGGCAAGGGGAGCATTGAGATTCAGTTCTTCAGTGACCCCGAACTGGAACGTCTTCTGCAAATTCTGGGGGTACAGGTCGACTGAATTAGGTATCGAAGCATTTCGATGGGGCGCGATTGAATCGAGAAAGGGAGATTGTCCAGTATCGTGGCGCACGATAGGCTCTGAGTATGGTTTTGCCGGTTGTAAAATACGGGCATCCCGTTCTGCGACAGAAAGGTGCTCGCATCGAACGTGTGACGCCGGAAGTGAAGGCGCTTATCGCTGACATGCTGGAAACGATGCGCTCGGCCCGAGGTGTCGGTCTGGCAGCTCAGCAAGTCGGGCATGCTTTGCAGTTGGCGGTGGTGGATGTTCGGGAAGTCACGGATCGACCCTCCACGTTGCATATCAATGACGATCCTATGGACATTGAAGCGTTCATGCCCGTGGTTCTGATCAATCCGCACGTAACACCGTTGGCCGAGCCAGCGGTTGGCCCCGAGGGATGTCTGAGCTTTCCCGAAATCTATGCAGATATTGGCCGACCAGAGTCGGTGAATGTCACCGCGCTGAATGCTAAAGGTCAAACCTTTACGTTTCGCTGTAGCGGACTGCTCGCGCGAGCTGTTCAACATGAAGTTGACCATCTGAACGGGATTCTCTTCATCGACCGAATGACCGCGGCGAAGAAGAAAGAACTCAAGCCGGAGTTGGAGGAGTTACAATTACAAACCAAGTTGGAGCTCAAGAAACGAGGGGCTTAGGGTTCTAACGGTGGCGCCGCGATTTCGGCTTGCTAATGCTCGCCTTCCATTGGTCATACCGGACTCGATCCACTTCCAGTTCTTTCAGCTGGATGATCGGCTGTGATGAAACATACGATCCTAACGAGTCTGGATTACCAACCGGATGCGGACAAAGCGCGGGGATGTTTACAATCGCTTTTGACATGGTTTCAAGTGCTCCTTTCTACGACACCGATATCCAAGTCCCAATCTGCCACACAACCCGTCCGGTCGTCGCCTGAAAACAGATTAGGCTGAGTCACTACTGCAGTCGGCTGCAAGATACACGAAAAGTTAACGGTGCGGCACCTGGATGCACTTAAAGCTCGGCCAGCTCCAAGCGATACCGCACCAGATCACTTTCGCCGCAAACGGTAGAGATGCAACCTGGAATCTCGCAAGATTGTGAGAACAGGGACTGTGCAACTTCACCGATCCCAGCGCCCACAGCCGCTTGAATGCGTAGAAACTATGATCCAGATTCCTCAGACCACGTATGGTTTTTAGCTTCCATACGGCGTGCCTGCTCTCCGGCCCAAGAACCCTGGAGGGCTGCCACCCTCGGGCCGCGACGTGATCCGGCCTGAGGGTCTGCCAGGTAGCGGAAGTCTACGCCGCGCTTAGTTCTATTCCCATCAGGGTGGCCCCTGATTTTGTGGAGAGCAGCAGGTTATTTTGCGAGGACTTCCTGACAGGCACGCTGGAGCTTGGCCATGGAGGCGGCGGATTTAGCCTCGATATAACAGCGAATCAGCGGCTCCGTTCCACTCGCCCGAAAGGCGACCCACTCTTCTTTCGGCAGCAGGAACTTAAATCCGTCTGTGGTAATAAATTTCTCGACCTTGAATGGACCAATGTTCTCAAGTCCAGCGCTGAGTCGCTTGAGCAGCGCGTCTTTCTTCTCTGGTGGAACAGAAATGTTGATCCGCGTTGTATGGAATTCGCCGGTCTGCTTCGAGAGTGCCTGCAACACTCGACCGAGCGACTTACGCTCGGTCGCCACCAGTTCTGCCATTAGCAAGCACGCTAAAATGCCGTCTTTTTCAGGAATGTGACCCTTGACGCTGAGTCCTCCGGATTCCTCGCCACCTACAATGATCGGTTCACTCTCCATCAACGCTCCGATGTATTTGAAGCCTACGGGTGTTTCGTGAACTTTGACGCCAAGGACCTTGGCAATAGCGTCCACCTGATGGCTGGTCGGCACGGTGCGGACGACCGCGCCGGTCCATCCGCGGTTCTTCTTCAGGTGATACAACGTCAGGGCTAAGATCTGGTTGGGCGTTAACCAAGTTCCATCCTGATCGACGATTCCAAACCGATCGGCATCTCCGTCCAAGCCTAAGCCGAGATTGGCCTTGCCGCTCTTAATACAGGCACGGACTTCTTCCATACCTTCTGCATTCGGTTCCGGGTGATGACCCCCAAACAACGGATCGGGCCAATTGTGAAACACCGTCAGCTTAGCTCCGGCTTCACTGAGGAGCGTGTCCAAATATCCGCGACCCGTCCCGTACATGAGTTCTACGGCCACTTTGAGCTTGGCGCGACGAATGGTGTCGAAATCCACCAGCTTGTGCATCTGCTTGACGTAAGCTGGGACCGGGTCAATCGTTTTGCACTGGAAAGTGCCTATGACCGACGATTTGGCGGTCCATCCTTTTTCGATTAGTTCCGCCACATTGCGCTCGATCTGTTTGGTGACTTCCGGCGGCGCAGGAGCTCCGTCGCAAGTTGAGAACTTCAAGCCCTGCCATTCCGCGGGATTGTGACTGGCGGTCATGTTTATCCCGCCGAGCGCTTTGCGGTTGCGAATGGTATACCCGATGACAGGCGTGGGCGCGTCTCGCTCACAGAGCAAAGGAGTCAATCCTTGCTGGGTGAGGATTTCAGCGGCGGCCAAAGCAAATTCGCGTCCGAGAAAGCGAGTGTCATGTCCCAGAATGACGATCGGCTTCCGTCCGGCAATCTTAGAGTCCGGGTTTTGAAGTTCTCCTGTTAGGTACTGGCCAATCGCCTGCGTTGCCAGTCGCACCTTATCAAAAGTAAAGTCGCGAGCGATCAGGCCGCGCCAGCCTGAGGTGCCGAATTTAATCATAGAATTGAGGAATGAGCGAAGTTGACCATCCGTCGATGACGGTTCTAGCCAGGAAAGATCACGTGTTCTGGTGCCAGTCGAACGCCCCTTTCTTCATGGCATAGACATAACCAATAAACAGAATCCCGAGGAAAGAAATCATCGAGCCGAAAATCATATTGGCGTTCTCGCGCAGCATCTCTTTGTAGATGACGGCCCAAGGATAAAGGAAGACCACTTCGATATCGAAGAGGATGAACAACATGGCCACTAAGTAAAACTTTACGGAGAGCCGCGTGCTTCCCGCTCCGGTCGGCAGCATCCCGCATTCATACGGGATGTCTTTGGCCCCCGTGCGGCGCCCAACTTTTCCTACCGCTACAGAAAAGATGAGCATGCCAAAGGAGAAAACCACCGCCAGCGTGGCTAGCATGAGGACAGGAGCATACTGCGATAACTGATCCATGACGGTCTGACGCTAAAAACCAACAGGTCCCTTGGCAAGTCCAAAGGCCAACAACCGAGGGCCGATAAAGCGTGCTGGCACTGGTCTGCGGCCTCGCGCCGCCCGTCGAGATCAATCGCGCGGTCGTCTGGAATGAACTTCAAATCCCTCGACGTGGCCTATGTCCAAGTGGGGTTTGAATCCGTTGGCTTCAACCAGCAGAAAGTCCCCGCTGCTTCGTGGGGGGATCCAGACGTATTCAGAGTGGTTGACGTCCAAGCTTTTACCCGAGACCGTGCGAACTGAAAACGGCCGGAATGGGGTCGCTTCCAGGTGCTCTCGCAGTTGCGCCAGCGTCATGAGGAAACTATAGCGATTCATGCTGTTTTCGACAAGGCGCGAAAGGCTCTACCAGATTTTCACCCGTCGGTCGTTGGAAAGGCACATGGGACTTCCGGGCGCCATCTGGAACGCTTGGCAGAACGGCTCCAGGTTTGCCAGAGGGCCAACTGCCCGAAAACGCCCCGGAGAATGGGGGTCAACCGTGATGAGGCGCCGTTGCTCAGGTTCGCGAATATTGACCCGCCAGACTTGTGCCCAGGAGAGAAAGAAACGCTGTTCGGGGGTAAACCCGTCGATGGTTTTGCGTTTAGAAGGATCTTTGGCCAAGGCCCGTTGCAGGGCGTCAAAAGCGATGGTGGCTCCACCCAGATCGGCGATGTTTTCGCCTAACGTCAACTTCCCGTTCACGTGCAGCCCAGGCAGCGGTTCGTAGGCGTTGTATTGATCGACCAACTGCTGAGCGCGAGCGTCGAATGCTTTGGCGTCGGCTTCCGTCCACCACTCGTTGAGGTTCCCGTCGGCGTCGAACTTGCGTCCTTCGTCATCGTAGCCATGAGTGATTTCGTGGCCAATGACAGCACCGATTCCGCCGTAGTTGACCGCGTCATCCATGCTAAGATCGAAGAACGGGGGTTGAAGGATTCCGGCAGGAAACACGATTTCATTTTGGAGCGGATTGAAATACGCATTGACGGTTCCAGGCGTCATGTGCCACTCCGTTTTGTCAACCGGCCGGGCGATGCGCACGAGCTGCCGGTGCGTCTCAAACGCGGCAGCCCGTCGGGCGTTGCCCAGGTAGTCGTCGGGCCGGATATCAAGTGCGGAGTAATCGCGGAACTTGTCCGGATGCCCGATTTTCTGCGTGAAGCGTTCGAATTTGGCCAGGGCTTTGACTTTGGTGGCATCGGTCATCCAATCCAGCTTCTGTAGTCTTTCTCGAAAGACGATCTTGAGATTCTCCACGAGGGATTGCATGCGCGCTTTAGCTTCCGGTGGAAAATGGCGTTGCACATATAACTGGCCCAAGGCTTCCCCGATCGTTCGATCAATGGTTTTGGCAGCGCGCTTCCAACGAGGCTCCTGTTCTTCTTGCCCACTTAGGATCTTGCCGAAGAACGCGAAGTTCTCCTGTTCGACGGCACTGTGCAGATAGGGAGCACTGCTGTGGAGAAGGTGCCATCGGAGATAGGTTTTCCAGTCGGACAACGGCCGCTCTGCAAGAAGTTTATCCAACGATCCGAAGAACTCCGGCTGTCCGACAATTTGGTAGGGAAGCTCCGCTAACACCGGTCGCGCCGGGGTAGGTTCCGTTGGCGCGTTGTTCGGGGCCGCGACCGCCTTCAAACCCGCTTCCGTGAAGTAGGCTGACCAGGCCAAATGTGGCGTTATTTTGGCGAGTTCAGCCGCGCCTAATTTGTTGTAATTCTTGTTCGGATCCCGCAGCTCGACCCGAGTTCGACTGGCTCTGGCCAAGGCCGTTTCAATATCGAGGACGGTGATGGCATGAACGTCTGCCTCGCCTTTCGGTTCACCGAGCAGGACAAACATTCTAGAGACGTGTGCGCGATAAGCATCTCGTTGGGCGGCAAAATTCTCTTTCAAGTAATAATCGCGGTCCGGCAAGGCCAGCCCGCCCTGCGAAAGCTCAAAAGCGTAGATGGCACTGTTCTTCGCGTCAGGCGAGACCGCTTCGTCAAAAAAGCCACCGACCCCTCGTTCATGCAGGGATGCTATCGTCGCGCAGAGTTCGCGAATCGATTGAACCGACTCAATCCGAGCCAAATCATCCGCAATGGGCTTAAATTGCAATTGCTCGATGCGAGCGGTATCCATCGCGGACCGGAAAAAATCTCCCACCTGTCGTTCTGGCCCGGTGGGACGGGTGTCGCTATTGGCGGCCATTTCTACGAGGATGGCGTGGGTCAAGAACCAGTTGCGCTCGGCCAGTTCGCTAAACGCGGCCCACCGGGCTTTGTCAGCTGGAATGGGATTGTTCGTCGCCCATTTCCCATTGGCAAATCGATAGAAGTCGCGTCCTGGTTCGGCAGAAAGATCCATGTAATCGAGCGAGAACGCCGGGACTCGGGGTGGGGTCCCAAGCGGATCGGCGCTTGCGGCCATCGTCCGGGTTGGGCTGGCCAGGCCTATTGCAAGGGTTGCGGCCGTGCACAAAAGGCCCGGGTGGCGGAAGCGATGGCTGGCTTGTTGGAAATTCATGCGTTGAAATTGACAGAGAGCGCGCGGATACCGCAATTCCGAATTTGAGCGGGAAGGTGTTGCAGCCCGCCTTTCGACTTGTCTCAGACCTACGTGACCGTGGTCAGGAGAGAAACCTTTCAGAGAATCACTGGTTTCTGACGGTTTCGCGACCGTGCTGACCGAGTTGCCAAGTCATGCACCTCCATATTCAATAATTCGACGAGCTCGGGACGAGAATGACTGAGTTGCTGATCCGTTGGCATTTGGCCTGGCGTCACTTGGCTTTGATCTGAGTCCAGAGGTCGTCCCAGAGTTTGGTGTTTTCGCCGAGATCTATGGCGTACTCAAGCTGCTGGACCAGCTCGGGCGGCGGATAGATTGCGGTATTCTGGCGGTCTGCGGGATTGATGAACTCCATGGAAGCGCGATTCGGCGTGCCGAATTGGTTGAAGTTCGAAAGTTGCGCGCCCACTTTGGCGTCGAGGATATAATTGATAAATTTTTCCGCGAGGTCGCGGTTCGGCGCTTGAGCGGGTATGCTTAGAATATCCACGAAGATTTCACCTCCTTCGCGCGGGACGAAATACTCCGTTTCCGGATCTTCGGTGACTCCGCGCACTGCGTCACCGTTCACCACAAAGGCCATGCGCACACCTCTGGACAGGACGCGATTCTTTCCAGGAACGGTCGCTTCAAAGCCGAGCGAGCGCTTCTTCGCTTCCAC
>JBGAIN010000107.1:0-27629 GCA_044225505.1 Limisphaerales bacterium
TGTCTACTCTGTAGCCCGTGTTCGTCCAAGCCACGACTTCATCGCGCAAGAACGGCAAAACCTATGTCTCTTACCTAGTCCGGGAGTCCTTCCGCACCCCGGATGGCCCTCGCTCCCGCACGATCTGCAACATCACCGATCTGCCCCCCGCCACGCGCGATCTGATCATCGGCTCTCTCAAAGGGCAGGATTTCCTGCCTGCGGAGCAGGTTCAGTTGCATGAGGCTCTGGATTATGGCGGCTTGGCCGTTCTGAACGACGCTTGGTCGCGGTTCCGGTTGGACGAACTGTTCACCGGCATTGGCTCTCCTCGCCAACGAGGCTTGCTCCGGTCTGTGATCTATAGCCGTCTGCTCTTTCCCTGCGCCAAACTGTCTGTGGCGCAGAAAGCCGCGGGCACCTGGTTAGCTCCAGCTTGCGGCTTGAAAGCCGATGAATCCTTCGACGAAGACGATATCTACGCCGCCATGGACCAGCTCAATGGCCATTGGGTCCATTTGGAGAAAGCGCTTTATCAACGGGCCTTTCCCCAAGCGGTGCGTCTGGTCCTCTACGATCTGACCAGCGTCTATTTCGAAGGCGCTGGGCCGGAGCACCTGGCTCAATACGGCCATAGCCGAGATCACCGCAGGGATCGGCCGCAAATCATCCTGGCGGTGGCGACGGACACCGAGGGCCTGCCTTTGCATGTGTCAGTTTTGCGCGGCAACCGCAATGATACGCAGACGCTCCAAGGATTATTGCACACGTTGCGTCGGCGTTTTGGAATCCAGGAAGCTACTTTCGTGTTTGATGGCGGGATGAGCAGCCAGATCAATCTGGAGGCGATGGACGCAGCGGGGCTGGGGTACGTGACTCGGCTTTCGGCAGTTACCTTGCACAGCCTGGTGGAGGAACTGGGCTTGGAAAAGCAGCTCGAATTGGGCGACCGCCAAAAGCTCATGGAGATCACCCACGAGGGCAAACGCTACGTGGTGGCCGGTGGCCAATGGCGTCAGCAACGGGATCGCGAGCGCCGCCAAAGCAGGATCGACAAAGCCGAAACGGAGTTAAGACGCTTGGCGGTGGTTAAGCGCCAGAAAGTGGACGGGCAAAAACTGGCCAGCCAGGTGGGACGGACTCTGCAACGACTCAAGGCGCACAAATATTTTAGCTACAGCGTCGATGGGCAAGGGAAGTTGATCTGGGAGCGCAAAGGGGAATTGATCGCCCAAGAGGCCCAGCAAGACGGTTGGTACTTGCTGCACACCAACCAAACGGCGCAGCAATGTCCCACCGAGCAGGTCTTGGGTCACTATAAGGGACTCCTGGATGTGGAAGAGGCTTTCTGCGAACTCAAGAGTTACCTGGAAGTCCGGCCTATTTTTCACCGGCGCCCCGACCGGGTGATCAATCATGTGCGCCTCTGTTTTCTGGCCTATTGGCTGAGCGCGCGTTTAGGAGGAGAATGGCGCGCCAAAGGCGAAACGGCGGAAGTTCCCCGAGTGCTCCGCCACCTGCAGACCATTCGCTTGGGCCGACTGCAAATGGGCTCCAAGGTCCACCAGACCATCCTCACCCAAGTGCCCACCGATCTGAACGAGCAACTCCGGAAACTCGGCTTGGCTTCCTTGTTCGCCTCGCCGCCAAAACAGTCATTGTAGCCCGATCAAATCGAGAAATTGTAGCCCGATCAAATCGAGAAATCCTCGGTTTTGTTGGGCTTTTTATCCCACTGAGGAGGAAGTCAGGCTAGCCATCGATAGTGGAGGTCACACCGATCGTACGATCGGCATTTGCTCGTGGAGAACTGGCGCTGGAAATCGCTCGAGTCCCACCACTCAGTGGTCGGCTTCGATCACGAACCACGTGCGGGATTGGGCGGGCACCCTGCAAGGGAGAGTCAATTGCTCCGCTCGGTCCAAAGTCAACGACTCGAATCTACCTTCCTGCTCGCGGACGCGAACTTTTTCGGGAAGTCCGGCATAATGGAGAGGAAGGACCAACGTGCGCTCGACGTCCTGTTTCAGGGGATTGAACACGACAGCCATGGCTTTGCGGCGGAGGCTGGGATTTACATGAAGGAAACAGTCGATATCCCGCCCGTCCGGCCGACGCGTGTGAATGATGTCCGATTCCAGGATATCACGGTAAGTCTTGAACCAGCCGACCCATTTTGTGACCAGAGCTTGGGTGGTATCTGCATCGTAGAGCCGCGGACCGCGGTAACAGGCTTGGACGCCAGCGCCGAAATTATTCACGAGGTGAGCCTCATAACCGTCGAGGTGCTCCCGTAACGGCTCAAGCGTCGCCGCGGCGCCGCCTCCTTGGTATTCGACCAAAGGAACGAACATCCATCCGGTGCTGGGACTCTTGGTCCACGTTCCGTCGTAGATATTCTGCCGCCCGAGGATGATTTGACGTTCCCTCGGTAACGACCAGTTCGATTCGCGATAGCCCATCCCCGTTTTGCTCGAGCCGGCCAGGAAGTAATAATCGGGAACATTCAAGTAAATGCCCCGCTCGCGACACCACCGGTAGAACTCGGCGATGCGAGTCCATTGGGTCCATTGGGAATCCTTTAAACCGCGATGGCCCGGGTGTTGCGTTGAGGCGCACACGTCCCCGGGGTAAGAACCGTCATGTTCCAAAAGGTCCAGGCCGGTGGCCTCTATGAAAGTGCGAATTTTCTGGAAATAGCCATCGGCCCAGCGGCTGCCCAAACATGGCGATTGACCAAAGATCGCACCCCCTGTCTTGCCGGTGGCAGGATTGATGACATCGTCATCGTCACTGACGCGGCGGCTCGCCAGGAGCGAGTAGGCGCCCACTTCAATCCCTTTGCTATGCGCATATTCTACATCGGATCGAATCGCCTCGAGGTAATCGGGTCGAAGATTCTCCATATCCAGGCCACTGCCAAAGGTGTAGATGATCATCTCAAAACCGACCGCGGCGCATTGGTCTACCGCTTCGCGGAAGACCTTCCGCTCGGAACTGCGAACGTGCATCATGATCGGATTCTCGGTCGTCCAGGGCGCCAGGACGTTTTGGGCTCGCCGGAGAGCAAGGCCCTGGCGTTCCCGGGAGTCGCTATCATGCAGGATCAGGTAGGTCCGAAAAGAACGAAACACTTCCCCGGCAGGTAACGGAGCATCGGGCCCCAACGGCGGGCGGCTGACAACCATCGCGGGCATTTTCAGTTCATAGTTCACCTGACTCGTGTAATGCGGATCGGGAAGCCAAGCCGTGGTTTGACTGGCCGTTGTTACGTCCATCCCGTGAAAGCTGTAGTCGCTTAGAAGGTCCAGCCAGGGCAAATGCCAATTGCGAAACGACCTTTCATCGACGGCCGATTCCACCTCAGCCGTAGCCACGATTTCGCTCGTGAAGCTATCGATTGTGACGTTGTGGCCTGACCCGTTGCGGACCTGGAGCCATTTTCCGAGCACGGGGATGCCGTCGTAGATCTCGTAATGCACGGTCACGATCAGGCCCGTGAGCTCGGGCTTCGCTGACTGATAATAGAAATCAATCGCAGCCCCGGAAGGCGGCCAGGCGATGTCTGCCGAGTGCCTTCGGCGTTTCCATGACATCGGCGTTTGCACGGGCCCGAGGTCAAACCCCATGGCTTGAAATGCGTTAGACGAGGAGTGCATCGCACCCAGCCATTCGGTCAGCAGATAGGCCGGCTCAGGTTGACCGACCAGGCCACCGACGTCGTAGGATTGCCCGTCAACGGAAACAATGGCCTCAGGCTTGACGGCGCGCATCACGCTGGTGCCGGTCAGGAGATTCTCCAACCCGACCGTGGCAATGTTCGGCCGTAACCGGAACGAACGCCGAATCAGTCCGTTATCGAGCACCAGATCGTCATCGGTCGCGCCTCGGTAGACGCCTGCTCTCCGGGTTGGCGGGGAAACCAGCCAATCGCCACGGAAGCTCATTTGCCCTGGAAGCTCGGGCAGTCCAACGCTGTTCTGCCGGAGCGATTGCGGGATTGGAGACTGCGCAGCGGCACTCCCTCCATCGATCAGCAACGAGCTAATCAGCACGAACAGCGAAATGCGGCCCAAGGCGTCGATGGGGGCCAGTCGACTGAGGTCCAAACCAAGCGGAAGTTTCATCCACGGCAGCCTACGTGGTTTTCGTGAACGGAACAATCGGTTTAAGCGACGGTGGTCGCGAAAGTTGGCTTCCACCGACGATCCCGATAGATTCCGCCGAAACTCCTCGAGATTACGTGTAAAGCTTCCGAAGCGCGTCGGCGTTGTAGCTGCGGGTAGTCTCCGCTTGCGAACGAACTTTGAGCGACCGGTTTACAATCTGAATAACAACTCCGACGTAATCTCCAATTTCGACGTGAGCACCCAGCAAGCACTTTGGGTAATCGGATCGTCCGATAAACTCGGCGATTTTCACAACGGGCTTTCCAAAATCGGGCTCGATCGTTGGCTCAACTTTGAACACTGGAGGAGGCGCAGGACGAGACTCTCGCACGGGAGCCGGGCTTTCCGGCAGCGGCGGCGGCGGGTCCGGGCGGACGACCGGGCCGTAGATTCGGCGCAGGCCATTCGCATTGAATCCCTTGGTGATGCCCTCAGCCGAGCGGACCTTGAGCGATTCCTTGACCAGTTCGACCACCACCCCGGTATACCCTCCGATATCGACGAACTTGCCGAGCGCCGACTTGGGAAAGCCAGGATCGATCAAGACTTCGGCAATAGGCAGCAAGGGCTGATGATAGTCGGGCGATGCGTCCGCCTTTGGAGGGACGGACGATTTGGACGAAGTACTGTCAGAGTCCGATGGCATTGGGCAAAAGTGTCTATCTTCAGAAGCTATAATATCAGTTCAGACAGCGCGTTGATAGGCCTTGGTTTGAGACCAGTCTGTTCGGGAAGAAAAGCCGAGCGCTTGTCGCGACCTCTTATTTCCTACCCTCGTCTAGCAAACTACCTTGATCCGGGCCGAACGTCAAAACCAAGAAACCATCAGGCAAACGCGACGATTCGCTTTCGCCTGCCCTGGCGCAACGGTCCCAGGAAGCCACCCGTTCGGATCTCGGGAATTAGGCCTTCGTTATTTTTCCAGTTGCGCGATGACGCCTGTGAGCGCGGCTTTCTGCTCTGGGGTGAGTTTGGGTTCAGCCGAAGCTTTCTTGAGTTTCGCCAACGCGGCGCTGTAATCGGCCTTGTCAATGGCTTCGATCGCTTCGGTCACCGTCGTTTGAACCGCTTGATCGGCGGCCTGGAAACTATATTCCAGCTTCACCGTATCGACGCTGATTTTCTTGGCACAACCGGCCGACCCGGCAATGGCGAGGAGCAGGACGAGGATGAGAGAGGAATAAAATGATTTCATAATCACTTGGTTCAACGTTTCGCGTAGAGCTATTACTAACCGCTGCAACGAAGAACGTCTCAACCTTTTTGGCGTTTTACCATCACTTTCTTGCGGGCGCAGGCTTTCCGAGAGGAATTGAAAACGTGTCGCACGGCCAGAACGAGGCGTCTCAGCTTCCCACGCTTCAACAACCTGGGCCTGCTTCGGTCACTTCCTGTCTTTCAAAGCCACGTACGGTTGAATGCTCTCTCCAACGTAAACCTGTCGCGGACGCGAAATACGGCCGCTCTCCTGCTCACGCACCTCTTGATAATTCGCAATCCATCCGGGCGTCCGGCCGATCGCGAAGATGACCGTGAACATTTCTACAGGTATTCCAATCGCGCGTAAAATGATGCCGCTGTAAAAGTCCACGTTTGGATAGAGCTTGCGCTCAACAAAGTAGGAGTCCTGCAACGCTGCTTCCTCCAGCTTTTTGGCAATGTCAAGCAGCGGGTCTCGAACCTCCAATCGCTCGAGAAGCTCGTCACACCGTTGTTTGATGATCTTGGCGCGCGGATCGTAGTTCTTGTAAACGCGGTGACCAAAGCCCATCAGACGCTTACCGCTCTTCTTGTCCTTGGCCGCCGTGATGAACTTGGAACCGTCGTCCCCAGCGCGATGGATCTCGTCTAACATCTCAATGACCGCTTGGTTTGCGCCGCCATGGAGCGGGCCCCAAAGCGCGCACACACCCGCCGCCACGCTGGCAAACAGATTGGCACGACTGGACGCCACCATCCGCACGGTCGACGTAGAACAGTTCTGTTCATGGTCCGCATGGAGCAGGAAGATCGTGTCGAGTGCCTCAATGACCGCGGGATCGAGCTCAAAATCCTGGTATGGCTCCGAAAACATCATATGCAGGAAATTGGCTGTATACCTGTAATGCGGCTTCGGATAGATGATGGGTAACCCGCGCGACTTGCGGTAAGCAAACGCGGCGATCGTTCGCACTTGAGACAAGAGCCGCGCAGACTGGACTTCAAACGGTTCGGTCGGCTCCGGATTGAGAAGTTCAGGATAAAAGCAACTGCTCGCATTGATCATGGACGAAAGAATCGCCATGGGATGCGCGTTTGCCGGAAAACCTTCGAAGTGAAACTTCAGGTTTTCGTGCAGAAGCTCGTTCTTCGTCAGCAATTGAGAGAATCTGCGAAGCTCCCCTTCGTTGGGAAGCTTTCCGATCATCAGCAGGTGCGCCACTTCGATAAAAGTTGACTGGGAAGCCAACTCTTCGATGGGGATTCCCCGGTAGCGTAAAATGCCCCGATCTCCATCGATGAAGGTGATCCGGCTCTTGCAAGAACCGGTGTTTCCATAACCTTCATCGAGCGTGATGTGGCCCGTCAACTGACGCAGCGTCGAGATGTCAATGGCCTGCTCCGCCTCCGCCCCGACGACAACTGGCAGCTCGTAAATCTTTCCGTCCAGTTCGAGTTTGGCGACTTTGGTCATAGCGCTCGCCGAGTTAACGATACAGATCCGCGAAGTTACAAGCCAAAAGTCCCCAACTCGTCGAACCGCGACAGGCGCTAGCTGCCTTCGAGGGGTGGGGGCATACGATCGCGAAACACCTCTGCCACCATATAGCCCACGCATCGAGGCGACGCGCAACAGCAGGGGTGTTCGCGGAAATCGTTCAAGTCGTAGCCATAGTCAAAGGTGATTTCATCCCCTGACTTCACCAAACGACGGGTCACGATCCAGATCCGACCATCGATCAGTTCCGCCTCCGCATTAGGATCACAACTATGATTGAGGTAACGCGCCGGGTTTTCCGGCACGTCCCCGTTCAGGTCAAAGTCCGGCGAACCGTAGAAGATGAAAGGATTGCCCGCCATGCATTGGCGGAGAGACTCTGCCTTATCGATTCGAAGCCCAACGTACTCGATCACACGAACGCCTGCAGGGATGTCCACGACGGCAAATCCGCCAGTTCCATGGATTGCCGACGGCGCGAAGCGAATCCAGAAAGGCCCACGTGTCTCGTCCGGGGACGAATTCACCGCGCTCCGTCAGGGAAGGGTTCGGATGAATGACTCGGCCTGGGAAATGGAGGCGTTCATATCGGCAATCAGTTGCTGCACTTCCTTTTCAATATCGACAACTTCACCTTTAAGGGCGCCCACGGCTTGCGCATTCAGGTTATGTTTCAAGTATGTCACCTGGTCCTTCAGCTGAGTCAACACCGGTTCCATACTCGACTCAGCGCGTTTCATGGCCGCATGCAAAGTCTCATACTTGCCCTGGGTCTCTCGAAGCTTTTGTTCACTGTCCTGACGCAGCCGCGGACTACTCAAAGTCTTAGCTTCGTCGGCCCACTCGGCGAATAAGTCCGACGAGATTTGCTCCACCTTAACGATCCGGCTCTTCACCGCCTGAGCCCGAGAAGCGGATCGGTCATACTCGCTCTTGAGGCGATCATAAGTCTTCTCCAGGTCGCCTCCATCCAGATGATATAGCTCGCGCAATCGCGTCAGCGCATCTTTGAATTGCTCGGTCGCCGCTTGCTGATCGTCGCGAACCTTTTCAACATTGTCCTTTAATAAATCTCGTTTGTATTTCCCTAACTTTTCCCAAGCGGAGTAATACGTGCTCCGACAACCCAGCAGCAATGACAGGGCAAGGAAAAGAGGTCCTGCCGCAACAAGGCGATTCATGATGCTAAAGGACATGACCGAGCCATCGAAGTCAAGCCGCGCTCACCGGATCCGCGGTCAGCCATTCAATTGACCGAAGCTTTCTTGAAATCTGTCCAGTCGACGCGTTTCCTCAATTGGAAGGGACGAATAAATTTGCGCGCCTTAACGTAAGTGTCGGTCCAGCGGGTCACCCAAATACCATCCTCCGCGCGCGCACGTTCGAAACTGAAATTGAAGACATCAACCGACCCAAGGATCCCGAAGCTGACGGGTTCTCCCAGACAGATGCTGGCCTTGACCAATTCGTGGTCGGTTTCGTCTACCCAGAGGGTCCCCATCGCCCGGTTCAGCAGCCGGTCTTGGAATTGGCGGACGGGAGGAGCCGGTGTCTTCGGAACGAAATTCATCACAAATACCGGACGATTGTTGAAGACGTCACGCCGTTCCACATTGAAAGCGTAGCGACGCAAAAGCTCTTCATCCAAATTGAACCCGTTCTTACTGCTCCACTTGTTGGCCTCCGATGCACCGCCGACTTGAGAGCGACTCTCGCCAACTTTGACCTTACGATTGGTCACTTTCCCGGAAGAGTCCATGTCCTCCGTCACGGTTTGTTTGGTGCACAAGTAATAACCATCCAACTCCTTCGTCCGCTGAGATTGAGCTCGCTTGATTAAAGCCTTCAAGACCTCGTCCACGGGCGGCAATGTCTCTGTGGCGGTAGCGGAAGCAGCGACACTGCCAGTGAGGACTGCAAACAGCAGGACACACCAAGTCGAGTACAGTTGTCTCATTGAATGAAGATTGCCTCAGCCGAGCATGGTTGTCTTTCAAAAAATCGGCGTGCCGTGAAGATTTTTCTCTCTACACCACTCACGACAGCTCGAACACAGCTTGACGTGCACCCGGGTCAATTTGTTCAGTCAGTCGCTCGATAGCTTGAAGCTTGAAGCGCCCCCAATAACAATCCGATATGCGGCGCGCCTATGCCCGACTCGCGGGATTGATCCGCACGATGGTGCCGCCGCATCTCCGCGCAGGCCGTTCGGACGTCAATCGCACGGTCGGAACCGAGCATGCCGCTCCCAATCGATAATCACGAGTCAACGCCCGAAAGCCGCGACTCCTTCGACCCCATGGTACAATCGAATCGGATCATACCCAGCGCTTGAAAGTGTCCGTCGACGTGCGAAGTAAAGACGAAATAAACGAGGTCTCGTCGTCGGGCATAGTGCAGAAGCAAGATGAACCCACAATCCGGTATCCTGTGCGGCGGGACAAATCCAGCCGATGTCCGTAAAACGCCCAGGCGAAAGCCGCATCCCCGTTAAACCACTTGGGATCAGCGACTTGAGGAAAAGTCAGGCCCTACCTCGCGATCTCCGGATAAGCGCACCAGACGCCCGGGGAACTCCGAAAATCCGGTAAACCAGAATCTACGGCCATCCCAGCGCCCGCCATCCGGAGCCGAGCCTCGTTCCGTTCCCGTAAGGCCCTGGCTGCCGCTGAACCCCTCGCATTTTCATCCGCCATAGGTTGGAAAAACCTTACAGATTTGTAATCAACCTTTTCATCATAGGCGGGGTTCTACTGCAAGAAATTATGAGTGCTGTCAGACTTAACATTGAATGGCTGAACCCAGAGAACGAAACGCCAACCAACCCACGAACTGCCGAACTAACAAGGAATATCGCGTCGCCACGGCCAGAACTCCGATGCCCGCACTGCCACTCGATACTCTACAGTCGCCGTCACAAGCTTTGTGGAGTTTGCAGCGGAGAGTTGCCTTCTCGTTTCCTCTTTTCAACAGCCGAGGTCCGGCGTGTCACGACCCTCTTGCTGGCGGAAAAACAGAGACACCGGGCGTGGCTCAATCGGACCTGCGCGCTTTGAATCCTCCTAACTTCGAGCGAAATGAGAAAGCAGACGAGCCCAACACCCGGGACATGTTCCCCGTGGGGAATCTCAAAGCCGACCGATTCTCCGCTGGAACAAGCAGCCACAAGAAGGAGTGCGAGGTTGGAATCAAAATGAGCAACAGAAGAACAGCAATTCGCAAAAACAGTGGATCCAACCGCGATCAACTTCCACTACCTTTAACTCGTTCGGGCGCGTGTTAGATTGTTCATCCCATGGGTTCCCCACCCAAAGCCTACGGAACTGGTGACGCGCCCGAACGCTTCTCTCCCATAGTTTAGCCAAGGCCAGAAAGACGCCAAAGACGGGGAGTCAAGAGCGCAACTTTCTACCGAACAAAGCTTTGACTCGAGCGCCGACCTTCCTAAGCTTGGTTTGTGCTCGCGCGGTGCATCGCACCTATCTTGCTTCTTGGCGCCGCAGTCTCTGCACGCGGTCAAAGCGTCGGTCTGACTCGCGTCGGCGATTCGTGGCGGTATTTTCTTGGAATCTCGGAACCCTCCGCTGTTCCGGGATCGTGGCTTGGAGTTGACTTCGATGACACGGAATGGTTGTCGGGCCGAGCCGGATTCAGTATTGGCTACGGCGCGAACGAAGCTACAGGACTGCCCTATTTGCCGGTCAATTACTCAACGGTCTACTTCCGGCGCACCTTTGATGTTGAGGAGCCGTCGAAGCTCCCTTGGTTGACATTTCGAATCGACTATAGCGACGGATTTATTGCTTATCTAAACGGTCAGGAAATCGCCCGCCGCAATGTTGCCGGGATGCCAGGGACCCTCGTGCCTGCCAGCCAGCTTTCCACAAACATTCATCTTCGAGGTAACCCGGAGGAATTTGTGATCCCGGGGGGACTGGGCTCGCTTAAACCCGGCCCTAATACGCTAGCCGTGCAGGTGCACTCCGCCTACCCAACTGGAACTTTGCTGTGCTTTATGGGGGAACTGCTGGCTAGTTTCAATCGCGGACCCTACCTCCAAAACATGTCAAGCAACCACGTCCAGATTGTCTGGAAAACACCTCTTCCGACGACTACACAACTTGACTATGGGTTGACTCCAACGTTGGGGACGCTCCTGCTTGACACAAACTTGGTTACGACTCATGTCGTGAACTTGAACTCCCTGGATCCTGACACTTCCTATTACTACCAGGCTAGTAGCACATTAGAGGGGCAAACCGCTCAAGTTCCCATGTCGAAGTTCCACACATTTAAGCCGGCGGGACCTGTGAGATTTGTCGCTTTTGGCGATGGCGGCTGGAACTCTGTCCCGCAGTACCAGATCGCGGAGGTAATGAGAAAGCAAATGCCCGATCTCGTTTTGGAAGCGGGCGACATTGTCTACCCGCAGTTTACGAGCGCGCTCGCGGATAGTCATCTCTTAAGTGTTTATCAGCCACACATGGAAAACACTCCTTACTTTCCAGCACTGGGAAACCACGATCTTCTGGCGGGCGTCGGCCACTATTTGGAGACATTCTACCTGCCCACTAACTCTGTTTCGCTGACCGACCACGCCCTCGCCCTGACGAGTCCTGAACACTACTACTCATTCGATCACGGTGATGTCCATTTCACCGTGCTCTTCGTTCCTTTCCTCAACCAGCACAAACCAAGAATCGGAGATGCGCAGTACAATTGGCTGGTTCAAGATTTGGCTTCTACTCGACAGCCCTGGAAAATCGCTGTCTGGCACGTCCCTATGTCCTCGTCTTCGGCACATCGTAACGACGATATGGACCTGAACGGAGTGTTGGACCGACTCGAGATTCGTGACGTCTTCCTCCCCGTGCTGAGCCAAGCTGGCGTTCAGCTCGTGTTGTGCGGACATGAACATGGTTACGAGCGATTCATCCCTACAAACGGTGTGCACGCCATTACCACCGGCGGCGGTGGCGTGCCCCTCTATGGCTTCCTCGCGTTAGATGACGCCAGCGCCGTTTACTCGTCTCGTTATAATTGCGTAAGTGTGGAGATCGATAAGGACGAGTTACAACTTCGTGCACTCGGAGTGAACGGTGAAATTTTCGACCAAATGGTGATCCGGCGTGGCTTGCCAGCCGTCGCTGATTACCAAGCGGCCTGGCACACTCCGGTGGTGGAAGACACGCCGTTACCGGGAGTTGAGCCGAACATTCCAGGCCAGATCTTTGATTTTGTCGGGCCTGCGATTCCCACGCTCACAGGTCAGTTTTCAAATCTGGGAGAAGTCTATGTAAACAACGACGGCACAAACCTATTCGTTGGCCTGTCAAAGCTGATGAAGCAGAAAGACGACGATGTCATTCTGTTCGTTGGCACTCCGCGATTCCCAGGATCTCCGAGTTTAAAGGAGATTGGGAATGGGCAATTGGACCCTACTGGCGAAGGTGCCGACGGCCTTGATTTCCTATCCAACCTTTCATTCACGAATTTCGCCCCTGCCATTGGATGTCTCTTAGGTCATGAAGCAGCGGATGGACAATTCCGCAGTTTCTTGGGAACCAACGGTGTGTTCAATAGCGGACAGGGGGTTTTCTTTTTGGCCCCCGGCCTCTCCAATGTGCCCGGAGTTAAGATCCAACAGTTCCGACTCTCCCCTCAACCAGACGTAACTCCGCCTGGATTGGGCAATGCGCAATTCATCGAACTTTCGATTCCGCTGGAGGCGCTGGGGATTCACCAACCAGGCGAGGAGATTCAATTGGGCGCCGTGGTCGCTAGACCGATTATAGACGCGAAGACAGGAACTCGAGTGCTCGACACTGGCTTCTTGGGAACCCGCCTAGCCGTCAGCGATTCTGGCATGACGACCCTCGAAGCGCTCAAGGTCCGACTGGCGTTCGATCCGGACGGAGATGACGATTCGGACGGACTGAGTCGTGAGACTGAACTTGCTTTGGGAACGGACCCAGCGAACGCCGACTCGGACGGCGACCGACTGCCCGACGGGTGGGAAGTTGCATTCGGATTGAACCCACTAACAAACGGGGACGGCGATGGCGCGATGGGAGATCCAGACAATGACAGAGCATCGAACAGTGACGAACTAGCATCGGGAACAGATCCCAGTGATCCGACGTCCGTTCTGCGCTTGAGGCTCGAACATTCTGGGAGAGAACTAGGCCTCGTTTGGGAGACAAGGCCGGGCAGATCCTACCAACTGCAGTCGAGCAAAGGTGCTTTGACGAACTTCGTCGATATTCCAAACACCAAGTACGAAGCAGACTCAGGCATCAGCAACCTAACCTTTCGGATCTTTGTGCCAAGCGATCGGGAAGCCGGTCAGTATTTTCGTCTTCGAGTCGACCCCTGATTCAAATCCGTCCTCGGCCGATTGAAAGGAGGAGATTATGCAGTAGCGTACTCCACCATTGGAAGCGTCGGACACATCGATTAAACCCGAACTACGAACGACGGATAAGACCTTGCGAGTCCTGTTCGTGCAAGACAGTGAATCGGACACGCGATTGCTTGAGCGGGCGCTTAGGAAAGCAGGCTACGACCTGCGATCGGAGCGGGTCGACACGGCCGACGCCATGCGTGCAGCGTTGGCCAAGGCGAACTGGGATCTAGTCTAAGCGGATTATCGTATGCCTCAGTTCAGCGCCCCGGAAGCGTTGACACTGTTGAGGGAATCCGGCCTGGATCTTTCTTTTATTATTGTCTCCGGCGGGATTGGCGAGGAAAAGGCTGTCGCTGCGATGAAGACCGGTGCTCACGACTATATGATGAAAGACAACTTGGCTCGGCTAATCCCCGCAGTCGAACGTGAACTGCGTGAAGCAGCGAATCGAGCGAGCAAGCGCACGGAAAAAGAACTTCAGGAGAATCAGGAGCAGTTTCGCGTCGCTCGTGAAATTCAACAGCATTTGTTCCCAAGGTCGGCTCCAGCCGTTGCCGGATTTGATCTCGCCGGCTTATCTCACCCGGCGGAAGCCATGGGCGGCGATTACTTCGACTACCTGACAATGATGCATGGACGCATTGAGCTTGTGGTAGGAGACGTAACCGGGCATGGCGTTGGTCCAGCGTTACTGATGTCGGAAGCTCGCGCCTACCTTCGATTGCTGTCAAAGAGAAGTGACGACCTTGGAGATGTGATGACACAGGCCAGCACCGCGCTCGCCGAAGATGTGGGGAGCGAACGTTTTGTGACCTTGCTGTTCGTCTAGTTGGATCCAGTGCAGCGCACGCTGGCCTACGTAAATGCAGGACATCCCTCAGGTTACGTCTCTTCGAGTTCTGGGGAAATTCGCATGGTTCTGAAAAGGACCGGTTTACCTCTGGGAATTCGAGCCGACACCGTTTACTCTCAGTCAATTCCCCACACTCTAAACCCAGGGGAGATCATTTTTCTGATCACGGATGGATTACGAGGAAGCCCTCGCGCCTGACGACCGGGCTTTCGGGCAAGAACGCGTTTTAACTTAGTGCGACAAAATCGCCAGGCACCGGCCAAACTCATTGTTGGGGCGTGATGGGCGGCAGTGCGGGACTTTATCGGACAAATGCCCCAGATGGATGACGTTACGGGCGTTGTGGCAAAAGCAACCGCGAATCAGTAAATCTTCCAAGGCCTTTCAAGGAAAGCCCTCGGACGCGGTTGATCGGGCGAACCCGGCCAGTCCAATCTGATAAAGCGTGGCAGTCTCCGGAATTCGGAACAATGGCTACCGGATACGACTTGGGATGGCGGGCTAAACCGTAACTGATCTGCCCGGCGTGCATTGGGTTCACAAGCCACCGCCAAGCGTGATCCTCCAGCCAAGCCGAGAGCGCCTGGAATGTTAAGCTTGCCAAATTCAGGCTCGCGCATAGATTGAACGCCTCAAAATCGACGGTATGTATGATATCGTATTTACGATAGGTTTGGCTTTTGCGCAACCACCGCCTCCCGGGACTGCGCCGAATCCGACTGCTCAGATGCTGCAGATGGTAATGACATTTGTTGTGCTGGGGGTCATTTTCTACTTCTTGATGATTCGGCCGCAGCAAGCGAAAGCTAAAGAACACGCCGCCCTCCTCAAGGCCCTCAAGCCAGGTGACAAGATCCTGACTAGCGGAGGCATCCTTGGAGTCATCATCAACGTCAAAGAAAAAAGTGTCTCCATCCGGTCCGCCGACGCCAAGTTGGAGATTGTGAAGAGCGCCGTTTCAGAGATTACTGAAAGGGCATCCAACCCCACCGAATCCGCTGTGTAAGCAACCCCTTCATGAAGCGCAATCTCTTTTGGAAGTTCGTATTCGTCCTTTTCATCGCCGCTTGGTCCGCGAGGGAAATTTATCCACCCACCCCACGCAATCTCCTCGCAGAATTCCAAGCGCGAGCAGTGAATCGAGACGCCACGTTCAGCAACATCGTACAGCGTGCGCAAGATTTAAGTAAAGCCAACCCGCAGCGAACATTCGGAAACCTTCGAGAAGCCATCGGAGCGCAACCGATTACTAATTACTTCCCATGGGTCAGCGTTAAAGCTCAGAAAGACCCCACCGTCGCTGTGCTTCACCGCCTGCAGCAGGAAACTGCTGGCAAGATCAAGCTGGGGCTCGATTTGCAGGGTGGCACCGAATTCTTGGTAGGCTTTGCTACGAACAAGGTAGCCTTGCCAAGCAATACCAATCTCGTCGACGTAACCTACGAAAAGGAACGGATGATCTCGGAGGCAATTGAAGTGCTCCGGAAGCGCGTAGACAAATTCGGCGTGGCGGAACCAATCTTGCAGCCCTCAGGGGAAGATCGCATCGTGGTCCAGTTGCCCGGATTATCAGAAGCTGAGAAAGAAGGGGCTAAAGCCCAAATCCAGAAAGCGGCGTTCCTGGAATTCCGACTGGTTCACCCGGAGAGCGATCAGATTATCCGCCAGCAAGCAGGACTTGTTCCCCCCGGCTATGAACTGTTGAAAACTCAGCGGCACACGCGCGACGGACAAGATATCCTCACGCCTTACCTGGTGAAGAAAGGCGCTGTTCAAGGGCTGACAGGACAGCACGTGCGACACGCCTTTGTGACCCCCGATCCCATTTCAAATCAGCCACAAATCGCCCTCAGCTTTGACTCCAGAGGCGCTGAGTTGTTTGCTAAGGTCACAGAGCAGAACGTCGGCCGACAATTGGCGATCGTTCTTGATGGCGAGCTCTATTCTGCGCCTGTCATTCGAGTTCCAATCATTGACGGCAACGCCGTGATCGAAGGCGACTTTACTCTCACCGAAGCCTACGGTCTAGCCAACGTTCTGGAAAACCCGCTCGAAGCCCCTCTCGAATTAATCTCTGAACGGAACGTCGAAGCCTCTTTGGGCAAAGACAACATTCGCAGTGGTGTGATCGCCGCCATTATCGGAACTGTCGCTGTGTCTCTGTTCATGTTGGTCTACTACCTTTTCGCCGGGTTGGTCGCTAATATTGCGCTCATTCTTAATATTCTCGTTCTTCTCGGCGTGATGTGCTCCGTAGGGACGACTCTCACTCTGCCTGGCATCGCCGGCATCGTGTTGACAATCGGCATGGCCGTCGACGCTAACGTGCTTATCTATGAGCGCATCCGCGAGGAATTGGCCAAAGGGAAATCAATGCGGGGCGCCCTTGCTTCTGGCTACGACCGTGCGTTTGGAACAATTCTCGATTCGAACGTCACAACCTTGATCGCCTCGATCATCCTGATTTTTATGGGCACGGGGCCTGTTAAAGGCTTCGGCGTAACCCTGACCATCGGTGTGACCGTGAGTATGTTTACAGCACTGGTAGTAACTCGAATGATCTTCGATTGGATGCTCGAAAGAAACCTGCTGGGCTCGTTAAAGATGCTCTATATCATTCGTGGCAGCCGCATCGACTTCATGCGTTGGGCCAAGCCAGCGTTCGCCATCAGCTGGATATTAATCGCGGTGGGAATTTCTGCCGGCATTTATCGCGGTAAACAAGCTTTGGGAGTGGACTTTGCAGGTGGCGACAATCTGGTGCTGAGTTTAGCGCCGGATTGGAATATCGAGCAGAATCGAGACGCCGTGCGAAGCACGGTAGGTCGCCTCGTCAAGGATGCCGCGGTTCAATTTCAGACGGATATGGTTTCAGGGCGCAAAACCCTTCGTATCACAAGTCCTTTTAACACCGGCAAAGAAGTGGAAGCGGCCCTGAAAAAGCAGTTTCCTGCCGCCAAATTCAACGAGGTGCTCTTGGACAAGGTAGGCCCGATTGTGGGACGAGAAGTCCTTCGCTCGGCGCTTGTGGCCTGTTTGCTATCACTCTTCGGGATCTTGGTTTACGTGGCGTTTCGGTACGAGTTTTCATTTGCTGTCGGAGCTGTCGTTGCCGTGGTGCACGACGTGCTAATGACGATCGGCTGGTACTGTTTATCGGGACGTGAATTCAACGCGACCGTTGTCGCTGCGGTTTTGACTATTATCGGGTTCTCCATCAACGATACGATCGTCATTTTCGATCGAATTCGTGAAGATCTGAAACTGGGTGTTCGTGGGTCGTTCACGGAGATCATCAACCAAGCGCTGAACCAGACGTTGAGTCGAACGATCATCACCTCGGGAACGGTGTTCATCGCCACCGTGGCGCTCTATCTTTTCGGAGGGGGCGCGATCAATGATTTCGCGTTCACGTTCCTGGCGGGCATTATTACCGGCACGTATTCCAGTATCTATATTGCTAGCGCTCTCGTCCTCTGGTGGCACAAAGGCGAAAAGCCTGTCTCCAGCTCGCAAGTCGTTGTAGACAGCGCAGTGACGGCTCGAGTTTGAGCCTGTCCATGCTTGCGCTAGTCGAGATTAACGCCTGGCACTGGATCAGTTTTGTAGGAGCAGTGTTAGCCTTTCTGGCCTTGGACCTGGGTCTTTTCCATCGAAAGGCCCGGGTCATTCGGTTTCGTGAAGCTTTCGTTTGGACGGCGATATGCCTCGTTTTCGCCTTGATCTTCGCCGGAACACTCATTCCGACCCGAGGAACGAAAGAAGCGACAGAATTTCTCACGGGCTACCTCATCGAACTTTCGCTTTCGATGGACAATGTTTTTGTTATTGCGCTGATTTTCGCGTATTTCCGCGTGCCCCTAGAACTTCAACATCGAGTTCTTTTCTGGGGAATTCTTGGCGCTTTGTTAATGCGCGGCTTGATGATCTGGATTGGCACAGAGCTAATTAGCCGCTTCGACTGGATGCTCTATGTGTTTGGAGGGTTCTTGATTTTGACCGGCTTCCGGATGGTCTTTTCTGATCAAGAGGGCGTTCATCCCGAAAAGAATCCAGTCCTTCGAGCCGCTCGCTGGCTGTTCCCAGTGTCCAATGACTTTGACGGGCAACGATTCACGACCCGGCTGAACGGACGTCTTGCTCTGACGCCTTCCGCGCTCGTTTTGCTGATGGTGGAAACGACGGACCTTATCTTTGCAGTCGACTCGATTCCAGCGATTTTCGCGGTGACTCAGAAGCCATTTATCGTTTTCACTTCAAATGTCTTCGCGATCCTCGGCTTGCGGTCGCTTTACTTTGTCTTGGCAAACGCCATTGGTTATTTCCGATATCTCAAATTTGGGCTCTCGCTTGTGCTGGTGTTTATCGGTGCGAAGATGCTGGTTCGCTATTTCGAAATTGAGATTCCCACTGGAGTTTCTTTACTCGTTGTGGTGGGACTGATCTTAACATCTGTGGTCCTGTCCGTGGTGCTCGCGCAGCGTGAAGACCGCGACTCGGACTTGCCCGTCCCAAACCCTGACAATCCGTCCGACGACTAGAACGTCGGCGGTTTTTGGAATGAAGTTCCGTTGGTCAGTAACCCCGCCGCAGTCGCTCCTGGCGGCAGAGCTAGCGCACCGCGTTAAGGTAACGCCACTCCTCGCCCAGTGCCTGATCAATCGGGGACTGAGCGACACTGGGCAAGTCCAACAGTTCTTGGAACCACGCCTTCGGGACTTATCCGATCCGTTCTTGTTGCCCGACATGTCGATGGCCGTGCAGCGCCTGTTTCTCGCTCGGGAGCGACAGGAAAAGTTGATGATCTTCGGTGACTACGATGTGGACGGCGTTACTTCCACAGCTCTCTTAACTGAGGTATTCACCCGCCTCGGTTGGCACGCTGGCTACTACCTGCCCCATCGCTTCGACGAAGGTTACGGGCTGACTGTTGAAGCAGTCCAAAACTGCATCAACAAATGCCCCGCCACGCTCGTGGTAGCTGTGGACTGTGGGTCGACGGCTGTTGCCACTGTCGATTGGTTGAAAAGTCAGGGAATTGACGTGATCGTCGTCGATCACCACCAGACGTGCTCCCCTGCCCCGGCCGTTTGCGCTCTGATCAACCCGCATCGTCATCCGCCGTCTCGTAATGATCTCCGTGAACTTTGTTCGGTAGGGTTAGCGTTCAAACTTGCCCACGCCATCGTAAAAGCCGGCCGGCAGACCGGTTTGGCCGGCGCCACTGAATTCGACCTGAGGCCACTGCTCGACCTAGTTGCCCTTGGCACGGTCGCAGATCTGGTTCCTTTGACCGGCGAGAACCGGATTCTTGTTACCTCTGGTTTGGAACATCTCAACGGTCGGAAGCGCCCGGGTCTTCAATCTTTGGCGGCCGTCGCTGGCGTTCAAGGACAGATCGGCGTCTACGAAATTGCATTTCAGCTCGCACCTCGGTTGAATGCGGCCGGGCGATTAGAGAATGCCTTGGCCGCGCTCGACTTGCTCCTGGCCAAGGATATAGCCGTCGCCGAAGTCCTGGCACAACGGTTGGACACGCAAAACCGTGAACGGCAGAAGATCGAACGTGCGATTGCCGACCAGGTCATTGGCGCCGTCCGTGCGAAGTTCAATCCGGCCGAGGACTACGTGATTGTCGAGGGCGAACTACTCTGGCACTTGGGCGTCGTCGGAATTGTGGCGTCCCGGGTTGTCAGGGAGTTTTATCGGCCGACCATCATTATCGGGGGCGATTCGGGACTATGGCGCGGGTCGGGACGGAGTATTGAGGGTTTTGATTTGGCCGCCGCGCTTCGTTCCTGTGGAGATCTCCTGACACGCCACGGTGGTCATGCGATGGCCGCGGGCTTAAGCTTGACCGCCGAGAACTTGGCGCCCTTACGGAAACGTCTCAACCAAATCGCTCGTCAGACCTTGCCGCGCGATCTGCTGCAACCTGCCCTTCGAATTGATTCTGAAACTGCTTTGGATCAAATCACCCGTGGCCTGTTGTGTGAGATCTCGCGTCTCGAACCGATTGGACAAGCGAACCCACCGGTTCAGTTGGTTGCTCACGGTCTTCGTCAATACCGGGCTCCGCAACGGTTGGGAAAGTCCCAACAACACGTCAAAATGTGGGTTACAGATGGCAACGCAGTGCACTCGGCAGTCGGATGGAACTGGCCACCCGAATCTGTTCCAACCGGGGAGTTTTCTCTGGTTTTCCAACCGCAGCTCAATTGCTACCGCGGCCAGGAAGAAATTCAGCTGAAAATCTTGGACTGGCGACCCAGCTCAAGCCCGTCCGATCACGTTTCGAAATCACAATGAACTCTGCGATTATCGTCGCTGCTGGAAAAGGCACCCGCATGGGGCCGAACATCGACAAGCTATTCTTGGAAGTCGCGGGCCGCCCGCTCGTCGCGTATACCTGGCTGAACCTAGATGCGGCGACGGCCATCGACGAAGTCATTCTCGTGGTGCGCGACGGGCTACAAGAGGCGTTTCAGATTCTCGCAGCGCAACTTCCGCTGACCAAGCCGTTTCGGTTGGTGGGCGGCGGGCTGGAACGGCAGGATTCCGTCTGGAACGGGCTGCAGGCGATCCCTCAGGCGGACGGGATCGCGGTAATTCAGGACGGGGCTCGGCCGTGCACGTCGAATTCCTTGATCCATCACTGCATCGAAGCTGCGCGGCAGACCGGAGCGTCTGTCGCGGCACAACGAGTCACAGACACCATTAAAGAGTCCTCGGACGGGAAACATATCCAAAGGACTCTCGATCGGAGTCGGCTCTGGTCCGTGCAAACGCCGCAAACGTTTCGAGTCGAAATCATCAGGCAGGCGCTGCGCACCGTCCGGGACAAAGGCTTGCGGGTCACTGACGACACGGCCGCATGTGAACTGATTGGCCAACCGGTCGCACTGGTGGAGAGCTTCGACCCAAATCCCAAGCTAACCACGACCGCAGATCTGCCTTTCTTGCAGCATCTCCTTGCGCAGCAGTGGTCGAACCGGTTGGCCAAAGCGCCAAATTTGTCCTAAGGCCCCTTGCCAAGGACGTGCTCACAATCTACCTTCGCGGGGATTGATTCGAATCTGGTCAATATGAAAAAGCGGATTTTGTACACCCTACTGGTGCTGCTTCTAGGGTTGAACTTGTTCGTCGGTGCCGAGATTTACCTCACCTCAGCGCAGGCCGCCGAGAAGAACAATCTTTACCAGCACATGGACCTTTTTGTGCGAGTTCTGGAAAAGGTGCGCCAGGAGTACGTGGACGGAGAAAAGGTCTCTTACCAGGAGCTGATTTATGGCGCTCTCAAGGGAATGCTCAACACGCTGGATCCCCATAGTGAATTCATGGAACCCACCAAATACGAGGACCTCAGAAACGACACAGAAGGATCCTATGGCGGCGTTGGCCTCGTGATCAGCCTCCGCGACAATTTTCTGACGGTTGTATCTCCGATGGAAGATTCCCCAGCCTTTCGCGCGGGAATTCTGACTGGGGATAAGATTGTCCGAATCGAGGGGAAGAGCACGGAAAAGATGGGGCTCACCGACGCCGTCAAGCGACTCAAAGGCGAGGCGGGGACCTCTGTGACGTTGACGATTGCCCGGCCTTCTCAGGCCCAGCCGAAGGATTACACTTTAACGCGGGCGGTCATCAAACTGGACACCGTTAAAGATATCGACGGCCACCGCAATTTTCCGATCGGCGAGAACCGGATTGGCTACGTGCGATTGACGCAGTTTGGTGAGCAAACGGCCAGTGACCTGCAGGACGCGCTGAAGACGCTCAAGAAACAAGGAATGCAAGCGTTGATTTTGGACCTGCGCAACAATCCCGGAGGGCTGTTAGATCAAGCGGTGAAGGTTTGTGAGCTCTTTATCAAGCGCGGTGAATTGATCGTCTCCACGGAAGGGCGCGGGCCCCAAGCGGACGCCAAATACACGTCACGTGGCCAAAGCCAATATCCCGATCTCGACTTAGTCATTCTCGTTAACGGGGGGAGTGCCAGCGCTTCCGAAATTGTCGCGGGTTGCCTCCAGGACAAACATCGAGCCTTGATCATGGGTGAACAGACATTTGGGAAAGGCTCTGTCCAGAGCATCATGCCACTCCAAGACGGGTCTGCCCTTCGGTTAACCACTGCCAAGTACTATACGCCCAGTCACAAGGTCATTCACGAGCGAGGCATCACCCCGGACAGCTTGATCCCCATGTCCCAAGAGGAAGAAGAGGCTCTTCTCCTCAAACGAGTCGCGGGCGGAGTCGAGAGTCTAGATGAGGATCGGCGGGAGCGTGCCAGGAATGCCCGTGACGTGCAGCTAGAACGGGCTTCGGACACTTTACGAGGGTTGCTGCTGCTCCGTGATCGTTCGCAACTCACTCACAAAAAGGATGGCGAAACCCGCACCGCAGCCAGGGTGGCTGGCAAAGACTAATCGCCCTTGGTGACCTCGAGTTATCTTCGGGATGCGGCGAGATCGCCTGCCGCTTTCGTGCGGCCAGGTTAGGGCATTAGCCGAGCCAGAAGCAACGAGGGTATCTGGCCACTTTTGACTGCGCCCGTTGCCCCCGCCTGATGGGCACCTGAGCACGCTAACCTGTTCGCCTGGAATTCCTTATTTTTGTTTTCTTTCGATTTAGTCCATTTACTATGGCAGCTCTGCTCGATAGCGAGAGCGAGCCCTGATTATTAAGATTATGCCACTGACACACACGAAAGAATTGTTTGCCAAAGCTCTGCGTGGGAAATACGCGATTGGCGCCTTCAACGTCAACAACATGGAGTTGATCCAAGCGATCGTCGAGGCGTGCGAAGAAGAGAAATCACCTCTCATGCTGCAGATCTCCAAAGGCGCACGCTCCTACGCGAACCCGGTTTACCTCCGCAAACTCATCGAGGCCGCCGTCAGCCTTTCGACCATCCCGATCGCGATCCACTTGGATCACGGCGACACTTTCGAACTGTGCAAGGAGTGCATCGACGAAGGGTTCACCAGTGTGATGATTGATGGCAGCCATTTGCCGTTCGACAAGAACGTCGAAGTCTGCAAACGCGTCGTTGACTACGCGCATAAACACAACTGCGTTGTCGAAGGCGAGCTCGGCATGTTGGTCGGCGCCCAGCATGACGAAGGCGAAGAAGGGGGCGGCTACTCCAAGGGCGGAGTTTACACCCATCCCGATGAAGCCGTCGAATTTGTGAAACAGACCAAGGTGGATTCGCTCGCCGTGGCCATTGGCAACTCCCATGGCGCTTACAAGTTCAAGGGCGAGCAGCATTTGAATCTCGAACGGTTAAAGGCCATTAAGAAAGCGTTGATGGATGCCGGTCTCGGTGACTATCCCCTCGTGCTTCACGGAGCTTCGAGCGTTCCGAAAGACCTGGTCTTAGAAATCAATAAGTACGGCGGCAAGATGGGTGAAGACACCGCTGGCGTCCCCGAAGCGGACATCGAAATCGCCCGGCGGACCGGTTGCACGAAGGTAAACATCGATACTGATCTACGCCTCGCCATGACAGCCGCGGTGCGCAAGGCGTTTGCTGAATCTCCAAAAGAGTTTGACCCCCGAAAGTATCTCGGCCCCGCGCGCACTAAAGTGAAGGAACTCGTCCGTCACAAAGTGAAGAACGTGCTCTGCTGCGCTGGGCACGCTTTCGACTAGCCCACTTCTCTTCAAGAAAACCTAAGGCCCCACCGTAAACCAAGTGGGCGAGAATCATGGTGTAGACGCGATCCTTTCGATCGCGTCTTGCCGTTGGCATAATCCCCGCCGCGGGTATCCATCCTTCGTAGCTCAGTCCCCAGATCGTTAGTCCAGCCAGTGGACCCAAGATAACTGAGGGAACGCACCTCATCCATCGAGCAAAGAGGGCGTAGGCGCCGCCAGCCCCTGCCCCGAAGCCAAGATGGGCCAAGACAGCCAGACGGTTCGCCGCCTTGTCGCTTGGTCGCTGACCCGCGGCTTTTTGGTAGACCGATTCGACGATCTTCTTCGGGGGAAGCTTCCCAACTCGAGTTAATGATTGTCCCGCGATCATCACGACGCTCATCGCGAGAGTCCCCACCACACCCGCCAGAGTCCCCTTTCCGATTTGCGTAAGTAATTCTTGCCTATAATCTTTCATATACTCTAACCTCCTTCTCGGGAATCTTACCGACTTCCATTGACAGGCTCCTTCCGCACCTCCCAACTCGGCATCGTCCCCTCCGTCTATCATAGCATCGGTTCTTGGTCTTTAAGGGTCGCAGGCGATCCGGGAGGAAGCGCAATTTGGCCTCAGGCACCACTCCCACTGGAGACGACTCTGATACGTGGCCATCGGCGAATCACGTGCGGAATCGCGCATCTCGAAGACGCATACCGTGCTGCGGGACAACGATTATGAACCCATCCACGGGACAGAGCCAATGCGTTCGTTATCGGTCGTTGGCACGGATGGTCCGTGGCAAAGGGAGCAGCGGAGTTCAACCGGCCTCTCTCCGTAGATAACACGGATATAACTCGGATATAACTCGGATTTAACACGGCTTTGTTCCGTGTTAAATCCGTATGACTCCCCTGTCTATTCCCAGTTAAAATCGAATGAAGTGGCGCCCGATTCCCCCATTCCATCCTCGCCTTGGAGAGAGCCACCTCGTCAATGGATCCTCCCCGCTCGCGCCTGTTGCTTTGACAAGCTCTGCCCTAGGCTTAGAGTCCGCGCAAAACCAATCGACATGGCCTTGCCCTATCTTGAATTGCAGCGGATTAGCAAACGCTTTCCGGGCGTCCAAGCGCTCGATAAGGTCTCGCTACGGATCGAGCGCGGTGCGTGCCATGCGTTAATCGGCGAAAATGGTGCTGGGAAAAGCACCTTGGGAAAAATCTTAGCGGGCGTTTACACCCCGGATGAAGGCGAGATCCTGCTCGACGGGAAACGAATCCATCCAAGCGACCCTGTCACGGCGCGCGGGCTGGGAATCGCAATTGTCCATCAGGAACTCGCATTCTGTCCGAATCTGACCGTCGCCGAGAACCTTTGTCTTGGGGATTTGCCCTGCTCCGCCGGTTGGGTGGACCGAGAGAGGATGAGAGATCGAGCGCGCCGCCTCCTGCGCGAGATCGAAGCTGAACTCGACGTGGATCTTCTTATGGAAGAGCTCTCCACCGGACAAGAGCAGATGGTGCAGATTGCCGCGGCTTTGGGAACCGCCCCCCGGATCATCATCATGGACGAGCCGACGAGCTCACTCTCGGCCCATGAAAGCGAGCACCTGTTCCGGCTAATGGGGGTCCTCAAACAGCGAGGAATTACCATCGTCTACGTGTCGCATCGCATGGAGGAGATCTTCCGGCTGTGCGACTCATTGTCAGTGTTGCGAGACGGTCAGCATGTCGCGAGCGAGGGGATTCGTGAGACCAACCCCAGTCGTGTTATCCAGCAAATGATCGGCCGAGATGTCACCATCGTCTCTCCTCAACACTTGAGCCGGCCATTGGGGAAGGAAATGCTTCGTGTCGAAGGACTGACCTCCCCCGGCAAATTCTCCAACATCAGCTTTGCGCTGCATCAAGGGGAAGTGCTGGGTTTCGCCGGTTTGGTCGGCGCGGGGCGAAGTGAAGTCGCGGAAGCTGTTTTTGGATTGGATCCAGCCGCGACAGGACGGGTCTTTGTTGAAGGACAAGAACTGAAACTGGGCAGTGTCAGGACAGCCCTAAATGCGGGAATTGGGCTTTTGCCCGAAGATCGCAAGCGGCAAGGACTCGTCCTGACAATGAATTGCCGAGAGAATGCTTCACTCGCGGCTTTAGAACGAATTACGCGCCTTGGCTTCGTCTTGCCGGACATAGAGCGCGACTTGGTTGAGAAATATGCGGCCCAACTCCGGGTGAAAACGCCATCGCTCGAAGTTTCTATCGCCGGGTTGAGCGGCGGAAATCAGCAAAAGATCGCTCTAACGAAATGGTTAGCAAGGCATGGGAACGTTTTGATTATCGATGAGCCGACTCGTGGCGTCGATGTCGGCGCTAAGAGCGAGATTCACCAGCTTTTGGACGGCTTGGCCTGCCAGGGACTCGCTATTTGGCTGATATCTTCCGAACTGCCCGAGTTGATGAGCCTTAGCCGACGAATCATCGTCCTGCGCCAGGGCAAACCGATGGGAGAACTTCAGCGCTCCGAGTTCACCCAGAGCGAATTGATGCGTTTGATGGCAGGCGTTGAGACGGAGAAACAAACACGACCCGATGAATCGTCCGAACCTCGGTACGCTGAAAGCAATACCAAAGCAGATCGTCGGATTTCCAACTAAACCGAACCGTGGACGTCAATCCACGGTATATTGAGGCTCGTAAGTCGCTCGACTTGAATGTCTTCCAACGGAAGAGAAGCCGGCCGGCAGTTGATCTCCCAAAAACGAAGATTCGCTCGGCGGCATGACGTCCGCGTTCGACGCCAATCGCGGCGCGGATGCGCATCCGGAAGCAGCTAGGCCCAGCAGGAGACAAAGGGAAGCCAAACAGACGTGAGACACCGCTCGTTTCGCGACCGTTCGTAGAGAGGTGCGGGATGACGAGCAACCGTGGACCAGAGCCATCGAATAATTTGCGGCTTTCATGAGATTACAACGGGAACTAATAGACCATACCATAAACGGCAGTTTCCGCAACGGAATTCTTAACGTTCGAGCGGATTCCGAAGACTCTCCCAGGGAAAGCTTGGCGGACCAAGGGGGATGCTGTAGGAATGCGAGATCCCTATGGCTAATTCAAGTGCGGTCGCGCCTGAACTCTTTGCTTCGGAAGAGACCAACCGCTGGAGTATCGCGGGAGCAGGCGTGGTTATGCAACTGGCTCTTGGAGCGATTTACGCCTGGAGTTTGTTCGTCGGTCCTTTGTCCAAACTGCACCCCTCTTGGACGAGAACCGAAATTACGCTCACCTTCAGTATCGCGCTGGTCGCGCTTGGAGCAGGAGCGATCTTGGGCGGGAGTTTGCTCGACCGTCGCGGGCCGCGTTGGGTCGGGAGTGTTTCAGGAGTTCTTTATGGGGCCGGCTTCATCGGTGCGGGATTGGTGGATAGTCTCTGGGGCCTTTATTTGACCTACGGCGTGATGAGCGGCCTGGGCATGGGCCTGGGTTACATCGTGCCACTCGCGACGTTGATCCGCTGGTTTCCGGACAAGCGCGGATTAATCACCGGTCTGGCGGTGGCTGGCTTTGGCGGTGGCGCCGTCTTAACCACGCTGGTCGCTCCCGCGTTGATCGCGAAGCTGGGGCTTTCGAACACATTCATCGTTTTCGGAACTGCCTACCTCTTGCTGGTCGTCGGTGCGGCACAAAAGTACCGCGTTGCACCGTCGGGCTACCAACCTCCTGGATGGCAGCCAAGCGCCGTCCAAGCGCGACAGCGGTCCATGGTTGACTATCCCCTATCCCAAGCGATCCGGACGTGGCAATGGTTTGTCCTGTGGGCGATACTCTTTCTCAACGTCACCGCCGGGGTCATGTTGATTTCGCAGGCGGTCCCCATGGCCCAAGAAATCACCGGAG
>JBGAIN010000108.1:0-27626 GCA_044225505.1 Limisphaerales bacterium
TTCGGCCTCCAGCGCTTCGTGGGTCATGTGCTCGGCGTCATTGACCAGTCCGAGTTCAAACAAGGTCTCGCTTTGAGCTCGGCATGAAGCTAGTCCCCCACGCATGCTTGGCATCAATCGCCATCGTGTTTGATTGCGAAAAGCAAATAGGTCCTCAGATAGACGGCCAGTTCGAAAAAGAGCTCGATGCAAACGAACCTCGGAAGCGACATCGAGCTGTGTAACCTCGGGCTGAGCCGCTACACTCAGCACTTGCTCGAATTGTCCCCGGCTGGACGCGAAGTCGATCCGAGCTGACGCCCAATCGGCCTCGTGATAGGATCCTATGACCAAACCCCAACCGCCCCCTAAGAATAGCACAAGCGCAGCCCAACGAACCGTCCGGGGCATCTGCGCATTCCACACCTCCACAACGCCGAACCTCCGCGAAGCGGCGACGCCGAGAATTGTTATCGGAAGGAATCCATAAATCATCGCGGTAAGAATCAAGGGCCAACCGAGAGCCCATGGCATGAGGACCGTTGCCGGCTTTGGGAGGTCCAACCAGAAAAAACAAATTGGGATAATGACACCTGACGCCAGGCATCCGACAGCAATCGGCATGCGCCCGCGCAGGAACTCGAACATGGCCGTGAGAACCACAAGAAGAACCGCGGGCCAGACTCCCGCCAGATACAGCACCACCGTCGCCAATCCCCAAGCGCCCGCAATTCGAAACGCGGTTGGCCGAGCTGGAAGCTGGAGATGTGCAATTGCCGCTACCAACGCGGCGACCAGCCCGAGCCCAACCCGCCACGCGCTCCCATCGACACGTTCGACTAAACAGAGCCACAAGAACGACGGGGTCAACGCCAGCAAGAGCCAGTTTCCTCCGGCGAACCGACGCACGACGGTGCGAGTCGTTCCGTAGATCAGCACCGTCAAAACAGTCGTCGCGAACGCCCCGGCGAGGTCTGTCTGGATCCAATGTGGCACAAAAGCCGCACAATACTCCAATAACCCGCCTGGTATTCCCAAGAACGGTTTGAAGAAGGAATAGCGACTCAAGAAAGTCGGCGCCGTATGATAGTAACCGGCGGCAAGCTGAACTCTCAGCCAAACATACGCGAACCAAGCTCCATAGAATGCAACGACAATGCCGATCCCAAACGGTCCAGACTGAATGACTTGTGGGGCTCGGTCTTTCCCCGAATCAGAGATAGTCTTCTTAGATCGTGAATTCACTTTCTACTAGTCGACGATCGTTTTGAGAATCATCGGACTGACACTGTCCTGCGCGCGCAGAACTGGAGAAGCAATCGACGTCGAACGCATCTTTGCTAGAGGTGGCCAGCGGTCCGGTCAGAGCTTACTCCCGCCAAGTTTCCCCTGGCCAGCTCGATTTTCTGAAAATCTTCCGCCTTGCCCAGGAGCAAGCGGCACTCTAATCAGGGTAAGTGTGAAAGCCGAACCTAGACTTTGCCGTCGTCGGTTTCTCCAAATGGCCGGCGCGCTCTCCACATTTCGCGTCGTTCATCGGGCAGTCTTAGGCGGCATGGGAAAGACCGTCCCCAGCGAGCGTCTGCAAGTAGCGATCATCGGGACGGGCGGACAAGGGATTACCAATCTCAAGGAACTGCTCAAACACACGGATGTCAGCGTTAGTGCCATCTGTGACGTCGCAGAATTCTGGGACAATAGCCATCTCTACTACCGACATCATGGGGGTCGAGGACCTGCCAGGCAGGTCATCGAAGAATACGCCCGCCAGCACACGGATCGAGCCATTCCGAAGTTTAGGGTTTTTAGTGACTATCGCGTCATGCTGGAACAGGCGGGTCGCGACATTGACGCGGTTCTGGTGGCCACGCCAAATCATGTACATGCCGTCGCTTCGATGGCGGCCATACAAGCGGGAAAAGGAGTCTATTGCGAAAAGCCGTTGACGCATTCGATTTATGAGGCGCGCCGATTGGATCGCGCTGCGCGCGAAGCGGGCGTGGCCACTCAAATGGGCAATCAAGGCCATTCTACCGACGACATCCGACGCGCTGTGGAATGGGTCCGCGACGGCGTCATCGGCAAGGTACGTCAGGTCCACGCTTGGCACGGCGGGCCGAATCGACCGATGCCTGCACAACGTTCCACGGATAGACCGGCAGAACCGAACGGCCTCTTCTGGGATCTTTGGCTCGGCCCTGCCCCTGCCCGACCGTATCACCCAGACTACACCCCGCTCGCATTCCATTACTGGTGGGATTTCGGGAGCGGAACTCTTGGGAACTACGGATGTCACACGCTGGACACCGCCGTTTGGGCTCTGGACCTAAAACATCCCACTTTGGTCGAGGCCAGCTCAACCCCGCTAAGCAACGAAACCACGCCCCTCGCCATGACCTGTCATTACGTGTTCCCGGCGCAGGGAGATCGTCCGTCGGTTGACCTATTCTGGTACGAAGGCGGATTGCGACCGCCGCGTCCGGCCTGCTTGCCCGTCGACGAAGAGCTGCCGGAGGCCGGCGGATCTTTGATGATCGGTGAAACAGGCGCGATCCTCTCCGGCGTCTGGAGCGGTTCACCCCGCGTCATTCCAGAAGAAAAAATGCACGTTGTACAGAATTCGCCGATTCGTCTCCCGCGATCTCAAGGACACCATCGAGACTGGATCAACGCCTGCAAAGGAGGGCCAGCAGCGAGCTCAAATTTCGAATACGCCGCTCGCCTGACAGAAATTGTGCTGCTCGGCTCGGTGGCTTTGCGGACTGGAAAAACGCTTCACTGGGACGGCCCATCGATGAGCGCGACCAATGCTCTCGAAGCCGAACGTTATATTCGCGGTTCGTTTCGGAAAGGCTGGGAAATCTGAGGCACCAGCCTTTGCTGGCGCGCCGACGATGGGTCACTTTTGCTTTAATGTCCCCAGATAAGCTATCAAATCCCGAATCTCAAATAGGGTCAGCACGTCCCCCATCGGCGGCATGGCCGAGACTGAACTCGTCGATTCTCGCCCAATCTCCTTGCGAGGAACGGTTCGGATTTCTCCGGATGAAAGGCGGAGCACAATGGCATCGGGAGTATCGCGTAGTTTCGTGCCGTCTAGAACTTCCCCGTCACGGGTTTCCAGTGAGATCGTTGCAAATCCTTCGGCGATCTTCTTACTCGGTTCAACCAGAGATTCGAGTATGTCCTCGGGCGTCGCCCGGGACGCGATATCCGCAAGGACCGGCCCAGCTTGAAACCCCTCCCCCCCCGCTTCGTGACAACGCACACATTGTGCGGTCGCCGAAGATCGAAAAACGTCGCGGCCAGCTCCAGGATCTCCCCCCGCAAGCGCGATACGAAACTTAGCAAGCGTATCCGTAGCAGAGGCCCGCGCCGAGTATTGCGCGAGCTGTCCTTGGAACGTTCCCGAGGCATCTGCACGGCACGCCTCGAGCACGTCCAGGACTAGGCTCGCGTCTAATTGGCCTCGCAGCAGCGAATCGAGCTGGCTTCCTAACCAAGCACCCTTCGCCACATGGGAGGCAAGAGCAGCGCTGCGTAAAGCGGTCTGCTTCTCACGCAGGGTTAGCTGGTCGTAACTCCGTTTGACGAACGCGAAGAACGCGTCAGGATCATGTTTAGCGGACAGCGGGATGGCCGCCAGGCGCAGTTCCGGCACTTCGGCCGCAAGGGAAATCTGCAAAGCACTCTCAAGCTCACCTGCTTGTCGTTCGGCAAGTAATTCGAGAGCTTGAACGCGAACGCCAGGCGGCTGTTGCGCCGACGCAACCCATCCCGCAAACACGGCCGCATCGGCCGCAATACGATTCTCCATGACAAGACGGGTCACCGTTCGCGCCAGGGCTCGATTCGTTGTCGACAGCAAAGTCGTAAGGTTCTCGCTAATGAGGGTATTCGCAAACCCGTACCGGCGTGTTGCCAGCGAGCGCATCATTCCCTCGACCCGATCCAGGCTCGGGGTCCGATCCCAAGATCCCAAACACTCCATTGCCTCCGCCCGCCACTGATCAGATTGGGCAGGATTTAATGCGAAGCGCAGAAGGCGTTGAGCAGCGACTTCGGTTCCGATTCGCAGATTCGCATTGAGCACCCGCCGAACGATCGGTTCGTCACTTATGAACTCCTGCGCATCTAACATGGCGGCGAGGGACGGGAGTGCTTCTGGGATGGAGTGATCATCGTGAATCGCCCGAACGGCCTCACGACGCACAGCAGCGTCATTGTCCTGCAGGAAACGCTGCGCTTGCGGAGCTCGCAGGCGGCGAAGTGCCAGCACAGCACCAAGGCGAGCGGCCGGTGCCGGATGATCCGCCAATCGTTCCATAGCCGCGGGACTGCCGATCCCAGCCAACCCCATCACCACGGCATGCCGCAGAAATGGATCATCGTCTGCATTGGCCACGAGTAACTTCACCAAACTGTCGATTGCGTTGGTAGTACCGGCCTTACCCAGCGCCAGCGCCGCATGAAATTGGACCCGCGCACTGGAATCGGAGAGCAATCGGATCAATTCTGATACAGCGCCGCGCAATCGCAAATCGCCTGCTGTTTTGGCTGCCTGCGCGCGAATCTCCACGTCGGTGTCGTTGAACGGAAGTTCTTTAGGTTCCAGCGCGAGTTTCATCTGTCCCAGACCCCATAGAGCGTGCACGCGAGCCAAGCGGGCTGACAGTGGTGAATTTGCCACTAATAGCAAGGTGGAGCGGGCCTTACGGCGGACCAATTCCATTTGGGCGCGCTGTCGAATACGCATGTCCTCATGGCCGAGAAACAAAGCGAGCGCATCGAGGCTACGACTTCGCATGCCGCTAGCCAGCACCTCTTTCACTTCAATTCGGACGGGGGCGTTCGAAGCTTTCGGGTCATCCAAACGCCAAATCGCCCCTTTGCCACTGGGCTCCCACATTCCATCCCAGTCGGCGACAACCATGGCGCCATCCGGGCCGAAATTAAGCGCGCTAGCCATCATTCCGGACAGAAAGAGGTGCTCGTGGACCATTTCAAAGTACGCACCTTTAGGTTGTGCTTGAAATGCCGTGATCTTCTGAACCGGGAATTGCACGAGAAAGAAGTAGTCTCGGTAAGAGTCATTCAAAGCCGTTCCCGGATTGAACTTAAAACCGCCCGGTCCGACAGAGTAGTTCGATAACGGCGGAGTTAAGTGGGCTGGCTGTCCAGGGAAGTGAGGAACCCACATCCGGTCGGCAATCCAGGGATTATACTCAGGCTGATGAGTGAACTTGGTCCAGGCCGAATCTCGAAATTGCCAGTGCAACCGCCAGCCCGAGTCACTTCCTTCGGTAATGTAAACGAAGCGCTCTCGTTCATCCGCTAAATCACCGTCATTATCGACGGCAAACAGATTTCCCCATTGGTCGAAGGCAATCTCCTGAGGATTGCGCAGACCGGTGGCAAACATTTCTAGGTCTGATCCATCCGGATTCATGCGCAAGACGCCGCCGGTGTTGGGAAACGACAAAATCCGTCCCTCCTTGTTCGTGAGAGAAAGTCCATTATCGCCAATCGAGAAATAAATCTTTCCTTCTGGGCCGAGGCAAAGGCCGTGCAAATCATGTCCATCAAATGCCGCGTGTACGCCAAAACCGCGAAACACGGACTCTTGGATATCAGCGATGCCATCGTCGTTCGTGTCGCGCAATCGCCAGAGATCAGGATAAACTGTCACCCAGACGTCATTCTCCCAAGGCATAACGCCCGCGACGACCCCGCTGATCTCTTCGTTGAAGCCCTCAGCAAAAATGCTAGCTCGATCCGCTTTGCCAGAACCTCCCACATCCTCCAACTGATGGATGCGCTCCTTGAGTCCCATCAGGTCGCGCCAGTCGTGACTGCCATCGCCATTGTAGTCACGAAGCCAACTCGCATTCTCGATGCTTTTTTCCGGCGCCATCTTGCTTCGAAAGAAGCCCCGCAAATCTTCTACCGACTGATTGGCCAGATCGTCGACGACCCAAACAGGATGCCCGCGAATATCAATATCCACGCGGCTGCGGCGCGCCGTTTCCACCACGTAAAGCCGCCCATGATCGTCGAAGCTGAGCGCAACCGGGCTTCTTAACATCGGCTCGCGCGCCCAAAGCGACAGTGAAAAGCCTTTTCGTGGCACCGGAGCAGTTGACCGCTGCGCTTGGGTCGAGACTGCTTGTGCGGCAAACCAAATGACGATGAGGACGGACCACACCATGTCCCGGGGCGTGCATAAATTTCGGAGTCCGTCGCGCCGGCGCTGTCGGAGATTCGTCAATTCCAGGTTCATGGCAATTGCGCAACCAAAGCGCCAGCGTCGATCGTCCATGTGCGGGGCTCGGATTCGGTTCTCTCATGCAGTACCAAACGGCCTTCCTTTACTTGGACGTCCTTGACACCTTTGAAATCCGCGGGAATCGAAAGCAGGAATGCCATATACCCCTTCGCGGCTGTCTCGCTTGCATCAAGGTATTCAAAAAGTGGGCGATCCCAAATTCGACCTTTCTTGACCAGGATTGGAAAAGGCTGGTGAAGTCCGGTTGTCCCAAACTCAAGACCTCGTGCTGCCGGGCGTCCCTTCCGCACGTCCCGCCACAGGCTCACCCAAGGGTAATCCGCGGTCTTCCACAGATACCCTATCAATAATCGCTGTGCAGGCGTCGCTGCCGTGACCCAGCCGTACTGGCCATCGAGTGTGTAGGAAACAACATTGGGAGCCGAGTTGTCCGTCAAATGGCGGAGATTCACCAATTCACCATCGGGACCCGCAGCCTGTGGCCAATAGGCCGAAGGTTCCTCTGGATCGGGCAATACGCCCCCTTGAGCGAAACCCTTCCGTCCGTTACAGTCCACAAGTGTCGTTTCGTCAAGGAATGGCGTTCCGATGGTAGGGTGCTGCACCATGTTATAAACACGCCCGAGAGGATTTTGATTGGTGACCTCCTCGCGCACCACAAATACCGGCGCCGTCTGGGACATTCGAAGCGATCGTCGGACGGTTAACCCCGCTTTAGCTAAGGTGGCACCCATTTCGGCCGTCAGTATGCCATCGGCAACCCGAACATCCTGGAGAATCGTCCAACTCGTATTCGCAGCTTCGCCATGGTATGGCATCCCGTTCTTGCCCTCCACGTCCGATGGAGGTCCCCAACGATCCAGACAGAGGAAATGTCCGAATCCATGTTTGGAACGATCGCCTGGACTTGGAGTCGCCCAGGCTAATGGATTCAGCCCGGTCGACTTTAGATGGAAATCCCCGATAGATCCACCGTCTAAATCAACAAACAAACGTGCCACTTCGGTGTCGAACACCAGTGCCTTGCGACCTGGAATCCATTCAGCCGCCACCGCGCCCGAGGTAAGGATGGCAAAGCCCGCGAAGAAAAGACAAAGCAATAGGTTCGTCATGACTCTGAGTGTAGGGATTTCGTCGGCGTTGTGTTTTACCCCCAGCCAACGGGAGCCCCCGCAGTGTGCCGAGGTTGGTCCGATTGGACAACACAGAACGGCAGAAAAGCGCGGCGCGGTTGAGAAAGTGGAGATCAGGCGACTGGCCTCGCCACCGTCAAGACAGGGAAACGCAACCGCATGCCGCAACTCATTACCGCACCACGGTAACTTGCCCAAGTCCGTTGAGACGAACTTCTTTAGCCTCTGGAATGGAGACGGCCACTTGCCGCCCGCGCGGCCAGCGCACCCACAGTTGGCGGACCGGTGCTTCCGCAGGCAGAAGGACAGTCGAGCTATCTTGAGACCAGTACCCAGATCCAGAGCGCACTTCGCGTAAAAGCCCGCGCGCCTGCTCGGATCCCTTGGGAGCCAACTGAGTCCCAATCACGTCTGGATTGCCCCCGCCACCCGTGAGATGCACGCGTAGGGCAGGCCGGGCTCCGCGATTTCGAAACAGGCGCGTCTGGCCTCGGTTCTGTCCCACAGCAAGATCCAAACGGCCATCTCCATCAAAGTCGGCCACCGCGCATCCACGTCCCTCGCCATAAATACGAATACCCGATTCCATAGGGGAAAGCGCACGAAAGTCACCCTGTCCGTTCCCTAGCAGCAATAGCCCCACACCCGCGTCCTGCCGGGATCGGTCGGAAGCCACCGGAAAGAAGTTTTGCGCAAGGAATAGGTCTTCACGGCCATCCCCGTCAAAGTCACCGGCGACCACACCAAAGGCAGGAGAGAACTGTGCCTGGATCGGCAGCGAATGTCTTTCGAATCGGCCCCCTTTGGCGATGAATACAGACGAGTCCGCGGTCGTCACCGTGTAGCGAAGGGTATTAGTCATTCGTCCGCCAAAGATTTCCGACAGCGTCGCGCGACCGAATGCCTCGCAGGAGGCGAAGGTGCCACGCAACCATGGCATTGCCGCTGCCATTGTGTCCAGGTTCCGCCGCGGAGCCCAATCTCCACGTGCTTCATCCCACTCAGTTTCAAGAATCTCGATCGTGCCGTTCCCATCGAGATCGCCAGCCCATAAAGTCACGGGACGCCCGGGAAGCGGGACGCACTCGCTGTTCCTTCCCCAATTAGATGCGATGAGGTCTAATTGACCATCATTGTTTAGATCGGCAGTGGTCACTCCTTGCCACCATCCCGTCTCTTCGCCAAGCCCCAACTCCCGGGTCCGTTCAACGAAGCGGCCTCTCACGTTTCCGAAAACTCGGACCGGTCCCCACTCGCAAGCCAACACCAAATCGGGATAACCGTCGCCATTGAGGTCGCTAAATGTCGCTCCGTTGATCAGACCAATGCCAGCGAAGATCGGAGTCGCAGCCAGATCCTCGGTGAACGTTCCTTGGTCGTTGCGATAAAGTCGCGAGGACGCCGCTTGCGGGTATCGACCGGGAATAAGTCGTCCGCCGACAAACAGGTCTAAGTCCCCGTCGCCATCGTAATCTCCCAGGACCATCGCTCCTGGTTCATCCGGAAAATTGGGAACGATTGTTCCTGCACCGCCACCAGTCGGTTCATAGAAACGTACGGGAGGTAGTTTTTCTTTTATACCGGGCGTTTGATCTTGAGAGTAGGCCGCAAGTAACATTGGCCGCTGCGGCTGGGACATCCATCCCAGCACATCGCCTTGAGCGCAATCCAACGTCCCCGCCGACACGCTAGTGAACTTACGACCATTCTGATTTACTAACACCGTAAAGGCGCCACCGCGCCCCGCTCCTACTACCAAATCCTCCCATCCGTCGGCGTTTAGATCGAACCAGGCAACACTTGGACCGGGTTGGCTAAGCTTTCGAGGTAACAACGGCTGGCGTTCAAAATCACGAGTCCCGGTGTCACTGTGTCTATGGCCTTCCAACCAACTGGTCAGATCTTCGAACAAGCTCTGCTCGGGCAAAGTCTCGACCTTGGTGCGTGGAAGGGGACGAGCCTCAGTTCCTGACTTGGGCTCAGTCACTTCATAGAGCGTGTTCGCCGCGGCGTGAGCGACAAGACTGGTAAGACCGCTTCGCCAGGTAACTTCAAGTTGCAGGTTAGCCGCATTCATTCCTGCCGCGAACGTCCGCGTCGCACCATCTCCCGCTAGGTATCGCCCTCCCGCAACGACTTCGACGGATTGCGGCACAGGCCCGCCGCGTAGCACCACGCGGGAGCCAATTCCGTAGGTGTTTGGCGGTTGGCCGCGCAGTTGGACAGCGATCCTTGGAGCTGCAGAGTCATTTCGGTATACGCCAGCGGCATCCCGGTACTGGTTAACGACCACATCCAGATCGCCGTCGTTGTCGAGATCGCCTAGAGCCATGCCATGCGAGACTCCCATCGTATCAAAACCCCAGGCGGAACCTGTCTCCGAAAACGTCAGATCTCCACGATTGCGATATGCCAAATTAGCCAAGGGCATGCCCGGATATTTCTGGGAAAAACGCAGACGACTTTGCACGTTCACCCCCGCAGGAACCGGTCCAGTTGCCCGCACGACGTCGCTATGGAGCATGTCCCTCCCGTTCCCTGTCGTCACCAGCACGTCCTCATACCCATCAAGATCCACGTCAAGGAACAATGCTGACCATGACCAACCGGAAGCCTCGATCCCCGCCAAACGCGCAATCTCTGTCCAAGTTCCATCCCCTCGATTTACAAAGAGCATATTTCGAGGGTATTCCGGGGAAAACAAGGGATCTTCAAAAGGGGCCGGAACGACTTGCTTCCAGACATTTTCCCATCGAGTTTGCCGAGTCAGGTGGCTGCGAGGCATCATATCCATGACGAGCAGGTCATCGAGTCCGTCCCGATTGATATCCCCGACGTCTGCGGACATAGACGTTTCGCACATGCTACGCAGCCGTTGTGGCGCGATGGCACGAAACTGACCTTGCCCATCGTTGATCCACAAACGGTCGCGGGAGTAATAAAAATCATTGCAGACGTAGAGATCGGGAAACCCGTCGCAAGTCAGATCTCGGAACAAGACGGTTAATCCCCAATCTCGCGGTGGCCCAGTCAACGCTCGACCATCGGCGTCCTGGAATGTTCCATCAGTCCATTCGATGGCAGTGAAATGTCCCGTTCCATCATTACGGTAAAAAACATCTACCTCCCCTAACTCAACGAGTGTGACCCCGGCAGGAGGTTGGGTGATCAGAGCCAACCATCGGTCCGCCGGTTTGACTACAGGCTTCCCTCCGATGACCTTTACTTCTCGGGTTTCGCCAACTGGGTGATCGTGCCACGTCGTCGTTCGGTAATTCGTGACATAAAGATCAAGGTCTCCGTCGCCATCGGCATCCGCTAGAGCTAAGGAATGGCTGCCTCCAATTCGCGATAAGCCCGAGTTAAGGCGTTCGCTAAATGCTCCCCACCCCTGGTTAATGAACAGACGGGTTCCAACCCCCAGTCCGTTAACGAGCAGATCCAAATCTCCATCCCCGTCGACGTCTGCAAATGCGACTCCTGTCGACAGTTGTCCGGCGCAAGCAACGCCCGCCTGAATAGTGATGTCTTCAAATTTCCAGTCGCCTAGGTTCCGATAAAGGTGGTTTGCCTCTTCCAAGCCCGCGAGGTAGATATCACACTGACCATCACCGTCGACATCTCCCAAAGCGACGCCGGAACCGTTCTCCACAATACGGTTAAGGGCAACGGTGGCTTCGGAGACGCGATTGGTGAAGTAGACTCCTGTCAGTTCCGGTCCCAGGCGCGTGAAGCCGGTGTGCCCGGAGCCGACGGGCGTCAGATCGATTGATCGGTTTCCCGCGCCGGAACTCCACGTTTTTTCGGCTCCGCGCAGGCACACTCCGACCAAGCAGACGCCTATCAAAGCCGTCGTGAAACCAACTCGCATGCGGGCCCGGTGCGTGATCGCCCCTGTCGCGCCAAACTTACTTAGTTTGTCAACCGGATGCGATAGTAGCCCAGGGCCGCTCGAATCCGTGTCGAATCGGTATCCGTGAATCGAGTCGTGGTGCCTTGACTATCCGTCGTTGTGATCGCCTGCCACGAGTTCTTGGCCAAAGAGGGCGAGTATTCGACGATGTATTTCTTGCCAGCGACACTCGACCAACTCACTTCCACGCCAGACGCGCTGGTGCGCACGCCTAGAGCGCGCAGACTCGAGCTGGGATCGTTCGGGTTTGTGCCGGCCAAAGCTTCGTTTGCATCCGACTGGCCATCGCCGTCGGAGTCCTGGTTTGGATTGGCCGTGGTCTCTCGATAGTCCGCTTCGATATAGTCAAACTGAATCCAGGAAGAGCCCGTGCCGCCCGTTCGCTCCAACTCGATAATATTTTCTCCAGCCACCGCATGATAGGTGGTTGCTTTGACAACTTCTTCCACCTTCTTCGCGTTGCCCAGCTGCGTTTCTTTGTGGAATTCCGTGCCGTTAAACCGGAATGCGATGTCGTGCAGACTGGCTCCTCCGGCGCTGCCCAACCCGATCAAATTAAAAGTAAGGAGAAACTCGGAGTTAGTTTTCAGCTGATCCGCACTCAGATTAAAATGGATGCGGGTAAACGGATTGGAAGGTGTTAGCGCTCTTTCGAAGTAAGTCAAATCTTCGGCGTTGGATACAGCGCCGATTGGATCCGGATACACTCCCGCGAAATAGTAGTCGTCATCCAACGCTTCTGGGCTGCCTGGAGCTTCCGGAGAGCCGCTGACTTCCTGGGTAAACTCAGCTTGGTTGTTGTCGATCAACCCCAGCAACCAGAGTTGGGTATACGGCACAGGCTTGTCTGCCGCGTTGTTGGGATTCGATCCCAGCTTCACTTCCAGAGCGTCTGAACTCCCATCACCGTCGGTGTCCGCGACATTGGGATCCGTCTTTGTGACTTTCAATTCATCGCTGTCCGAAAGTCCGTCGCCGTCAGAGTCAGGATTGGTTGGCCGGGTAAGGTACTGATTGATTTCTTCGGAGTCGGTCAGCCCATCGCCATCTGTATCTTTAAGGAGCGGATTGGTCAACGTGGTCTTGATCTCGTCGCCGTCTGGTAAGCCGTCCCCGTCCGTGTCCGCCTTTGACGGGTCGGTCTTGGCCGCATACTCCTCCAAGTTGGTTAATCCATCTCCGTCTTGATCCTTTGCGGCATCGTCGCGTTTGTTAGGAAGAAGAAAAGAGGGGTAGAGCTTTTTGGAGGCGTTGGGCAAGCCAGCGCTGTCCGAGTAAGTCGCCGGAATTTCCAATCGAACGTAGTCGAATTGGATCCAGCTCGAATCACTTCCGCCCGTCCGTTCAATCTCGACAAGGTTCTCGCCGGCTTTCGCCTCCACCGCGGAGGCTTTCATGGTTTGCTCAATCAAGAGGTTCGCCGTGATTTCGGTTTGACTAAACAACTCGTGACCATTGAACCGAACTACCACATCATGGGAACTGACATCGACGGCGCCCAAACAGCACAGTTGGACGGTCAACTTATAGTCGTTGGTCGCATTGGCCGTCTTGGCATCCAAATTGAAGTGGATTCGGTTCACGAAATCACCTGGCGTCAAAGCCCGATCATAATTGGTGAAGGGCTCAGTCGTGGTGACGACTCCAATTTCGGCGTAAGTCCCGGCAAAGTAGAAGTCGTCATCCTGTTCTTCCGGACTGCCCGGAGGATCATTACTGCCACGTTCTTGGCTGAACTCGCCTTGCCCGCCGTCTTGAATTCCGAGCTCCCAGATGACTTGAGCAGAGGCGGATCTCGTCCCGAACCAGGTCATAAGCGCAGCCACAAGGATAATCGTTCGAAGCAAAGTTTTCATAATGCTTAAGACATCTACAACCGGAGTATCGATTCTTTCTAATCCCGTTCGGACACCAATGGCAAGCGATTCTTTTCCGGGCAGCGTTCGTCAACCGAGTGGACGACCTGGACTCGAATGGACTCGATGCCTGGTTTCCACAAACTATTGGTAGAAAACAGTTTTACCAGTGTCCGCAAATTGCGGACGGCCTGCATGGATGCCGCCACATGGCAATCCAGGGTATGCTACGTCGCCAGCCTTCGTCGCCCTGCGTTGAGACCTTCTCCACGTGGAGCAGCGTGATCTCTCATTGCTTGAACGACAATCGTTGATGAGCCGTCATTTCAGCGTGGGCGTCGTATGTGGCAGGATGCTTTTCAGGAACTGCCTGGCCTGCTCGTTTTCTGGATCCAACTTCAGAGTCTCTTGAAACTGACCAGCAGCCGCATCAAATCGTTCCAATTTGGCGAGTGCAAATCCCAGGTTGAGATGCGCCAGCGCGTATTCCGGGCGTTGTGCCACAACTGTTTCGAACTCAGTTCGAGCCTCCTCAAATTGATGTTCAAGAATTAATTGTAAGCCGAGAAGGTAGCGTGCTTCCCACGAGGTCGGACGCAAACCGATCGCGCTGCGCAAGCTTGTGATCGCATCGGCGCGGCGCCCAAGCTGGACCAAAATTCGCGCCCGCACCAGATGCGTAGCGTCATCCTTTGGATGAAGCTTTTCGAGATGCGCCAGGTGATCAAAAGCCTCTGCGAATCTTTCTTGCGCAGCACACACCCGGGCAAGCTCCAAGCGGGCGTCCGTAAGATCAGGCCTGCGTTCCGAGGCCTGCTCCAAGGCTGCACGAGCCTCATCGTAACGTTTTTGTCTGACCAGTAGTCGTCCCAACTGCAGATAGGCGCTATGGTGGTAAGGAAGCAACTCTATCGTTGTGCGCATTTGAACGGTTGCTGACGCCCAATCGCCGCTCGAACTGAGAAACTCGGCGTAAGATTGCCGAAGCCACGGATCGTCCGGTCGCCGCCGAAGCGCATCATCCAATTGGGGTCGCGCTTGCCCATGGCCTTCTGAGGTCAGTCCGAGTCTCAGATCCGCCAACTCTTGAGATAAACGACGGCGGTGAACGACATGATTTGCTTGATGCACGAACGGTGGTTCGGAGATGCGCTGAATCATTTCTTCCAATGCCGCGATTCGGTTCCATGCCGTGAGACCAAGCCGTTGTGCACACAGCTCTGAGGACGCCCACTCGGCAGTGTTGTTCCCCGTCCACTCGGGCGTCAGTGCGCGCGTGATCTTCTCGGCAAAGGCTCGCGCCAACCAATAGTTCGCTTCAAACTTGAGATGCACATGCTCGTAGAAAAACTCAGCGCCCGGCACATTGTCAGCCACCATGGCCGCGAGGATTTGCTCTCCATCGATGCACAGGACCTCTTTTTGCGCCCAGCGCTGCCCTGCATTCTGAATCAGACGATTGATCGTTGAGTCGGCACGGAACGGGAGTGAATCGAAGTCTCGTGCTATAACATACCCGCTCTTTCCCTCGGTGGAATGCCCGCTCTGCATATTACATCGAGCGAGTCGAAAGTGCGCTTCGGCAAAACGAGGGCTCTGTCCGATCAACTCGGCGAAACGTGCCGATGCCTCAGTCCCATGGCCACTCTGTTCCAGCTCTGTTGCCGCTTGAAATTGGTGTTGCCACGCCTCCGCTCGTTCGGGAGTTAACACAGGGTTGTGGAGCGATCCGAAAGGGGCGCAATCCCGAAGATTGCTAGCCACCGTGCTTAGGAAAACATGGACCTTGGCTCGTTGAGCGGCTTGAAGAATAGCGTCCAGATTCTGTTGAAAATTGGCATAAACCCGTTGCTTACGGGGATCTTCTGGTGGCAGTTGATTGGACTCGAACATCTTTAAGCCCTCCCAAGCGGAAGGGGCGGCTGCAGGGGACACAGTCCGTAAGATCGAGGCCATCAGCTGACCGGTCCGCGTTTCCTGGAGCCTTAAATAGGCTCGCACTGCAGCGACCGGCGGAGCCTGGGCGCCAAAGATTGTGTTCGCTCCAAACGGTCCGGCCATTTCGTTGTTGCCCATGTATACCACCCACGCCTGGGCTGGATACTGTGTGCACTCCTCGGCGATTTTCCGCACGGCATGCGAGTTGATTGCGGTCATCGCCGTACTCACAACTTCGAACTTCTTCCCTGGAAAACGCTCGTTCAGTAGGGTCTCGATCAGACGTCCCATGCCGAACGCCGGACGGGGATCCCCCATCGCCGCTGACTCGCCGAACAAGATGATACGAAAGACATTCGATGCGGGTTTGACAGTAGTGATAAGAGGCAGCGGGCTCCTGGCTAGACCGGGCGGAAAATAGCTCAGTCCGAAGGAAGGGTTGGAAATCAGAACGTTCGTCCCCTTAATTTCCTGGCGCAGGAAGAACGCGGTTGGATGACCAAATCGAGCAGTGCGCAGACCTATTTCTAATACTAAGAGCACCACGCATGGGGCGGCGAAGAGTGCGGTGAGCCGGTAAATCCATAGCCTGCGCCCACTGGCTCCAGAGAGAACAGCTTCCATCGCCCTGGGTCCGATCCCGTTCGTTTCGCTTGATTGTTTGCGCAAAGCGCTTTTTTGGATTGAGCGTCGTCGCACAATGCGAATCCAGCGAAGGCTAGGACAAAAAGCGAGGCCGAACTTCCGTCCGGCCTCGCAGGTTTGAGTTGGGAAACTCCGCTTCTGGGTAGTCTATTACTACTTCTTACTCTTGTAGAAGAGTGCTCCAGGAGCAGCCGTAACAGAATAGGGACTCGTCGCCCCGGCCACGTCGGCCCACGGCCCGGTCACCGCCGGTGCGGACTGCAATGTCCCTGTATAGGTGATTTGCAGTCCCGAGCTCGTTCGGGCTGCCGCCACGGTTGGCACTGTGGGCGTCACTGGGAACGTATCGCCATAGTCACGCATTTTCGCCAGCCAAACACCGCGTTGGGTTTCGTCGGATATGTTGCCGTTTTCCGGAGAGTACTCCGGGCCAACGAAGACCGTATTCGGCATCGTCTTCTTGTCTGGGTCCGCGGAGTCGGGCCAAGTGGTGGAGCCGAGCTCTATCCATTTGCTGCCGTCGTCGCTGCGATAGATCGTGAAGGTCTGCCCGGATCGTTTCAGTCGGCACCACGCGTTGGGATATTGGGGTGTGCCACCGCCACCAGCAGAGGAACTGGGTCCGCCAGTATAAATGCGGCGATTGCCTTCCCAACTGTTGTTGCCAGCACCGCCAGTAACCGTGAGCACCGGGTTGACATGGATCTTTTGGTACCGACCCGCTTTCCCGTCAAAAGGTGCGGTTCCTGTGTTTCCTTCGCTTCCACTCCCGAATTGTTCGGTATCGGTAACGCCAAAGTTGGTGACGTCTCGCGCAATGAGACCCGCGCGAGCCCACTGGCTGGAGGCGTCTTGATATTCGACGCGGACTTTCTTGTCGAAGTCTCCAGTAATTTCCTCATAAACGAAGGTCGCTTCGTCATAGTTATTCCATTCCGTGGCGCCGTCCGAATAAATGTCGAAGCTGCCATCAGCTCCAGCCACCACGGCGTTTCCGAGGTTATACCGGTCACCGCCCACAACGCCCCATTTCATCTTTGATACCGTGAAGGGGACAGTAACGGTCGGAAGGGTGCTCCCGCCCTTGTCTTTCACGTTCGAGACTGTGACGGTGTAGCTTTCGCCAACCGTCAGTCCACTGACTTTGAGGAGCACCGCTGGCGACCCGGGATAAGCCGTCACGCTCGAAATCGTTCCAGCGGAGAGCTTGTAATTGCTAGCAGCGGCGGCCGAAGTTTGATCGTAGGGGAGACTGAAACTGACACCGACATCGTAAGTTGAGCCGGTCGACGACGGTATGGCCCCCACGCTGCTGACTTTGAATGATTCGCTCCGGAAGGTCGCTTTGGTATTGGCGACGATCGTATTTCCCGCTGCTGACGTGTCTTTCACGCCGCTAATCAAGAGCGTGTATTCTGTTCCGGACGTCTGAGTGGAGGTCGTGAGCAACACCGTGAGGAAGTCGTTCGTGCTTAACACAGCACTCGTCACGGTCAGCCCCTGAATCTTATAATTATTTGCATCCTCCGCAGTAGCGGTTGAGACTTCTTCAGAGAAGGTCGCTTGGACATGGACGAAGTCCGTCGAACCCACCACGGACACGAGTGTAGGCGCAGTCGTATCCGCCTTCACCGTAAGGGTCGCTTCTTGTGAAGTCACCGTGCTGGTATTTGATACATCACATTTGAATTTCGCGCCGGTGTCTACTGGAGAAACGTTACTCAGAGCCAGGACATTCGCGGTGGCGTCAGGGATAGCCGTCCCATTCTTGTACCATTGGAAGGTGAAGGGAGGAGTGCCATCAAATCCAACTTGAAAGCTGGCCGAACCGTGCTCGTTTACCGACTGGCTTTGAGGTTGGCTCGTGATCTTTGCCGCGGTCGCTGCCCCGGCCACCGTCGTGGTGATCGTCAAGCCAGAGATCGCCTGGTCTGCGGAGGCGCCGCCGGTGCGCGCGCCAAATCCGAACTGACCAGCAACTGGAGTATAGCCAGGCAGGAAAAGATTCGTGTAAATCGTTTCTCCACCCCAGATCAAATTAAGGGTGCCGTTTTTGTTCAATTGGATCGTTGTTTCTTTAAACTCGGTGCTTGAGAGTGGCAACGGCGTCAATCCGATCTCAACTCCGTTCAAGATGACACTTAGGCCAATCACATCCTGCACGTCATTCACCACGCCGTTGTTGTAGAGGTCAAACGAGACCGCCAAACCGCCGCCTCCCATTCCCGGCCCTGTTTCACCGAAAGTTATTCCGGTGGTGATATCCGGTCCGAAACAAAAAGCCATGCCGTCCGCACTGCCGCTCAGCAGTAGTTTGAACTTGGCCGTGAAGCTTTCGATCGCTTGTCCGCTATCCAAATCATCGAGCACCACCGTGCCATTGAGGCCCCCTTGATTTACGGTCAAACTCAAGTGCCCATCCTGAACGACTGGCATCCACGAACTCCCATCTGCCAGAGTGCCGGAACCATTAACTGAGTATCCCGTCGTATTGTTAGGGTCCGTCAAAGTGTTGGAAAAGGACCCTGCCATGGCGGTGGCTCCAGAAAGGAGCGCGATTCCGCCTAAGACCGACCACCTTCGTGATAAGTTTCGCATAACGTTCTTTACACCCAATCTGCGACAGGCTTTGCGTGCCGCCCGCAACGCGTTCACAAGAGATTTTCTTACTCTCCCTGGTCGACGCGTTAGATTTTCTTAATTACTAAGAACAATGAAGTCGAGGAAATAATAACAGCCATGCACCCGCGTCCGTCACTTAACGCAGCATGACTCGGCCGGCTGCGCCGCTTGATGAGCAAATGGCATGGACCCGGCCGTCGCGTTTCCGATCAGAGCTCAGCGCGGATTCGATAGAAATGCGGGCTTGAATCAGTTCCAAGTTCCACCGCGGCTTGTATTTCCCCGACTCCTGCCGACGAGGAAAGGTCCTGGAGCTTCTCCCAAGTTCCGGCGACGACACTCGCCCGATGCCAAAGTGAATAGCGATGTCCAGGCTCCGCAGGAAACATGATCATGAGCTTTCCGCCCACTGCGAGCGCTCGAACGAGCAAGCCGGGAGCTAGATTCTCGCCAGGGCTGCCTCCGTCCCGAGCACTCGGTTGCCAGGCACTGGCTACATCCTGGAGACGCACGGGGTCCAGTGGTTCGAGCGAACGACCTTGGCCATCGGTGGACGCGTACCAGTCTGGCGAATAGGACACGTCGAAGACGACTTCGCCCACGCCATCCTCTAGTCGCAGTTCTTCTCCAGCGTTGTCCAGCGTCCCGGAATAAGCACCCGCCAGGGGTTTTTCCGAGCCGTAGCGCGCCGTAAAGGCGGCTGGATTCTTGGCCACCAACACGTAGGCGCCGGGCCCCAGGTTCGTCACGGCCCCACTGGCAAAGGCGAAGGCAACACCTCGAGTGAAGCGAAGCCCAGCCAGATTGACGGAAACCGGGCCAGCATTCCACAACTCAATGAACTCAAAGTCTTCGTCGCTGAACAGGCTGCCTGGAGGAGGAGGCGCGGGATGATACATCAATTCCGTCAATCGGAGCCACTGTTGCGCCAGCGTCGGAGCACCAGGGTAATTCGTGGAGACGACAAGCCGTTCGCGATCGTCCACCACTTGCAACAACCCTCCCCGCGCCGAAAGTTGCCCGTGGTAATCTCCTTGCACAAACAACCCTTGATTTCCATGCGGCGCATTCGTTCGTGCTCGAAAGGCCACCACGTTTGGCGATAGATAAAGGCGAGACCCCGCTGGAATCACCGTCCCAGGCTTGAACCTAAAATTGACCTCACCCAAAACCTGCCAGTCGGTCACATCCAGGGCGAAGTCATTCGGATTGATCAGTTCCACATATTCCTCGTCCTGGCGGCCGGACGCTGGATTGAACTCGATCGCACCCATGGTCAACGTCACATCGCTAGGCTGGGCCGCGGGAATGCGCTCCGAATTGATGGTCGCTTTGTCGCTCTCAAAAAGAAAGTTACGCCTCCCAGGCAGGTGAATATCAATAATACGCTGAGCCTCCACTCTCGTGGGATTGCGATTGCCCCAAGATCCCCATTTGGCGTAATCCAAGTCCGCGTCCGACTGCGCGATGTCGGGTGGGTCCAACCGGTCCACCCATTCTCGGATGCGCTTTTCGATTCTCAACTGGTCTGCTGGAGTGCCCGGGGCTTGCAGAATCGTATCCATGACCGTGCGCAATCGGCGGAGATACATGCGCCGAAAGTCTGGATGGCTAAAGATCAGAGTGTAAAGCCGGTTCCCTGGTTTTCCTTGCTGGCCGGAGTTGTAGAAGTTCAGAACATTATTCGTGTAAAGCGTGTCGGTGAAGTAACCGCCAGAATCTGTCCAATTCCGGCCCCAGCTCAAGTCCACATCCCAGGGAAAGATAGTCCACTCACCAGACCGATCACTATCCCGGTAGAGGAAGAAGTTCTTGTGCCCGTGATCCTGGCTGCTGATCAACGACAAGGCTGTGAAGTAGCTAATCGTTTGGGGAAGATCGAGATTGTCGTAGGCGTAGGTCACACGGTCAGCCAGGGCTCGGGATGGGTTTAGGTTGGTGATGAGCTGCTGCAGATCCGCCGAGTCCTCTTCTCGCCGGGTTTTCTTTTCCGCCCCCCCCACGCTGTCCATCGCGTTGTACATTTTGTAAAGCGCGCCATTGGGGTTTCGTCCGAGGCGTCCTAGCCATCGATCGTCCGCATCTTCAAGCATATCGAGGATGGCGTGAAACTGACCATTCCGCTGCACGCGCACGGGGAAAGCAAAGTGACCCACCGAGCCAGCCTGTTGAATCATCTCGTAGGCGAGCGTGTTGCGCGTCCTGGATTTGTCCGCGTAATTCGTCAGGAGTTTGATGTCCTTCACGCGCGCTTGGTTGGTGGCGTAGCGGAATCGATGATCGCGGGAGAAGTCGACGTTGTAGCCGTGCTTAGCGAATCCGCTGGTTGACTGGCCGTGAACGCTGAACAGGACATTGTCGTAGAATTCGCCCCCGAAAGCCACGGAACACCGGGCGCTTCCACCGGAGTCTGCCTGAGCGGGGTTTTCAATGAACCAGGAGAGAACGGGCAGTTTCGACTGAATGCTTGGATCGGCCCAAACCGCTCCAAGGTACTGCGACGATTCCTGCGGATCCAAATACAATGGCAGTCGCGATAAGTTCTGCGCAGCGTCGGACGCCGTAATGAAGTAGCGCACCATCTCTCCCGGTTTGGCCAACCCCAGCGGGAGCACCGCACCGAAAACGCCGTCATTCGCTTTCCCGTCCCCGTGGCTCCCGTCGTCCATCATTGGAACGGTGATTTCGGCGCCATACATGACGCGATAATGCAGGACCACTCCCGCAACCGGCTGGAAGGTCCGCGTCACTTTGGCCGTCACTCGCACTTCATCGGTCGCGTTCGGCACGGCAGGGGCCTGCGCTACCTCCTCGATGAGCGGCCCCAGGACGGCGACGCCTCCGACGTTGGCCTCTCCGGGAGTCGGACGGACAAAATACGCTGGAGCCGCGTTGCTCGACGCCAACGGCTGGGCTTCGATCGTCGCCAGGAACAGTAAATCGCTGCTGCTCGCGCTGGTATTCAAGCCTCGGATTGCCAGCACATTTGTTCCGCGAATCACCAGATCCTGAAACGGAGTTAAGCTAAACTCTTCCGGAATGACGGCTTCCGCGTCTGGATGGTTCGCCGTCGCCACCGAATTCCACGCAAGGGTCTCCGGAGCGTTGCGACTGGCGATCGGCTGGCCATTGAGGTATGCCACAAACCCGTCATCATACTGCATCCAGAGACGCCAATGAGTCCACGCGCTCGGATTGTCCACAACGAAGGGAAGTCGAACATAACACGACGTGTTCTGGGCGATAGCCGTGCGAATGTCCGTCCGGATCAAAGTCGCGTATTCGGCCGGCGACGTTTCAAACCCAACCCCGTTCAATCCCGCCGTCCACGCCGAATCGTTGAACTCCGGCATCATCCAGACGGCCCCAATCGAATCATCCTTTGGCACAAATACTCGCGCCGCGGCCGTAGCTGTCAAAATCACAGCTGCCCCTGCCCGATCGCTAACTCCATAGGAGATATTCGGCAACTGCGCGGGATAGACAGGCGCGTAGGACGACACGACGCGCACTCCGTCCGGCGCCACCAGCGCCAGGTATTCGCCGTCCGTATCGAGCCGAAAGTTCGTATGGAGCGGTGCGCCTGGCGCGCGCCGATCTTTGCCTGACGCAAACACGACCAGGAAACCGCCTGCCACCAAGTTGGTTTCTGGAAACCGCCACTTCACCAGATTCGTGCTGGTATCGGTAAGACACCAATTGCCTAGCGGAAGCGTCGCGGAAGTGTTGTTTTGAATCTCTATCCAATCGGGAGACTCGCCATCTTCGTCTTGGAGGAGACCATCGTTCTGAGCCAAGAACTCGCTGATGACCTGGCCTTGGACGGAAAAGCCCGTTGCCAGAGCCAGCCATGCCACGATGCAAAACAAGGCAGCGCTAGGACGACCACAGAACAGAGGTGAACTCATCACCTAATCGATATAGCCACTCCCGTGCCAATGTCGACAGAGCACCGCAGCTTTCGACGATTTGGCCCCTTTTCTCATTGCGCCTCGCGCATGACGGATGGACTTGGGAGAATTCCCCCGCCCGCCAGCTGGCTTTGGCAGTGGTTAGGCACAAGGACCTTCCCCGGCTATTTCCCGGGCCGCCGCTCCTCCAGGCTCGGTAACTTGGGAAATGGCGCGTGCGGCTCTGTTTGATACCAGTAGGCCACAGATGCAATATTGTCGGAGAGTTTCTTGTATTTTCCGTCGGTGCCCCAGCCCAGCGCCTGAATGGTGACTTTGAGATCCTGGTCAAACGCAATGGGGTCTAGAATATGCCATCGGTACAGGCTCCAGTAGCTGGGAGGCTCGCCATCGGCATTGCTGGCCAGCGTTGTACCGCTGTAAGCGCTCGTAAACGACTCGGGAAAGCCGTAACTTCCCTCGAAATAATCCTCCGTCCCAGTGCCGCAGATCGTTGGAAAGTCGCGGTCGCCGTCCAGGAAAAACTTAATCTCGCCCTCGCCAAACCAGCCTTTGGAACGTTGGGTCCAGGCGAGAAATGTTCCGGCGTACCGTCCTTTTCCTCGAACGTTGTCGAGAATCACGTAGGGATTCACGGTCCCGGTGTCCGCTCGCCGCCATTGCGCGTGAAAATAGCCCGCATTAGCCGGGACCGAATCCAAGGCATACGTGATCTGGAAGGCGAGCAACTCCAGGTCCTTGGCGCTTTCGTTGCTGAACGTGACCCGCGCGTGCTTGCGGAACGGCATGGGCCAATAGCAGTTCAGGGCATTCGCCGGATTCACCACCACCGCTTGCGAATTCACGCGAGCGAACTTTTCGTGGCCGACCGCGAAGAAGTCGGGTGCTGGGACCTCGACAGACGGGCTGTTCTCGTCATCCCAGTAGAAGCGGAGGACGTGCGCTCGGCTCAAGCCCTCCACCATCCAGATATGTTGAATGATTCCGGGGCCAGCCACATCCATCAACGTCACGGTCTCTCCGGCATTCACCCGCAAGAATGGCCGCACCTTCCAACCTTTCCCTAAGTCATCCGCCGCCCGCGCGCTCGCCGCAGGTTTGGCTTCCCGCGGGTTGGGGATCGCTTTGCCGCCTTCACCACGCGCCCCGGTGGGATTTTCCGCGGAGATAGATCGAGTCCGAGCCGAGGTGAGCATCGGCAGATGGCTCAAACCGCCTTGTAGCGGGGACACGGGATTCTGCGGATGGGCGCAGCCGAGCAGGCAGACCGCCAGCAGACTAAGGGAGGAAGCGAAGCCTGTGGGATAACATCGGTGGTTCACGAACGCACTCTAGAACAAGTCTGCCGCCGACTGCAATCACCGCCGCTGACACCCACTCCCGTTCGCCTTGATAAGCCGTGCATTTGTCTTGGCGCAATTGCGTGGGACATCGTAACTTGACTCATCACCAGACCCATGATGACGAATCCCAGCCTTAGAAGTTATTCGAAATACGGCGTTGCTCTGCTCCTCTACACTTTGCTCGCCGCGCCCGCCCGATCAGCCGACGGAAACACCGCCCGCAACGGTGACGAAGGGAACGGCCACTTTACGATTGGGCCCGAATACCAGATCGACCCGGACCTCAAAGACGTGGGCAATCCGAAGGGGAAATCGTTTGAGTTCACTCTGCGCCTCGCGGAGAGCAAGACTTTCCCTGGCAATGACGCCACACTTGAACCGCAAAAGCATCCGGTGCGGGTGGAGCGCAAAATTTACGTCTACGTTCCGGCAGTATACGTCGATGGCACGAAAGCTCCTCTCCTCATTATTCATGACGGTCCCGGCCAGCTGAATCTCGTCCGCAACGCGTTGGATAACCTCACAGTCGCGAAAGATCCAGAACGGCGACTTCCTGGCTTCATTGCTGTGGCTGTGCAGAATGGAGGAGACGACGGCAAGAACAGTGAGCGCGGATTGGAGTACGATACCATGTCCGATCGACTCGCCCGCTTCATCAACGACGAAGTCCTGCCCGCCGTGCTCGGCAACGCTGAGGTGAAATCGGCCTACCCGCATTTGGCGTTCACGGACGATCCCTGGGGGCGCGCGGTGATGGGCTGCAGTTCGGGTGGCGCCGCCGCGCTGACGATGGGTTGGTTCCGACCGGACCTGTTCCGGCGCCTGATCGCGTACTCCGGCACCTTTGTCGACCAGCAAGACGACGACGCGCCGGAAGAAGCGAAATACCCTCTGGGAGCTTGGGAATACCACTCGAGCATGAAGCTAATCGAAACCGGAGAAAAGAAGCCGCTCCGCATTTTCACGCATGTGTCCGAAAACGACAATCGTCCTAAAGATCCAGAAGAGACCCACCACAACTGGGTCATGGCGGGACAGCGCACGGCCGCCGCTCTCCAAGCAAAAGGTTATCCGCACCGGTTTGTCTTTAGCTTGGCTTCCAGACACTGCGACCGGCGTGTTTTTGAACAGACGTTGGCGGACACCCTCGTCTGGATCTGGCGCGACTATCGGCCAGAGTGAACGGAACCCAAATTTCGAAGCGTCGGTGCCCACACCACAGCGAGGAGCGCCTCATCGCCCAACGAAGCGTTGCGCCCCTGAGGAGACTCACTCCTCGGAATCCGTCTTGTCGGCCGGGGCCAGTTCGGCAAACTTGATGTCATGGACGGTTACCGATTTACGAACGGGACTGCTTCCCGCCGGCACGGCCCTTGGGTCGTCTCGGCTTCCAAAACGTGGTTCCTCTTCGTGGGGATCGCGACGCTGGCCTTTCCTTGCGGTCACGCCGCCGGCCCACTGCGGCGCAGCGAACAGAACCCGCGCTATTTTACCGATGACAGCGGCCAAGCCATTTATCTGACCGGGTCTCATACCTGGGCGAGCTTGCAGGATTTTGGAACGCGCTACCCGGCTACCCCATTTGATTTTCCAGCCTACCTCTCGCTCCTGGAACGGCATCATCATAACTTCATTCGCCTTTGGCGCTGGGAATTCCCTCACTGGATCGAGAGCCAAGGCGCCCAAGTCTTTTACTGTTCACCTCAACCTTGGGCCCGATCTGGACCAGGCCAGGCATTAGACGGTCAACTGAAGTTCAACCTGGAGCGCTTTGATTCGTCCTACTTTAAACGTCTCCGGACTCGCACTCAGGCCGCGGCGCAACGCGGGATCTACGTGTCCATCATGCTTTTTGAAGGTTGGGGCCTGCGGTTTGTGCCAGGCGGAGCGAGGGCTCATCCGTTCTATCGAGAGAACAACGTGAATGGTACCGGTGAGTTTCTTAAAGACGATTTCAAGGGAATCGACCTGTTCACTCTGGCGCGTCCGCAAGTCCTCGCATTGCAGGAAGCTTACGTTCGCAAAGTCATCGATACCGTCAACGACCTGGATAATGTGCTCTACGAAGTCGCCAACGAAAGCGACTTCACCACGACCGAGTGGCAATACCACATGATCCGATTTGTGAAAGCGTATGAAGCCAAGCTTCCCAAGCAGCATCCCGTAGGCATGACTTCCATCGGTTACGGCGTCGATGATCTCGATCGCTTGCTCAAAAGCCCTGCCGATTGGATCTCTCCGAACCCGGACCATTTCGACTACAAAACGAATCCGCCAGCCGCCGACGGAACCAAAGTTATCCTCCTCGATACCGATCATCTCTGGGGCGTCGGCGGCGGTGTGCCTTGGGTCTGGAAGAGCTTCCTGCGCGGTCTCAACCCAATCTGGATGGACCCACTGGACGAAGCGTCGCCTTGGGAACCGACTCCCAAAGACGCGAAGGCGGTACGCTCGAACCTTGGCGAGGCCCGTCGCTTTGCCGAACGAATCCATTTGGCCGCGATGTACCCCGCGCCTGAACTCAGTTCCACGAGCTACTGCCAGGCGAACGAAGGGGTCGAATACATGGTTTACCAACCCGAGCCGGGCAAAGAGTTCACCGTGAAGCTCACGTCGGGAAAGTACCACGTCGAATGGTATAGTCCCAACCAGGGCGCGACTGTCGCCGGTTTAACGATCCAAGCGACGGACAGCCCCACTTCCTTCAAGGCTCCCTTCGCGAGCGACGTTGTCCTGCTTCTGACCGCAGAGCCTCCAATTCGTCTCCCCCGTTAACCCACGATGGACTCCGGTCCACTCGTGCCGTTTCCTCACCCGCGAAACCTCAGTTTCCTTTAGGTCTTCTTTTGGCGTTCGACTCTTGATATCCAGACTGTCGCTCCCAGGATCAAATCTCGGGATTTATCCCCCAAGAACCCTCGCCTGGCAGACGGCGCCTGCACCGAATTGCTACGTGATTTCTGCAAGACGATTAGCTAAATCGCGTCCGGACGTAGGTGGCGGTAGCGGCTTGCCGTCTTGGTGATACAAGTTGATCATTTCCTCAACCATCTCGCATAACTCGTCGAAGACCTGTTTCTCGTCGGAGCCGTGACAGCCACCATAGAATAGGCCCGGACACGATCCAACAAAGCACTGATCCTCGTTCGACCATTCCACAATTTTCGGATAACGCGCGCTCTCTTTCATCGGTTCGCCTCTTTGTTTCATTGGTTCCTGTGTCGCCAAGCCAAGTGGTTTGTTGTTTCATTGGTTCCTGTGTCGCCAAGCCAAGTGGTTTGAGCAAAACAGGATGCAATTTCGTTAACGTTACAAAATGACTTTGCGGCCGCTTTTCGGGCCTGTTTCTTGCCCGTAAACTGACGCCATTTCCCGCAAAACGCTCAACAATCCCTCCCCAAGGTCGGCCACTTCAGTTTCTCGGCGCGTTAGAACCATGGGCTTAGCCTTTTTCACTAATCCAGGTAAGGGCCCTCCTCCACCTGCGTCGCATGAAAGTTATCGCCCCAAAACGCGCTCATCCGCCCTGGCGCCGGTTGTAGGCGTCTCGGGCAAACTTCAACACAAACGCTCGATTGTTACACCGATGGGTCACGTGCTAGATCCCGCCGCTGGAATCGAATGGGTTGGCCCGTCCCACAAGCCGCAGCTTACCAAGACGCCTCATCTCCTTACAGCCCTGAAACGGTCTCGAGAATCGAGCGCAAGCTCCAATCTTAACGTTAACGAAATTCCAAGCTACTCAGCCACAGCCGCTTGTTTCGGCGACACTGGGCTCTAAGACTCTCGGCGACACTGGGCTCTAACTGGGCTCTAAGACTCTACCAATGATTTGTGTGCTCCAGTGATGCTCGTCGCCGTTTGCTGAATGCGATGCGAACGCTGGTCGCGATCTGTCGCACATACCGGGAGCAATTAGCTCCTGGATTCCGGCGCGACGCCACGGCGCGCTCGACCGCATACCTTTATTGCGGGCCAACGCTGGACGTGATGGTTCGCG
>JBGAIN010000109.1:0-28833 GCA_044225505.1 Limisphaerales bacterium
GATGTGTTGTCACCAGTTCTGGTGACTGGTGAGGATCCGGTCTTTTGCTACTGTGTAGGCATTGGTGAGGCGCACAAACGCGGTTGTCCGTGTGTGTAGTAAAATGCGTGGTCCGCGGCGCAGCGTCTCGGGAGAAATGAATTTGTTCTCGGAACGGGCCGGATGCAAATCCGGCCCGCCTTCTTTTCAGGACCCCCTTCGACACGGAAACGCTTTGGATTTCCCCCGTTTGCCCTGAACAACCTTGTGCCGTTTCGCGGGGAACCTTGCCAGGACGCCAGCGATTCGATATTGGGAAGGCATCGCATTCAAGCCACCCCAGTATTCTCACGCACTCCCTTATGATCTCCAACCAATTGGACAAGCGGGAAAACCTTTGCGGGCTTGGTTTGGATATCGGTGGCACGAAGATCGCCGCGGGTTTGGTCCGCCAAGATGGGACGGTCTTGGAAACGCATACCATCCCAACTGGAGCGTCGCGCGGCGGTGACGTCGTCATGGGAGACGCGCTGCAACTGGCGCGTGGATTGATCGATCGAGCCCAAACGTTGGGGCGGCAGGTGGCTGCGATTGGACTCGGAGTCTGCGAGTTGGTCGACCCGGACGGGCAGGTGATCAGTCAAGCAACCTTGCCTTGGCGTGGGTTCGGGCTGCAGCGCGAGTTCGAGGCGCTCGCGCCGTCCAGGGTCCTGGCCGACTCGCGGGCCGCAGCGTTTGGAGAAGCCGCTTGTGGCGCTGGAGTTTCGTTTGGCTCCTTCCTTTACGTGACGGTGGGAACCGGCATCGGCAGTAGTTGGGTCTGGCAGGGCGTGCCGTTTGTCGGAAGGACAGGGTGTACCGGGACTTTGGCGAGCAGCCCGACCACCGTGCTTTGTTCGGAGTGCGGCGAGCTGCGCCGGGCGGTTCTAGAGGAAATCTCTTCCGGCAGCGGGTTGGTGCGTCGATATAATGAAAAGACCGGAGCTCAGGTAGCATCGGCCGAAGCGGTCTTGGCTGCGGCCGAATCCGGGGATGCGGCGGCGCAGAGCGTGATCGATACGGCGGTCGAGTGTCTGGGATCCACTTTAGGTCTGCTGGTCAATGTCCTGGATCCCGAGGCGATCGTGGTTGGTGGGGGATTAGGTTCGGCTCCGGGCCGTTACTGGAACAGGCTGGCACCGTCGATCCGCAGTGCGATTTGGTCGGAGGTGCACCGGGACTTGCCGATCGTGCAGGCCAAGCTCGGCCGCGACAGTGGCGTTATCGGTGCCGCTCTGCTGGCGTGGCACTCCCTGTCGAGAATCTAGTGTGGTGACCGCTAAGTCCTTATACTTTCGTTGCGCTCAAAACGGGTTCCTGGCGAGGCGCGACGACGAAGGATAGCCGCCGCGCTCTCTGACCGAGGAGCAACGAAGCCAGGACCCATTTTCAGCGCAACCCTTTGGGCGGCGGTTCTTTCGCGCGCTCGCGGCGTTGCTCGGTCGTTCTCCCGACCTGTCGGGACGGGTATGCGCCTCGCTCGCGCCTTGCAAGCGCGCAAAAACCCTCGTCGCGAAAGTGCAAGGACTTAGCCGTCACCACACTAGTCCATGCGGCCATTGCTCCCGCCTCGGGGTTGGGATTGGGATTGCCTGCCGCACCCAGACCCAGTACCAAGAGCCGATGGCAACGAGTTATTGGTTGGTGAAGCAGGAACCGAGCACCTACTCGTGGGCTGCTTTTGTGAAGGATGGCACCACCGCTTGGACTGGGATCCGAAATTTTCAAGCACGCAACCATCTACGCGGCATGAGTCTGGGGGATAAAGTGTATTTTTACCATAGCGGCGAGGAACGGCAGATTGTCGGTCTTGCCCAGGTCGTTCGAGCTCCGTATTCCGACCCGACAGCGACCGAGGGCGATTGGACGGCCGTGGATCTGAAGGTCCTGACGCCGCTCGCTCGGCCTGTGACACTCTCAGAGATCAAAGCGGATGAGATCTTAAAGCAGATGCCTCTGGTCAAATTCTCGCGATTATCGGTGACACCGGTCTCCGCGCCTCAATTCGAGCGCGTCTTGGAGAAAAGCGGCACCCGAATCCCGCGCCGCGCGCCTCGTTCCTGATTGACCTGTTCCAAATCCATATGTTTGAAACCTATTCCGTGGAGCATCTTGGGCTGGCGGCTGCTGATCCCGCGATGCTTTCTGCCTGGTTGCAGCGTGTCCTGGATGCCGAGGTGTTATACGCCGATGGGAAACAACCGCCCGCATTCTTTTTACGATTGCCTGGCGGCTTGTTAATCGAAGTGTATGCGAGTCATCGGCGATTGGAGGAAACGAGTGATAATAGCCTGGCGGGCTGGCGGCATCTGGCGTTGCGTGTTTCGTCGATCGAGGCGATACGCGACCGACTGACCGAAAAAGGGGTTAAGTTCGACGCTGCGATCAAGCCGGCGGGCGGGAGCGGGCGTGTGTTGTTCTTCAAAGACCCGGAGGGAAATCTCTGGCACCTGGTCGAGCGCCCCGCGAATTTCAGCTGGGCAAAGCTCAACCGTGCCACGCCTTAGCCTGCGTCCTTCGCTTACCTCCCAGGTTCAATCTCATGGCAGCTATGGACCGATTTGCAGCAATCATCTTTGACATGGACGGCGTGATCGTCGATAGCGAGCCCCGTCACGAACGAGCTTTCCGCGAGATTTTCGAGGAAATGGGGTATGGCGACAATCACGGGATGGACTTTGCCCATTATTATGGAAGGTCTGACCGTGCGCTTTGGATCGATTTCATCGAGAAGCACAAACCGAAATGGTCGCTGGAAGAGTTGGCCGCCTGGAAACAACGCCGCTTCTTGGATATTATCCAGAAGGAACAGCCTATTTTTGAGGGTTTGCCAGAACTGCTGGATAAGCTCGCGTTGCGTTACAAACTCGCGGTCGCATCCGGCTCGTTTCATCCAGTCATCGACGAAGTGCTCGCCATCAAGAACCTGCGGCGGTTCTTTCCGGTTGTCGTCAGCGTTCAGGACGTTCCCCGAGGTAAGCCAGCGCCGGACGTGTTTCTCCGCGCCGCCAAGCTGCTGGGCGTGCTGCCCTCCAGCTGCTGTGTCATTGAGGATGCGGCGGCGGGAGTCGATGGCGCCCTCTCTGCCGAGATGGCCGTCATCGCCATTACGAATTCGCTCTCTGCCGAACGCTTGAGCCGCGCGACGCGAATCGTTCGCACCTACGCGGAAATCGAGCGGCTTCTGCTGGATTGAACGGCGGGGGCGGTGCCGGCGAGAGGCGTCGTCTATTGCGCTAAAAGGCGCTTCAGATCCGCAGCAAAGGCCTGAACATCCTCTTCGCTCGTATCCCAAGAACACATCAGGCGGCATCCGCCTTTGCCGATAAAGGTATAGAAACGCCACCCGAGCTCGCGGAGACCCGCGATCGCATGCTCGGGAAGTTGCACGAAGACGGAGTTTGCCTGGCGTGGAAACATGAAGCTCACGCCGGGAAGATTGGTCAGTTGCTGCTGCAACAAACTCGCCATGGCGTTGGCGTGCCCAGCCCGGTGCAGCCAAGCATTATCCTGCAATAACCCGACCCAGGGCGCCGCGAGAAACCGCATTTTTGAGGCTAACTGTCCGGATTGTTTGCAGCGGTAGTCGAATTCGTGCGCCAATTCCCGGTTGAAAAACACAACCGCGTCGCCCACGGGCGTGCCGTTCTTCGTTCCTCCGAAACAAAGCACATCGACTCCAGCTTCCCACGTGATTTTGCGCGGAGCCACACCCAGGCTCGCCACCGCATTGGCAAACCGCGCGCCGTCCATGTGGACTTTCAGTCCGAGACGTCGGGCGATATCTCCAATCGCCTTGATCTCTTCGGGGGCGTAGATGGTGCCTACCTCAGTCGCCTGTGTGACACTGACCACACGAGGTTTTGGGTAGTGGATGTCCGTCCGACGGAGCACCATTCGCTCGATGGACGTCGGGTCGATTCGCCCGTGTTCTCCCGAAAGCAGAAGCACCTTCGTGCCGTTCGAAAAAAACTCTGGGGCGCCGCATTCATCCGTTTCGACATGGGCGATCTCGTGGCAGAGGATGCTGTGGTATGACTGGCAAAGCGACGCGAGAGCGAGCGAATTCGCCGCTGTGCCGTTGAAAACGAAAAAGACCTCGCAATCGGTTTCGAACACTTCGCGGATCATGTCTGCGGCCAGTTTTGTCCAAGGATCATCGCCATACCCAACGGCATGACCCGCATTAGCTTCGGCCAGGGCCGCCCATGCTTCCGGACAGACTCCCGCATTGTTATCACTGGCAAACTGCCGCCGCGACTCAATCGACTTCTTCATACTTCTGCCTACCGTTGACAGTAAAAGCCGCGAGGTCAAGTCTGCGCCGGACGCCCGGCGTTACGTCGCCTGGCTCGCGCGATCAGAAAAAGGCCGGCTCCAATAAACGGAATACTCAGCCATTGCCCGACATGCAAGGGCGACGATTGGCCGTAGGCAGCTTGTTCTTCTTTGAAAAACTCTAATAAAAATCGGGCCGAGAAAACCAGCACCAAGAACCATCCCACCAGCCAGCCGACCGGCGTCTGGGCCCGCCATCGGCGATACATCAGGAGTAATACCACAAACGTCGCCGCATACGCTGTCGCTTCGTAGAGTTGGACGGGATGACGCGCGACCGCATCGACCCGAACAAAGACGAATCCCCACGGCATCTGCGTTGGGTTTCCAAGAATCTCAGAATTGAAGAGATTTCCCAGGCGGATGAGGCATCCGGCCAGCGCTGTCGGCACGCAGATCCGGTCTAACAACCATAGGTACGGTTGATCAGGCCGCTTTCGACAGTACAGCCAAAGAGCGAATAAGACTCCGAGCGCTCCTCCATGGCTGGCTAACCCACCTTCCCATACTTTGGGAATGTCCCAGGGATGGGATAGGTAATACCCAGGTTCGTAGAAAAGGCAGTGGCCTAGCCGGGCACCAATGATTGTGCCCAGCACGAGGTGCGTCAGTAACTGGCTCAGATCCTCTTCATTCTTCCCCTCACTTCGAAACTGCCAACGAACAATGAGAAATCCAGCCCAGAACAAGATGGCAAACAGCACGCCATACCAGCGGACAGTGAGCGGTCCGACACTGACGAGTTCCGGGCGGACATTCCAGACGATGTAAGCAATCACGCGATGAGCGGCATCACCGCCAGTTTCGGGATAAAGACATATAAGCCTCCTCGTCCGATCTTAACGCTTCCATTGTCGGGGCCCAGGAAAACTTTGTCCTGTGGCCCGCGTCGCGTTCACTGGATAGGGGAGTTCTTGGACTCTACGGCGAGCTTTCAGCGACCGTCGGGAGCCCAGCTTGAGGATTTCTGCCACAGATTGCCGCAAGTTCAAGACGTTTGCCGCGGCTCATTAGGGACCAATAAGTTCGACGAAATTGCCATCCGGGTCACGGACTGTGATCAACCGGGAATTGTTACCCAAAGAGACCGGCGTTTCACCCAGCGGTTTCACGCCCGCTTTCTTGAGCCGTTCCATCGCGCGGTCGGCGCTCGTCACATAGAGCGTCAAATACCGAATTCCGTAAGTGGAGTGAATGAAGCTCTGGTCGGCTTCTTTGCCCGGAGCGGAAGGAAACGACATGAGCTTGATTCGAGTTCCGCCATTGCCGTCTCCCAAAGCGAACATTCGCACTTGAGTCGGATGGCCATCCGTGAGGCCGATCTTGCGGCCCAATTCCGACGTGACCGGGAAGCCTGGCACTTCCGTGCAACCCAAGGCGTTGGTGTAGAACTGGGCGGACTTGTTGACATCACGCGCCACGATCCCGAAGTCGATGATAGGTTTTGAGAATACCGGGGCGTTATCCTGAGCCGTGGCGATCGCCAGCGTGCCCCACAAGCAGAGAAGAATAGAGAGTGGTTTCATACGGGAAAAGACCCTATCGCTTCTCGATCAACCAGCCAAGCGACATTCCAAGGAGAGATCCAGTGCCGCGAGGAACAAGCCGTGAAGACAACGGGAGGTGCTCGAATCTGTCCGCAATCAATGGACCTCTTGCGGATTGCTACTGAACCTTGCCGCCCTGCAGGCGGGTTTAAGCAAATTGGAAGCCTGTCGGCCGCAAGGCGGGCAGCAACCGGGAACTGCCCTCGCGAGATCCTCCCGGGCGAGCGCCAGGCGAACTTCTCAGGAGCGACTCGGCTGAAGCTTCGGCATGCTGCGCGACCAGACTTTCACACGCAGATGCTTCTGTCTGACGACGCTCCATATTGAGACGCGCGAGTTCGGAAAGCTGGTCGATGTTATAAAGATAGACAGAGTTGATCTGCAGTGCGGCTGGGTCGATGTCTCGCGGCACAGCCAAGTCGATGAGAAGCAATGGACGGTCCGGACGTTGCGCCCGCGCGGCGGCCACGTCGGCACGCTCCAGAACATAGTGCGGAGCGCTCGTAGAGCTGACCACGATGTCCGCTTGAACAAGCGCGCGCGACAATTCGCTGAATGGGACTGCTTCCCCTTGAAACTGGCTAACCAACTCTTGAGCCCGTTCAAACGAACGATTGGTGACGAGAATCGATTTCGTCCCGTGCTTGCTCAAGTGCTTCAAAGTCGTCTCGCCCATCTTCCCAGCTCCGATGATCAGAATGGTCCGCTTGGACAAGTCTTCCCCAAAAATCTGCATGGCCAGATCCAGGGCCACAGACCCGACTGAAGTGGAGCAGCGGCCGATGCCAGAACGTGTCCGCACTTCTTTGGAAATCGACAAGGCCTTCTGAAAAAGCCGGTTTAAGACTTTGCCTGTAGTCCCGCTCGTTTGCGCGAGTTGATACGCTTTCTTGACCTGCCCTACGATTTCGGTTTCGCCCACCACCAGAGAATCCAAGCTGCTGGCCACACGGTAGAGGTGGCGGATGCAAGCTTCGTTCCGGTGCACGTACAAATGGGGTTGCACTTCCGCATAGTGCGCTTCCGGCGAAGCCACCCCATGGGCCTGAGCTAATACTTCCATCACGCGCGCTGGCGAAATGGTGCTTTGAGCGCTCACTCCGTAGATCTCCAGGCGATTGCACGTGCTGAGCACTAAGACCTCGTCTAAACCCGCGTCGCTGCGAAGCGCCGCTAGAAACCGTGGCAGCTGATCCGCGGTGACCGAGAATCGCTCCCGGAACTCCAACGGAGTGGTGCGGTGGCTAAGGCCGATGATGCAAAGTTCCATAAAATCCGACCGGAGCATGAAGTTTCAGCAGTTGGAGAACTACACGTCCCTTGCTTTTGCTCTTCCCTATTTTGGCATGGACCGGCACCGGATAGTGCCAAGGCTGGCGACCGCCTGCCTTCGCTCCAGCACTGGCCAGCGCGGATCCGAGGCCCTTGATTGCGAAAAGTCCGGGCGCGCGAGCCGACGCGAGGAAGGCTGTTAGTTGAGAGGGAAAGGCTCCATTTCCGTTGGCTTGACAGTGTGGCCGCTTTGGATCACAAGACTTTTCTACGCGATGAAAGCATTCAAACTCTTCGCCATTCTGGTCGGCAGTGTAGTTCTTCTTGGTTCAAAGGCCGCGGACGAGCCTGGCGCCCCTTGGCAAACACTCTTCAACGGAAAAGACATGACTGGCTGGGTGCCAGTGCACGAAGTCACTTTCGACGTTGCCGACGAACACTTGCGGCTTGTCAAGGGGATGGGGTGGCTCCGGACGGAGAAGGAATACGGCGACTTCATTCTGGAGTTTGAATGGCGCGCCTTGGACGAGCAATACGACAGCGGATTCTTCTTGCGAGCCGGCCTGGACGGCAAACCGTGGCCGAAGGATGGCTGGCAGCTCAACCTTCGCTATAACCAGGTGGGCGCTTTGGTGAAAGGGTTTCGCACGGTCGTTCCCGCAGAAACGCCGAAAGTGCCGATCGGTCGTTGGTGTAAGTTCCGCATCGAAGCGCGGGGCGCGAAAGTCAAACTCGTCGTCGATGGCGAGGATGCTTGGGAGACCGACAAATTAGACAGTCCGAGGGGCTACTTGGGCATCCAGGCTGAGAACAAAGCTTTCGAGTTCCGCAATCTGCGTCTTCAAGCGCTCTAAACCGGCCGCATCCATCGTGGATGTTGGAGGGCTTAACCCGTAGAGTTTGCTGGGAAATGCCCCAGGGAAGGCTTTCCGGACGTCTTGTCGTTTGAGATCGGTGGCAGTTTGCCAGGCCCGCCGGCGCGCCTGCAAGAGCTGGCTCGCAGCGTATCGAACGATGAACTCGTTCCGGACTTCGAGAGACCGAAGCCGAGTGTGATTTCCGATTCTTTCCCCCGACAACGGCAATATACGGTCATCCTTGAGCAAATTTGGGAATGCGAGAGGGCATTGGTCTTAGCGACATTAGCGGCGTAAATGACGGTCGGCTTTTCCATGGGCCGCGATGATGGCGGCACCGATCGAGAGAAGCAGCCGTCCCTTCAGGAATGAAGAGTCGCAATGTTATGAAAAGAATACTGACGATCTGTTTCGCTATCCTCGCAGCTTCGGCTGTCTCGGCGTGGGCCGCGGATGGAAAGGCCTTTTACGACAAGGATTGCGCCAAATGCCACGGCGCCGATGGCAAGGGCGAGACCAAGATGGGCAAGAAGCTTGGGGCAAAGGATTACACCGATGCCAAAGTCCAAGCTGAGCTCACGGACGACCAAGCCATCAAGGCGGTGAAAGAAGGTTTAAAAGACAAAGCTGGCAAAACATTGATGAAGCCGGCTGAAGGAGCCTCGGACGCGGACATCAAAGCGGTCGTGGCATTCATGCGAACCTTTAAGAAATAAGGTCTGGCCCAGCGTTGCAGCACCGACAAGCGGCCGCCTCGGAGCGGCTGAAGACTGACGCCCGAGGCTGTTTTTCAGGGCAACTGGACCGGTTGGTAGTGCTGCGACGTTCGGGGAAGGCAGAGCACAGTCGTCCTGCGTTGGTTTAGGATGAACAACAAAAACTCCGCGCGGATCGTCTGACTTCAACTCATGAGCACCGATAACACTCCGCAAAACCCATCGCGCCTGTCGATTTTTCAATTGGATGAGTCTGAGCGGATTGGTCGTTGTTTTAGGAAGTCTGTTCGCGTTCGTGCTGCTCTTCACGATCGATAGCCTCGCGCACGTTTCGAATCCCTACATCGGAATCTTGACCTATTTCATTACTCCTGGATTTACCGTCCTGGGAATGGTTTTGATGGCGTTGAGGGTCGTCTTGCGACGCCGCCGCGGGATGAAAGGGATTCCGTTTGTCGCCCGTCGTCACGATTGACCTATCCCGTCGCGCGACCGCAAGTTGCTCATGTATTTCTTGGGGTGCAGCACGGCGTTTTTGCTGATCACAGCGATCGGCACGTATCACAGTTATCATTTTACCGAGTCAGTGACCTTTTGCGGTCAAGCCTGCCACACGGTGATGGAGCCGGAAATGGTCGCTTACCAGAACGGGTCCCATGCGCGAGTTGCTTGCGCGGAATGCCATATCGGTCCGGGAGCGACGTGGTACGTTCGATCCAAACTCTCGGGCGCCTATCAGGTCTACGCGACTTTCGCAAACAAATATCCCCGGCCGATTCCAACTCCGATTTCGAATTTGCGCCCGGCACAAGAGACCTGCGAGCAATGCCATTGGCCGAAGAAGTTCGTCGGCAATCTGGAGCGCACCTATACTCACTTCCTGAGCGAGGAGACAAATCCCGTCCACCAGGTTCGAATGTTACTGAAGGTCGGTGGAGCTGATCCCACCCATGGACCTCTGGAAGGCATTCACTGGCACATGAACGTCGGCAACAAGATTGAATACATCGCCGCAGATGAAAGCCGTCAGAAGATCCCCTGGGTGCGGATGACCGATGCCCAAGGCGCGGTCACTGAGTTTCGCACGGACAAGTTTACTAACCAGGTGAATGAAGCGTCGGTGCGCCGCATGGACTGCATGGACTGCCATAATCGTCCCGCGCACGTTCTGCAATCGCCGAATGACGCCATCGATCTCGCCATGCATGTCGGGCAGATTTCCACGAAGATTCCCTACATCAAAACCAATGCGGTTTACGCCTTGATGCAAACGTTTACCAATCGAACGGACGCGATGCAGGGCATCGCCACGTTTTTGACGGGCAAGTATCCCAGCGAACCGACGATTCGAACGGTCATTGAGTCCGTGCAACAGATTTACGAGCACAACTTCTTCCCGGAAATGAAGGCGAGTTGGCGAGCATATCCCAATAACATCGGACACAAAGATTGGCCAGGTTGCTTTCGGTGCCATGATGGGAAGCATCAGTCTGCCGACGGCAAACACACCATCAAAGGCGACAACTGCAACGCGTGCCACGTCATCCTTGCTCAAGGCAGCGGCAATGATCTTCAGCAATTAACTCCGCAAGGCCAGGAATTCAAACACCCTGGCGAGGAGTTAGAGAAAGGGTTCCTCTGTAATGATTGTCACACTGGCGGTCCATAGCATTCACGGAGACAAATCCCTGGTCGCGGCAGCATCCGCCCCGACAAGCGCGGGCAGTGAAGTGTCCGCTGGGGACTCCTCGACCGAATCAGGTCTGGCTCCCGAGCCGGACAGCAGCCGTGGGAGCGCCCGCAAGTTCGAGCGGTGGAGCGGGAGGTTGGCCAGTACCTTCCGCATTTGGATCCTCCTCGCGTTTGGCTTCGGCCTAAGCTTGAGTGCGGCCGAGACCGCTGCGCCCGCACCTGCACCGACGGCCGCTGTTCCAGAGCGCTTCGCGAATGCGGACTGTTTGGACTGTCATACCGACCCGAAACTGACCCGCAAGCTCCAAGGCAAAGACGTTCTGCTAGCGGTGGTGCAAACGAATCTCTTCGAGAAATCGGTGCACGCCAAGCTTGCGTGCGTCGATTGCCACACGGGAGTCAAGGAATTGGTCCACGAAGGGAATCTGCCGCCGGCCACATGCACGGGCTGTCATGAAGCCCAACCCAGCCACGAAAAAGCCGTGAAAGACTACGCGGTGAGCATTCACGGAATGAGCCGATCGATGGGATCTTCCGCGGCGGCCACTTGCTCCGATTGTCATGGCACGCACGGAATCGTCGCGGCGAAGAATGTCGAGTCGGCTGTCTTCAAACTCAATTTGCCCCAGACGTGCGCCAAATGCCACAGCAATGCTGGCCTGACCAAAGAGTACCAGATGAAGTATCCGGAGGTCGGATCGCAATACCAGGATAGCATTCATGGGCGCGCGTTGTTGAAAATGGGACTGATCGTAGCGCCGTCGTGCAACGATTGCCATGGGGTTCACGATATCAAGCGCCGGGTGGATCGCAGCTCTCCCATCAATCAAGCCTCCGTAGCCAAGACTTGCGGTAAGTGTCATTTGAAGATCGAAGAGGTCTACAATAAGAGCGTGCACGGACAACTCATGGCCAAGGGCGATCCGCGCGCGCCGGTGTGTTCGGATTGCCACACGCCCCATCAGATCGAAAGTCCAACCGGGGCGCATTTCAAAGCGATCAGTGACCAGCGCTGCGGCGGTTGCCATCAAGATCGACTGGCTCATTATCGCGATACCTACCATGGCAAAGCCATGGCCCTGGGCAAACCGAACGTCGCTCCAGACGTGGCGGCATGCTACGACTGTCATGGACATCACGACGTCTTGCCGGCGTCCGATCCCGCTTCCCATCTTTCGCCCGCGAACATCACGGAGACGTGCAAGCGCTGTCATTCGGGAGCAACGCCCAGTTTCGCGAAGTACCAGCCGCATGCCAACCCGCTGGACGGGCAGAATTACCCCGCGCTGCATGGAGTCTTTCTCTTCATGACCGCGCTCCTTATCGGTGTGTTCACGTTTTTCGGGGCGCACACGTTGCTCTGGCTGTTCCGTTCGGTCTATCTCTACGTGCACGATTCCAAGAAGTTCCGGGAAGCAAAGGTGCACGCGCAAGCTGACGACGAGATGTTCACTCGCTTTGTGCCGTTTGAACGTTTCCTGCACTTCCTGGTCGTCACGAGCTTCCTTTTGCTGGTGGTGACAGGCATGCCTCTCAAATTCTACTATTCGGATTGGGCGAAAGCCTTGTTCGGTCTGCTCGGCGGCGCGGAAGTGGCCCGGGGTAACACCTGGGCGAATCGGAACAAACTGCGCGATCCCAAGTCCGGGCGCTTTCAACTGAAACGCGTCATGGCGGGATTGTTCGGTCCGGACTCGATGATTCCGACCTTGCAGGATTGGCGCGATTTTGTGGCGCATCAGAAATGGTTTTTCGGTAAAGGCGAAAAGCCGCAATTTGACCGCTGGACGTACTGGGAGAAGTTCGACTATTTCGCAGTTTTCTGGGGTGTGTTCGCCATCGGCCTTTCCGGCTTGATCATGTGGTTTCCGCAGTTTTTCTCCCGGTTCATGCCTGGATGGATCATCAATATCGCGTTGATCGTGCATTCGGACGAAGCCCTTCTGGCAGCCGGATTCATCTTCACGATCCACTTTTTCAACACGCACTTCCGATTGGAGAAGTTCCCCATGGACACCGTGATCTTCTCCGGACGTGTCTCGAAGACCGAAATGCTGCACGAACGCAAGCGGTGGTACGATCGCCTGGTGGCGGAGGGGCGACTGGACCAGCACCGTGTCAAAGACGAGTGGGAACGCTGGAAGAGCATTGCCCGTTCCTTCGGCTACATCTTCTTCGGTCTCGGAGTGATACTCTTAGTGCTGATTGTGTATGCCATGGCCTCGCGCTTGACACACTGACGGGCAGGCTCGTCGCGGGTCATCCGCAATCGGACGTTGACGTATGGATAAAACCAAGCTTCGTTGGGCTGCCGCGACTGCGGTAGCGATTGGTCTCATGTTCTTGACCGCGGGAGCGCAGGAGATGAGCAACAAGCAGTGCTTGGATTGCCACGCGGACAAGGAGCTCACCAAGACCAACGACACGGGCAAAGCGATCTCCTTGTTTGTTGACGAAGCCAAGTTGCTCGCTTCGAGTCACAAGACAAACAGTTGCGCCAGTTGTCACGTCGACCTCAAAGCCACTCACCCGGACGACAATGTCGCGGCCAAGCCGGTCGATTGCTCCCGCTGCCACGATAAGCCGTCTCAGACCTACCGCGAGAGCGTTCATGGGCTCGCGGTGCTCGCTGGAAAGGCGGATGCCGCAACTTGTAAGGACTGCCACGGCTCGCACGAAGTACTGCCTCCGAACTCTCCCTTATCCCCGTTGCATTATTCCAAACTCGCCACGACCTGTGGCGAATGTCATCCGGAGCAGGCCCAGGACGTGCAAGCTAGTGTGCATGGGAAAGCCTCCGCCAAAGGCATGCGCGAGGCCCCCACCTGCACGGACTGTCACTCGGAGCACAAGATCGAAGGACTTAAGGCGAGTTCGACGAAAGTGACCGAACAGATGTGCAGCAAATGCCACGCGTCCGAAAGGCTGAATACCAAATACCGGCTGCCCGCAGACCGCGTCCAAACCTTTTTCGAAAGTTATCACGGCTTGGCAGTGCAGTTCGGGTCCACGCGGGTGGCCAACTGCGGCAGTTGTCACGGTGTGCACAAAATCCTGCCTTCGTCCGATCCGGAATCCACAATTCATCCCAAGCATTTGGTGGAAACCTGCGGCAAGTGCCATCCGGGCGCTAACGAAACGTTTGCCCTGGCCAAAATGCATGTCAGCCCGGACGGCACCGAATTCGGTACGGTGGTGAATCGTTATGTCCGGCGTGGCTACATCGGAATGATTGTCGCCGTGATCGGATTTATGCTCTTGCACAATGGGCTCATCTGGGCACGCAAGATCTTCGCATCGTATCGAGCCAAGAGCAGGACTGTCCAACGCATGACCCGAGCTCAGCGAATGCAGCACTTGGTTCTTTTGCTAAGTTTTACGTTCCTGGCGTTGACCGGCTTTGCACTCAAATACCCGGACTCATGGCTGGCTTGGGCTCTTGGTGCGAATGAGGCGATCCGTCGCTGGAGCCACCGTATCGCGGGAGTTGTGCTGCTGTTTGCAGGCCTGTTTCATATTGGTTACCTCTTCGCCACGCGGGAAGGGCGGCAGTTGCTCTTCGATCTGTTTCCCCGAGTCCAGGATGTGCGCGATTTCTTCACCAACTGTCGGTTTCTGACCAGTCGCGGTCGGCCGAAACCCAAATTTGGGCGGTTCGGTTATGTGGAGAAGGCGGAGTATTGGGCGGTCGTCTGGGGAACGATTATCATGGGGGTTACCGGCCTCATGATCTGGCTAAAGATCGATGTGACCCGATACTTGCCCCGCTGGGCGGTGGATGTTGCCACCACGATTCACTATTACGAAGCGATCCTCGCCTGCCTCGCAATTGTGGTTTGGCACTTTTACCACGTTATCTTCGATCCGGATGTTTATCCGATCAATTGGGCGTGGTGGGATGGGAACGTGGATGCTCATTGGTATGAAGAAGAGCATCCGCTGGATACCGCGGCGCTCGCAGGGAAATCACATCCGGCGGCTTCAACTCAGTCTTTTGTTGCCGCGGGCGACCGCAAATCAGCTTCGCGACTCTCTCCGTCGGATCCTTCGAACCCAGGGCACAATGGAGGCCGTGGATAGTTCCCCGGCATTGGCCCTGTGAAGACCTAAACCCTGGCGTAGCCACCACGTTGCACGGACGCGGCCCGCTTCCCATTTCTCAATCACGATCGGAGTCTCCAGCTCGGCCGACGTGTTCATGTCGGGTCATGGTTTTCTAAACCAAAATAGGTAAAGCAAAGAGCAACCCGAGTGTAGAGCTCCTAGTAGAGAGGTTTACTGTCGGTCGCGGAAACCTATGAGAGTCTAATTGCACAACGGTGGAAGAGCGGCTTTTCGTATGCACCCGCCTTTTTGCCCCGAGCGTGCCACGAGACCTCGTCAGCGATCGCAGGACAAACAAATGAACAGACTAAACCAGCAGCTCAAGGGAGGCTCCCGGGGTAGGACGAGCCATCATGAAAGGAGAGTGGCCTTGGCCATACTCCTTGTCGCTGCTTCTGTGGGAGCAAGCCGTGCCGCAGAAAGCAGTTTACCAAAAATCGTGCGGGCGGAAGGCGGCATTAGCCCGAAGCCAGTCGTCACGGCGGTCTCACGCTCGGCGGGGACTCCGAACAGTGTTCAAGTCGACTGGCAGGGCTTCGGTGGCCCGTACCAGATTGTCAAGTGTCCCGCACTTAAAGGTACGAATAGCACATGGTCCACCGTGGCGACAGTCACCAATGCCACCAGCGCGACCGTGGCGATTGACGGGGACGCCGGATTCGTGAGCGTCCAAGGGCCAGATCCAGCCTACATTGGGGCAGAGCGTTGCAGCCTTTGCCATATTGATACACACGCGACTTGGACCAACACCGTCCATGCCGGGGCGTTTCAGACCTTGAAGAACATCAAGATGGAGAAGAATGCCTCCTGCCTTCCGTGTCACGTGGTGGCCTACGGGACAACCACTGGGTTCATTAACGAGGAGACCACTCCTCACCTAGCGGGTGTGCAATGTGAGAATTGCCACGGTCCAGCCGCGGCGCACGCGCGAAATCCGTTGCGCACCAAGCCGCCCATCGTGACGCTCTCCGCGGAGATGTGCGGCGGTTGCCATACCGATGTGCATCATCCCACCTATGATGAGTGGGCCAGCTCCGGTCACGGCAGTCTCGTGATTCCCGAAGAAGAGTTCTCGGACCCAACGACTGGTCCTGGGCGCATGCTGACCTGCGGCGCGTGCCATTCCGGGGCAGCCCGAATGGCCCTGCTCAACGGAGTTATCTATGGACAGGAGCCAGAACTGCCCAGCACAGAAGAGGCATCCACCACCGCGATCACGTGCGCTGTTTGTCATAGTGCGCATGTGAAGACCGAAAACCCGGCACAACTGCGTTTTCCGCTGCATTCCGAGATGCCCTACAGTTACAGCACCGCGACGAACTTTGTCGCCAATTACAATCCGCAAGTGCAGACCTGCGCGCAATGTCACAATATGCGCGGCGCCAGTTGGAAAGGCACCAGCCGTCCGCCTCATCACTCGCCACAGTACAACATCCTGATTGGCAACGGCGGCTTTGAAGCTGGAATCACAAACGTGCCGCAATCCGCGCATATGAAGATCGAGAATCAGTGCGCCCAATGCCACACGCATCTAAACGAGCCCGACGAGATCACGGAGCAGACTCCGGTTTACACGGGCCACAACTTCACTCCGACCATGAAAGCGTGCGCTCCGTGCCATGACGAACTGGGCGGCGAGTTGCTGATGGAGGCCGTGCAAGGCAACGTCAAGAAGCAGATTGCTGAAATCAAAGCATTGCTCGATCAATGGGCTCTCACCAAGGCTCCGGAAGCGTTGCGAACGAAATACGGAAGCTTAGCCTGGGAATTCCAGAACATCGGCCAATTGTCCAAGGCGACGCCAACCGTCAAAACTGGCCCTACGGCTGCCGAACAAGCAGGCGTTCCGGACAACATCAAGCAAGCTCGTCATAATATCTACATGATCGAACATGACGGCAGCTACGGTGTACACAACGGCAATTACGCCCGTTTTCTTTTGAAAGTCGCTCGCGACAAGGTTAAAGCCGAACTTTAATCCTGAGTCCGTTCACGCGGGTTGGTCGCTCTCGGGCCAGCCCGCGTTTTCGTTTTCTCCCACGAGAGCTTCCATGTGTCGTCGAGCCTTGCTTCTCAGCCGTAACGAGGCTGCAACGCGCTCTGGCGAGCAGGCCGATGAACCTGGGCAATATCTTGGCATCAATCACCGGCCGAAACGCACCTCGGCTACCTTCGGACCTGACGAGTGACCAGGAAGTTGGCGATCCAGCTGGAAAGGAAGATTCCCACTGCAAAAAGACCGATCAACCCGCCGAAGGTGGGATGAGTCGAGCCGCGTGTCGTTTCTATCTCAGCCATGGCCATCAACGAGGCGAAAGCCCCGAGCCCAGCTCCAACCACCGCCACGGTGTAGCCAAGCATCACGCGGCGCGGCCAACCTTTTGGACATTTGAACACCGCCGCGACGGGCAGAACGGAGAACGCGAAGACGGCTGTTCCAGCCAACAATCGCGGATCCGCGAGCGCCCCTGCCAAACAGAGCACAGAAAGCCCGACGAACGCCCCGACACAGGTGGACGCCAAGCGTTCTTCCTCGCTCAGCACCAGTCTGCCAAACCGGTTCAAGCGCAAGAGCAAATTGAACAATGGCTCAGCCGTCCAGGTGAGAAAGACAAAGATCAAGTAGAGGATTTGGACCGGGAAGAGGTAAGGCTGAAGTTCGGGGCGCGCCGAGGAGAGCCCGCGCAATAGCCGCATCCCAAAGTATCCGCCCATGATCACCCCCCATTGCATTTGGCTGCTCAAACGCGACATCCAGAGAAAATACTTCAGCAACAGGGAATAGGTGAAATAACGGGCCTTCAGGGCCTCGACCGTGCCTTGCCTGGCCCATTCGTTTTCCGGATCGAGTCGCAGCGATTCGCAAAAGTGTTCCAACGCTTTCTTGTGTTCGCCGGAATGCAGCAAGGTCCAGCCTTGGTTCGCATGGGTCACCGAATTCTCCGGGTTCCTGGCCAGCGCCGCTTCGATCGTTTGACCAGCCTCCTCTTTCCTCCCAAGCTTAACGAGGGCGATCGCACGCAAGTTGGTACATCCCACATGTTCCGGATCATGCTCTAACCCGCATTCCGCCGCGGTGAGGGCTTCTGCCCATTTGCGTTGGTTGACCAGCACTTGGGCGTGGAGCGCGCGATAGCTCGACTCTCCAGGCTCTAGCGCGATCGCTTCCGCAACGGCCGTTTCCGCGCCGGCGTAATCGTCACGCTCATTGAGAATCAACGCGCGCGCATAATGGACGAACGACATCCCCGGATCGGCGCGCAGAGCCTCTTTCACTTCGTTTTCCGCTTCGTCAAACCGCTCTTGATGGGAAAGGCTCAGCGCTAGCATAGCGCGGACGTACGCATCGTCAGGATCAGCGGCAGCGGCTTGCCTGAACTCAGGTTCAGCCTGTTGAAACCGCGACTGCTCGTAGAGCAGCAATCCCCTTTGAAGGTTCGGATTCATGGGACCGCTACTTGAGCTTGAGATAAGTGAGGATATCGTCGTAAACCCCGCCTTGGTTCGAGTAAAGCGCGTAATTCTTAGCGGTCGAAAACCATTCGCGCGTCGTCGGCTTGAGCGTGGCGCCAGCCGCCACCAAATCTTTAGTGGTAATTGGCTTGGTCACTCCCGCGCGCAGCGCTTCCCGCAACTTGTTCTCCACGGCAACGTCCACTAGCCCTTTCAGGTCGGCGCCCGAAAAACCCTCCGTCTTTTTGGCCACGTGGTCGCAGTCGACGTCTAATGTCGGACGGTCGCGCAGATGGATCTGCACGATGGCAGCGCGTGCGGCCAGATCTGGCGGCGGTACGAACAGGATGCGATCGAATCGGCCCGGGCGTCGGAACGCTGAGTCCAAGTGCCAGGGCGCATTCGTGGCTGCCAAAATGAGCACCCCTTCATTGGAGGCTTTCACTCCATCCAACTCCGCGAGGAATTGATTGATCAACTGCCGTGCCGCGCTTTGCCGCATATCACTGCGGCTCGCGCCTAGCGCATCCACTTCATCGAAGAACAGAACACAGGGCGAATGCTCGCGCGCATTCTCGAAAATCTGGTGCAAATTTCGTTCGCTTGAGCCGATCCACATCTCGAGCACCTCGTTGATCCCCACGGAAATAAAGGACGCCTTGATCTCTCCCGCAGTGGCTCGCGCCAAATGCGTCTTTCCACAGCCTGGCGGACCGTAAAGCAGAATCCCGCCGCCTGCCTTTTTGCCGTAAGCCTTGTACAAATCCGGATGCGTGAGCGGCAGGATAATTTTGAGCTGGATCTCTTCCTTGACCTTCTCCATGCCGCCGACATCTTTGAACGCCACGTCCGGTCGCTCTGGTTCTGGCATGGTTGCCCCTTCTGGGCCATCCGAAGCAGCCCGCACTCGGCCTTCGACCAGCTCACTCTCTTCAGGATCCGCATTGATCCCTAGCCGCTCCGCCAAGGTCGGGTCTGCCGCTGCGCAGTCCAATTCCACCCCGCGCCGATATTGATCCACCGCCAGACGGATCTCGCCGATTCCCACCAGCAAGCGAGCGTGAAGAATGAAAGCTTTCGCGGGCGCTTTCGGATCTTTGACAATGGCTTCGATCAGCGCCAGGGCGTGGCTGCTTTTGTTTTGCGCCATAAACGCGCGGGCCAATCCCATTTTTAGTCCGAGAAGCTGCGGTGCCAGACTTAGGGCTTCGCGAAACTCTTTTTCCGCCTCGGCGGCGTGTCCATGAGAAAGGAGCGATTCCGCGTAATGTTGCCGGAGCGGAATATTCGTTGGCGTGACCCGGACTGCCTCACGCAGTGGCGCTAATGGATCGCCATCCGAGAATTCGTCGACCATGCGCCAGCGAATGGAATTCTTGAGTCGAAGTCAATGCTTATGCGACGCTTCCGCTCCGAGTAAAACGCTACCGTTCACGAACGGAAAGCTGGGTCGACTGTCTATAGAATGGTTCGCACGAATGAAAACACGAATCGCCGCCTTGACTCTCGGCCTGCTGGCAATCGTTCTTTGGACCCTGTTTGCACCCACTGGGCGTATGGGCCAACCGGTGCATCCATCTCGGATCCCGCCCCCGGTGACCGTCTTGCTCAAGGGGACAAACTTGACGGTCCGGGTGATCCCTGGAGTAGGCGGTGCTCTGATCGTGCTGTCGGATGGAACCCTTTGGAGATGGGGAGGCCAGAGCAGCTCTTTGCCCCGAGTCGTGGCGCCACAACAGGTGGGCACCGATGTCGGCTGGACGGACGGCTTTGTCGCAAACAATCACTGTGTTGGCGTGCGCGCCGATGGAACCCTTTGGGAATGGGGTTACTGCGGTGATCAAAAAGCGACGCGGTTGCCCGTGCAGGTGGGAGAGGATCGCGACTGGGCGGCCGTCGCGGCCGGAGACGTGCATGCCGTTGCACTTAAGCGGGACGGAACACTTTGGGGCTGGGGCGACAATTCCATGCAGCAACTGGGTCACGGATGTGCCAGACGCGAGCCTGCTCCAGTCCAGTTAGACACCAGCACGAACTGGAAAGCGATCGCCTGCGGTCAAGGCTGGCACACACTCGGTCTGCGCGCCGATGGCACGTTGTGGGTCTGGGGCAAAATCTTCGGATTCGAAAACGGCGCGCCTGGAGCGTCCTTTCCCGTGCCGACCCAAATCTGTCGCGACACAAACTGGATAGGCCTGGTGGCTGGGCCGGTCGCCCATGCGCTCACTCTCACACCGTCCGGGGTATGGTCGCCCTTAAACAGCCCACCCAACGCAGCGCTAGATGCCGCGTCGGTCTGCCGGCTCATCAGTTCCAACTCAGTGCCAGGCCGTTCCGCCTCCGCCTTTTGTGGCCGGCCGGAAATCTACGAAGTCCGCCCGGAAGGCACACTCTGGGGCAGTATCTATCCGTTCGGACCGTGGGCGAAAGCCAGCCCCCGCTGGTTCCAAGTCGGTCAAAGATCGGATTGGATCAACATTTGGGGGTTCGGCTCAGCCATCGGGCAAACGGCGGACGGCACTCTCTGGCTGTGGGGTCAAGACGACGGACAGGAACCGGTTCTGGACTTCCAATCAAAATACAAGCTGCTGAAAGCTCGTGTTTGGGGATGGTTTGGCATTCCCACCGGCAATACCACGACAAGTGCGATCAGCCCTTACCAGAAAGAGCCGCGTCCTTTGATGCATCTCGTGCCAGAGAACCAGCGCTAGAGCCTGCACCTTGCTCCATCCACATCGCGGTCGGACGAAAACGGTAGTGACTTCTGTTTCGGCACTATGGTCTCCAGGCGGATACCGGATTCTCATTGCTGCGTCGACACAGGAGTTACGGCCGGTTTTGACTTGTCGGATGCATGGTCAGGAACTACGGTTCGCCTGACAATCGCGTTCAGACGCGTCACCAATGGGCTACTTGTGGACTCCGCGCACAGGTCATTTATTTCGGTCAAGTGGAACGTGACTGCAACTCTGGGTTGGCTCGTAACACTATTTGCCTGGGGGGGATGCCTCGTGCGTGCGGCCGGAGCCCTTCCGAGTTTAGAGGTGATGCATGACGGCCGGAATATGGTGGTTCTGACATGGTCACCAGGTGACACCTCGGAGACGGTGAATGATACGGTCGTTTGGTCCACACGGTCTCTAAAGTCTCCCATCGAGTGGAACGTTTTGCCATCGGATATCCAACGCCAGGCTGGCCTCGCTTGGATAGAATTAATCGCTGACGAGGCCGGGCGGTTCTTTCGCCTTGGACCGACCGGTCCAACGACCGTCCAGACATCCCCAATAGCCAACGCGCGGGGTGTTTCTCCTCTCCGGGAAGCGGTGGTAAGTTTTTCCAGGCCACTGCAGGAAAATGCCCAACTCCTCCCGGGCCAGTTTACAGCCACAGTGGCCGGACGGCAGCTTTTGACACGGGCTGATTTGGCGATTCATCGGCAGAAAGTAACGCTCTTTTTCCTCGAGCCGATGCCTCCAAACAGCCGTGTCCAAGTCCGATTGGATGGAGCTGGATTACGCGATGTTTGGGGACAAGAAATCGATGGGGATGGAGATGGGCAGCCCGGAGGAACCCTGTTGTTGGAATTCGAAACGGCGAATAGAGTAGCTGTCGACCAAACGGGGGTTACCGGGCGGGTCTTGGCGGCCGAGCTAATCCCTGACCCAACGGGCGCTGGCCAAGCGGTCAATCGGCCACTCCAGGGCGTCACGATCACTGTGGATGGCGGGGAAGAAACCTTGCGCACCACCACGGATGCGAATGGATACTTCACGCTGATTCCAGCGCCTGCGGGTAGGATCTTCGTTCATATCGATGGTCGGACAGCGACGTCTAGCGTCTGGCCCAATGGCGCTTATTATCCTTTCGTGGGGAAGGCTTGGGAAGTTGTGGCCGGACGCACCAATAACCTGGCCGGTGGCACGGGCGAGATTTTTCTTCCGCAGATTGCCGCGGACGCGCTGCGGCCTGTCAGCACTAGCATACACACCCGCGTCGAACTGCCGGACGCAGTGCTTGCGGACCACCCGGACTTTGCCGGCACGGGCTTGACGTTTCCACCAAACTCAGTCTTTTCAGATGACGGGACTCGCGGTGGCAGGGTGGGCTTAGCGCCAGTGCCGCCAGACCGCTTGCCAGGGCCGCTTCCCGAGGGGCTGTCCATGCCGTTGGTTATCACCGTCCAGACCGATGGACCGGCGAATTTCGATCAGCCGATCCCAGTTTGTCTTCCCAATGTCGCAGACACTCTGGGCAATCCGTTGCCTCCCGGCGCGCAGGCGGCACTGATGTCGTTCAACCACGACGTCGGTGAATGGGAACGAGTCGGAAGTATGACCGTCTCCGAGGATGGCCGTCTGATCTGCAGTGATCCAGGCTCTGGGATCATTCAGCCTGGCTGGCATGGACGCCAGTTCCCTGACCCCGATCTCAACCCGGGCCGGCCTCCGCCTCCCGCTCCGAAGCTCCCAACCTCAGGGCCGCAATGCGGGCCGGGTGCGCCTGGAGCAGGCGGTGCGCCAAGCACTCTCGGGACGGTTCACGGGCCCGCCACGCTGCTTGCGGGCGACAGTCCTTGTCCTCCCTGTGGCGACTGTGGCAAACCAAAAACATTGTGTGATTGCCTCGACCGTTGTCGGCGCAACCAGGAGTTGGACGAGGCGCTGTGCCAACTTCGTTACAACACTAGTCTGCTCGAGTGCCAGCGTCGGGCCCGGGATGAGGCGTTCGAGTGCCGTCGCCGAATTCCGCCCGCTCTCGCTGTCACCGATCCTGAGCTTTACGCGAGGATGGAAGAAGTCTGTGATGCCCTCGAACAGTCCCGGCTTAGGGAATGCGAAGGACAAGCTCTGTGGGACTATTCACACTGTTTGGAGGCGGCCCAAGAACGGGAGCGATTCTGCGAGTCTGACTACGCTGGGTGCGGAGGCCTGCCGCCCCTCTGTAACCCGGCAGCGGCTCCAGAGCAACTTGGCGCGCCGGCGTCTGCCGCATCGCTGGCCCGCTTGCAGCTCGCGACGCTGCCACCCGCAAGCGTTGCTGACCGCGTCCGTGAGGCGTTTGCGCAGATTGACGTGCTCATCGCTCCTTTCCTCCAGCGTGACGACCCCTTGCCCGACGTTGTGCTCGAAGAGGTCAGGGCATTACGGCAAAACGCCGCAGCTGAGGCTGGGGGAGACCTAAGCACGTTCTTACTCAATCAGCGCCACGCTTTAGAACGTGACACCGTGGCGACGCATGGCACGTCCGGAGAATTCTTTGGTGATCAGCCTCCTATCCAATCCACATCGCCTATCGGTGGTGGAAACGGAAACGGTGTTCGCCTGCCCGATTGACCGAACGACCACGCGAACCAACTGGGTGCGGGCTCTGACGGAGCCGTTGGCTCAGTACCGGCTGTTCCTGCCCCAGAGCCCCGCGCCGCCATTGACTCGCCCATTAGCCATGTCCGCAGGGCAGCATTTTAGCACAGTCCTCTGAATCCAGACTGGGTCGAATCTTGTTTCTCGACCCGCGGACGAAACGAATCGGCGAAGCATATCCGCGCCGGATCCCCGGGAGTGCCTTCAGGGATTTCGGGTGTCCGACTATACCCGTTCTCTGCGGTTGACCAGGACTCCGATCAGGATGGGCTGTCTGACCTGGCGGAGGAGATTCTGGGCACACACCCTTCCAATCCGGACAGTGACGGGGACGGGATTCGCGACGGAGCAGAGTTGGATCAGAATTCGAACCCATTGGATGCTCTGCCGGCGCGAGTCGGGATTATGTCGAGTACGCCGGTCACTGGAGTCGCGCAGGATGTCGCCGCCTTGAACGACCAGATTGTGGTAGCCACAGGCCAGGATGGTGTGGCCGTTTTTCGCGCGATCCCGGGAGAAACGCCCGTATTGATCGCGCAGGTGGACACGCCCGGAAGCGCTTCCGCCGTGGCGTGTGATCAACGTCTGGTGGCGGTAGCCGATGGCGACCGTGGAGTCGCGGTGATACAGGTGAAGGTTGATCCTCGAGATGGTCTGCCGGTGGGCGCAACGCAACTACATCAGGTGCCGCTCGTTGGAACGGTCACCTCGGTGACGGCCGCTGCAGGAGTCGCGTATGCGGGAACAGTCCAGGGCTCGCTCTATGTCATTGACCTGACGAGGGGCCAAGTCGAAGCGCGCCTGGTCTTGTCTCAGGCGATTCACGATTTAGCTGTAAGTCAGACCCGCCTGTTCTGTTTGTTGGCGAGGAGTTTGCAGGCCTATTCGTTACAAAATGGGGAGCTGCGTTTCTTAACCGAAACGACCGCATCCACCTTTGATCCCGAGGGATTGACTCGCCGGAAGCGGCTGTTTGTCGGCGGTGGATACGCCTACGCGGCCGCCTATCCTGGCTATGACACCGTGGATGTCCGTGAACCCACCCAGCTCCGATGGATCGGACGGGCCACGGATGGCGGGCCAAACTCGTTTAAGCAAATGGCCATCAACGGCACGGGGAATAGCGGCGGTAGGGATCAATCCTCGGGAACGATGGCACGCACGACCTTTGGGTCTACGACGTGACCGAACCCTCATTGACCACGCGGGTTAAGAACCAGATTGTCACGCCCGGCCTGGCCCGGGCGCTGGCCTTATATGGTGGACAGGCTTACGTGGCGGACAGCGAAGCGGGTTTGCACGTGGTGAACTACTTGCCGTTTGACACGGCGGGCGTTCCTCCTCGTGTCCAGCTCAGTGGCAGTTTCCCGCTGGAACCTGCCCAAGCGCAGAGTGGGTCGCTGGCGTCGGTTGAAGCGCAGGTCACCGATGACGTCCAGGTCCGTGAGGTCGAGTTCTACCTGGACGGCGCTTTAATCGTGCGGGATGGAAACTTTCCGTTTGAACACTCTTTCTACGTTCCGACATTGAGCGAGAACCAGCGTGCCTTCAAGTTGCGGGCACGCGCCATCGACACGGGCGGCAATGCGGGCTGGTCCGATGAGATCACCGTTGCCCTCCTGCCGGATACGGTCCCACCTCGCCTCGTCCAGGTAACGCCGCCAGACCAGTCGCTGGCGTATTCCGTCACCGAACTGAGCGGACGATTTAGCGAACCCCTCGATCCCAATTCAATTGCCCAAGGACGGTTCATGGTGCTGGGGACGGGCCTCGACCAGGTTTTTGGCACGGACGACGATCACTCGTTCACGAACGGTCGTCTGGCCTATAATCCCACTCTGCAGACGGTTAGTTTGACCTTCGACCAGCCTTTGGGGCCAGGCTTGTATCAAGCGACGCTGGAAGGGGGGGTGACCGATCTCAATCACAATCGCCTGGTGGCGGGGCAAACGTGGACCTTTCGTGTGCTCGAAGGGAAGGACTCCGACAACGACGGGCTTTCGGACGACGCCGAGTTGTCCTTAGGCCTGAATCCATCGGATCCTGACAGTGATCACAATGGAGTGCTGGACGGCGCGGAAGACCCAGACCGCGACGGCCTATCGAACGGCATTGAAATGGCCTACGGCACGAATCCTAAATCAGCAGACTCCGATGCCAACGGCGTGTTGGATGGCGACGAAGATATCGATGGAGACCGTCTCCCGCTGCGATTGGAACACCGAGCGCTATCCAATCCCCAGCTTAGTGATACCGATGGCGACGGTTGGAATGATGAAGCTGAAGTGACGGCTGGTTCCCGGCCGATCGACCGGCGTTCTACGCCCCGTCCTTTTGTCTGCGAAAGTGTGATCGTCGACCTAATGCTTCCGTTGCCGTCGACCTGCTGCCCAGGCGCGATCCAGGGCAGCCCAATGCTGGATGTTTGGCTCGCGGCACCTGCATTTCACACGACCATTGTGGGCTCTCCGCTTTTGGACGTTGTCCTAAGAAATACCTCAGGTCCGAATGGGCAGAGAGTTTTTGTGATGGGAACTCCAGTGGTCGATGTCTTACCGGTTGGCCAAGCGTCAATTACGCTCCAGAGTGCAGATCAAAGCTCTGCGACCGGCTCGAGCTTACCTCAACCCTGAAACATATATGCGCTCAAACTACGTGGCCCGTCTCGCTCTCTTACCCGTGTTGCTAGGGATCGGCCTGGCAAGCATCCGCGCGCAGGACCTGACTCCTTTTGTCTCTGGCAGCACAGGCGTGCTCGGCGATGTGGAGATCCTGGCTGACACGACCATTCCACTCCCGCCGGACGGAGTCCTCCACTATCGGAAGTTAACCATCGGCACGAACATCACGGTTCGTTTCTTGCCAAATGCGGCGAATACACCCGTTTACCTCCTGGCAACGGGCGCCGTCCGTATCGACGGCATCCTCCTGCTGAACGGTGAACCAGGCCAACCCAACGGCTTGGGTGGGGTTGCAGGTCCCGGCGGTTATGAAGGGGGCAACACGACTCCTAACCTCCAATCTGGGCGAGGTCCAGGCGCACCCAAAGCCGGGGTCCGAGGAGTGGCAAGCCACGCGACAGCGGGCGCGGCGGGCGCCGGCCCGATCTATGGCGACCCTTTGCTGGTTAGCCTTGTGGGAGGATCTGGGGGAGCGGCAATTTCGGCTGACGGCGCGCTGCGGTCAGGCGGCGGTGGTGGTGGGGCTATTCTCATTGCATCCGATGTCTCGATCCGTTTGACCGGTCAGATTCAAGCCCGCGGCGCACGCGGTTGGGCTGGATTCGAGAATTCAGGGAGCGGCGGGGCCGTGCGCCTGGTCGCGCCATTAATCACCGGCACGGGGCGCATCTTGGCTGGCAATGAGGGGTCCGAGACCGCCGGTGCAGGGCGAGTCCGTGTGGACTGTCTCAATCGGTCCGGTTTTCTTTTCGACACGTCGGGCGGGGTTTACAGTGCCGGAGCGAACATGCTTTCCAGGCTGCCGATAACGCCGACGTTGCGCATTGTCCATGCCGCCGGCACAGATATTCCGGTGACAGCACAAGGAATTGTGCGCGTCGTCCTACCAAATGGCGCGTCCGCCAACCAGCCGATTCGCATTCAAGCACAAGGGTTTAATTCTCCCGTCCCGTTTCAAGTGACGCTCTATCCGGAATCTGGCAATCCCGTGCAGATCGATGACACCATTGACAACACGTCCGTTAATCCGGCGGTGAAGGAGATTCAGGCCGTGTTCTCGCCGAATGTTCCCACTCGCGTCATGGTCTGGACCAAACCTTGAGACCAGAGGCGGGGCTTCTCATCGCGAGGTAATTCTGTCATCGTTGGCCTCGATCGGACCGGTCGATACAAGTCACAACTTTCCTTTTTCGCTATGCCGAGAGTCGTACAAAAGCCAGGGAGCAGCCACATCCCTCAAGATAGCGCGGTCAATCCATGGCCTCGTTGGTCCAGTATCAATCGGTCAACAACGAAGTCTTGTCGCTGCGTTGGCCTGCTTTGGCTCGGGCTACTTTTGATAGTAAATTGCGTCTCCGCCCAGGAAGAGAGTCGCATCACAGTTCAACCCCGGGACACGGGCGAGCCGTTGGTGAATCCCGGAATGGGTTGGACTCTCCATTTCTATTCCAACTATATCGAAAACTACGGCTCAAAGCTTGACCCTGCGGATACCCTGGACGATTGGCCTGGCCTCTCGACGATCTACTTGCGCGTGCCGTGGTCGTTTCTTGAACCGAACGAGGGCGAGTTCAACTGGGCGTTGCTCGACACACCCGCTCAACGTTGGATTCCCAAAGGGAAGAAGATTGCCATCCGGGTGAGTTGTTCTGAAAGCTGGTGGCGTTACGCCACGCCGAAATGGGTGCAGGACGCGGGCGCCAAAGGGATCGAGTTTGAATTTGGCAAGGGGCCCAAACCCGGTGGACCGCTCTGGGACCCGGATTACCTGGATCCAGTTTTCCTGGAAAAGCTCGACCACTTCCTGGCCGCGATGGCCCGTCGTTACGACGGTAATCCCAATGTCGCCTTCATCGATGTCGGCACGTTCGGCATGTGGGGCGAGGGCCACACCGGCTTCAGCAGCCGGCTGAATGAGGAACAGACCCTGGCTGTGACCAAGAAACACATCGACCTGCACGTGAAACATTTTAGCCGGTCCCTGCTTTGTATCAGCGACGACGTTGCTGGTCCCAGCAAACCCGGACGGCATTTCCCAGCCATGGACTATGCCCTCTCTAAAGGCGTCACGATGCGCGACGACAGTATCCTGGTCCAGGCGCCGCCGCATTCTTGGTATCACGCGGAAATGGCCCAGGAATTCTGGCCTAAGCTGCCCGTGATCCTCGAACACGAGCACTATGGCAGTTCCAAGGCTCGAAAGGCTTGGAGCGGCGAAAAGCTGCTCCAATCCGTGGAAGATTACCACGCGAGCTACATGTCCATCCACTGGTGGCCCCGCGAGGAACTTGAGGAAAACCGGGAAACGATCCGGCGCATCAACTTGCGCCTGGGCTATCGAATCCAGCTCAAAGAGATCACTTGGCCGAAGGAAACGCCGTTGGGTGAGCCGTTCCTTGTGGAAACCGTCTGGGCCAATGCGGGCGTCGCACCCTGTCCTCAGGAAGCCTTTTGGGCTCTAACGCTGAAAGATGAAAAGGGCGGTGTTGTTTCGCTCCACACGGACGAGGCTTTCAATTTCCAGGAACTCAAAGTCGGACCTCCTGGGCAAGCTCCCGCGGAGAAGCGGCAGTCGCGGTTCACCGTGGCACTCCGGCATGTGGAGCCGATCGGAACTCATGCGCCTCCCACCAAGCCCGGTGTCTATGACCTATTTGTCTCCGTCGGCCAGCGCGATGGAACGCCGCGTTTGGCTTTGCCTTTGCCAGAATCAGACGGGCTCGCTCGCTACCGTGTTGGAAAGATGACACTGCGTTAGGCGTCGTCTGGCACCCACCGGGCTCGCTCTCGTCCCA
>JBGAIN010000110.1:0-27504 GCA_044225505.1 Limisphaerales bacterium
GTTCGCTGTCGCGGCGAGGAGTTTGGCGGGCCCACTAAGGCGCGAGCGAGGCGCATCCCCGTCCCGACAGGTCGGGATAACGAGCGAGCCACGCCGCGGGCGCGCCAAAGAACCGCCGCCCAAAGGGTTGCGCCGAGTTTTACCCTGTGGCTTTGTTGCTCCTCGGTCATGGAGCTCTGCGGCTCCGCTCCCTCGTCGCGCCTCGCCATAGGGCCAAATTGGGCGCAACGAAAGCGAACGGATTTAGAGGACACCACGCTAGGGCAGACTCGTCTGCCCCATCAAATAGCGATCGCACTCCCGGGCGGCCCCCCGGCCTTCGTTAAAGGCCCAAACGACGAGGCTTTGGCCGCGTCGGCAGTCGCCTGCGGCGAAGACTCCCTTAATGTTGGTCGAATACCGGTCGAATTCTGCCTTAACATTCGTTCGAGGGTCGCGGTCAATCTTGAGTTGGTCCAACAGCGCTTGTTCCGGCCCCAGAAAACCCATCGCCAGGAGGACCAATTGGGCGGGTCGCACCTTTTCGGTTCCGGGAACTTCTTTGGGCGTAAACCGGCCGGCGCTGTCTTTGATCCAGGTGATCTCGACGGTATGCACGGCTTTAACTCGGCCAGTTTCGTCACCTTCAAACTTCTTGGCAGTGGTCAGGTAAGTTCTGGGGTCGTCGCCAAAGACGGCGGCGGCTTCCTCTTGGCCGTAATCAAGGCGATAGACTTTGGGCCATTCGGGCCAAGGATTGTCCAATGCACGCTCCGACGGCGGTTTGGGAAGTATCTCCAACTGGACAAGGCTCCGGCAGCCGTGGCGCATAGAAGTTCCGACGCAGTCCGTCCCGGTATCGCCACCGCCAATGACGACGACATCCTTTCCTTTTGCTGTGATGGAGGCGTTGTTTGGGCGACTGTCGAGCAAGGCTTTGGTGTTCCCCTGCAGGAATTCCATCGCGAAATGGACACCTTGAAGGGACCGCCCTTCGATGGGCAAATCTCTTGGTTTGGTGGCGCCAGTGCAGAGCACGACCGCATCGTAGTCGCGGAGGAGTTGGTCGGCAGGATAGTTGACGCCTACTTCCGTGTTGGCAACGAAGTTGATGCCCTCTTTCGCTAGCTGATCGATTCTCCGTTGGACCACGTGGACTTTGTCCAACTTGGGATTGGGAATGCCGTACATGAGCAAGCCGCCCACTCGATCGGCGCGTTCAAAGACTGTGACCCAGTGGCCCGCCTTATTCAGTTGGGCGGCGGCGCACAAACCGGCCGGTCCTGACCCAACCACGGCGACTTTCTTGCCCGTCCGGCTCGCAGGCGGTTCTGGAGTGATCCAGCCTTCATCCCAGCCTTTATCCGCGATGGAGCACTCAATGTTCTTGATCGTGACCGCAGGCGCGTGAATGCCAAGGACGCACGATCCTTCGCACGGCGCCGGGCAAACCCTTCCGGTGAACTCCGGGAAGTTGTTGGTTTTGTGAAGGCGAGCTAGAGCTTCTTGCCAAAGGCCGCGATAAACAAGGTCGTTCCATTCAGGAATGAGATTGTGAATGGGACATCCGGAAGCCATCCCGCTCAAAAGGGTGCCGGTATGGCAGAAGGGAATGCCACAATCCATGCAGCGTGCTCCTTGCGTGCGGAGCTTTTCCTCAGGCATGTGGATATGGAATTCGTTCCAGTCCTGAATGCGTTTCAGGGCCGGTCTGTCGAGCGGCAATTCCCGCAAGTAATCGATGAATCCAGTGGGTTTTCCCATGGTGATAAGCTCAGAGTGATACTCGATGAATTAACCGCCTCCAACGCGGGCCAAGTCTTTGGAGTTTTCCTCAAACGCGGCCATCAACGCTTGTTCGCCGCTGAGGCCGGATTCGGTGACGCGCTGGATCGCTTCCAACATTCGCTTGTAGTCTTTCGGCATGACCTTGACAAACTTTGGCGCTGTTTGGTCCCAAAGCGCAAGGAGCTTCCGTGCCCGTTCGCTTTGGGTATACTCCGCGTGGCGCTGAATCATGGTGTGGAGTTCGTCCAGTTCTTGGCCCGCTTGAACCTTCTCCAGCGCGACCATTTGCTGGTTGCAGCGCTTATGAAAATCGCCCGTTTCGTCCAAAACATAAGCGATTCCGCCAGACATCCCGGCCGCGAAGTTTCGCCCGGTCTGCCCCAGAATGACGACCTTCCCGCCCGTCATGTATTCACAACCGTGGTCACCGACGGCTTCCACCACCGCGTTAATGCCACTGTTGCGCACGCAGAAGCGCTCACCGGCCATGCCGCCGATGTATGCCTCACCACTCGTCGCACCGTAGAAAGCGACATTGCCAATGATGATGTTGTCTTCCGGAACAAACGTCGAGGATTCGGGCGGGTAGACAACGATCTTTCCTCCGGACAACCCCTTGCCAACGTAATCGTTGGCATCGCCTTCCAGGATGAACGTCATTCCTTTTGGCATGAAAGCGCCAAAGCTCTGTCCTGCGGATCCTTTGAAGTGAATCCGAATGGTATCTTCCGGCAATCCTTCCACGCCGAACCGGCGAGTCAGCTCACTCCCGACGATCGTCCCGACGACGCGATGCACATTTCGAATGGGGAGAGTCGCGCGCACGGGTTCACTACGTTCCAAGGCAGGTTCGCACAGTTTCAAAAGCAACGTGTTATCCAATGCTTTTTCGAGGCCATGATCCTGAGCAATCTGTCGGAACCGCCCCACATTCGCCGCCACTTTGGGCTGGTGCAAAATACTCGTGAGGTCCAATCCGCGGGCTTTCCAGTGATCGATCGCATGTTTGGCTTCGAGTCGGTCCGTGCGTCCGATCATTTCTTCCATGCTGCGGAAGCCCAGTTGGGCCATTAATTCCCGAACCTCTTGAGCGATAAAGCGCATGAAATTGACGGCATGGCCAGGGTCGCCCGTAAAGTTCTTACGCAAGCTCGGGTTCTGCGTCGCAACGCCGACGGGGCAAGTGTTCAGATGGCAAACGCGCATCATGATGCAGCCGAGGGCGACGAGCGGAGCCGTGGCAAACCCAAACTCTTCCGCCCCTAGCAGAGCCGCGACGACAACATCGCGGCCGGTCTTGAGTTGGCCGTCCGTTTCAACCGCAATGCGGCTGCGCAGGTTATTCAGAACGAGCGTCTGGTGGGTCTCGGCCAAACCCAGTTCCCAAGGAATGCCCGCATGCTTGATACTGGTCTGAGGGGAAGCACCGGTCCCCCCATCGTAGCCGCTGATTAGCACGACATCCGCGTGCGCCTTTGCTACGCCCGCAGCCACCGTCCCAACGCCGACTTCCGACACCAGCTTGACGCTGATACGAGCGCGATGATTGGCGTTCTTCAAATCATGGATCAGTTCCGCCAAATCCTCGATCGAGTAAATATCATGATGCGGCGGGGGGGAGATGAGCCCAACTCCCGGTGTCGCGTGCCTCACCTTGGCGATCCAAGGATAGACTTTCCCGCCCGGCAGTTGTCCGCCTTCGCCAGGTTTAGCGCCCTGCGCCATCTTGATCTGCAGTTCTTGCGCGTTAACCAAATACAGACTCGTGACCCCGAAGCGCCCGGAAGCAACCTGTTTGATCGCGCTGTTCTTCGAATCACCATTCGGCTCTAATTCGTAACGGGCTGGGTCTTCGCCGCCCTCACCGGTGTTGCTTTTGCCACCGATCCGGTTCATGGCAATGGCCAGCGCCTCATGGGCTTCTTTACTGATCGACCCATACGACATCGCTCCCGATTTGAAGCGTTTCATAATCGCCTCGACGGGTTCGACATCTTCAATCGCAATCGGTTTATCGCCCTTAAGCTCCAGCAGCGAGCGGAGCGTACAGAGCCGCTTCGACTGGTCGTTGACGGACGCTGAGTATTCCTTAAACGTCTTAAAGCTGCCTGTGCGGCAGGCCAATTGGAGCTTGTGCACAGTCTGCGGGTTGAAAAGATGGAATTCCCCATCGTGCCGCCATTGATAGTGACCGCCCGGGTCCAAGGTGGGACCTTGAACGGCGATCGGAGGAAAGGCATGCTCGTGGCGGAGGAGAGCTTCGCGAGCGATCACGTCCAAACTGATGCCGCCGACGCGCGATGGGGTCCAGGTGAAATACTTATTGATCACGCCTTCGTTTAGTCCAATCGCTTCGAAGACTTGAGCACCCCGATAACTTTGGATGGTCGAGATTCCCATCTTCGAGATGACTTTCACCACGCCCTTGACCGCTGCTTTTACATAATTCTTGCGCGCCGTTTTGGAGTCCACGTTCGGCAAGAGGCCCTGCGCGATCATGTCGTCGATCGTCTCAAACGCGAGGTAGGGATTGATCGCGCCGCAACCATATCCAATCAGCAACGAGAAATGATGCACTTCACGCGGTTCGCCGGATTCCAAAACCAGGCCCACGCGTGTGCGAGTTCCTTCCCGGATCAGGTGATGATGGAGGCCCGAGACCGCGAGGAGCGCTGGCACCGGTGCGAACTCACGATTTGTTCCTCGGTCCGAAAGAATCAAAATATTCGCACCTTCGCCGATCGCCCGGCTGGCATCGCGACAAATCGATTCCATGGCCTCCTGCAACCCATTGGCCCCTTCAGCAGCGCGGAAGATGATCGGCAACGTGATCGCTTTGAAGCCCGGCTCCGAAATATACTGCAGTTTGGCCAATTCTTCGTTAGTCAGGATGGGAGTCTTGAGCTCGATCAGTCGGCAGCTTTCTGCCTTCGGATCGAGCAAGTTCCGCTCCGAACCAATCGTGGTTTCCGCGGAAGTGACAATCTCTTCGCGAATGCAATCGATCGGGGGATTGGTCACCTGGGCGAACAACTGCTTAAAATAGTTGTAGAGCAGTTGCGGCTTATCCGACAGCACCGCAAGCGGGGTGTCTGTGCCCATCGATCCCACCGGTTCAACCCCGTCGCGCGCCATGGGCGACATGATGATCCGAAGGTCTTCAAAGGTGTAACCGAACGCTTGCTGCCGCTGGAGCACGGTCTCGTGGCTGGGCCCAGTCTGTTGATTGATCAAGGGCAAGTTCGCCAGTGGGATCATGTGCTGCTCGATCCACTGGGCGTACGGATGTTCGGTCGCAATTTTGTGCTTAATCTCCTCATCGGCCACAATCCGGCCCTCTTCCGTATCGATGAGAAACATCCGTCCAGGCTGTAGCCGGCCTTTGTGCAGAATGCGGTCCGGGGCGACTTCCAATACTCCCACCTCAGACGCCATGATGACCAAGTCATCTTTGGTGACGTAGTAGCGCGATGGACGAAGTCCGTTACGGTCCAGAACAGCGCCGATTCGGACGCCGTCGGTAAAAGCGATGGACGCTGGCCCGTCCCAAGGTTCCATCAGGCAGCTATGGTATTCATAGAATGCTTTTTTCTGCTCGCTCATGCTCTCATGATTCGCCCAAGGTTCCGGGATCATCATCATGATGGCGTGGGGCAGAGAGCGGCCGCCCAAAACGAGCAACTCCAAGCAATTGTCAAACATGCTCGAGTCGCTGCCGTTGGTATCGACGATCGGAAGGATCTTCTTGGTGTCGCTGCCAAACAAGTTCGCCTCAAACATGGCTTGTCGGGCGTGCATCCAGTTGATATTGCCCCGCAGCGTGTTGATCTCGCCGTTGTGCGCCAGATACCGATAGGGATGAGCGCGTTCCCAGCTCGGAAAAGTGTTTGTGCTGAAACGGGAGTGAACCAACGCGAGCGCCGTTTCCATGGCCGGATTGGCCAGGTCCGGATAGTACTCTTCGACTTGCTCCGTCAGGAGCATGCCTTTGTAAACGAGCGTTTTATAAGAAAGACTCGCAACATAGAAAACGTGACTGCCCTTAAATCCAGCAGCCCGAACTTCATTGACCGCCCGCTTGCGAATGATGAAAAGCTTCCGCTCGAAGGCAAGGTCGTCCTTGAGGTTGGTGTCGCGCCCGATGAACACCTGCCGCATGAAAGGCTCCGACGCTTTGGCCGTGGCGCCAAGAGACGCATTGCTCGTGGGTACGGTGCGCCAGCCCAGAAAACGCTGACCTTCGTCCGCGACGATCCTTTCCACGATCTGCTCGCATTTGCGGCGGGCTGACTTTTCCTGCGGCAAAAAGACCATCCCGGCGCCGTATTCTCCCGGCCCAGGCAGCTGAATGCGGGCGTCGTGACATGCTTCTTCAAGGAACGTGTGCGGCATCTGCAAGAGGATCCCTGCGCCGTCGCCCGTATTGACTTCACATCCGCAGGCGCCGCGGTGATTCAGATTGATCAGAATGCTTAGGCCTTGTCGGATGATCTCATGAGACTTGCGCCCTTTGACATTGACCACGAAACCAACCCACAGGCTTCGTGTTCAAACCATGGGTCGTACAGGCCTTGCTTCGGCGGCAGGCCATTGGAGACTGTCTCTGGGCCGCTCGGCCCCAGATCGCTGGGCGTGATTCGGTTCCGCGATGTCATCATTATCGGTTCCGTTTTAGTACCAAAATGTTGGGATTCTTTACTACATCGCGCCCCAAGTGCAACAACTGAAATTCATAAGCGATTTGCGTGTCTCCTAAAAAGAGCACTGCCCAGGAGACGGCGCGAACGAAAATCGGGTTTCGACTCAAGGTCTGGGCGGCGGGCGCTTCTCCAGGGCAACCGCTTACAGCGCGGTGTGGCCGCCCGCCTTGTCAAGGCTGGCGGCAACATTCCGTATGGAGGCGATCAGAAATTTAGTCGTGGAGATGTCGACAAGACTAAGCCGTGTAGGTGCCGGAACTGACCGCTCCGCCTCTTCCCGTCCAGTTCGTATGCGAGAATTCCCCGCGCGGCCGATCTACCCGTTCATAGGTGTGAGCACCGAAATAATCGCGTTGCGCCTGTAAGAGGTTCGCTGGCAACCTCTCGCTTCGATACCCATCAAAGAACGCCAGGGCCGTGCTGAACGCGGGAATCGGGATCCCTTTTCGCGCCGCGGTGGAGACCACGTTACGCCAAGCTCGCTGACTCTTTTGAATCGCTTTCTTGAAAAATGGGTCGAGCATCAAGTTCGTGAGTTTCGGGTTTTTGTCAAAGGCTCTTTTGATATCACCGAGAAACCGGCTGCGGATGATGCAGCCACCGCGCCACATTAGCGCGACGCCGCCATAGTTTAGGTTCCAGTGGTACTGTTGAGCGGCCGCTCGGAGGAGCATGAAGCCTTGCGCATACGAGACGATCTTTGACGCGTAGAGAGCTTGTCGGATCGCTTCCACCCACTTGCTCCGGTCTCCGGAAATGACTGGTTTGGGTCCGCGTAACTTCTTCGATGCAGCGACGCGTTCATCTTTCAAAGCCGAAATCATGCGCGCGTAGACGGCCTCCGCAATCAGTGTGATCGGGATACCCAAGTCCTGCGAGCTGACGACTGTCCATTTGCCAGTTCCCTTCTGGCCTGCCGTGTCGAGAATCTTCTCCACGAGCGGCTGGCCATCGGTATCCTTAAACGCCAGGATATCGCGAGTGATTTCGATAAGGTAAGATTCCAGATCTCCTTGATACCACTCCGCGAAAACTTGGTGCATTTCATCCGCGGTCATGCCTAGTCCTGTCTTCATCAGATTGTAGGCTTCGCAGATCAGCTGCATGTCTCCGTACTCAATCCCGTTGTGCACCATTTTCACATAGTGCCCCGCCCCGTCTTCGCCCACCCAATCGCAGCACGGTGTTCCGTCTTCCACCTTCGCAGAAATCGCCTGGAACAGATCTTTAACGTGAGGCCACGCCGCGGTGGATCCGCCGGGCATGATGCTAGGTCCCCGACGAGCGCCCTCTTCGCCACCCGACACGCCCGTTCCAATATAGAGTAGCCCTTTTGACTCCAATTGTTTGGTTCGGCGAATCGTGTCTTCAAACAGGGAATTGCCGCCGTCAATGATGATGTCGCCCGCTTCCAAATGAGGGAGCAAGTGATCGATAAACTCGTCTACCGGTTGGCCCGCCTTGACCATGAGCATCACGCGACGCGGCTTCTTGAGCAATGCAATCATCTCTTCGATCGAGTGGGCGCCGATCACTTTGGTGCCTTGGGCCTCTTTCTGAAGAAACTCATCCACCTTTGCTACCGTGCGATTGTAAGCAACCACCGTGAATCCGTGGTCGTTCATGTTCAAGATCAAGTTCTGGCCCATAACGGCCAGACCGATTACAGCGATGTCGGCTCTAGGTTCCATGTTCAAATTGCGTCTTGAAACCCTCACCATACCCAAGCCGCCGGAGGGCGTCAGCAGTTTTTTCGATACGCCCCGGGCCGGCATGATCGCCGCCCGCGCGCTCAAGTTGCTTGACGGATTCCCAGCGTGAAGTCGTCAAATTCGCTCCCTCATGGTCGAGCTTGAACTCGGACCACAGGCCGTCCAGGAGCCGATGACAGCCTCTGGGAGGGTCTGCCAACGCCGCCGATCCACCCTGCAATCTTCACTGGCCTAAGGGACTACAGGGACTGCCGTTCTTAAGTAGGCGGCCCTTTCTGCCGATACAGCCTACAACAGATGACGTGACCCCGTCCTGAATCTGGGACGATCTCTTTTGCCTCGGTTGTATGAATTTACAGACGAAGTTCTTTTTGTCCGTTTCAAGCGGTGTTTTGGCTGTCCTCATCATCTCGGAGTCTGTCCGGCAACGACGTGAAAGCCGCAGCTATGCCGAGCTCTCGGCCACGAATCTACAGCGTCTGGAGCGGTCGACTCTCGGCAATATGCGCAATTTGCAGGAAGCCGTGCTGATCTCGCTGCGCGACGCGATGGAACAGGGGGAAATGGACCGGTTGGCGCAAATCCTCACCCAACAACGGCGGGTGGAGGGCCTGCTGGAATGTTCGCTGATTGGAGAATCGGGAAAAGTTGCCTACTCCTCCGAGCCAGCTGCGCTGCATCGTTCGCTCGACGTTCCATTGCGGCAGCAGCTCTGGCAAAATGCGATCCCGCTCGAAAGGCAAACAGATCAGGCTTTTGAGCTCTATCGGCCGTTGCTCGCTGAGAAGGCGTGCGTTGAGTGCCATACCGATTGGAAGGTGGGACAGGTTGCTGGTGTGCAATTGTTGCGTCTGTCCAACTCCGCTTATCGTCAGGCCCAACAGGAATGGTCAGCTTCGTTTGCCTCGCTCCGGAAAGAGAGTCTCATCGCCGGTGTCGTCGTTACCCTGGGGATTGTGGTCGTTGTGATTGCGCTCGTCATGCTGGTTTCTCGTCGGCAATTGACCGTGCCGTTGGCCAAGGCAGCCGACACGCTTATTCGAGTCAGTCAAGGGGATTTGACAGCACGCGTTGATTCGGAGTTGTTAAATCGACAAGACGAAATCGGGGGCCTATCTCAAGCTCTGAAACGAATGACCGACCGTTTGAGGAGCTTGCTTGGCGAGCTTTCAGGCAGTGCGCAGACTTTGGCACAATCGTCGACCGAACTCTCCGCCGCCTCTAGCCAATCAGCTACTGGAGTTAAGTTTGCTTCCGAGAAGGCTACCGCCGTCGCGCGTGCGGCTGAAGAGATGAGCGCGAGTTCAATGTCTGTGGCTGCGGGCATGGGCGATGCAACCACGAGCCTGACGACCGTGGCGGGCGCAATCGAACAGATGACCGCAACGATTCATGAAATAGCCGTCAATTCGGAGCAGGCTCGTTCCATCACATCGGAGGCGACTCGGCACGCTCGGCTGGTCAGCGATCGCATGCAAGATTTGAACGCGGCGGCCAAGGATATTGGAGCCGTGACGGAATCGATTACGAACATTTCTGATCAAACGAAACTCTTGGCGCTGAACGCCACCATCGAAGCAGCTCGCGCAGGCGCTGCTGGGAAAGGATTCGGTGTCGTCGCACAGGAAATCAAAGAGTTAGCGCGTCAGACGGCAGAGGCGACCGAGGACATTAAAGCGAGGGTCAGTGGGATACAGAATTCTACCGCGGGAACGCTCTCGGATATTGGCCAGATTTCGGGCGTGATCGCGCGGGTCAGCGATATTGTTAACACAATTGCGACCGCGATCGGGCAACAATCGGCCGCGACCCGCGACATGGCATGCAACGTCAGTGGTGCAGCCACGGGCGTTAAGGAGGCAAATGACCGGGTTGTAGAAATCTCGGCGGTGTCCCAATCGGTTTCCAAAGACATTGCCACGGTGAATGACGCTACCAGCGAGATTTCCAGCGGTACCGACCACGTCTTATCCAGCGCCGCGGAGCTCGCTCGACTCGCTGAAGATTTAAGGCAAATGCTCGCCCAATTCCGCACCGACACGGCAAGCACAGGCGAAAGGTCCGAAGTCCGTGGCTTAGACCGGAGCGTGGCCACGCGGAATATTGAATCCTCCCATCGAGGGGTGGCCTTGGTCAGTTAATGACGCCATGGGTGCAACCCGGGCCTCGGGGTGCGTCCGTGCGGTCGGGGTTGCCCATTCAATGCTCGGTTGCAGGTCCTCGGAATATGAGCCGGTCAATCCACGCGAGCATCAGCGCCGAAACCACGAAGGTCAGGTGAATGGAGACTTGCCACAGAAGGGTCTTGGTTTCGATCCGATCGGCGTTGATGAAGCTCTTAAGCAGGTGGATTGAAGAAATGCCAATTAGGGCGGTGGCCAGCTTGACCTTCAAAATCCCGGCGTTGACATGGGAGAGCCACTCAGGTTGATCGGGATGGTCTTCGAGCCGGAGGCGGGAAACAAACGTTTCATATCCGCCTACGATTACCATGATGAGTAGATTCGCAATCATCACCACGTCAATAAGCCCGAGCACGCGCAGCATGATCTCCGTTTCCGTAAGGGTCGGAGTGTATCCGATGAGATGCCACAACTCCACCATGAAATGGTATACGTAGATCCCTTGGGCCACGATCAACCCAAAGTATAACGGCGCTTGTAACCAACGACTTAGGAAGATGAGACTTCCCACCGTGCTTTTGAACTTAGTATCTTTATAGGGCATTGTTCGGGACATTAACGCGCCGCAAAATAGCACATTCCTGCCATCTGCAAAGCCGCTGCTCTGAGTGCGGCGGGGCCGCCACCGGTGCGGCGGGGGCTTGGAGTCGATCGTGTTTGTCGAAAGCCGCGGTCGCAGCGCTCAGAGTTTTCGCCTGCGGCGTAACAGCGGACGATCGGAGCGTCGAGGAGCAGATACTTGGAAGGGAAGCGGATTCACGGGCTAAGGACGGGCATCATCGGCTGCAAAACTCGCTCCAAACGTTCGGCGATCGCCGCGTTGCCTTGATCATTTGGATGCACGTAGTCTGCCATTAAGCCCGGATGACCTAATACTCCTTCCAGGATATTAGGCACATAAAGCACTCGCTTTGCCCTGGCAAGCCGCTTGAATTCTGAACGGTATTTGTCCCGCACACTTGCACTGCGAATGCCGATCAGCACCACGAACGCCCCGCGTTGCTGCAGTTGATCGATGATCTCTCCGAGATTGCGAAACGTCTGTTCGTGTGGGACACCGTGTAGTGTATCGTTACCGCCAAAGCAGAGCAGAACCACTCTCGGACGGGCGTTTAAGACTTCCTCAACTTTGCCCAGCCCATCTTGAGAGGTCGCTCCAGGTGTGCCGAAATTGAGCATCGGAACACCGAGCGCTTTGCCGAGAAGGGTAGGGTAATCGTTCCCATCAGCCGCTCCGAATCCTGAAGTTAGACTATCCCCAAATGCGATCCAGTGCTGGCCTGCCGTCGGGGGGAAATTGATGTATGTCGGATCAGGGCGGAGGAGAAGAAAAAGTCCTGCGCTGATGGTGATCAAGAGTAGACAGGACAAAAGCTTCTTCATTCGCCTTAACGTTCAAGTAAACAAGCGAATTCGCGAATAGTTGCTAGGAATGAGCCCTGTCGAGTGCCCACTCGAATGAAAAGGCCAAGCGATCCGGTCCTGGCGCCGAACAGCACGACAGAGCTAGGCCTGGGCAACGGTGGAGGATGAGTCGATCGCGTCCGATGCTGCGACGTTCCGGGTGCGTAATCGTTTCACGAGATAGCCGCAGACTCCTAAGGCCACAAGGTTGATTCCGATCATCCACCCAGCCTCTCCTCCGGAGGTTTTCAAATTCAGCGAGGACCCCAGATTCCCGCCAAAAAGAAGATAGTGAGAAGGTCCGGCCTGAGCGGCATCAACCGCATGCCCTCCGACCGTCACGCGCAAGCTGAGCCCGGTCGAAAACTCATAGGCGCAGCCGAGAATGCCTAATTCCAGCACTTGCAAGGCGAATAGGACGAAAGCCTGTCGGATACTCGAAGGGGCACCTCTCCAGAGTCGGAATCCCACCCACGCCGACCACCCAAACAGGATCATCGATAAGATAGGAATTCCTAGCTGCGAGATTTCTTCACCGTGCATGTGCCGATAGCTTTGGCGGAAGGCCGGAATGAAGCCGGTCACGCCGCCAAAGATCAGCAATACGGCGACGGTCTTGAGTCCAACACCTGAAGAGTTTTTCACAGTCATTTGCATTTATAGACTGGCATTGAACGGGCGCACCCATTGGCGCTGTTGCGATCCGTGCCAACTCGTGGCTTCTGCCGAAATATCTTCACCGCGAGGTCTTCGCTCAGGGCCGCGCATCTCGGGCCTCGGGTGTCAGTTCGCTCAAACGGCCCGACGTTGTGCTGGATCAATCAACCGGTCCGGGGCGAAAGGAGAAATAGATGGTCGTTCCATGTCCAGTTTCGCTTTCCACTCTTACAGCGCCTTGATGCCGTTCGACAATTCGCTTCACAGTGGCCAATCCCAAGCCGACGCCCGGGATTGATGTGTCGGTATGCAGTCGCTCAAAGGGCTTGAACAGGCGATGCAGATGCTCGGACGCAATTCCCACGCCGTTGTCCCGAACAAAGAAAGTCGGAGCGCCATCAACGGGTGCGGAACGCCCTACGGAAATCCTACGACGGCTCGACTGCGACGAATATTTCCAGGCGTTGGAGAGCAGGTTCTCCAGCAGAATCCGAATCAGGCCAGGGTCTCCCTCAGCGATCAAACCGGCTTCGATCGCGCATTCCCGAGGGGCGGCCTCTCCTGTCACATCCGATACAATCTCCGCACTCAAGGCAGACAGGTCCACGGGCTCAAGTCGAAGTGGGCGTTGGGAGATGGACGCCAATCGCAAAAGATCTTCGATGATGGCGGACATACGCGCCGTCGTGACCTCAATTCGCCCCAACCAATCCTTGGACTCGGCGTCTAAATAGGCCGCTTTGTCTTCCAGTAGAAGAGTAGTAAATTGGCGGATCGTTCGTAGCGGCGCACGCAGATCGTGGGAAACCGACGATGAGAACGCGTCGAGTTCCCGATTGTAGGACTCCAATTGTTGCGCTCGCTGTTGAATCTGAGACAAACCGTCCTGGAGCTTGGTGTTCTGAAAGGCGACCGCCGCGCTGTCGGCCAGCGCACTCAACACGGTAATTTCCTCCAGGCTCGGCGTGTAAGTGCGGCTCCAGTAAGCCCCGATCGCACCGATCGGCGCCTGGGTCCGAATGGGAACCATCGCCAGGCTGCGAACAAATGTGGGGCGATAGGCGTCCACAGGAATTCGAGAGTCAGAATAAATGTCCGGAATGACTACGGGAACGCGGTTCAGCATGACCCAACCGCTAATGCACGCCGTCATGGGAAAACGTTGTCCCTTCCACAATGGGGCAATCGCATCCTCCGCCATGTAGTAGCACAAATCGCCGTCCCGCAGCACGAAGGAGGCCCCATCTGCGCTGATCAGCGCACGGGCGTATCGTTTCACGATGGCCGCAATCGCGTTGAGGTCTCTTGCCAAAGAAAGCTCCTGGACCGCGGTGGCCAAACGAATCATGGGACTAGGCAGAAGTGGATCTTCCCTCAAGCGGGTTGCAGACTTGCCGGTGTGCGCGGCTTCAACGACGGAACTGCTCATAAAATGGCTGTCGCGAAACTCTAGTCAGCTCAGCCAGGCCTGTAAAGAGTTCATCCAAAAACGCAAAAGACGATTATTCCTCGCCAATGATTGTGGAGCGTCCTCATCGTTCCTCAGGCATGGTCACAGAAGTAGTCGGAAGAATAATCCCGCCGCGACCGAACAGGGTGGCCCAGTGGTCACCTTGGTTCTTTTTAGGGAGTCGTATTTGGTTTGAGCTCGACTCTTAAGATGGGAACGACTTTGAAAAAGGCTGATCAAGCCCCTCCACCCATTCGGAAAATCATCGTTGTTCCACTCAGCCGCCCGCAAATACCGGTCGGAATCCAGCCTCCGACAGAATTTTCGCCACCTCTTCTCGCTTGTCTCCCTGAATTTCGATCCGGCCTTCTTTGACCGTGCCGCCCGTCCCGCACGCACGTTGCATCCGTTTGGCTAACTTTTCTTTCTCCGGTAATCCAATGCCAACGAAGTTTGTGATCACTGTGACTGTCTTCCCGCCTCGGCCGGCCTTTTGACGAATAATGTCGACTCGCCCACGGCTTTTCCGAGGTTTCTCCTGAATTTGAATCTCCTTTGCGGTTTCGCTGAGCTCCCCTGGCGGCAGTCCCTCCGAACTGAGCTCAGCAAAGCTGCGCAATCGCGATGAACGTTGCGCATCTACGGAATTGGGCTCGTCTGGCATTACCGATTTTAAACATGAAAAACCGCTTCGGTCCATCGTTCTCGTTCGGTGGAACTAGATTAGGAAAGGTCAAGAAGCGGAGTGGTAAATGCAGTTTGGCTTTACTTTTTCGCCCCAGTCTCTAGACTGACAATGCCTACTCAGAAGATCGCCTCAGTGCGCGGGAAGCAGACTTTCAAGGTCCGTAATCCTGCTATGAGAGCCGGCCGAAAGCATGGGAGTGTTTCTGCGTGCGATTTCGCACATCCGCCCAACAGCGGCACCGGCTCTGTGCGCTGCCCTGAGGGCGTTCCGCTCCCTGTCTGCTCAACGCGCAAGACGGTGTTGACCCTGACCACTCGCCCGTACCCGCGCTCCGCCAATCCTGCAGAACGACGTGCTTCGGTGCGGCGCAAGAAAGGAGAAATCTATGAAGTCGTGGCAAAGTATCCAGTGGATGTTTGTGGCATTGTGGTCGGCCGCTTCGTTGCACGCGGCCGCGGTTCACTATGTGACCATGGAAGGGAATGAGGCTAATTCCGGCGCTAGCTGGGCCGCTGCCAAACGATCCATCGCCGCTACCCTGGCCATTGCACAATCAGGAGACGAAGTCTGGGTCGCGCAAGGTATTTACCGAGAACATCTGCAGCTGAGAGGCACCGTAGGGCTGTACGGCGGTTTTGCCGGCAGCGAACAAACGCGAGGAAGTTCGACGCTGCGAACCTATTCTACGGTGTTGGATGGAACCACCAACGGGATTCCCGTCACCCTCATCAACTGCGCACCGGACACCGTCCTGGATGGATTCACCATTATGAACGGCTCAGGCCCGGGAGTCTATTGCTGGCAAACCGCTGGGATCGTGCGGAACTGTACGGTCCGCGGCAACGTCAGCTCGGACGCCTCGGCGTACGGTGCTGGAATCCTCGTCTGGGGCGCGTCGACGAACGGAATTGTCGTGTTGGAGGGGAATCGGATAACGGACAATGCCAGCTTCGACGGTGGGGGAATCGCGTGTATCGATGCCTCGCCGCGCATCCAGGGCAACGTCATCTGTTGGAACTTAGCCTACCAAAACGGCGGCGGGATTAGCTGCTGGCGGAATTCGTCGCCTCTTATTGCCAACAATGTTTTGGTCGGAAACACCGCTTCGTGGTTAGTGAACACTCCTGTGCCCGTGGGGGGAGGTGCAATCTTTGCCACGGCGGACGATTTGGATGGGCGTCCGCACCCGACGGCGGTTTGCGCCCCGAGATTGCTCAACAACGTTCTGGCGGCAAATGGCGCTCGGCGTGGAGGTGGCATTGCCGTCGTCGATTCCAATGGGGGTATCCCCATCGTCGTCAACAACACCATTGTCGCCAATAATGGAAGCGGGTTTTATTGGGGCAGTTCGTCGCTTCCCTTGGTTGGCACAAAGCCGGTGATTCGCAACAACATCGTGGCTTTTAACACGTGGGGGCTCGAGCAGGCTCCGGGAACTCCGACGACCTCCACCATTGACTTCAACTGCATTTACGGGAATCAGCTTCAAGGCACACCAACGGACTTCGTCGGACTTATGAGCTTGACGGGGACCAACGGCAATTTCTCACGTGATCCCGGGCTGGTGAACCTGGAATTTGGGAATCTCCACTTGCAAGCGGGTTCTCCATGCACCGACGCTGGCACGCCCCCGCACGACGCGGTGACCGAAACTGATATCGACGGGCAGAGCCGTCTGCAAGGGCAGGGGATCGATCTGGGCGCGGACGAGTCTGACGGCACATGGCTAAGCCCGCTCCAACCCATCTTCCACGTCAATCCTCGAGGAAGCGACCAGTCAGACGGTCTGACTTGGTCCAATGCCAAGGGGACAGTGCAAGCCGCCCTGAATGCTGCGAGACAGTCCGGAGGAGAAGTTTGGGTCGCGCGAGGAACCTACTTTGAGCACATCGTCTTGCCAGCGTTCGTCCATGTGTACGGAGGGTTCTCAGGCACCGAAACGAATCGCGAACTTCGGCAGATCGCGGACAACCCCACCATCCTGGACGGGCAAGGCAGGATTAAAGTGGTCCTGTGTGGCAATGGCGGCTATTTGGTCAGTCGACTTGACGGCTTTACGATTCAGAACGGTGGTAAGTTCACGGGCGGCGCGGGCTTGAGCCAGTATGGCCCGGGCGGTTTGGGAGGCGGAATCTATCTGGGAGTCTCTTCGCCATTCATCGTCAATAATACCATCACCCGAAATTCACTCGCGCACGATAATAGCGCCTCGTTTCCGCAGCCTGCTTCTTACGGCGCGGGGATCTATTGCGAGCTGAGCTATGCGATCATCTCCGGAAACACCATCCGTCAGAACGAGATTTTGAACACGTTTGACGGCAGTGGCGCCGGTCTCTACTGCTCTTTTTCCAGTCCTGTAATTCAGGACAATACCTTCCAAGAAAACCATGCGCGATATGGTTCTGCGGTCTTCGGCGTCGCGACCTCGCCCATCTTGCGGAACAACTTAATTGAGAGCAACGCGATGTATAATACCTATCCGTTGCCGCTTTACCTTGGCTCGGTGTCCGGCGCAATCACACTCCAACAGGGCGAGCACGCGCTTATTGAAGGCAACATCATTCGAGCCAATTCCGCCGCCGCCGGCGCGGGAATTTATCTCTCTGGTTTTGCGACCGGACGCATTCAAAATAACGTGATGGTGGGTAACCGAGCGGAAGACCCTATGGGAACGGGCGGTCTGGGAGGCGGTCTCTACTGCCTGGTTATGACCAATGCAACCGAGCCGCTCTGGATCCTCCATAACACCGTCATTGGAAATACCGCTTCGACCCCTTTTGGTGAACAAGGTGGCGCGATCGCGTTTTCGCTTCCGCCGCCTGCGAACCAGCTTGTGATTGCGAACAACTTGATGGTCTCCAACACTTCCGGCATCTATCAGACGCCTACAACCCCCATGGCGCGGCCTACCTTGACTCACAATCTTCTGCTCAATTCCCGTAGCAATTATATCAATCTGGCCCAGGGCTCCACGGACTTCTCCGCTAAGCCTCGGTTTCGCGATGCGGAACACGGCGACTATCGGTTGGAACCTGGCTCACCGGGTATTGACGCGGGAGATGCAGCCTACGCGCCCGCGATCGACCTGGACGGAAAACCTCGACCCCTCGACGGCAATGCTGATGGGGTGGCTTTGCCAGATGTTGGCGCGTTCGAATATCTACTTGAATTGGCAGACTCCGACAGCGATGGCATGACCGATGGATGGGAATGGGCCCATGGCCTCGCACCCAGTCAGAACGATGCCGTCTCGGATTGGGATGGAGACGGCTTCAACAATTATGCCGAGTTCATTGCTGGAACGGATCCTGCCCTGCGCGCTTCCGTGCTCAAGCTCGAGGCTGTATCGGCGGCGGACGACGGGCAACTCCGGCTTCGCTGGGCGTGCGTCCCGGATCGAGTGTATTTGATTGAAAGCTGTAACCTCGTTTCCGGCATTCGCGACTGGCAACCGGTTGGCGGGACGGTGCGAGGCACCAACGACTTCGTGGAGTTCGTGGTGTCGACTCGCGGGGAGCAAAGCAAGTGCTTCCGTTCGGGTGATCGAGCTTGGCATTCAAACGACTGAACATCCCTTGTCGCCGCTGAACGGAAGTGTCCGCAAACAGGACGGTGGCGAAAGCGACTCGATCTAAAGCCCTTCCAACGGGATGGGAGCGGGTTGTCGATTTTTCGTTCGCAAACGGCGCGCCAAGCCAATTGACGTGATAGCCAACGTCGCTGAGAGCGCCCCAATCCAGGAAAATCGAGTCAGTTGTCCCGTCGCCGACTGGCCCATGATATGGCCACTGGCGTAGGCTGCCACGCCCGAGGCAAACTGTTGCACCGACGAATTCACGCTCATGAAGCCGCCTCGATAGCGCGCTTCGATGCTGCCGGTTATCAATGCCATTGCTGGGACCATGCGTCCCGACATGCAGATCATAAACAGCGTCGAGATGGCCAAAGCCAACGCCACGGGAACACGCGGAAGGTTGGTGACCATGAGGATCGGAAACACCGCGCCGATCGACATGGCGGTAAAGACACGCAGCTTCCCAGCTCGATCTGCCCAACGCCCAATCCAGTTCATTGTAAAGATGGTGCACAGGCCCCCACACAAATAGATGAGCGGCAGTTGCTTTTCCGTTAAGCCAACGTTGGCCACTAAATAGTTGCTCAGGTAAGGGAAAATAACGAAGCCCGTGCAAGTCAACGCCGCCATGAAGACGAAGGCCGTCTGATGTTCCAGTTGCCGGAGCACTCCCCACATTCTAGTGACTGGATGTTCCGCGCGCGCCAAATGCATGTGTTCCGCCAAGGGCGGCATCATCCAAGCCGCCGCACCCAGCACCATCACGCTCAGCGCTGCCAGGACGAAGAAAGGGATGTGCCAGCTCAGTTGCGATGCCAAGACCAAACCGAGTGGCACTCCGCAGATCGAGGCGACCGAGAAGGACGACATCACCAAGCCCATCGCCGCACCGCGCCGTTTCTCCGGCACGACATCCCCGATGATCGCCAAGATGAGCGAGCCGGCGACGCCCCCGAACGCGCCGGAGATCGCTCGGGCAGCGACAAGCGACCCGTAATTTGGCGCCAGGGCGCACGCCAGAGTGCCAAGGGCGAAGCCGAGGTACAACCAGAGCAGAGCCCTCTTTCGTTCAAATCGGTCGAGAAAGAACCCAGCCGCGACTCCAGCGAGTCCGGCACTCACCGCGTAAGCCGAGACGATGAGTCCGAACTGGCCGGGATTGATTCGAAACACCCGCATGTACTGCGGGCCGAGCGGCATAATGATCAGAAAATCGACCACCGTGGTAAATTGGATGGCAGCGAGAATGAGGAGAAGGGTCCGTTCGCTCATCGGGCGAACGTTAGCAGATATAGGATGTCCATCCTTTGGCATAGCAAAGAGGTAACCGTAGCCTCGATCCCCCGGGACGTCGACCAGGTGTCGGTAGTTTTTGTAAGCAGGATTATCGAAGCCATTGGGAAGGACCTCTAATTCTTGCACCGCTTTGTAATGGCGGTTAACCCAGCCTGATGCCACCCTCAGTCGCCAGAGACCAAACCCATGAATACGCATCTTCGACTGATTGCTATCCTTCACATCATCCTCGGTGCCCTTGGCTTGGTGGCAGCTGCAATCATCTTCTCCATTTTCGGCGCGGCTGGCGGGTTGGTGATTTGGAACGGTGAACTAGCTCCGGCAGCGATCATTGGAACCGTTGGGCTGTTTATTGGCGGCTTCATCGCCTTGAAGTCGATCCCCGACATGATTGCCGGATGGGCGATGCTGGCAAACAAGGCTTGGGCCCGACCGCTGATGATCGTCGTGGGTGTTCTGGACCTGTTCCATTTTCCCATCGGAACGGCGATTGGCATTTACACGTTGTGGATCTTGCTTCGAGACGAGTTTGGGAAGCGATCGGCAGAACCTAGCCCATCTTTTGATGGGGTGTCCTGAGCGCTGGAGCCATCGACCCCGGCTTCGTGGCGTCCGATGCCAAAGCTCCAGAGGGCTGGAGCCGTCCAAGACGCTGGCGCGCAGGGACTAAGCCACTATGCTTCGCCAGATTTTGGAGTGCGGCGGCCCTCCGCCGCTGTTCCGGAAAACCTAGACTAAGCCGGATGGCGGTCCCCATGACCTTCCTCGCCAACCCGCCAAATCATGCTCTTCCCGCCCGGCAGCCGCACGTGACCCACGCGAGTGCGACCCCGAGCTCGGAAGTGCAAAAGCACAGACCCTACCGACGTCTAAACCTAAATCGTTGCTATCTTAAAATGCCCCCCTGGCTCGCGTTGGTCACCAGCTTTTGATAGCGCGCTAGCCATCCCGTTTTATGGCGTTGAACCGGTGTGAAACGCCTCTTCCGCTCGGCCAGTTCAGTTTCGGACACCAGGATGTCCATGGTGCGGTTGGGGAAATCGATCCGGATCCGGTCGCCTTGCTGTAGCAGGCCGATCGGACCTCCTTCTTGGGCCTCCGGCGAAACGTGTCCGATGCAAGCGCCTGCGGTGCCGCCGCTAAACCGGCCGTCCGTGATTAAAGCGCACTTGTCGCCCAACCCCATCCCGACGATGTAACTCGTCGGCGAAAGCATTTCTTGCATCCCTGGACCCCCGCGCGGCCCTTCGTTGCGGATGACCACCACGTCTCCCGCTTTGACTTTCCCAGCGAGAATGCCTGCGCAAGCCTCGTCCTGGCTTTCAAAAATCACGGATGGGCCTTCAAAAACAAATCCCGGCCCGCAGGATTCCTTGAACGCCTGGCTGATGCCGGCAGTTTTGACCACGCTGCCTTCCGGTGCGAGTTGGCCATAAAGGATGGAAAGCCCGCCGTCTGGCGTGTAAGCCGTTTCCTTGGTGCGGATGCAGTCCTTGGGGTCGAATCGGAATGCCGGATCATACGGCATCAACCCGCTCGGCTTGACCTTGGCCAGTTGGCTGGGGTCCGTAATGAACTCAGCCCGGGCGAAAAGGCCTTTCTTTAAGCCTTTCGCTCGCACCATGGCGTAGGCAGTTTTGGCGCCGCCTTTGCCATATTGCCACATGAGCATCACGGGCAGTTTGCGGAACTCGCCAAGTTCAGCGCGGACCAATCCTTTCGCGTCGCTCATCCGCTGCGAGAGGGCCGCGCGCACCTGATCGTGCCCCACCCATTCGCTGCCGTCCGGCAGGCTGACTTTGACGCGGGCGTCGTGCAACGCGATCATGGCTTCCACTTCCCCTGCATTCCACGCGGCGGCGTTTCTCCAGAACGCGATGGCGAGCGGGTCCGCGGGGAAGAATAGCATCGGTTTGGGCACCAGATTACCGCTGGAAGTGCGAGCCGCGACCCCCATTTTGTCTTTCGGATCGACCGCGATGGCCGACGCGCCAGAAACGCGCACGGTCTTTGGCAGTGTCAGGCATTTCTCTGAACGCACATCCCAGTCGTCAATGTTTTCCCCAAGCGACTTACCCGTGACGGTTTTGCAACCCACGTTCAAAACTCCCATGCGCTTCAATTCTCCAAGAATCGTGTGAATGCCGCCCGCTCGATGCACATCCTGGATATGGTAATCGGACGACGGCGAAACCTTGCAGATGCAGGGAATGCGCCGGGAAATCGAGTCAATGCGCGCGATGTCGTAGGGAATGCCTGCCTCACGGACGACGGCGAAACCTTGCATATGCAGGGAATGCGCCGGGAAATCTAGTCAATGCGAGCGATGTCGTAGGGAATGACTGCCTCACGCGCGATCGCCAGCGTGTGGAGTATCGTGTTCGTGGAGCCGCCCATCGCTACGTCCAGCATGATGGCGTTGTCAAAAGCTTCGATCGTGGCGATGTCCAGCGGCTTCAAATCGCGTTCGACGAGCCGAACGATGGCCTCCGCCGCGCGCTGGTAGAGCGCCTCCCGTTCCTTGGAAACGGCCAGGATCGTGCCATTCCCTGGCAATGCCATGCCGAGGGCCTCGCTCAAACAGTTCATCGAGTTCGCGGTGAACATGCCTGAGCACGAACCGCACGTCGGGCACGCGGTCTGCTCCAGTTTCTTCAACTGATCTTCCGTGATTTTACCGGTCTGCAATTGGCCCACGCCCTTGAACACGGTGATCAAGTCCGATTTGCCGGTCGCAGGCTGGAGATGGGCCATCACATCGTCGTGTGCCGCTTGCTGCTCCGTGATGCCGGCCGCCATGGGCCCGCCGCTCACGAACACCGTCGGGATATTGCAGCGCATCGCGCCCATCAACATGCCCGGGACAATCTTGTCGCAATTCGGGATGCAGACCATGCCATCGAAACTGTGCGCGTTGATGACCGTTTCCACACAGTCGGCGATCAGTTCGCGGGACGGGAGGGAATAGAGCATCCCGGAATGCCCCATCGCGATGCCATCGTCCACGCCGATAGTATTGAAAACGAAGGGCACTCCTCCGGCCTCGCGCACCATGCGCTTGACCATCTGGCCGACTTCGTTCAAATGCGCGTGGCCGGGAATGCAGTCAATGTAGCTATTGGCGATCGCAATGAACGGCTTGCTAAAATCCTCTTCGGACTCAATCACGCCTGTGGCGCGCAGCAACGCGCGGTGTGGAGCCCGTTCGAAACCTTTCTTGATGATGTCAGAACGCATATTCAGTTAAACGATTTACAAATATATGGCCGGAATCGCAGCCGGTGTCACGCAATTGCCACGAGCCAATTTTGCAGCATGGTTTTCACCGCAGGACGGGCGGAAGCACGGCAAAAGAATGACCTCAACCTCAGGATAGCAAGCTGGCGATCGAGGGCTGAGTCGCGGTGCCCCCGCGATTGACAGGAAGAGTTTCTCTACGGCCTTAGGCTTCCGAAAAACGATCCATCGCTTTCTTGAAAAACGGGCGCAAAAAGGCCAAGGCCAGCAGAGCAACCCCTGCCAGAAGCGTGGCTTTGGCCGGTTCGGGAACAGCTGTAATCTGAAGGCCCCAACTGTCGAGTTGATGTGTCGCTCCTGAGCTCACATCCGTTACGAACAAGGTCCAGGTCCCGTTAACCGGGGCGTCGAGGAAGGAACTCAGTGTCGCCGTGCGCGGACTTGTATCGAGGACCTGAGACGGGTCGGCGGTGCGGGCGTCCGGTTTCCAGGTTCCTGTCAGACTCCCACCGATCGGTGTGGTGTGATTGCCATTGAGGACTTGACGGTAAACGTGGACATCGCCAATGGCCGTATCGTCAAAGGTGAGCGATACGCCGCTGTCGCTGTAGCCGGAAAGAGAGCCAGAGCGCGTGCCAGGGCGGTTGAGCAGAACTGAGTAACCGCCCTCATGCTGCAGAGTGACGTACAAGTCCCCGTTAAAGCCCCCAAGTCCAGTTCCAGAAACGTTCAGCGTCACAGTGACACCTGTGACGAATAGATCTGGCGCACTGGTAATCTCCTGCGCGTTGACCAGCCCGGTGGGATTTCCATCCGGCACCGCTTGATTGATCCCGTCGAAAGAAAAGGACAGCTGGGCACTGGTGGACATGGGCAGGGCCAGCATCCCGACGAAGAGAATCCTGAGAATCGTCTGCATAGTTCGGGTCCTTGGTAGTCTAGTTTTCTACGGCACGATAAAAGCGCGGGGACGGTGGCGCAGTATCGGTTAATTGCACAACGCCATTGGCGCCCGCGGTTTGAGGTCCTGCTGAATGCGGCGTCCAGGTGATGGGCGGCGTGAGGCTGGACGTGGTTTCGAAGCGATAGACACGGCCAGCGATGCCGGCGACCCGCACAATCATGTCCGCCCCGGACGACGTCACGCTGATGATGTTCTTGGTCTGCTCGTCGCTCTCAGGAGCAATGGTCACGTTGACGGTTCCAGTGGCTGTTCCCCCGTGCCCATCACTAATGTCGTAAGTGAAGCTATCAGACGAATTAAAGCTCGATGGTGGCTGGTAAATGATCCAAATCCCGTCGAGGATCACCGTGGCGTTGTTCGCCGTCGGAGAACTCACCCCCGTCAGAGTGAGCGTGTCCGAATTCGCGTCCGTGTCATTGGACAAGACTTGAGACAGCGCGATCTTCGCTGACGCGTTTTTCTGGCGGACCAGACTGTCGGTATTAGCCACCGGATTGGCATTCACCAACAACTGGAAGGTCGACGTGGCGGTGGAACCGCAATTATCCGTAGCGGTCACTGTCACCGTGTACGAGCCGGCTGGTCCGGCGTTGTTGACTGTCAAGACACCTGTGGTTGGATTGCCCACAAATGTGCCGCTGAAACCCGGGGCTGCGCCCGATAAACTCGAAACCGACCCGTTGTCCGTGGGCGCTCCGCTCGGGCTCACTGTGCTGCCGCTGCTGCCAAGCGCGACCGTAGTATCTGAATAAGCGCCGATCGTCGGCACGTCATTGGCCTGCACATTCACGGTCAGCGTAGCTGTGGCCGTCTGAGCGCTTGTATCCGTCACGGTAAGGGTGAACGAGGCCGACGTCGCCGCACAATCTGCCGCCACATCACCAGTAACGTGGCCAGAACTGTCGACGCTCACGCCAGAGACGGTGACGCCGTTGACTGTCGCACTGGCACTGCCGTTCACCGTGACTGACAAGGCGTCCTCGCTCTGGTTGCAGTCATCGACGGCGGCGATTTGCGAGTTGCTGGCGGAACTGCCTCGCTGACGTGAGATGCTATTGCCCGCAATCGTTGGTGGCACCTCAATGATCGTCACGGTGGCGTTGGCGGAGCCTGCGAGGTCCGGATCGTCCGTGGAAATTGAAAAAGCACTGCCTTGTGCCCCGGAGACTGTTCCTTGAAGTGAAACCGTGGGAGAACTCGAGCAGGGCGGGCTGGAAGTCGGGAATGGGCCCGCGACGGTCGCTTGGAACGTGATCGTGATGGTTTTGCCGGCGGGCAGCGTCCCAATGCTGACCGTGACCGGTCCTCCGATGAAGTGGTTGCCAGCCAGGCTTCCTGGGACCGCACCGCGCGCTTGCCCAACTGACGGCAAGCGGCGTTCGCCTTGGGTCAGGTATCCGTACATCAGGTTGTCGCGCTCATCTGCGGTATAGGTATCCGCAAGTCCCAGGGCATGTCCCATCTCGTGCAGGACGGCGGTGAGCAAGTCTATGCGCCCGGCCGGTGCACACGCGGGATCAGTGTAGCGGCGGGTCGCAGAAATCGCCCGTGCAAACTCGGCTTCGTCCGGCGCGGCGGAATCGATAAACCAGCCGCTGCCACCGGCGTCATTGTCCACGTGGACAAGATTGGTCGAAGCCTCACCAAGATAGCGATCAGGCATTTTCGCCACCTCGAATTTCAACCGGCGCAAATGCCGTTTCTGTTCGTCGCTCAACCCTGTTGCCGTCCATCGGTTGAATGCGTCGACCACAACCGCGTCGAGGTCCGATTGGCGGAGAATGCCAAGTCCGATCGTTGTGCACGGTGTTACCAACGCAGGTTCGGAGCTGCGGACGGCATCGCCGGAGGCATAGGGTTCGCCGGTGCCCGTGTTAATGGCAGTGGCGTCTAACGCAACGCCAGACCGTGCGAACTGACCATCGGCGTGAGCGAGACTGGCCACCCCTCCCGGCGCCAACAGAAGAAAAGGCCCGCCGTTAACAAACCCGCCTCCGGGCGGAGAAGCGGCCGTCGCACTTCCCGAATTGGCAGTGGTGGTATTCCGCGCGAGAAGGTAGGTGACAACGGCAGCAGTGTCAGTATTGTCGCCTGAGTATCCAGGGAGACGCACCGTCGACGAGAATCGCTGCCGGACCCTAATTTCCGTTCCCGAAGGAACGGCGCCCACGACATCATTCCTCAGCGCTCCCGCGCCGCCGATATCCAAATAAGCATTGACGGCGCCGGCAGAGGTCGTTCCCATATCGGCGCGGATGGCGTTTAGACCGTTCACAGCATTGGCTTCCTTGACAACATTCCCAGTCACAGTGGCGTTGAAGACAGGACTGGTATCGCCAGCCGACATCCCTATTCCGGCAGTCTGGAACTGGCGAATCTGATTGTCAGTCACACTCACGGTCACTTTCCCCAGACCGGTGGCAGTAAAGCTCACGCCGTTGCCCTGGGCCGAACCCGAATCCGCCACCCCGCTCGTTCCGATCGTGTTATTTCGGAAACTTCCATTGACCGACGCCGAGACTGTCGTCTGGTTGCTCGTAAAGAAGTTAAACGCGGTTAACTTTGATCCGGTCGATGTATTCCCATTGACGTCGAAGGTAAGGACCGCAGAGTGATCATCGGTGATATTTACCGCGCCTCCCAGGGCGGGATTCGTCGTCTGCAAAGTATTACTTGAAATGACCAAGTCCATCGTAGCGAGGCCTTTCGCGCCCGCATCGATGTGGTTCGCGGAGTTGTTTTGAAATATGCAGCCAGTGATCGTCACGTTCATCACCACGCCACTCGCGCTGCCTGGCCCGCCGCCCAGCGCGGTGTAGAGCGCCAAGCCATGATTAGCCGAAGACCCTGAATTATCATGGATTGTCGTATTCGAGATTGTAAGGCGGTTTAACACGCCTGTGGTATTGTTCACGCGCACGTTGTCGTTCGCACCTCCGCTAATGTCGCAATCCGCTATGGAACCGGTTCCAAGCCAGTCGGTCACAAACAATGCGCCTTCGTCAACCGCGTTGCCGTGAGTCCCGTCAAAGACGCACCGGCTGATCGTCATTCCTGTCACGCTACTGCCGTTCAAGCCGTAGTTGCCACTGGTTTGGATGTGCATTCGCGTCAGGGTGATATTGCTCGCGGCGGTTAGTTTGACACCGGTATCCGTGACGTTGGAAATCGTCCCTCCCGAACCATTGCTCGCACCGCCGCCGTCCCCTGTCACGGTTAGGCCACCCCCACCGGTATTGTTGAGGACAATTCCGTTCGCAGCACCACTCGCGGCGATGCTTTTGAACGTCAGGCCTGTCCCGCTAATGGTGACGTTGACCACATTCAACGCGATGCCGTTGATGGCGGAGAGGTCATTATCGGTACCCGTCGCAGTCACCGTGCCGCTGGTTGTCAAGCTCAGACCTGACCCGCTTGTCACCGTGACGTCAAAATCCGCAAGTGTCAGAATCCCCACACCGCTCCCAACGATGCCCGAACCACTGGCATTGCTGAAATTTAAACCTTGAACACCGTTCCCACTCGCCAAGGTTAGCACCGTCCCGCCCGACTGACTGAGGGTCGGTCGTGCACCGCCGGTCGAGGGCAGGGTGGCACTCCCGGTTGGCAGGCTTAGGCCTGTGATCGACTGCAGCGTGCCTGCTGCCCCTTGTCCGATCAGCTTCTGGTTGTTCAGCAGGATGAGAGGTCCCACGTAACTGCCGCTATAGATGAATATGTTATCTCCAACTGATGGATGCGAACTTGGACTGCCATTGTTAATGGCTTGAAACGCGCTTAGTGAGTTGAGCGGGTTACTCAGCCGTCCGTCGCCTCCAGCACTGGCCGAGTCATCAATGAACCAGATCATCCCGCTGACCGTGATGCTGACT
>JBGAIN010000111.1:0-27290 GCA_044225505.1 Limisphaerales bacterium
CTTGATGGCAGTTTTGATCTTCTCCGTATCGTTCGAGATCGTCACGGTCGCGTCTCCCAACTTCAGTGCTGAAACCGATAACCCCGTAAGTCCTGAACTGCCCGAGGTGACTGAGTTGGATTGGCTGGTCAGTTGCGCTCCGCCGTTGATCGTATAGAGGAGGTTCTTACCCCGTTCCAAGGTCCCGTTTAGCAGACCCGTGGAGCTTAAGAAATTGCCGGTGACGTCTTCCAGGGCGACTCCAACGTCGCCGGTGCTTTCGTTCGCCAGCGTAAATCGATCGTTGATACTGTCGTAGCTCGCGGTCACCCCAGCTGCGGAGTTGTTGATGCGGTCGAGCACATTCTGAACGCTGTCCGTGCTGGTGTTAAATGAAATGGAAACGCCGTTAATCTTAAACTCGCCCGCACCGCTCCCACCATCGGATACGGTCGTTGTAAGGTTGGCGCTCGTCAGTGCCGACGAAAGTCGAACTCCACCGACCGATGAAGAACTGCTTACGGCACCCGAGCCATTGTTCCGAAGTTGCGCGACCTGAAGGAAATTGCTGGTGTCCGTGGTGCTACCGAGGACGATTTCTTGGGCACTCGTTAGGTTAATTTTGTCGGTGGCCGAGTCGTAGCTAGCCGAGACAACACCGCCTGTCGCCGTTTGAATCTTATCGAACACTGCCTGGAGAGTGTCGGTGGTGGCGATGCTTACCTGTTTGCCATTCACGGTAATCGTGCCGCCGGTCAAAGCCGTGCTGAATGGGGCATTGCTCAAAACGAGGGACGAGACGTCGTTCGTCGCGTTGAGCGGCTTGCTGATATTCTGCGTCCCGCGCTGTTTGGCCGCGCTGGCCAACTGGGTGAAATGGAAAAGGTAACTGCCGACCGTTGCTCCAGATTCTACCGTTGAAGTGGCTGTGTTCGTATCGCTGCTGCCTGTCAAGCGGCTGGAGAAGAGAGTCTCTTTGCTGAGCGTTTCAGCTCGGCTTTTTAGCGTCGAGAGCTGAGTGTTGATTGTTGCGTAGGCATTCTTGCGCTGCGCTAACGTGCTTTGCTCAGCGCGCATCCGCGTCTCGGGCGCGCGACCGACGGCGATCAGTTGGTCAATCAACGATTGCCAGTCAAATCCTGATGCCAGACCGGACAACCCTAAGTTCATACAAAACCTTTATCGGAAGATCGCTGGAGCTGCTTAACTTGAAACCGTGCTGCTTTCTGCCTTTAAACCAAACCCTCTAGAATTGTGGGTAGCCGCTCTAAACTCCGTTTCAAAGCCGCCTGCGCGATCTCGCTTTCGGCGGGGGTGGCATTTGGCCATAGGATGGTCCAGCCCGAAGCGTTCAGCCAGCCGTCGGCAGGCACCTCCTCAAGATTGCCGCTATTACCGATCTTGGCATGACGGACCAGCGTATCGGCGATCTGAACGGCGGCAACAATCGGTTTGCCGGAGGCTTGTTCAGGACGATGGTGATACTCCGCGGTGTCGATAATAATCCTGGGGAGTTGATAGTGCCGCAAATACATGGCCCCCAGGTCAGCGTGACTCAGGCCCAGCACTTCGCGTTCTAACCGCATGAGGCTGGCAGTGCCTTCCGAGGTGCGTTGGTGGATTTCGGCAAAGTGGCTCGGGAAGGCCGAAGCCATGACAATCTTGCCAACGTCATGGAGTAAGCCAGCCACGTAATCTGATTCATCATCAGGAACTTGCAGTGAGCTCATGACTTCTCTTGTCATGATCGCGACCCCCAGACAGTGCCGCCAGAATTCGCGCCAGGCGAACAACGAGTTCCCCGCTAGCTTCTGGAAGTCTTCAATGACGGGAGTGACCGTCGCGAGTTGGCGTATTTGGCGGACGCCCAAGTAGAAGACGGCTTCTTCGATGCTGCTGATCGGAGCGGATAGGCTGTAATAGACGGAGTTAACCACCCGCAAGAGACGGGCGGTCAAGCTTGGATCGCGCCGAATGACTTCGGAAATGTGTCCTGTGTATCGTTGATCAGCGTTCAGAAGCTCTCGTAAGGCACCGTCGATCGTGCGCAACGACGGCAAGCGAGGGCATGCCCGCACACGGGCTTCTATCTCGGACATGGCCAGTGGTTTGACGGCCATCGGTTCTGGCGCTGCAACGGTAGTCACAAAGGGTCTATCGGCACCTTCCATGAAAAGTTTACGTCTCCAGAGAAGATTTTTTCGCAGCTGCCTTAAGCGTGGGCGCAATTTGCCGATGAATAGAACAATGATGGAATTTACCCGGGTGTTCCTGACCCTCTGGTCGCGTCGAACGCGTTCAGAGCGAGGGAGTATGTCCGATTCCTGGCACTGGCGGCGGCTGGCCACGGTCGTCTTCGGCCTGCTGCTTGGAGCCGGACCGGCAAATTCTTCTCCAGGCTACCTGGCAATGTTGGGCCCTTCGCCTTTGCGGTTTTTGACGCCCTCGACGAATCCTCCCGCGATCTTGCCGCCCCCAGTTCCGGTGGATAAAGACAACAATCCACTCTCGGACGGTTCGGCTTCGGAAACCAAACCGGCGGGAGACTCGGCAGCAACGCCGGAACCGGTCCCTGTCGAGCCGACGGTGCCCCCTGGGATCCCATTGGACGGCAGCGAGATCAAGCCTCCGGCAGACCAGCAGTCTTCGTCGATGGTGGGGACGAACTCCTCCCGCTACATCTCGCCTGACATGCTGCTGCAGTTCTTCATTGATCATGGCGCTTCCAATCGAACGTCTGCGGTCATAGCGCCGCTCCATTTTAGCCCAGCCGTTCCGCCGGTTGCTCCGTCGAGCACTGCCACTTACACCTCAGGGCCAAAACAATGAAATGGCGCGTCGTAAGGCGAAGTGCGATCAGGCAACATTGGTTTAATTTTCGAGGCTTGGCTCTCGCCTGGAGCATGGCTGTTGGTGGATCGAGCAGCTTCTCGACCCGGGCCAACCCGACCGGGGAAACGGTGTCCAACGCGCCGCCGGAAGTGATTCACCCTGCGTTGCGGGATTCGGAGAGTCTCTTTCCGACGTCAAATTTAGTGACGGTAGCGCATGCGCCCAAACAGGTTGAGATTCCGGCTTATCAGACGCTGCTCCAGGAAGCACTTCGCGAAAAGGCGGCCAAGAACCGAGCCGAGGCCGAAAAGTTGTTCGTTCGAGTCCTGCAGTCGCCGGCGACTCCAGAAGTGTACAAGACTGCGCTCTTGGAGTTAGCTGTTCTGGCGCAGGAGGGCTCTGATCTGGTGAGAGCCCAGCAGATCTACGCGCAGTTCCTTCGGGATTTTCAAGGGGACCGGAGCGTTCCGGAGGTGTTACTGCGGCAAGGCCTGCTTTACCGCGAGATGGGAGCCCCGATTATGGCCATCTCCAAGTTCTACGCGGTTATGAGCTCCGCGTTGAACTTGAAGCTGGAACGGCTCGACTATTACCAGCGCCTCGTCTTGCGCGCCCAATCCGAAATCGCCGATACGTTCTATCTCCAGGGAAAACACGAAGAAGCGACTGAGTTCTTCAATCGCCTCCTCAAGCTGGACAGTCCGGAATTGGATCGTCCTCAAATCCTCAGCAAGTTAATTCGATGTTTCTCGGCTCGAAGCGCTTATAATGAAGTCATTCTCAATTCCAGGATGTTCCTGGACCGATACCCGGATGCGGCGCCAGCGCCAGAGGTCCGGTACCTCCTCTCGACCGCTTTGAAAAAGCTGGGTCGGAAGGACGAGGCAATGCAGGAGGTCTTGTTGCTGCTCCAGAAACAGAAACAGAACTCCGGAGAAGATCCACAGACCTGGATTTATTGGCGACAACGGACGGGGAATGACATTGCCAACCAGTTTTATCAAGAAGCCGACTTTGGCAATGCGTTACAAATCTATCTTGGCTTGGCCGCTTTGAGCAGTGCCGCGGAATGGCAGTTGCCTGCTCTCTATCAGGCCGGACTGGTGTATGAGCGCCTGGGCCAATCCGAAAAGGCGCTCGTCGCCTATAGCCAAATCGTGGAGCGACGTCCCGAAGGTACTAATTCAGTGAGCCCCAACCTGGTTGCGATTCTCGATATGGCAGCCTGGCGTAAGGCCCGCATCAATTGGCAGCAACATGCGGACGATCTGAGTCGTCGGTTGCTGCCACCTCAATCCTCAACCAATTCCCCATGAACGATTCTACTCATAACGCTTTGATCTTGGATTTGCGCCAGCATCTGGAGATCTGTCGCAGTTTGGCCACGGTGGTGGAACGTGAGAACCAAGCATTACGTCAATCGAGTGGGGATCTCGCGGCAGAGGCTCCACAGAGGAAGAATTTGCTTCCTTCTTTAACGCAATCGCTTTATAGACTCCGCCAGCATCGGGTCAATTGGTGCAATCGGGCTCCACATGAGCGGGCCAGAGAGGCGGGAGTGGCAGCGCTACTCCGGGAGATCCAGGATCTGATCATGAAAGTCATTGTTCTTGATCGCGAGAATGAACAGGTTCTATTGCGCAGAGGCCTTGTCCCAGCCCGGCATTTGCCACCTGCCAATCGTCAACGGCCTCAATATGTTGCCGGATTGTACCGTCAGCAGAAGGACGCTGTCCCAGCCGATTTGCCGAACTTCCCTGTGTAACCTGGTGAACGGCGGCCACCAGGCCGATGGTTTGCTGCATCCGCCTGCAGTGTTCGTGATCTAGGGTGCGATGCCCATCGAGAAAATCATTGTTCTTGAGGACGATCTGATCGTCCGCAAAAGCCTCGAACAGCAGTTGCGCCAACGGCGCTACGACGTTGCGGCGGTGGCGAATATTGCTTCCGCTCAAGAGTTACTCTCTAAGGACACGTTCGACTTGATGTTTGTCGACGTCCGGTTGCCCGATGGCGAGGGCACTGACCTCCTGCGCCAACTTCAAAGCCGACCCGAAAAGCCGTTGGTCGTCATCGTCACGGGGTTCGGATCGGTGGAATCCGCCGTCACCTGTATGCGGGATGGCGCATTCGATTATCTCATTAAGCCGTTTTCCGCCGATCAGATCGAAGTTGTTCTCAGAAAGGCGGAGGAATTTACCCAATTGGTCAAAGTAACCCGGTACTTAAGCAATGAAGACCGCGAAGTGGGTTACGAACTCCTAGGAAGGAGTTCGGGAATGGAACAGCTCCGCCAAATGATCCGGAAAGTCGCCCGAACGCAAGCCACCGTGCTCATTCAAGGGGAAAGCGGCACGGGAAAAGAGCTCGTGGCGAGGGCCCTGTATCGCGAAAGTCCACGCGCCAATGCTCCGTTCATCAAAGTGAATTGTGCGGCGATACCGGAGAATCTGATTGAAAGTGAGTTCTTTGGCCACGAAAAGGGCGCCTTCACGGGCGCCTTGAACAAACGCGAAGGGCGATTCGAACTCGCACATGGCGGGACTATCTTGCTGGACGAAATCAGTGAGATTTCGCCTCAGGTTCAAGTGAAATTGCTGCGGGTCCTGCAGGAACGTGAGCTCGAACGAGTGGGGGGCACCAAAACCATCAAGGTCGACGTGCGCGTTATCGCTACCACCAATCGCGATCTCCAGCAGAGTGTCGAACGAAAGGAGTTTCGTCAGGACCTTTTCTTTCGCCTGAACGTCGTGCCTATCCAGGTACCGCCATTACGCGAGCGTCGGGAGGACGTTCTGTTTCTCGCCGAGCAGTTCATGGTGCGCTTTTCCCGCAAACACGGCATGCATATCTCCGGGATTTCCCCGGACTGCTTGGCGGCTCTGCAATCGCACCATTGGCCAGGGAACGTTCGCGAGTTGCAGAACGTGATTGAACGAGCTGTAATTCTCTGCGCGGACGGCGAGGCGCTTCAGACCAAACACCTCGGATTTTCTTCGTTGTCTTCCGTGGCGCCGCCTGTTACGCCACCTCAGCCTGCCACCGTAGCAAGCCCGCCGACGGCTTCGGAAAGTCCGGAAAGTTCGGGAGAACTTATAACCTTGGCTGAGCTAGAACGCCGCCAGATCTTTCTTGCCGTCGAGTACTGTAAGGGGAATAGGACCCAGGCTGCCAAAAAGTTGGGGATTAGTATCCGAACTTTGAGGAACAAACTTCACGAGTACGGTGTCAGCAGCAAAGCGGAAGGGGAGAGCGAGACCGAGTAGTCCGGTCCCGCACCGGTCAGGGAGGGGACTGTGGCAACAGAACGGATCGATAAAGTCGGTTGACGAACTGAACCGGCCTTGGGTCCAGGAAGAATTGCGGGCTCGCAAGCAGTGTGACGTTCGTCAATGTTTGCCAAGAATTCGTTGGGTGTATCGTGTCCAGGTAATCGATACGGTAGCTTCTGCCCGTTTTACCAATGATGACCAGGCCTGGGTATAGGCCCATGCTCAAATAGTTTGGCGTAAGCAAGAACCCACGCGATTGCCCCTTCCACTTGCCTTCACCAACAATCTGTCCAGAATCGTTAATACTATAGGCGACTTCGAGAAACCAGCCCGACTCCGGAGGAAGGAAATCGTTTAGATCAAACATGATTCCTCGTCGATAGAGGAATGCTCGGACCGTGTTCGTTTTGTCCTCGGCCCAACCAACGATATGCCCGGCATTGTTCGCCCCAAACGCCTCACTGGTCGGTCCCCCCAGTGTCCCTAAATCTCGAATGATCTCGCCTTGCTGTGCAAAGCCATGGTACGAGCCATTTGTCCAGCGGGAACGTCCAACGATGATTCCGTTCGTGGTTAGGTGTGTCACCTCGGTGTCTCCGGTGTTCAGACTCTTTACGTAACGCCGCTCCACACCTGAAATGACAAAGCCGAACTTGACGCCACCTTTGAGCTCAAACCCTCCGATTTCACCGCTCGCGGTGATACATCGAGCCTGACCTTCAAATTCGAGCGGGATCATTCCATTGGCATACACAAATGGCCGCTCACGTCCGTCCGCGGTTTGGAATGCACCGACGACCGTCCCACGATCGCTAATCCCATAAGCGATGCTGTTGGTGCTCCCGGGTAAGAGCACGGCCAGGTCGGTCATTACCCCTTGACTGAACAAAAAAGCCTTTTGCGCTGGACTTTCCGGCCCTTGAGCCCAGCCAACGACATCACTTAAGTTATTGATGTCCATAGCGATGCTGTTGGAGCCACCTAAGGTTCCTAGGTCACTGAGGACATTGTTGGAGAGAACGACCGCTCGCCATTGCTGCGCTGCATCCTGCGCTGCTCCAGCGACGACACCAAAATGATTTATCGCCCGGGCTTGACCGGAGTTGCCGCCTAAAGTGCCGATATCGGTCGGTAGATAGGTTTCCGTTTGGGCTCCGCGGCTGAACCCTTGGAAAATTGCCAGTGAACAGAGCAATGCCAGCGGAAACGGAATTCGAGGAACTTTCATGGCCGTCTGAGCTGTAGCAAGCGCTTAGCAGACAGGCGAGTGGTTTTGTTGAGTTCGGGCGAGATTGAATTGTGCGCGATTATATCATTGGCACCTGAGTTGCTGCTGTGTACGGTCGCTGGATATGATCGAGCTCGACGCCTACATCGACCGTGTTAAGAAGCTGCCGCCTGCGCCGCAACTGTTGCCTGAGCTTCTCACGCTGCTCAATCAACCCAACATCGATAGCGACCGTGTCGTCCGCCTCATCACCTACGATCCAGCTCTGACCGCGAGTGTCCTACAGTTGTGCAATAGCGCTTCACAGGGTTCTTCTCGCCCTGTCGTCCAAATCGACGAAGCGGTCGTGCGGTTGGGCTTTGAACATGTCTACCGCTTGGTCGCGGCGACTTTGGGTGCGCGGACGCTTACGACCAAGGGAAACGCGATCAATGGCGATCGACTCTGGAAACACTCCGTCGCAACGGCGATCGCCGCACAGGCCATCGCGCGAGATCTTGGGGATGACCCCAATGTGGCGTTCACAACCGCTCTGCTGCACGATCTCGGGAAGATCATTCTCTGCGACGGATCTACCGATACCTACTCAAATCTCGTCAAAGAAGTGGAGGCAAACCAATACTCGCTCTTAGAAGCCGAGAAACGAGTTCTGGGAGTTCAACATTCTGAAATTGGCGGCCGCTTGCTTGCTCGTTGGAAGTTCCCACTCAATATCGTCTCAGGAGTTTGGTTCCATCACTATCCAGCGTCGGCCAAACCGTACGAACGGTGGGCGGCCTACGTCTACCTAGGCGATCTGGTTGCTTCTCTCTTGGGATATAGCTCTGGAGCGCAAGCCGTTGCCCTTCAAGGTAGAGCCGACGCGTTGGAGATTCTCAAGGTCAACGTCGATTCTCTGGCCAAATATATGGGAGCGACGGTCGTCGAAATTTCCACGCTCAATTGCTTGTTCAAAGCAGGTGCCTCCATTTAAGTCGCGGTGATCCGGTCAGAGCTCCCGATCCAGGGCACTCGAACCGCTCTCCTTTAACTCCGAACTCCTTGAAGCGGGTTCGACCATTCCTCCCAAAACAGCTTCTGAACCTCCGTAAACTGGTTGGGAACCCCCCGGTTCATGATTTGCCGCTTGCACTCGACGAAGTTCGCCTCCAATCCGCTGGTGACGCGGTCCAGATCTTCTTTGCTCTCTACCTTTAACCCGCACCGCGCTAACCCTTCCTCGGAGACGCGCATCATGAGATATCTGGCCAAAATATTCATCCCGGCTAACCTGACCAGCCCGATCAGTTCCTGTTCCTGGATCGACAGGCCCGGGAAGATAAATCGTGCCTCCAAGACACATTTTTCAAATGCCGGTCCTAAATCGCCCGCGCGCTGGGGTTTGACCGGCAAGTCGCTGATAAACGCACTATACTGGCCAAGCAGCCGTTTGAGCTCTTCGTAACGCTGGGAAGCGGTCAACCGAACCTCGTCTGACATGGCCATGTTTTAGCCCGCTAGCTCCCGCAATGTCGAGCGGCGTCTGCCGCGCGGCGTCACGATGTCGCCTATGCCAGCCGTAACGCTCGATTCGGTCGAATGCTGTGATGAATCCCATCCGTTGTCTCATCATCTCGAACGCAACGCTGGCGAGGAGTTGCCCAATAGCCCTGCGTTGCCTCGCGTCCTTAGTGCATAAGCGAGAAGTGCAGAAAACCATGGAGACCAAGTTTGTTACCGGAGGACATCTTTGAGTGCTCGGACAAACTCCGTCACCTCTTCGCGTATGGCCTGATCGTACAAGCGAATGGTTGAGGTTTCCGGCAGGGTGGAGTTTCGAGTGTGCAATCGTGCCAAGCGGACTAGAAGAATCAATCCGGCGTCAGCGCTGGCCGAACCCGAGGGAAGTTGGATCCGTTTCTGTTTAAGTTCGCCCAAATCGCCATCGGTGATTTGCATTCCCTGAAAGTCAGCATTCCAGTAACCGAAAAACCAATGATCAAACCCGGACTTCTTGTAAGTCGTAATGCGACTGACCACCAACTGGTGTGACAAGCGGTTAGGATCGGGCTCGGGTCCTTCGCTCACAGCTTTAATCAGTTTCGCATAGGTCTGCTTGAGATCCACGTCGGACTGCTGGTTCGACTTAATTGCGATTTCATTGAGAGTGATGACGCAAAAAAACGCCAGGAACTCCTTCAACGACTTATGAAGTTGAATGTCGGTATTTCGTCCCATCGTCGCGCAACGGGTTGCCGCGTGCAGCGCTCGATGGCGAATCAGGATTCCAGCCCGGTCAAATTCCTTCTCCTGCGGCTGCAGGAAATGTTTGGCCCGAGACATCACGTAATACGCGAGCTTGAGCTTCATGGCGTGAAAGCATTGGTTACAGCCTTGGTGCTCGGCAAGGCAAACTTTTTGGATGTTTGGCAGGTGGATTCAACTTGCACACAGCGAAGTCCCTGCTTATAAACGGGATCGTGGTCTAGAGCCTCCCGAAAAAGGCGCCAGTGAATGCTCACGCATTCACATCAAAAGAGCAAAGTGGCAAGCGCGTTTCGGTGACCGTGAGAGTCGACGCTTTGAGGTTGGATGCGGATACAGTTGCCCTAGGTCAATACTCAATCCTATAGGACGGACCGGGTGAGAGTAGTCAGAAGAAGCGACTTGGCGTTTAATGGCAATCTTTATGAGTGACAACGGCTCCGAATCCTCCGAAGAGCCCGCGACCCCAAGCAAAGGAACGCCTTTTTCGGCGCGCGAAGCGGCGCATGACTTAAATAACCTCCTCGCTGTCATTCATGGCCGGGCGGAAATTCTGTTGGCCGATGAACAACTAAAGCTCGAAGGAAATGAGTGTTTGGAGCAAATCGTTCGTGCGGTCGAACGGGCCGGGCGATTGACCCGACAGCTTCTCGCTGCGGCAGATGCGACGACAGCTCAACCCGAAATGGAATCGAGTCCTCGGGGAGCAGAGCCTATCTCGCACGGTTCGGGACGGATATTGCTCTTGGCCGAAGACCAGGGATTGCGCCGATTTATAAGTCTGCTCCTTAAGAGCGCAGGCTACGAGTTGATGGAGGCGCCTTCTCTTGCTGATGGGGTGCGCATGTGGGAAAGCAGTCCTCAGGGGTTCGATCTTCTTGTGACGGACCTGGCTGCCGATTCAGAGGCCAGCTTAATTTCAGTCCTGAACAACTGGCGAGGGTCTAGCGGGAAACTCAAAATACTGCTACTGACGGATGTGTCGCGTCGAGCTCCTGCTCTGGAGATGTCGTCCATCCGGGCACACACTTTAGCTCGACCATTTTCTCCAGAAGAACTCGCACAGAAAGTCCGGCTCTGCCTCGGGAGCGAGGAGTGACGAATCGCGGTCAATCGCTGGGCGGCGCACCCTTCCTAAACCCAACGGCAACATCTGCCCGGCAGTTTCATCCTCAAACGCGGGCGTTCCGCCGCTGACTTAAGATCCTGGGCGTCGTGACTTTGACTTACCACGCTCGAAATCCCTCGTGATTAGGAGATTGCAGAGCGGATGGAGATCCCTCCAATCACGCTCTTGCCGGCGGTACAACGCGTGCTCCCAAATGTTTACGCGATCATTGTGGACTGCGTGCGAACGTTATGGGCTGCATAAAGAAAATGCTTGGTGTCACCGAGCTCCGAGACTACTCGGCGCCAACACTCGAGTTTGAACTGAATTCTGCCACCGATGGAGGAGGGGACCTCGTCCACATGCAAACCGCAGCTTGGCGTATCGAGATGACCGAGGCGGAGTTCAAAGAGTTTGCGTTGACTGTACACACGGCAGCAGAGCAATTGCGACGCAACAAACGGCTGCCCCGATGATTCGATCCGTCGCCCCTTTTTTGGCTGGATTAGGCGCGCTTTCATCGGAGCGCTCGTCTGGGCGAGAACCGTGGCGTGAGGTTTTAGAGGTGGTCCTCGCTCATTCCGACGCTCCTGTCCGCATTGCTCAGTGGGGAAGCAGGGCAAGTCTGGACGAGTTACTTGCAGATGCGCGTGTCGAAGAGGTGTCTCTCTACGACACCGAGGAGAGTCGGTGTCAATATGACTCCCAGTCTCGCGCTGAAAATGGGGTATTAGACAAGCTCCGATTTTATCCGCAAGAAATCAGGCGGGCGGCGCAGCCGTCCCGGTCGGGATGGGTCACACGCGAAGAAGACCGATGGCATGGAGTTCGAACTGGAGAGGGCGAATCCGCTTGGGATGTGGTGCTAATCCACCAGGATCGTCTGGCCAGTCGAGCATTGCGTCAGATGCGGCCATGTCTCGCTAAGAACGCCATCATTCTTTGGACAGGTCAGACCAGTTGGAAAAGTCACGAATCAGCACTCTACCGGGAGCATGCCTTGGACTGCCTGTTGCCTTTTCCCGAACGTTTCTACTTGGACCAGCACCGAATTCTGATTCTCCTCAATCGACCTGATCAGAATGCTTCGGAGTTGATGCGTTTCTGGGAACGGCGCTGCTTTCTGGATAACCTTTTCAAGGCCTTGGATGACGCCAACGTTGAATTTGCTCTGCTATCCAATCCAGGAAACCTTCCCGCAGTTTACGGGCTTAAAGCTCCTATTTTCCAGCTTCTAAACTCGCGGCCGACTGCCGAACGTATTTCCCCCGAGTCCATCCCCGATATCGATGTGCTAGTCGCAAAAGAGCAGTTCGGTACCGCCTGCCGAATCCTTGAAACGTCCGGGTTGCCCCCTGAATTGAGCACCGAAGCCAACGGGGCGCTTTATACCGGCGGCGAGACCCGTTTCTTCTTCAACCAGGAACACGTTGTGCGGTTACACCTTTTTGGGGGACTGCAATATACCGCGCTCTCAGGGGGGCGTCGCGTTGGGTTGAGCCCCGCTTTGCAGAGTGCTGTCATCGCCAGCCGCCGATCAGTGAATGAGTTCTGGCGTTACGGCATCTCGTTAAGACATGGATTACTGCATAACCTTTGCCGTTGCGTTTTCGACAAGCATGCGGTTTCAGTCGAATACGCAAACTTGATCGAAGATGCTCACGCTTGGGACGATCAGCCGGACAGTTTGCGGCAGGAGTTGGAAGGGGCGTTTTTCAAGTTCGCCGCGCCACTTGTTCAATCGATTGCCGAAGGTCGAACGCGAGATATCTACGAGCGGTATGTCACTTTCTGTGACTACTGAGAAAGAGTCTGCATGAAACTCGTCGTTAGCGCTAGCCACCTGATGATGGAAGACGTTCGCTGTCTGGAGGGCGTAACGGGCCACAAGATCGCATCCTACCCAGGGCTTTCCGAGATGCAGCCCCAACAGCGAGCAGCGTTTGATAAAGCCACTGAAACAGCCGACTTGACTCTGTTCGCAGTGCAGGCCGCCGATCGCTCGTGCCTTGACAGTATTCAACGCAAGAACCCAGGACGTCCGAGCGCATTATGGTTGCTGGATTCACGTCGCAATGGAGTGTTGAACCCGCGTCTGCTCGCAACATTCACCCATCGATTTGTCGCTGATCAGTCGTTCGTTCAGTTGAACACGCCTGAGCCCAGTTGGTTGCCCGGGTGCTGTTGGCGATTGTCCCGGTCGGAACTCCTTTCGCTGCTCGCAAAACCTTCTGCTCGCACATCTGCGCAGCCCACCATTTGGCTTCCGGCGTCTTTAGATCGGGCGGGGCGACTGCGGTATCTCGAACCGGAACTAAAGCGACGCATCTCCAAGTGCGGCTGCTCAGTCGAGACCCGACCCGCATCGCTTGGACTGGAATTTGGCCGAGCCCTACAATCGACGCCGATCGTCATCAATTTTGGCGACGAAGATCCGACCGATCTGCATCTGTTTGAAGCATGGGGGCTAAACCGGGTCGTTATGGTAAGCCGCACTGCCGAAATCGAACGGATGTCGATCGCGCCTGATTCCACGGTTCTTTTTGACCCTGACCTCCTGGACTTCGAAGAACGGCTAGAGGAAGCCGTTCTCCGGTCGCAGCGGCCAGTTTCGACCGCATACCTGGTCGCGAATCAGCATCTTCTGGTTCATCGGCTGGTCGAAATCTTAAATGTCTGTTTGGATCAATCCTACCTGATTCCAGAAGCTTTGACTGGGAGCGACACGAATGTCGGATCGACGCCTGCGCCGCATGGCCAGTCTTACGTTAGCTCCGTTCAGCCCCGCGTTTCCTCGGCGCCGGTCGACAATGGTTCCCGGGGTAATATCGGGATGGTGCTCTTGGCCAATCGAAGCATTCCAGCAGCGCCACTTGTGGCGTCGACGTGCTTGCAGGTCGCTGACGGTTCCAAGGATCGAATCTGCGTGAGACTGCGCAATCTGAGAGTACAATTCACCACCCGCGATTTTCTGGCCATCGCGGACACTTGTGCCGAGGTTCTGGAACGGTGCAGCGGGACTCACAACGCCGAAGATCGACCAGACGCCGTCCCGGAGTCAAACAACGGCGCGACGACACAATCCGACCGTCAACACTCACCGGTTTCCGACGTTTCCCTCAAACACACCCAAACCGAAGTCGTCACAGACTCTCCAGAACCCGCAACCCTGAGCTTGTCGCCGGAAAGTGCTCGTTTCGTTCAACGGGCTCAAGCTGCCTTGGACGCCAAGGATTCAAGTGGCGCTATCGCGGCACTGGAGCAGGCTCGGCGCTTATCTCCGAAACATCCGCAAGTCTTGACTGCGCTCGGAAACCTCTACTTCCAGTGCAATCGTTTTGCGGAAGCTCGGACGGTCCTCTCCGCGGCACAACAAGCAGACCCCCAAGATCCTCTTCTGCCAGTGCTTTTGGCCCATGTTTGCTATCGACTCAAGGACCGACGAGGTTTCAGGAACGGTCTCAAACGAGCGCTGGAACTCGATCCGGCCAACGCCCCAGCTTTGCAACTCCAGGCAGACGCCAATCTCGATTCCGGCAATTACGCGGACGCGGCGCGCGATTACGGCCTCCTTGTAGAGCAAGGGGTCGCCGACTTGAACGTCATGCTGGCGCTGGGACAGTGCTTCACCCACATGCAGCGCTGGGAAGGAGCCCAAGCCTGCTTCGAACAGGCCTTGCTCCAGGATCCGTCCAATGCCGTGGCTCAACGGAATCTCGTGAAACTACAACGCCGGGTACAAACATCGTCCAAGTTGGTTGAGCAAACACTCCCCCGTCGGTGCTGAGAGCGCCCCTCGGCGATCGCTCAAGTCAACACGGGGAACGGCTGGGTTGCTTGGCCAGATATGGCGTCACTCTCGGGTTGTCTTGCCAATTCCTTGCTCGGTCAAGCGTTACCCGGCTAGGAACACAGCGACTGGATAAAATTTGCCGGGCTCAGTTCTGGAACAAGGCAAAATATGCTGGGAGAAGCAGCAGGCAACCGCCAAGTCAACAGTGTTGATTGATAGTCAAGGGGATAAGTGAAGAGTAGCAACGCTGGTACCGTCATTGCTTTGAGTGACTTAATTCATCGAATAAACACTGCCTATGTCACTCAAAAACGGGGCGCCGGTCGCATCGCAGGACAGCGAGCACTATTCTCAACCCATAACGGCTGCTGCTTTTTCGGGCCCGGTAATCAGACCGGTCTTGGCACCGCTGGAGTCTGAGACACCGCAGCAGTTGCTCGAACGGGCTCGCGCCAAGCGAAAGTCCGGGCAATTCAAAGACGCATTTGAATTGGGGTGTGAAGCGTTGCTCCTCAATCCGGGCGATCTCGACACCATGGACTTCTTGGCTGATCTACGGGCTCGAATGACTCCGTCGACTTCTGCCACAACATCCTCCGTCGCTGCCCCAGTTAAGTTGGAAGGCTTGCGGTTGCCTGTCCAAAACCTTGCTCGCTTCGCCTCGAGCAACGAAAGCGCAGAGACTCGCTTGGCTCGCATCAAAAAGATGCGGCTCCAATTAAATTTTGACCTGACGAACGGCTGCAACATCAACTGCATCATGTGCGGCAATGTCCCCAACAAAACCCGGGCGACGCAGTACGTCATGCCGCAGGAAGTCTTCGAAAACAGCTTGTTGCCAGTATTCGGCTTCGCCCAGGATTTCTCCTATGGTTGCTACTTTGAGCCGCTAATGACGCCCTATTTTGACGAGGCGCTTCCTCGCTTGGCTCAGCACTTGGTTCCGGGGATTCGCGGCGACATGATCACCAACGCGGTCTTGCTGACCGAAGCGCGCGCTCAGATGGCCGTTGACGCCAACGTTTTCAAAAAAATTCGCGTTTCGGTCGACGGTGCGACGGCGAAAACCTTTGAAGAGATTCGGAAAGGATCTCGCTTCAATCGAGTGATCGAGAACGTTCGAAATTTGGCCGCCTACCGGGACAGCAAGGGAAGTGACCTGGAGATTGAGTTTAACTTCACCAAAATGCGCCAAAACATTCACGAGCTGCCTGACGTCGTGAAGCTGGCCCATGATTGTGGGGTGACGAGCGTCTCGACGCACAAATTGGCGCCCGACGATTGTCGCCCGATCGACAAAGCCTACTACGATCGAATCATGTATTACGTCGGACAAGCTCGGAATCTCGCTCGCGAATTAGGGATCGCCTACTCGGGTCAGGACGATTACGAAGTGATCGCGGCCGATGCCACGCCCAAGCCTTCCCTGGAGAAAACTGAGCCCGAGGATACTTCTAACTACGTTTGTGAATTTTCGAAGAAATGGTTGCTGGTGACCTTGGACCCTTGGGGAAACGTTTCGATACCGTGCAAGCGAACTCTTGGTAAACTTGGCAATATCACCCGGCAGTCATTCCGAGATCTGCTGATCAGCGATGTGTTTGCGGCATTGCTGGCCGGCTTTGATGCCCCGGAACCGAGTGTTTGCCGCGGCTGTATCTATCATCGTCCTTTGAAAGGTTAACAAATCATGAATTCCTGCCTGACTGACCCTGTCGTTGCTCCGAAAACTTCAACCCCCTTCGAAGCGCCGAAGCGCGTTGAGCCGGTGAGGGTGAAAAGTCCGGAACCCGAGGCACCAAAAGCCAACTACCTGCAGCGAGCGGACCAGGCCTACGCTAGCGGCGATCTCTTGAGTGCTTGTCGCTTCCTCGAGGAAGGTTTACGCCTCGATCCCAAAGATGTCGACTTGCTCCTCTGTTTGGGCAATTTACAATTCCAGTTAAACAACTTTGCCGCGGCGCTTCAGAATTATACGTTGGCCCGAAGCCTGCACCCTCGCGATGCTGATGTTCTCACCCGCTTGGCCGTGGCTGCGCACCGATGTGATCAGACCGCGCTGGCAGAAGCAGCGCTGGCTGAAGCCCTTGAGATTTCACCGGCGCATCCAGTCGCGCTGCAACTTCGTGGAGACTTATACCGCAACCGCCAATGTTATGCGGAAGCGGCGCTGAACTACTGCGCCGCGCTAGAGTCGAATTCGAACTCCATCCCACTGCTCTCCGCATTGGGCAAATGCGAATACGAGCTCCACGACGGGATGTCGGCTCGATGGTGTTTCGAAAGGGTTTTAGCGGTGGACCCAGCCAATGCGATCGCGGTCGAAGCCCTGGAGTTGCTCGAGAATCAGCGTTCCACTCAGGCGGCATCACAGAATCGAAATGAAGCTCTTTCGAGCCTGGCTGGCGACGGTTCGGTGCAGGATTTGGTGGGATTGACACTGCTGCACTGCGACGATTGTTTGCACCAGAGCGATTTCCTGGGGGCATGGCGAGCCCTTGGCCGCGCCGTTACCCTCGCGCCCAAGCGCACGGATCTCTTGAATCATCGAGGCCGTCTGGCCTTGGTTCTGAAGGACCTGAAATCGGCTCTCCGCGATTTCAAATCGGCTTTGGCCTTGGAGCCGGAGAATATACCGGCGTTGTCAGGATTAGCACGGTATTACATGCTCGAGCGTGACTGGGCCGAGGCTGCCACAGCGGCCGATCGGGTGCTGAGTTTTGATCCGACCGACGAGGAAGCGCTGCAAGTTCGGCGTGAACTCCAATTCCAGCGGCGTACTGTGGGCACCGCTACGGGTTCATCCAAGAACCTGGATGCGGTGGCTCCTAAAGACGAGGGCGCCGCGGTGATCCGGTCGGAAGACCGCGTGTTTGTGCAGGAAAGGCTGCCGGGCATTGAAGGGTGGCTGAGCGATGGAGCCGCGCTTTTCACCCTGTTTCTTTTCAATCTTCAAGATCGCGAGAACGTTCGCGGCTCTGCGTTCGAGATCGGCGTTTTCAAGGGGAAATACCTGTCAGCTTTGTATCAAGGCACTCACCCCATGGGCGACCCGGTGGCGGGAGTGGACGTGTTCCGATGGAGCACTATTGAAGAAACGGTTGTTGCGTTTGATAAGGCTTTTGGTGAACACGACCGTTTGCAGCTCATCAAAGACGATTCACGGAACCTGACGAGAGATGACGTGCTCCGGGCCGTGCGAGGTGTCCGGCCTCGGTTTATCTCGGTCGATGGCGACCACAAAGGGGACGCCGTTTGCGCCGATCTTGTCTTCTCCGGATCATTACTCGCGGATCGAGGAGTGATCGCGATTGACGACTTTCTAAACCCGCAAGCGATCGGCGCCTCCGAGGGGAGTTACCGATTCCTTCTCGGGCCTGGCGCCGTCGAGTACAAGCCGTTCGCATTCTGCCAAAACAAACTGTTTGTGTGCCGAACCGCGAACCACGCGCATTACCTCGACGCCAGTTGGCGTTTTGCTCAAGCCAACCGCGATCTCGCGATGGTGCAGAAGTTTCATGAACTCTTGCGCAACGGACGGAACTGGGTGGAACAAGATCTCTTGTCGACCCGCTGCTTAATCCTGTGATGCCGATAATCCCCTTGCGGTTCATTCTCGCTTGCTCTTTGCTCGGGAATCGATCAAGCCGCTTTACGGCGAGTCCATCTGCATGAGCGAAAAGAATGCCACAGACACCGCCCAGCCGACAGGGAATGTCGGCAGTGATGAGAAGCTAACGATACTTGCTCAGCGGAGTGTCGCGCCCGCGCCGGCTCTTTGTGCCACACGGCTGCAGATCGAGGACAACATTGGTGAGGCAATCCATGTTCACTGGCGCGACTTGCGCCTCGACTTTAGCATTCGCGACTTTTTGAGCCTCGCTAAAGGGTGCCGAGCGGCATTGGAAAAGCTGGGGCATCAGACCCTTCGGTTAAACCCGCTCGCGTCTGACCAAGTCAACATTCCAGCTGCGTTCGTCCGTGATCTGGGGCCCGTGGCGCAAAAGATTACCGCGGCGACTTATGAAGAGGTTGCTTTGGACGACTTGGAAGTCGTTACCTACGTCCGGGAAGACGGCGAGGCTCGATGGAAACCACAACCGATCACGGAATCCGTTCCGTATCTGGCGCTGGCCACAGAATCGGGAGAGAAGATCTACACCGAGTATCAGGCGCAATTTGGTTCGGGAAGTCGGTCTTTGGCTGAATTCAGGAAGCTGCTGGATTCTATGCTACAGCATGGTTATCCGGCGTTTGACGAGTGCGTCATTCTGCACGCGGACGAACCGTTTATTCGCGATGGTCAACACCGAGCCGCGATCCTTCGGCACTTCCTCGGGAATGTGAAGATTCCCATCATTCGACTCTCCTTTGAAGCTGGCTATGAAGGCTGGCGCATGGAGCGTCGCTCTCTGGCGAGTTCGGCCAAGCGCTCCGCTCACCGGCAGACAAATGCGGATCTTATCAGTCGCCAACTGGAATATCTCGCTGGATTCCATGCTCAGGAAGGCGCATTTCGTTGGGCGTCCAACAAGGCTGAGCTGAGATTGCCCTGTCAAAGTCTGTTAGACCCTACCTTCTTGAGCTTCACCCTGAGTGCTGGCGATATGTGGTGTTACCGGACCCAGGCCTTTGAGACGTCGGTCTCGCTCGATGGTCAACCAGTTGAGTTAGCCCGGTTCGAGCGCGACCAGCAGGAAATCGAAATTGTCGTGCTGCTCGAACCGAGAGATCACAGTGTGGTTCTGACGCTGGATAGCAACGCTTCCTTTCAGCCCTGCGCGATTGATGCCAACAGCCAGGACGACCGATGTTTAGCCGTAAAGCTTTCCAAACTGGCGTTTGTGTCGCAACCCCAGCAAGCGCCTGCTTCCAGCCCAACCGTCGCCGGCTGCGTTTGAAATCATAGCATGAACTCAGACCTTACAAAAATGTTGCCTCGTCTCTGGCAGGACAAGGGTTTCACGACGGCAACCGGCTTCGTTTCCTTCAAACCCAGGGCGGAACGCGCCCTGCGGGATGTCCACAAAGCGTTCGGCGAAATCCGTAATCTGCTCGTGGTGCGACTCGACGCGATCGGAGATAATTTCCTTTTCTTCGATAATTACCGGAAATTGCGCAAGCTGGCGCCCAAGGCAAACATCGTCGTTTTCACCTATTCTGAGAACCGGCCCATCTACGATCGCTGTAAGTTCGTCAATCGCGTCCATTATGTTGACCGCGATGCGCTCGCCTCCAACAAGGGGTACCGGGAAGAAACGCTGAAGAATCTTCGGGAAACAGCCCATCCATGGGACCTCGTTCTGAACCCACTGTATTCGCGCGAGTACCTTGCCGAAGAAATCGTTGCGGCCGCTCCGGCTCTGATGAAAATCGGCTTGGCTGGCGATACCTCGAACATCTCCCCGGAGCTGATGAAGCTCACGGATCCAGGCTACTCCCTATTGCTTCCGGTGGACAACTCCGTCACGCGGCATGAACTCCATCGCAACAATGAGGTCCTTTCTCTGCTCGGTTCCCAAGACGACAGCATTATCTTCGAAGCCCCTCTTACCGCGGAGGATCGAGCGTTTGCTGCCCGGTTGATCGGACAGTTCAACCTTGGGGAGTATGGGGTCATCTTCCCGGGAACGAAAGGCGGCACGCGTTCAATCAAATACTGGGGGTCGGAAAATTACGCTTCGCTCATGGATGAGTTGCGCCAGAACCGCGGTTGGGAATTGATGATGATGTTGGGCGGCGCGGGAGAAGAGCAAATCGCGTGCGAAATCGCGGCCACGACCCATTCGCGGCCGATGGTGTTTCAAGGGGACTTTTCGTTGTGGCAAGCGGCGGCCGTGCTCGAAAAGGCGTCGTTTTACGTCGGTTCGGACACCAGCATCGCTCACATTGCCACGGCGTTGCGCGTTCCCACGTTTGTCCTGCTGGGGGGTGGACATTACGGCCGGTTCTTTCCTTTTCCGGACGGCTTTAGCGCGACGAGCATCACCCGCAAATTGGACTGCTACCATTGCAACTGGAAATGCAAGTTGAGCTACAATAAGTGCATCGCGGATATTGAAGTTTCCCAAGTGCTCGCGGCCATGAAGGAGAAGGGGATAATCAAACGTCGGGAAAACCAGCCACCCGCGAAGGCTCCTCATTTTCAGATCGCGGCCCGCCGCAGTCCCTTGCCCAGAGTGGATCTGATCCTGCCACCGGGGATGCAAACATGGCACCTGCGCGAGTCGTGGGCCGTCATTCTCGAGAAAGCGGGTTGCCTCAACCGCGTGTTCCGGCCGACTCCCGAGACAACCGAGCCGGTTTTGAGTTATTTGCGTAGCGGCGGCAACGCCGACTTTCTCCTGGCTTTGGGCGGCGATCATCATCTCGGCTTTCTGCACGATACCGAGGAGAAACAAGCGGCCTGGCAGCGGTATCGAGGCCACCGAGTGTGCAACTCTTTCGAGTCGACCAGGGATTCCCTTTACAAACGTTATGTGAGTTGCGTGAAAAGCGCCTTGAAGGTCTTCACTCATTTCGCGCACACGGACGAAGTCGACGCCAAAATCTTCGAGACAGCCAATGTGCCCGGACTGTGGTGGCCGCAAGCGGCGGATCGCCGCCTCTTTGCCAACTACAAGGACCTTCCCGCCAGGAAGCCGTCCGTTTTCTTTTGCGGCAAGGTCTGGAACGAATACCCACTCCGAAAAGCCCTCCTGCAAAACCTGCAAGCCGCCGGCTTGTGCAACGTGATCGAGCGGGCTTCGGCGGGAGAAATGGTGGAGCACTACAACCAGCACCTGTTCGCGATCAATTTGCCCGGGGTTCTCGGTGGGTTCAATGTCCGCACGTATGAAGCCATGAGTTGCGGCTGCGCACTCTTGCAGTTTCAGCCGGCGCTGCGACCGGCGAACAACGCCCTGTTTGAAGACGGGGTCCACCTGGCCTATTACGACTACACGGATGTGGAGCGCCTCAAAGGAGTCGTCCAACGGGCCATTGGTGATCCGACGGCTTTTATGGCCATGGCTCAGCGAGGTTACGAAGAGTTGACGGCCCATCACACGATCGAAAAACGATTCGCCCAACTTGTGGACTGGGTGTTTGATGGGCGCCTTCCCAGTTACCCGCAGTACGGCGCGATCAAACCGGATGAGCTGCGACGAGTTCGTGAACACCGCTACGTCAATGACCGGTATTTGTTCGAAGGCCGTCCCATGTGGAACCAGGCATTGAATGAATTCGCCGATCTGCAATTCGTGAACTATCACGCGATGCTGCCACGCCTTTGCGCGCAAGGAGAAACGCTGGCGCATCGCCAGCAAGAGGTGGAAGCCATGCGCGTCTTCCGCCGTGCTGTAGAGTTGGATTCGGATATCGAATCGGCACGCAACAATCTGGGCGTGCTTTGCTGGCAACGCGGCGAACGGATGAAAGCGTTTGAGTATTTCGAGGCTGCCTTGGCCGAGAATCCCAATTATCGGCCGGCTGTCATCAATTACGGTGAAGCCTTGGCGTTGTCTGGGCGTTCGGCGGAAGCACAGAAGCTTTACGCCGACTACACCGCGCGCCATGACGATGTCGGGATCCGAGCATTGATCGAGTCAAACAACTAGCGCATTCTCAGCAGGATCTGGTATGGCACTCATGATTCATCACGCCGCCGGCGAAAGGCTGAAGCGGATCGACGCCAGCGCCGGTGGAAAGACTCCGGCAGACATCCGACTGGAATTGGCCAACTTGCTGGCCATCTATCCGACCTTCGCCCCGGCTTGGGACCGGCTAGCCCAAGCGTGGGAGGCGGCAGGCGGCTTTACGGAGGCCCTGCCATGTCGGGAGAACGCTGTGGCGGCCAATACTTGCGACGTCCAACAGTGGATTAAGCTCGCGCGCTTGCATCACCATCACTTGGGCAACTCCGACTTGGCGATTAAAGCGCTGAACCGTGCCCTCGCGGTCGATCCGAAAAATGCGGACGTGATCGCGTTGCTGGTCAACATCAAACAGGGCGGGAAGGATCTCTCGAGTTCGGGCATTGGCCGCCGGCAAGGCCCGCTCGTCTCTGCCATTGTCTCCACCTACAAGTCGGAACGATTCCTCCGTGGTTGTTTGGAGGATCTCGAGGCGCAAACGATTGCCGACCAGCTCGAGATTATTGTCGTCGACAGTCACTCGCCTCAAAACGAGCGCGCCATCGTTGAGGAGTTTCAAAAGCGGTATTCCAATATCGTCTATCTCCGGACGGAAACCCGTGAAACGATCTATGGCGCGTGGAATCGCGGCGTGCAAGTGGCCCGCGGCAAGTATCTCACGAACGCCAACACGGATGACCGCCACCGCCGCGACGCTCTCGAGGTGCTCGCCCAGACCTTGGAGCTTAATCCGGATGTGACACTGGTCTATGCCGATTCTCTAATCACCACCACCGAGAATGAGACTTTTGAAACGGCCCATCCGATCGGGAGTTATCGTTGGCTCGAGTTTAACGCCCGGGATTTGCTCACGAAAGGTTGTTTCTGCGGGCCCCAACCGATGTGGCGGCGTGAAGCGCACGACGAATATGGCTACTTCGACCCGACGATGACTTCGGCGGGCGACTACGACTTCTGGCTGCGCCTCGCTCAAACCCGGCGTTTCCTGCACGTACGCGAGACTTTGGGCCTGTATTTGAAGTCTTCCCAGAGTGTGGAACATGCCAATCGTGAGGCCGCGAATCAGGAAGTGACCCTCGCGCAAGAGCGTTATCGAGACGCGATCCTTTTTGGTAAGCCGCCTTTTCGCCCGTCTCTCCAGGCACCCGTTGTGGAGCAGGCGCCCCGCGCCCCGGTGGCTCCCAAGCCTGCACCCTCAGTCGCCCGCATCGGCGAACTGACAAAAGCACGCGAATCTTTCGGACGAAAGGACTACCGCGCTGCTTGGGACTTCACGCGCGAGGCGATTCAGCAACGTCCGTTTCATCCCGAAGGCTTTTTGTTGCTGGCGGAGATCGCTCTCGTCGCAGGAGACGGAAACGCCGCCCGAGAATCCGCCCAACGTGCCCACGACCTGGCACCCAAATGGAATGCACCTCGACAGTTCCTGCGAAAGCCGCTCAAAGGAGCGACGCACCAGTTCGACGTTAAGAAGCTCTCTCCCGCGAGTTCGCCCCGTCTGACGGTTTGTGTCATCACGAAGAACGAGGAACGCTTCATCGGCCAATGCTTAAAATCCGTTCAAGCCCTTTCCCACCAGATCGTCGTGGTGGATACGGGATCGACCGATCGGACAGTCGAGATCGCCCGCGCACATGGCGCGGAAGTGCATTCCTTTGTTTGGTGCGACGACTTTAGCGCCGCGCGCAATGCCGCGCTGGAACATGTCACAGGGGATTGGGTCCTCATGCTTGATGCCGACGAAGAACTTGCTTCCGACGCTCAGGCGCTTCTGCGCCAGCATCTCGCCAACTCCGCGGTCATCGGCTGGCGATTGCCGATTGTTGATGTGGGGCGCGAGGCCGAAGGATGTTCCTATGTGCCACGGCTTTTCCGGAACGCGCCAGGAGTCCATTTTATCGGCCGCGTGCATGAGCAAGCCTTCGCGAGTCTGGGGCCGCTAGGCGAAGAATGGGGGATGGATTTGCGATTGGGCGAAGCCACGCTCAAACACCACGGCTATACGCACGAGGTGACGCGCAGCCGGGGCAAAGTCGAGCGCAACCTGCGATTATTAACTCAGGCGCTGGAAGAAGCGCCGAACGATCCTCAACTCCATATGCAGATCGGGCTGGAACTAGCACGGTCCGGATGTGAGACCGAAGCTTTGGAGCGATACCGCGAATCTTACCGGTTGCTTAGCAAAATGCCGTCCTCGCAGGTCGTTCCGGAATTGCGGGAGACCCTCTTGTCACAGTTCTGCACGCGGCTGGTCATGGCAAAGCAATACTCCGAAATTGCCGAAGTCCTGACTTCGCAGTTCGCCCGGGGCCATGGCGGCCTCACGGCGTCCCTGCATTTTGCGCTGGGTCTGGCCTGGGTCGAATTGCAGAAGTTTCCTGATGCCGCCGAACACTTCGACCTGTGCCTGAAAAAGCGCAGCAAGAAATCGCTCTGCCCGGTCAATGCGGACATCTTTACCTCGGCTCCGCACCATTGCCTGGCGCTGTCCCAAGCCCGACTCCGCGACCCTAAAGCGGCCGAGAAGAGCTTTCAGTCTGCTTTGAAGGAGCCAGGAATGCTGCTTCCCATCCGCCTGGATTATGCCCGGTTCTTGCAGGATCAAGACCGCGCCATCGATGCTCTCCGCTGCCTGCATGAGGCCATCCAGGAAAATCCTCAATCCTCCGAAGCCTGGTTACTGGGCGGGCAGATCGCCTTGAGCCGTCCGCAAATGTTGGAGTTCGCGTGCGATTGGACCGGCGAAGCCGTTCGGCATCTTCCCGAAGATTCTGCCTTGCTCGCCCAGCGGGCGGAGGCGCTTTTGCTTAGCAATGCCCTGCCGCAAGCCAGCGCCGCTTGGGAACGCCTGGCTGCGGCAAACCCGCAACCCCCAACCCTGGCGGCGCAAATCGTGTGCGACCTCGTCACGGGTCGGGAATCTCGTCCCTTGCCAGATAGTGGGGTAGCGAGCGCCACTGGTCGCGCCTTCCTGGGATGGTACCGTAAGTGCATTGAGTTTAATGCCCAGGAAATCGTCCTGGCATTAAATCAACGAGTGGAGGCTCTCAAGCGGGTCCTTCCCGAAGCGGGTCAGATTCTCGAGATGGCGCTCTCAGAAGCCACGGAAAGCCCCGAGGTAGCGGCTGGTGTGGCGGGAGACATTAAGAACGTGAGCGCACCTCTGGCCGTCACAGAATAATCTAATAGGTTAAATTATTTGCTGGATGTTTTGATCCGCCACCGGCAACCTGAAAGCCAAGCGTAGTCGCTCCTTGTGGAGCGATTCTGGCCGCCCTGGTTCCCCGGGGTGGCCTTTTTGCTTTCTCTGACTCGCTTCACTGGAACGTGGGTTTCAACCCGCAGCAAGCCCCCTGTCGGATCCGTAGCTGCCGAAGTCGTGAGGCGGAATCCCCGCGAAAGTGGGCCTTCATTTCCGCTTCCTGATCTCGGCGGCTACAGCTCAAAAGACGCCTAGCCGCGTGTTGAAGAAATTCGGCTATCGGTTCCCGCCGATCGGGTCGCCACAAATGTTCATTCGCATTTTGGGAATGACCGCACTACAGTTTTCCCACCAGATCCTGAACCTGTTTATGAATTTACGGACGCTCTCGCTTTACTTCACTTTGCTTGGCCCAGTTTCCGCCTGGGCCGCCGGCCAGCAACTCCAATTTCGGACGGTCGAAATCGATCGGCGAGTGGAGATCGGTTACGGAGTCGCAATTGCGGATGTGGACGGGGATGGAAAGCTCGACGTCCTCCTGGCGGACAAACGCCAGTTTGTTTGGTATCAAAATCCGGACTGGCACAAGCATGTCCTGGCGGAAAATCTGACCAAGGCCGACAATGTGTGCATCGCCGCGGCGGATCTTGACGGCGATGGCAAGGCCGAGGTCGCGGTGGGCGCGGAGTGGAATCCTGGGGATACGGTCAATAGCGGCGCCGTCTTCTACCTGGTGCCCCCTTCCGACCGCACTCAGCGGTGGGAAGCGGTTCGCCTGGCGCACGAGCCAACCGTGCACCGCATGCGTTGGGTCTTGAACGCCGCCGGCAAATACGACCTGGTGGTCGTCCCGCTGCACGGTCGCGAGAATAAAGGGGGCCAAGGTGCTGGGGTGCGAATTCTGGCTTACAAAATGCCAAGCGACCCGCGCCAAGTCTGGACAACCGAATTGATCGACGATTCCCTCCATCTCACGCACAACTTTCTCCCGTTGCCATGGGATGGAGACCCTGCGCAGGAGTTGTTAGTGGCAGGGAAAGAGGGTGTATTCCTTTTCGATCGTCGGGATGCGAAATGGGAGAAAAGCCAGTTGGCCGGGATGGGCCCGGACTCGACCGATTTTTCCGGCGCCGGCGAGATCCGCGCGGGGACCTTGCCCGGTGGACAACGCTTTTTCGCCACCATCGAACCGATGCACGGAAATAAGTTAGTCGTCTACACCCCTCCGGACCCCAAAAGCGACAACCGGCTCTGGCACCGTCGGGTTCTCGATGAATCCCTGGTGGATGGCCACGCTTTGGCCTGCGCCGACCTTGTCCATGCGAGCTCCGATCAAATCGTGGTCGGTTGGCGGGCCATGGGCAAACCGGACGCCCGAGTTGGAGTGCGTGTTTATACGCCGCGCGATGGTCAAGGGGTGGCCTGGGATCAAACCCTGGTCGACGATAACGGCATGGCCTGCGAAGACATCGCTGTTGCCGACCTGAACGGCGATGGCCGCCCGGATCTCATCGCTTCGGGCCGCGCCACGAAAAACCTCAAGATCTACATCAATGAGAGTCGTTGAGCCCGTTTTTGTTTATCCGGTTCCCGCGCGGGGCGAAGGGATTGGCTTCCGGCAGTGCTCCGCCTCAAGTTCAAGCGGGCTCAAGTTGAGAGCAAGATGCTCTCTACGGGTCAGTTCCTCTATTTTCTAAGGCTCCAGCGCTCCGCTAAAGGGTCTTTTCCCGGCGCACCGTAGCCAACACTGCATGCCGGAGGCATGAATGAGAATAGCTCGGACGCTTTAGCGCCGAGACCCCAAGCGACCGATACCGATTAGCCCCGAAAGGGGCGGCCGTCTTGGTAAGCTGCGGCTTGTGGGACGCCAACCCATGCCATTCCGTCGGCGGGATCTATCACGTGACTCATCGGTGCCACAACCGAGTGTTTCTGTTGAAGTTTGCCGGAGACCGGGACGCCTACAGGACATTCTCCGCCAGCCCCCTGAAGTGTTAC
>JBGAIN010000112.1:0-27022 GCA_044225505.1 Limisphaerales bacterium
GGACCTCCGAGGCCCTCCAGACGATACCCAAAAATGAGAACCAACAGAACGCCCAACAAGCCAGATGCAGTGAACCCGGCGATAGCGCTCTGGTTGACAATCGAGTGCTAGGCGCGCCGGGTCACTGATCTGGATCGTTAGGCCGCTTCCATTCACCCATTTAAAGCTTATGCAGGACATCCAGAGACTCACAGCAGAAGAGGCGCGGGGCGTTTTGCCTCAGCTTGTCGCTTTGCTTCAGGACGCGGTGCATGACGGTGCATCCATCGGCTTCACCCAGCCTCTGCCCGCCGATGTCGCCGAGCGATATTGGCAGGATGTTTTTCGTGAGGTTGGGCACGGTTCTCGCATCTTGCTCGTGACCCGGCGTGAGGAGGTGGTCGTAGGCAGCGTGCAGTTGGGACTTTGCACCCGCCCGAACGGACTGCACCGGGCAGAGGTGCAGAAGCTATTTGTCCACACTCGATGGCGGCGTCAGGGTATTGCCAAGGCATTGATGGCGGCCATCGAGCAAGAGGCACGGTCCGCGCGGCGGTCGTTGCTCTACCTCGACACCGAGCCGCATAAGCCAGCCGCAGCAATGTATGAGCAGACGGGCTGGATTCGGGTTGGCGAGATACCGGGCTATGCTTGCAGTCCCGACGGACATCTGCACGGCACGGCATTTTACTATCGGATGATTTGAGCATGACGCGACCTAACCCTGAAGGGTGTATTGCTGCGGAGCGCGCCGGGAGAGAAGATCAAAGTGGCAAGTGAGGTGGCGGGCGCGCGGAGCCAGCAAATACGCCCCTGGTTGAACAAGCCGCTGTCGCGCCGTCAGATTCCCGATATAGCGAAGTCCGTCAGCTCCCGATATGGCAGTTGTATTTTGCTTGAAACAGCCAGCATGATGAGTTGGCTATAGTTTTCGACGCCAAAAGTGGCCGACAAAGGGGAGGCGGCGTGCGTTGGGGGGGGTGGAGACGTTTCCTTAAGGAGGTGAGCCAAGCTTCTGTGTGCTCTGGGCACGCGTTTGGAGGGTGGAAAAGGCCGCTGGCATCGCCGCCGACAAAAGAGGTGCGTGCGCGTGAGAGAGTGACTTTGTAACACGCGGTATTCATGCGGCAGTGGAGGTGGACGGCGTCACTCTGCGCGGAGGTGGCGGGCCCCGTGTCTTGTGCCAAGGACTAATCGAAAAGAGCAAGCGGGTGGCCCGGCCGCACTTAAAACAGAGCGGAGTCGAGCAGGTGGTGGCCGGAGCGGCCGGTTCGGTGGCTCCGAAGTTGACGGTTCTTCCGGAGTGCAGTTGCACGCGCAGGCGCTTGGCTTTGGCGGTGGGATGGCAAAAGCCGTAGTAGCGGACGGAGCGCAATCCGCGGGGCAGGACGTGTCGGAGATAATAGGAGGCAAACTCCACACCGGGCAGAGTCTTGATCTTCCAGCGGTTGTTCTCGGACCGATCCTTCCAGCGGAAAGTGACGGAGTCCTGAGTGACCGCGAGGATGCGCGCGTCGTTGATGGCGGTGCGCGCGACGTAAGTGCTGAGGTATTTGACCGCCGGAGCTCCGCTGCCCACCGGTCGAATGTGGACACCCCAGTCTTTACTCCAGACGGCGGGGTCCACTTGCCAGCCGTGCTCTTTAAAGAGCTGATAGAGGTGCTGGCGGAAGGCGCTTTGCAGGTGCTCCAAATAGACCAGGAACTCATGATTCTTCACCCGCACAAAGTTGCCGTGGGGATCCAGTCCGGCTCCGGGCACCAGGCAGTGAATGTGAGGATGGAAGTGGAGCTGTTGGTTCCAGGTATGAAGGACGGCAGTAAACCCGTTGATGAAGGCGCGGAGGTTTTTGTCCGCGGCGAGCTTCTCACTCAGAGCGCGGGAGACCGCGGTGAAGAACAGGTCGAAGGCTTGCTTGGCGAAACGGCCAAAGAAGCAGCCGCGTAACTCCGCGGGCAGAGTGAAGGTGACCAGGAAATAAGGGGCGTTGACGAGCTTACGTAACTCGCGTTGGACCCAGTTGCGTGTGGCCATGGCGCCGCATTGGGGACAGGCCTTGTGGTTACAGGAGTGATAAGCGAAGTGGAGTTGGCCGCAGTCGCAGCCAAAGGCGTTCCCGCCCAAGGCCGCGGTGCGGCAATGAGTGATGGCCCAGATGGCGCGGCGTTGCTGCGGTGAGAGCCGAGGACCCGTTTTCAGGAACTCGGGCAGAAACCGCCGCAACGCCCCCAAAACGGTGGGGCGATCGGACACGGTTGCTGGACAGAAGCGCCGGTTAGCGCGGCAAGCCTCGGCAGAGCTGGTCCATGAGGCGCAAGGCGTCCTGCGTGCTCTGGTGCGTCAAGTGCACGTAAACCATCGTGGTGGTGATCTGTGCATGACCCAGCAGCTGTTGGATGGTGCGGAGGTGGGCGCCAGCCTCAAGGAGGTGCGTCGCGAAACTATGGCGAAGTGAATGCGGTGACGCGGCAGGAATATTCAGCTCTTTGCGAGCCAGGACCAACAGCCGCTGCAAAGAACTATGGGGCATCGGACGAGTGGCCTGGCGCATGCGCTCTGCCAGCGCCTTTGGGTCGTGGTCGCCCCGGCCCACATTGGGAAAGATTAACAAGGGGTGATGATGGAAACGCCAATAGCGTTGGAGCTCCTGATACATCGCGGTGGGCAGCGGAACGACTCTATCCTTGTGGCCCTTGCTCTGGCGGATGATGAGTTTGTTTTCCTTGCCGAGAATATCGTGGATGGTCAGGCCCAGACACTCGCTTAAGCGCAGGCCGCAACAGTAGATGAGCTTGAGGGGCGTGCGGTAGCGGCGCAGGCGAATGTGCGCGAGCAGATCGTGGACTTGCTGGCGCGTCAGGACGGCCGGAAGGGTGTCGTGATCTTTGGTCCGAATCTGGGAAAAGAGCGTCCAGTCCGGTTTACCCAGCAGATCGACAAAGCACATTTTAGCGGCAGCCAGCGCCTGTCGAATGGTCTTGGGCTTCCAACCCTTCTTGAGTTTGACGAAAAGGAAATACTCGCGGAGCTGGGCTTCGGTGATGGTGACGGGGTCACAACCCAAGTGTTCGTGCATTAGCCGCACCTGGCGATAGTAAGCGTGGCGGGTGCGATTAGCGTCGTAGCGCAGCGCCAAGAAATCGGCGAAGCGGGCCATCGACTCGTAAGGATGCTCGTAATCGACGGGATTGGCGTAAACTTGAGCTGAGGTCCGAATCTCTGCGAGTGCAGGAGCCTGAGAGCCGTGCTTAGGTGCGATCGGCTTTGTTTTGCCGCCTGGAGCTTGCTTGGTGTTGGGGTTGCCGGTGGATGAATGATTGGTGTTTTCCATACACCGCGATGATAGTAGGATTCCCCTATGACGCCGCCTCGCGATGAGCACCACCGTGGTCGAAGCCCATCGCCGCGCAGCGGCTTAGTTCAACCATGCGCTGCAGCGAACCCGGCGTGAGCGTCGCGGTTGCAATCATTGCGTCCCGTGCGCCGGCTCGCTGAGCTTGGGGCGTTAGGCACATGAGTTCTGCGATTCGCCACTTGTCAGTGTGTGACGGAGATCCTCAGTTTGCCGCGGGGGAGTTTGAAAAGGTTGTTCACATCTATCGGTTCCGGAAGACCGCGCCTGAGACAACCATCTACACACATTTTGATTTTGGCGGGACTCGTCTGCAAATTGTCCCGCGAGATAACGTGCTTGTGACCGGGGCGTATAGCGTTTACGGGATTGAGGGCTACAGCCTGCCGTCCGGGCGGCGTCTTTGGCAGCGTCGCGACTTGAAAAAGGTGCAGTCGATACAGTGGAATCCATCGGACAGCACGGTTTGTTGCTTTTTCGCGGACAGAGAATGTCTCGTTCTTGATCCTTGCACTGGTAAAGAGTTGTCGTTCTACCCAGCAGAGCTGGAGGATGGGCGTTATAACTCAGATGGACGAATGGTACTCCAAGACCGGCGTTCGAGGTATCTCGTTGTTCGCAACGAGACCACTCTGTTTTCGGTAGAGATGGAGTCGTTCGGAATGCTGGATGCGGCATTCTCCGAGGATTGCGTCGCTATTACCGAACCGTGCGGTTCGGTTCGATTCTATGAACTGACCACTGGGGAGCCGACGGGCCGATACATTCCGCCCTCTGGTTACCACGTCCTAAGCTTGGCCTTTCAGGCCAGCATCGGTGCGTTCGTCGGAGTATTGTGGGGGTATGAATCGACGGGAGACCACTATCTCGTACAGCTACGTCCGAGCGGCAAAGAAACGCGGCGCTTTGGGCTGGTCGATGCCCATACTTCGACCTTCCTCAATTCCGGTCAAACGATTCTTCTGGCCTCAGGTCAAGAGCTTTGTACCGAGACAGGTCGAGAGGTGTTTCGCTATGACTTTCCGGAACGTAGTGATGCCTAACGAGGTCCCTGCACCGAGCGCCGGGGTTGCGCCACGCCTTAAAATCGTGCGCCATCGGCCCGGCGTCCCTCAGCCGGATCGTTCGCCAAAGATCGTTGCGGTGGCCGACGGTTGGTTTATGTTTCGGACGTATGAACGTAGATTTGAATGGCCTCTCACGCGAGGAGAAGCTCAGGGTGATGCACGAGCTTTGGGAGGATTTGGCCCGGGATGAAGCTGCGATCGAATCTCCATCTTGGCACGCGGATGCGCTGCGCGAGACCGAAGAGAGAGTCCAGGCTGGAATCGAAGGTGTTCACGACTGGGAACAGGCCAAGAAGGAATTGCGAAGGCGCATGGAGTGAAACTCCGGCTGCTCAATTCAGCCCTCGAGGACCTTGACCGAGGCAGGAGCTTTTATGAGCGGCAGGCAGAAGGTTTGGGCGCTTACTTCCTGGACAGCCTCTTTTCTGAGATCGATTCGTTGGTCCTGTTCGGTGGCATTCATCGGAAGGTGTTTGGCTATCACCGAGTCATTGCGCGACGATTTCCCTATGCCGTTTATTACAGGGTCGAAGTGGATCGGGTTGTCGTTGTCTGGCGAGTGCTGGACCTCCGCCAGTCGCCGGTGAGCATCCGTCGCGAACTGCGAAAATGATGGCGAATCGGGTCGCCGGGAGGATTGACTTCCGGCTCCCACACCACCTGACATGCGGGTCCGCATCAGGCGGTTCCGGTTAGATTAACGGAGGCAGGATCAAACTTTTGATTTTGCTTTCCGTAATGCATTTCAACCCATTGTTGCGTCAAGTTGGGCACTCCCTGTTCGGCTAACCGATACTTCCAAGATGCAGCGGTCTGGAATGAGGACGCCATCCGCGCTCGTGGTCAGAAGCTTTTTGAAATCGCTCTCCAGGTCTGGCCGTATGGCTCCTTTAACCTGCCGGGACCTGCCGGGACCTGCCGGGATGATCTTCGCGAGATGGACCCATGCTTAGTCGATCTAACGCTCAGGCTATTCGCGCTGGAGGACAGAATTGGGTCGGGGCACGCACGCCTGCACTGTTCAATCTCACGAAGACTTGATAGGCTCCCGTCACGTTGATGCCAAAAGAGCTGTCAAAGAAAGAGCTCAGCGAGCGCGACATCTGCACGAAATTCATTACTCCGGCGCTGGTGGATGGAGCCAAGTGGGATTCGATGGGCCAGATTCGGGAGGAGGTTTCATTCACGAAGGGGCGGGTCATTGTTCGCGGCCAGGTTTCCGTCCGTGGAGAGCCAAAGCGCGCCGATTACGTGCTTTCCTACAAGCCCGGGCTTCCGCTGGCCATTGTTGAGGCCAAGGACAACAATCACAGCGTCGGAGCTGGCATGCAGCAGGCGCTGGAGTACAGCGACATTTTGGATGTGCGATTCGTTTTCAGCTCCAACGGCGACGCTTTCCTGTTCCACGATAAGACTGGCCAATCGGATCCGGTGGAGCGGGAAATTGCGCTGGATGAGTTTCCCTCGGCGGATGATCTTTGGCGGCGCTACTCAGTCTGGAAGGGACTGACCCCAGCCCAGGAGGTTGTCGTCAGCCAGCCGTACTTCCCACAAGCGCCGGACAAAGCGCCCCGGTATTACCAGGAAATCGCGATCAATCGCGCCATCGAGGCGATTGCCAAAGGTGAGAAGCGCATCCTGCTGTCCGAAAACGCCGTCACGCGTCTCAGACGGGCCGGATACTCATCGAGTTCTCGCGCATGTAGTCGCTCATCGTCGAAATCCGGACAGGTATCAAATGAGTACCGACCAGCCTACAAATGAGAGTTGGGGAAAGTTAGCAAAGGCTCCTATCGTCGAAGCCGTGCTGGACATCGACTGCGCCCTGCCGCCCGGGCGGCCGGTTGCTGACCTGGAGCGCGCGGCACGCGAGGCCTATGGCGATCGATATCCCAAGTCAAGGGTTCAACTCATCCAACAGCAGCGGTTGGAAACTCACGGGGGCGCTCCGCCACAACTTACGGTGCAGCAAGGGATTCAGGCATTCCAGTTCCTGCACCAGGACGAGCGTCAACTGGTGCAGGTCCGCGTCCAAGGTTACTCTTTCAACCGCCTCGCTCCGTACACCACCCTGGACGACTACTTGCCGGAAATCCAACGAACCTGGGAGTTGTTCGTGCGGATCGCCTCTCCGGTCGAGGTGCGAGGGATTCGCTTGCGCTACATCAACCGAATTGTCCTTCCGATGGAAGGCGGCCGAGTCGACTTGGACCAATACCTCAGGACTGGACCCCGCCTACCCGACGAAGAATCACTCATGCTTGCCGGATTTCTATCCCAAAACGCGGCTATCGAGCGTAATACAGGGAACCATTTAATCACGGTTTTGACGCACGAACTCCAACAACTGGAGACCTTGCCGATTATCTTGGACATCACAGCCAAGTCTGCCGTGCAGCCCCTGAACCCCACAAATTTGGCCGAGATTCTCACCCGAGTCCAGTCGCTTAGAGACTTGAAGAATCGTGCTTTCCGAAATACCCTGACCTCGCGATGCTTGAAATTATTTCAACCGTAGGGTTTGTGGTGGGGTATCCCGCTCTCCAAACCTTGGCGCGCGGCGGCACCGCCATTTCGCCGGAAGCTGACACAGTCCGTAATGCCGCGATAGAACTGGTCCAGGCGGTGGAGTTGTCGCAGGCCTTGTTCGGTGTGAAAGCGGAGGCGATTTCGAGCCTGCGCAAGTTGGCCATGGAACACGGGCAGCCCGGTTGGGATGGTGGAGATGCGGCGGTGCTATCTCCGGTTGCGCTATTCACGGCGGAAAGCTTTGTTCGAGCTTTGCCAGATGGCATACCGATGCCAGAGTTGGCCGCCGAACCGGACGGCTCCATTTCCTTGGATTGGATTCAGTCTCGGCAGCGCCTGTTCACCTTGACAGTGGGAAACACGAGCCGTTTGGCGTACGCTTGGGTGGATGGCACGGACCGAGGGCACGCCGTTGCCTTATTCGACGGAGCATCTGCTCCACCCAGAATCGTTGAAGGGATCAAATCTATCCTAAGCCCAGCCTATGCTTCCCTCAGGGCTGCCTGACCAGGTTGCAGACAAGGAAAATCTCGCTCGATTCATCACTTCATCGAGCCAATTCAATTCGCTGATGGCGAAGCCGGCCGCTTTCCTGCCCAATCCAAAGCACAAGAACACTTCCGTCTTTCGACATGATGCCGATTGGGACGGTCTGAAGAAGGTTTGGGATTCCGTTTCCAACGGTGAACGAAACTTGCATTCCGTCGCCGTCTTCCGGGCAGCAGTGGTCCGGGCCGCAGAATTGGACGTCCGCCCAGAAGAGCCGCCTGCGCGCCACGCGAACATCGTAAACTGGCCTTGGCTTCCTCAGGATCCGGAGCTTCAGAAGGCCAAGCAGAAGGAATGCGCTGCCGTCATCGCCCAAGCGGCCCAACTTCTGACCCAAGCGACTCCGTAGGCCGTCGCGAGCCGCAGTCTCCGAGGCGTCGCTCGTGTTCAGGTGGGCACCGGTGGAATTTCGGCTGACTTTTTTCCAAAACGGCTTTTTCCGGTTAACTGCTTTTCACTTCGGCTAACTATTTTTCAGGAACAAATGCATCGAACGCAGCCCCGGCCGCAATCATACGTGTAGGTACAAATCGGTTGCCAAATAGCTGGGGCTAAACGATAGTGGCCCGGCAGAATTGGCTTGACCAAGCGAAGGTTGCACCCAGTTCCTGGCTTGATGAATTCTAGCAATATAACAATTTGGCACGACGTTCGAACGTCCCGCACCCGGACACCCCGGACGCAACGCTGTTTTCTCGTTCACGACCGCGTGTCCCGAACGCCATCCTCGATCCCCGCAGTGGCCCGAATTGTATTTGCCGCCACGATTCTAGCCTCGGCCCTGGCCGCAAACGCGGCCGAGCCAAGCAAAGGAGCCTGGCCCATGTTCCGCGGAAGTCCCGGCCTCGCGGGCGTCGCCGCAGGCACTCTGCCAGAAACCCTGGCACTCCAATGGACCTTCAAAACCGAAGGTCCGGTCAAATCCTCGGCCGCCATCGTGGGTGACCGGGTCTTCGTCGGATCGGATGATGGCAATCTCTACGCCTTGGAACTTAGCACTGGCAAAAAGGTCTGGTCCTTCAAGACAGGCGGCCCGGTGGAATCGTCGCCTTTGGTGCTGGATGAGCGCGTCTTTTTCGGTTCCACCGACGCCAATCTCTATGCGGTCGATGCCAAGACCGGCAGCCAGGTCTGGAAATACGAGACGGGCGACAAGATCTTGAGCGGACCGAACTGGTTTCAACCGACCAATTCCGCAGCTCCCTGGATCCTGGTAGGCAGTTACGATTACAAGCTTCATTGCGTCGATTGGGGGACCGGGAAGACCAATTGGACCTACGAAACGGGCAATTACATTAACGGCTCCCCAGCCATTGGGAATGGCCGCACGGTCTTCGGCGGGTGCGACGCCGTCGTACACGTGATCTCTCTCCAGGACGGCAAGAAGGTCAAGGAAATCGAAGCTGGCGCCTACATTGCCGTGTCTGTCGCGGTGGCGGATAACCGGGCTTACTTCGGCCATTACGAGAACGAGTTTCTATGCATCGACCTGGAAGCTGGCAATGTCGCGTGGCGGTTTAAAGATCGCCCGTTCCCCTTCTTTTCTTCGCCCGCCGTGGTTGAAAACAAAGTCTTAGTGGGCGGACGGGACAAACGATTGCATTGTTTACAAAAGCAAGACGGCAAAGAAATCTGGTCGTTCAGCGCCCGAGGCAAAGTCGATAGTTCCCCGGTCGTCTGTGGAGACAAAGTGGTCGTGGGATCGGACGACGGCCGGCTTTACCTGGTCGCGCTCGCGACCGGCAAAGAAATCTGGAACTACGAAATTGGTCGCCCGATTTCCGCCTCGCCCGCGGTGGTGGATGGCCGGGTGATTATTGGATCGGAAGACGGGTCAGTCTATGCCTTCGGCGCCAAAAGCACCGCCCGGAAATAAAGAGAAAGCATCACTTGGCATGAGCACGAGCAGCCTCCCCAACACCGCCACTCCCAGCGCGGACCCGTCCCAGGCCAAGGCCACGACCGCTGGCAATTACTTCGTCTCGAACTACCCGCCTTTCTCGTTCTGGAAACCTGAACGAACCGACGAATTGGCCGCCGCTGTTGAACGGCCGCCCAAGCCAGATACCGATCTCGGCGTTTACCTGCACATTCCGTTCTGCCGAAAACGCTGTCACTTTTGTTACTTCAAGGTTTATACGGACAAGGATTCGACCGCGATTCGAGCCTATATCGAAGGCGCGCTCAAGGAGCTCCGTTTATATTCCAGCAAGCCGTTCATTGGCGGGCGCCGGCCGAGCTTTGTCTATTTCGGCGGCGGCACACCGTCCTATCTGTCAGTCGATCAGCTGCGTCATCTGACCGACGGGATGAAGGAGATGTTGCCGTGGGATCGAGTGGAGGAGGTGACCTTCGAGTGTGAACCCGGCACCTTGACCGACCACAAGCTAAAGGCCATCCGCGAAATGGGCGTCACGCGCCTGAGTTTGGGCGTAGAGAATTTCAACGATCACATTCTCGAGATCAACGGCCGAGCCCATCATTCCAAGGAAATCGCCCGCGCCTACGGTTACGCTCGAGAACTGGGTTTCCCCCAGATCAATATTGATCTGATCGCTGGGATGGTGGAAGAGACCGAAGAGAACTGGCGCGATTGCATTCAAAAGACGATCGAGATGTCGCCGGACAGCGTCACGATCTACCAGATGGAAGTGCCTTACAACACGACCATCTATAAGCAGATGAAGGCGGAAGGCAAACTCGTGGCGCCTGTGGCTGATTGGGAAGTCAAACGCCACTGGGTGGAAGAAGCGTTCGCCGAGCTCGAGAAAGCCGGCTATATCGTCGCCAGCGCCTATACCGCAGTCAAAGACAAGGCCCGCACCCGGTTCCTTTATCGCGACCGGCTTTGGGCCGGGGCCGACCTGTTAGGCCTGGGCGTGGCTTCCTTCGGGCACATTGGAGGAACGCATTACCAGAATCAGCACGAGTTTGAGCCATACATCAACGCCCTGACCGATGGCAAACTACCCGTCTATCGCGCGCTCACACCGTCCGCGGACGAGCGGTTGATCCGGGAATTCATCCTGCAACTGAAGCTCGGTCGCACCAGCCGAGAGTACTTCCGCCACAAGTTCGGGATCGAAGTTAAAGACCGGTTCGCTGCGCCGCTCCAAACTTTGACGGACTGGGGTTACCTGACATTGGAAGGGGACACTATCCGGCTGAATCGAGACGGGCTGCTGCAGATCGACCGCCTTTTGCACGAGTTCTTCCTGCCGGAACATCAGCACGCGCGCTATGCCTGATCGACGTGTTCCCGGAGACAACCAACGCACCGCGCAAGCCGCCGGCATCGTGGCTGAATCCGATCCTAAGCGGCCGACCGCACTGCCGATTGCGTATCCGTTGGATGATTTTTACGCGCGCGCGGGACTGGCTCTGCCCAAGGTGGAGACCATCCAAGCCGAAGAGATGCCCGAGCCGTACCGCTCGCTCCTCGCGCATAACAACGACATGACGCCAACGTTGTCGGCGTTCCATGCCCAGATCATTCATCTGCGAGTGCTAAGCCGCCAGTATCGGGATGACTTTTACTTCCGCGAGGTGGTCTTGTTCACCGAACGAAACAGCCAGCCCGTGGAGTTCGGCGCGATTCGAATCAACCTGGCCTTATTCGCCCCGAACGTTCGTCGGCATATCCTGGATGAGCGCGTGCCCCTTGGACAACTGCTGCGCGTGCACGCCGTGCCCCATTCCAGCCGGCCCAAAGCCTATTTCCGATTGCAGGCAGACGCCCTGATGTGCCAAGCCCTGGACCTTGCCGAACCCCAACCTTTATACGGTAGGCGCAACACGCTGTCCGACTCCGTGCAGCGGCCATTGGCCGAAGTGGTGGAGATCCTGCCTCCGGTCGCGCCCACGCCAGACGGTTACCTCTCGAAACCTGACGTAAACTCATGAAGTACCCCCCAGCATACGATGCCATCGTGATCGGAGGCGGCCCAGCCGGCTCCGCCACGGCCGCGATTCTAGCCGAATACGGGCACCGCGTGGTTGTTTTAGAAAAAGAGAAATTCCCGCGTTACCATATCGGCGAATCGCTCTTGCCTTTTACGTTCTACCCCCTGCAACGGCTTGGCTTGATCGAACAAATGCGCAAATCCGCGTTTGTTAAGAAGTACAGCGTGCAGTTCGTGTCCCCGTCCGGCAAAGCGTCGCAGCCGTTCTATTTCTTTAATCGCTACAGCCAGGACGTCGCGCAAACGTGGCAAGTGTTGCGGTCCGATCTGGATGAACTGCTCTTGACCAATGCGCGCGCGAAGGGCGCTGAGGTTCGTGAGCAAACACGGGTCACCGAACTGATCAAACAGGACCACCGCGTGGTGGGCGTAAAAGCACAAGGCCCTGACGATCAGGTCATAGAATTCCGTGCCCCGATCACCATCGACTGTTCCGGGCGCGACGCGTTTGCCGCCGTGCGGCATCAGTGGCGCATTGGAGATCCGCAATTGCACAAGGTCGCTGTGTGGACGTATTACGAAGGGGCCAAGCGCGACCCAGGCATTGACGCCGGCGCCACAACCGTGGCTTTTGTCCCGGAGAAGGGCTGGTTCTGGTACATTCCGTTGCACAACGATCGGGTGAGCGTCGGCGTCGTGGCGGAAGGCAGTTACCTCAGCCGCGACGGGGTCAAAATTCCTCAACAGATGTTCGAACGTGAAGTTGAGCAGAATCTTTGGATTAAAGAACACCTCGCTTGTGGGCGTCAGACCGGACCCTACTTTATCACCGGGGAGTATTCCTATCATTCACGCCATTGCAGCAGCGACGGCCTGGTGCTCGCTGGGGATGCCTTTTGCTTCTTGGATCCCGTCTTTTCCTCAGGCTTGATGCTCGCATTAAAAAGCGGCGTTCTCGCGGCCGACGCCGTGCACGAAGCGCTCGTGGCCGGCGATGTTTCGGCTGCCCGCTTTCGCGCCTACGGCCAGGCTTTGCGCATCGGCATCGAGAATATGCGCAAACTCGTTTACGCCTTTTACAACCCCAACTTCAGCTTCCGGCAGCTCACCGACAAATACCCGGACTTGGCCAATGACATTACCGATTGCTTGTCCGGGGATGTGGACAAGGATTACTCGCGCCTTTATACCGCCGTGGCAGAATTCGCCGAAGTCCCGGAATCGTTGCCTTACGGCGATCCTTACGTTCAAGCCCCTAATTCAGGGACGCTCGTTTCAAACGCCGCTTAACGGAGGCCTGGATTTGCTTGAAACAACCAGAGTGATAAAGCTGAACAGGTCTGAAGCATCGCCTCGCTAGGAGAATTCTGGCCAAGCCCCTGCCCCGCTTGATACGCTCAACGGGTGAACTTTTTAGTTACGGGCGGAGCCGGCTTTATCGGCTCGCATGTGTGTGAGCGACTGCTGCAGGATGGCCATCGCGTCACTGTGTTCGATGACTTGAACGATTTTTACGATCCGGCGTTCAAGCGTAAGAACCTCCAGGAACTCGGCGCCGCGGGCGAGCGATTCAAGTTTGCCCCAGGCGACCTCGTGGATGCGGCTGCGGTCGGCCGTGTGATGCAGGAAGGTCGTTATGACCAAATAATTCATTTGGCGGCGCGGGCTGGCGTCCGGCCAAGTTTGGAACAACCGGCCCTTTACCAGCGGGTCAATGTGGAAGGCACCGTCAACGTCTTGGAAGCCGCTCGCCAGGCGGGCGTTTCCAAAGTCACGATCGCGTCATCGTCCTCTGTCTACGGAGTAAACTCGAAGGTGCCTTTCTCTGAAAGCGATCCGATCTTCTCGGCCATTTCCCCTTACGCCGCCAGCAAACTGGCTTGCGAAGCACTCGGTCATGTGTATCACCACGTTTATGGTTTGGACATCGCGATGCTCCGCTTCTTCACGGTCTATGGCCCGCGCCAGCGGCCGGACCTCGCGATTTTCAAGTTTGCTCGATTGATGACCCAAGGCCGGCCTATCCCTGTTTTTGGCGACGGCTCGACCGCACGTGACTACACCTACGTGAGCGACACCGTCGACGGCATCCTGGCCTGCACGCGGCAGAAATTTGGCTTTGAAGTGTTCAACCTGGGCGAGTCCCAGACCGTCACCCTCAGCCAACTGATCGCCCTGCTGGAAACCGCTCTTGGCATCCGAGCGCAGATCGACCGTCAACCCGTGCAACCGGGCGACGTTCCCATCACGTTCGCCGATATCTCCAAAGCCCAAGCGAAGCTCGGATACCATCCCAAGATCAAGATCGAGGAGGGAATTCCGCGGTTTGCCGAATGGTTCCGCCGCGCTTTTCCAAAATAAAAGCTGGCGCCTCATCTCGCTCCGATCCGCCACATCCAAACAGCCGCCGTCCGACTTCGGGGCGCGGCTGTATCCGCAGGATCAGCCGCAGTCTACGGGGTGCAATCCGCCCCACCAAAGAGACCAAAGTCCTTCGACGGATGCGTCGCACACAGCCGCGTTCCTCAATCTCAATCGTTCTTGACCGCGCCACAGCCGACGCATGCTCGACAGCGCCCTGGGAAGGACCTACGTTACGCACGATTGAACACGACTCGCTTAACACCTTCCCAACGCCTGCTTTGCGAGCTCATCGGGATTCCCAGTGTCAACCCGGCGTTTGTCTTTGGAACCGAGGCTTATGCCGGTGAGCAGAGCGTCGCGGATTTCCTGGCCGGGGCCGCCGCCACGGCCGGCCTTCCCGTCGAGTTGCAGGAAGTGTTGCCAGGCCGGATGAATCTCATCGTCCGTTTATCCCCCGGGAAACGACCCCGCCAGCGAGTCTTGCTCGCCCCGCACCTCGACACCGTTGGCGCCCCGGGAGACTGGGGCAGAATGTTCAGCCCCACTTTGAAGAGCGGCCGAATTTACGGCCGCGGCGCGTGCGACACCAAAGGAAGCGTCGCCGCCATGTTCACCGCCTTGACCCGTCTCACCCAAACCGGCCCGCGCCCAGCGCAGACCGAAATCGTCTTTGTCGGGCTGGTCGATGAAGAGAACGCACAGTCCGGCTCGCGGGCGATTGCGCAGAGCGGGCTTCGCGCAGACTTGGCCATTGTCGGAGAACCGACCCGGCTCCAGATTGTCACGGCACACAAAGGCGATGTCTGGCTGCGGCTTGATACTCATGGTAAATCGGCCCATGGCGCCCGTCCGGAACTCGGCAAGAATGCCGTGCATGAGATGGCCAAGATCGTCGATTTATTGGAGACGCAATACGCACAGGGACTCGCGCACCGGCGGCATCCTGTGCTGGGCCGTGCCACCGTAAACGTCGGATCGATCTGCGGTGGCACTCAGCCGAACATCGTGCCGGCCAACTGTTCCATCACCGTTGACCGGCGCACGTTACCCGGCGAAACCGAATCGAGCGTGCGTCGCGAGATCGGGAAACTTCTGCGCCAGCACGGATTGCGCGCCACACTGGGCAGCGCTCGCAACGCCCCATGCATCGCGTTGGAAACCAATCCCAAATTGCCGCTGGTCCAGGAGTTCTTTCGCGTTGCCGGTCAAACCGATCCGGTAGGAGTAGACTATTTCTGCGACGCCGCGGTCCTGGCGAATGGAGGCATTCCCAGCGTCGTTTTCGGTCCCGGAGACATTGCCCAGGCGCATACAGCGGAGGAATGGATTTCCACGCGCAGCCTGGAAATGGCGACCGATCTCCTGGAGCGTTATTTGCGTTCGTTGCCGTAAAACAGCCCTAGCCTGGGTAGTCCCAGGCGGAGCTGCGATCGAACATGAGAGTTGCGTTCATCACTCACGAACCTTTCTTTCCACCGAGCGGCGGCGGCTCGGCGGAGGCGGTCTATCTGGTGCAGGAATTCGTGCGGCGTGGCCACGAGGTGCACATCTTTTGTCCGACGGTCAAAGATCCTGCAGCGGTGGAGAAAGAGTTCACGGTAAAGTTGCATCTTTTTACCCGCTGGCAGATGGGACGCTACACCTCCTTTCGCAATTTCAAGTATCTCCTGTATCCGAACGCCATTGCGAAGGAAGTCGAACGGGCCGCCAAGTCCCTTTCTTTTGATCTCCTGTTTTCGCAGCACGCCATTTCCGCGGTCGCAGCGGGTCAGCTCAAAGGCCGTCTAAGCGTTCCCGTGGTGATGAATTTTCTCGATTACCTCACCGGCTTCATGGAGACGTGGCCCGCGTATAAAGCGCCACCCCAACTCGTGCAGCGGTTGATGACGTATGAACTCTCCCTCCCCAGCCGCTTCAGCGCCGATGGCGTGCTGACCGTTTCCGACACCCTGGCGGATTATCTCAGCGCCAAGGGTTACCCGCGCGGCCGGATTTTGCCGATCTACTACGGGTTCGATGCCGACCTCTTCCCTTTGAGACCCGCGATTGATCCCGCGCCTGCCCAGGACGCTCCCACCATCGTGATGCACGGATCGCTCGATCACCATCATTTGCGCCGCATCGCCCTCGATGCCATGGCCATGGTCGTGCATAACCGCCCGGACGCCGTCTTTAAGTTTATCGGCCGTGAAACCGGCGCTCTCAAAAGTTTCCTAAAATCCGCGGGACGTCGTGTTCCCGGAGCCCTGGTGGAATGCACTGGATTCGTGCCTTACAATGAAATCTCCCAGCACCTCGCCCAGGCCACCGTCGGCATTGTGCCGTATGAAGAATCGGTCGGGACCCACTGCGCCTTCGTCGCCAAGATCGTTGAGTATCTCGGCGTTGGCCTGCCTGTGGTGAGCACTCCGCTCCGCAGTGCAACAGCCTATTTCGGAGAGGAACCGATGGTGCGCTTCTCGGAGTTTGATGGCGCGAGCTTTGGACGCAAAATCCTCAGTTTGCTGGTGGATGCTCCGGTCTTGCGGCAGCAGTTCGCCAAAGCCGCCAGTGATAAAGTGCGAACCGAACTGGATTGGCGTGTGATCAGCGCCCGCGCCCTCGACTTCGTAGAGTCGATGGCGTCGCCGCCGCGAAGATAGCGGAGTCTCCCACGAGGAAGGGGGGCCGCCAACCCACGGCCGTTCGGGCAGGTTTTGGCAGACGTTGCCAACCGGAATTCGCACGAAGGGCGAGAAAGGAGGATTACGAGGAGGAGGACGACAATTACGAGTAAGAGCAGGATCAAGATTACGATTAGGATTAGGATTAGGATTAGGATTGGGATTGGGATTGGGATTGGGATTTAGAGCAGGATTACGATTAGTCCCTCACGCTAAGCGGCCCCCGAACTAAAGAGGCTCGCGGCGTCGGCATGTTGTTGCAGCCGCTTGCGAATACTTCCACAAACATGTTCACACAGCGCGAAAACATGGGCATCAGCGATGGAGTAGTAAGCGGTCACCCCTTCCTTGCGTCGGTTCACCAATCCGGCGTCGGCCAAGGTCTGAAGATGCCTTGAAACACCGGATTGCGTTGCAGCTGTCGCTTTGGCCAGTTCCGTCACGTTCTTCTCGCCCTGTTCCAGCGCAATTAACAGCCTCAGGCGAGCAGGCTCACTGAGGACCTTGAAGCGCGATGCAATCAGGTCGATCGCCTCGTCCGAGAGATCTCTGGCTCTAAGCTTTTTCGGCATGCAACACGGATGACGACGCCGAGATACTGCTTTTTTTTGACAAAGGCGTCCACTCCAGAGTGCAAAATCCGCGACGGCCAAGAGGACGCGGGCCGCTGCTCCTGCAGGACCCGCGTTTGTCCTAGAAAAACCGCGTTGAGTTACGGCTGAATCTCCTGAACACGCAAGAACACACGCCCCTTGGCCGCGAGCTCAGCCGTCGGGATCTCGACGCCGTACCACCAGTTCGAGCCCGTCGCCACATCGCCAACGCGCGGGCCAATCGGCGTCCATGCGCCGGACGTCAAATCGCTTGTGGCCAAAACCTGGTAAGCGCGGAGCGGTTTGGCTGACCACCGCAGGCGAAGGGTGCCTTGAGTCGTCCGAGCCGTTTCCAGGACCTCGACTTTGTCGAAAATGCCCTGCAATCGCTCGGCCCGAGCGGCTGTGAAGCCCAATGCTTTGAAGTTAAGGACGCTCTGGGAAGCGTGGCAGTCACGGCAATTCAAAGCACCGTTGCGTTTGATCGCGTGGCTAAGGCTGATGAATGAGCCTGTCGCTTGCGTTGGATCCGCCGCCGAGTCGAAGGTAGGATCTGCCGGATTGTTCGGCAGGTCCAAGCCGAGCAGTTCTCCGCTCCACATGGCTGATCCCATCGCGATCAAATTGGTGGCGGGCGATGCCCAGGCATCCTTCCCGCTCATCATTAATCCCAGGCGAGCCAGGCCAATACTGACAGCTTCTTTGACATTGCCGGTGTGCACGTACCATTCCTTGTCGAAAGACAGCAGATTGGGGAACTGGGTCATCGCCGCACGCTCTTTTTCGTTGAGACCTTCCGGACGCATGAAACCCATCATCTTCATTGGTGTGGCCATTTGCTCCATGGCTGCGGCCATGGTGAATTGCGCGTTGAAATTCGATACGTACCCAAACCCTTGCCGGTCCATCACCATCCCGTTGATGATCGGACGGAACGGGTAGATTTTGGCGCCGGGCGTTTCGCCGGAAGCAATCCGGAAATCCCATGCCGAAGCGTCGTGCATGGGTTCAGCCAGCATGCTGACGTCGCCATTAAACCATCGGTAGGCCGGACGCGAGTTGTATTCGGACAGGTAAATACTGTAAGGCTCGTAAACGCCCGATTCCGGATCGAGCTTCGGAATCGACGCTTCCGGCCCCGAGGTCACGCCGTAGGTCGAATACCAGATGCGACGAGAAGCCCCGGACGTCCAGGGGATATGGCACGTCTCACAGGCGATAACGCTGGTGTGTTCGTTGTAAGGCGCCAACTCCGGAGCTTTGTGCGGGGCGGTGCCATGGCAACGGGTGCAATCCACTTCGACATCCTGGCGTTCCCAAGCGTGCATATCGCTCACTCTGGAACCTCGCGCCATTTTGTGCCCCGCTACTTCGTGGCATTGCGTGCATCGCATCCCCGCCTTGGCATGGACATCGTGATCTGGTTTGTACGGTGTCCCGCGCTTGTAATCAGGAGCCGCTTGCCCGTGCTCGTGACAACGCAAGCAAGCCGCGACCTCCACCGGCTTACCCACACTCTCCGCCGCGCGCAAAGAACGGTCCTGGAACCAGGATCGGCGGCCGGTCTGAGTGTCTGTTCTTAACGCGCGATGCGTGGCCTCGGCGTCCTGTTCGTCGTAGACACCGTCTCCTGTCATATCGTAATTGCCCGCGGAAGCATGGCATACCAGGCAATCCACCGCGTTCTTCTGCGCCGCGCTGAACTGCCCGGTGGCCGCATCCGGGAACGGCAAACCATCTCCAACATGGCATTTGCCGCACGCTGTCGAACCCTTGTGCGCACCCAGGTCCGCATAGTAATTGACCATGGCACTGCTGCCAACGAGTGCGCAAAAGCGATCGATCATTCCATGCGATCCTCCTCCTGGAAATGCCAGCTTCGCGTTCGGCGTGCGCCAGGTGTAATGAACACTGCCCATCACTTCGTCCGCCTTTCCTGGATGACACCCCAAACAACTTGCCGACCCGGTGTAGCCGTTGGCAAATCGACCGGTATGGTCTTTGGTCAGAGCCGCGTCCGTCAGCTTGGCAACCTTTTCCGCGCTGTAACCCAACGCGGCAAAGTCCAGCCGCCCTCCTTCCTGAACGTGGCACTGCGCGCATTGCAGCGCTTTCTCCTTCGGCGCCACCATGTGGTTCTGAACCCACATCATCTCCGTTTTCACGTAGCCAAATTGCCCGCTATACGGCTTGCCCATGTAAGCCATCCCCGCGGTCAATGCTTTGTTCCAGTCGTATGTCTTCCAATACGCATCGAAATCATTGGTGTTTCTCGGAAATAGATGCGGCACCGCCAACGTCTTCAACCCCGCATCATACGGTTGCACACCTGTGAAACGCTTGACCGGATAAATCCTCGCCTTCGGATCGCTCACGCTGCCTTGCAACGCTGTAATCCGCAGGACTTGCGCCGGATCGAATGGCTCGTCGATCGTCACATAGTTCACATCCCCGTTAAACCACACATACTCAGGCACGACATTGGCCTGCCAGGTGAAGGTGCCTTTCTGCGTATCGTAAATCGGGTTGCCCGCCGCGTCTTTGGTGATGAATGTCTTGCCGTCTGCTCCCATGGTCCCGGCGGTCGACCAGTCCCAACTCATCTTTGTCGCTTTACCGCCACGCGCAAACGCTGGAATGTGGCACGTTTGGCATGCCACTTTGGCCGTATGCTGATTCAAACGGGGATTGCTCTTGTGCGGAGCCTCGGTATGACAGCGCGCACACGAAAGAATGTCGGCCGTGTCCGCTTGAGTATAATGCGACCCGATAAAGCTATGGTGGCCCTCGCCTAAAGCGTCCTTGGGCACGTGGCAAAAACTGCAGTCCTGATTGAGCCCGTCCGTTCCCATGTGCACGTCCAAATCCCGAGTCGGGTTAGCCAACGTCGAGTCCAAATCTCCGTGCTTCACCGCGTCGCCGCCGCCGCCGTAGAAGTGGCAAGCGCCACACGTCGTGCGACTGGTCGGACCGACGTTCTTCGCCACCTCAACCAAGTCCGGCGGCGCCCACATCACCCCGCTGCCCGCGGGGAACTCCTTCGGCACGGTCCCATAGACCGGATGACCCGAGCCGGTCGGGAACTTCTTGTAAGTCCCGGTTGTATCGTGGCATACGAGACAATCCACTGCCGCCGAATTCGAGAAATCGAACGTCTTGTCGGCATAGCCCAGCCCGACGTGGCAACTCGTGCAGCGCGGCTCATTCGATGCCACCGCAATGCAGAAGCTATTGATCACGTTGTTTTTTCCGAGCTTCTTGCCGTTCTTGGGATCGGTGTATTCCCAGGTCCAATGCAACGTGTCCATGACTTCTTGGGCCGCGGTGTCATGGCACTTAAGACAGGTCGTGGCATTGGTGTAACTGTTGATCCACGGATGCGAGGCCGCGCGCGCTGTGGCGCCCAGCGACAGGAAGAAGAACCCGGCGAGGAGGGAGACGGTGAGGCGTTTCATAGGATCAAGCGGATTGTCCATGCTTATATGCATGTATAAGCAAACATGCAACAAGAATCTTTCCTCAGTAGCTCCATGAATGACAAAAGGCCTGGTCAACGCCCTGGGCCTCAAGGGAAAGACAATGATCAGAAGCAAGCGCAGGATCAGGATTACGAGGGCGATTACGATTACGATTACGATTACGATTAGGAGCAGGATTAAGACGAAGGAGGAGGAGACGGCACGGAGGTGACTCGATCAGCGTTTCGTTTCTTCACCCCAAACCGGGAGAGGCCCAGCCACCGTGGGCGTTTGCACAAGCCTCGGGTTTCGCGGCGTGAAGACCTCTTTCCCGAGCCATTGGTTGATCACTTGCAACGGCCAGTTTCGTTCCCGGCCCACCTCCAGCCGCAACCGCCATCTGTTGGTGACGGCCAGCCCGGTCGGCCAAGGCACCGCCGCAATCCAACCCATCCCGGGCGGCACCAAACTTCCCCCCACACCGCGCCAATAATTGGTCGGCCAGCCGACCAGCGAAACGAATTCGATCCAGTTCGTCCCGTCCGCCCGCTCCACACCGACCGTCCGGTAGCGGAGGTAAGCAGCCGCCGTTTGATTAGTAAGGCCAAATAGCGCATAGAGCCCGTCGCCTGCGCGGGAAACAGCCAGAACGGGCAACGTCAGCCTGGGCGCATTCGTCAGCCCCAGAAAAACCATCGCCAGGTCGTTGGGCGAGCCCGATCCCTGCTTGACTTGGGAGCGCCTCGCCACCAGACCCACCCCAAGAATCGCCGCCAGGGCTAGGGCCAATCCCCATGTGACAGCGGGGGCCTTCATCCCGGAGCCGCAGCCACAGGTTCCGATGGGCGCCACCCACCATGGATGCGCCGCAACGTCTCGATCGCTTCTTTCGGCGGCACAAACTGGGCCGTCCCGTCGGCTCCTTTCAAAACCAGGGTCTCGATCTTGAATGGCACCGCGTCGAGCGAGTCGGTCTTGGCGTAATGCTCCAGGACGAGCGTGGCGATATCGTCCGCGGTGAGCGTGAAACGCCCCAGCCGCTTGATCAATGAGAAGTGGATTGGACCCCGCTTGTGATAAGACCGATAGACCAGCTCGGTGCAGACGATGCGGCTGCTGACATTAAAGTCGAACTCGAAGTCATACGGCTTTCCGACATGCCCAAACGCCTCCCCGATCGCCGCTGCCACCCCGTCGCGCGGCAGATTGGGACGCAGCACGACCACATGATCCGCCACGAGCGAGTGGTCCAAACGATTGATCAAGACCCGCGGGCTGATCGCTTCAATCACCGCTCCGAGTTCGGCCCCTTGACGCTCCACTTCCTTCACATGCGGCCCTACGTAGCGATGCTCTCGCAGACCCAAACGGTCCAGGTCCGACATTTGCCCGATGTAAAGCGCGGCATGCGCCCAAAAGCCCGGGAGCAAGGCCGAGGTGAGTTTCTCTTCCGCCCGAATCAGGAGCACGTCTCCGGGCTGTAAACTCGGCACCAGCCGCGCGCAGACGGAAGGCGCCAACGCGGGCCGATAATTGAGGCTCAAGCGGAGTCCGGCGCACGCACCTCCGATCAACGATTGCACCCCGTAGCGGGTGCGGTGCACCGGCTGGAACGTCGTCTGCCAGAGGGCTCGCCAGTCGTAACGCAAGCGGCAGAGCAAAACGTTCCCTAACCGGCGTCGAATACAGCTCCGCTCCGCCCGCACCACCTCGAGCAACCAGCGGCAGTCGTCCCCCTGCGCCAGTTTCTGAATGGCGCGGCGATGCCGTTGCCAGAACCAAATCCCGCGAATCAATTCCCGGTAATGCCGCAGCGAACTGTAACTGCGCAGCACATGATCGAAAAACCCGGCCTCGATCTCGAACTTGGCGTCGGGTTCATTAAGCTTCTGGCGCACGAGCGGTTCGTGTTCATACGCCTGGATCAGTTTGAGCGACTTCGCATAGAGCGTCAGGCCGGCCGCCAACCCCAGCAAAAATCCGCGCAAACGCGATTCGACGTCCGGGATCTCGCGATAGTTCCAGTAGCGAAGGATGATCTCGTAGAGCGCCAACCGGTAGTTGCGGTAGCTCAAGAGCATCTGCCGCACCCAATCATCTTCATCCGGCGTGAAATAGCCCCGCTGGCGCGCTGCCACATTAGCCTGCGCCTGGCGCCATTGCCCCTCGAGCTTTGTCAACCCGTCGCACAGCAGCCGCAAGGTCTCCGCATCGCGCTGCAACTGAAGTTTGAGCTCAGCCTCTGGCATGATAGAAACCACGGTGACCACCCCAGCCTACCTCAGCGGCCGCGAATTGAAAACCAGTATTCAAACCCTGGTTCAAACGGACCACGGTTGTATCCGTAAGGATCAACCGCAGTTTCAGCGTGCCGTCGCCGGCCGCCGTCCGAGTCCCCACGATTTCAAGGATCGCGGGTTTCAACCCGCAGGAACACCCGCCTCGGATGGAACGACGCTTTATTTCGAACCGCTCTTCGCCAAGCGCAGCTTCCTGCGCAATAAATCCCACGTTCCAATGAACCTGAAGCCCCGTGGACGATGCCGAGGCCATCATCGCCAGTGAGTCGGCTGCCAACTGCAAGCTGGGAAAGGAGAGCCGGAATCCGTCCGAGCCGAGACATCGATTGCGCCGAAGGCAAGGGAAACCCAGGAAGTCTCAGGATTGACTTCACCCGGTTCCTGGCTAACTTCCGATCCAGGTGCGTCCCGTAGCGCTCAAACGGTTGGTCGCTTCGATCCCATAACTGAAAAGCCCGGTCGCTCGTCGGTGACCGCTTTCGCCGATAAAAAATCTGCCGCTCTTTGTTACGAAAGCCGATTTATGAAACACCCCTTTTCCCTGGCGCTCGCCCTCACCGCGACGCTCGTTGCCACCCTGCACCTTCACGCTGCGGACCACGCCCATCTCAATGCCGGCGCCGTGGGCACCAAACAAAACGATAAACTCACCTTCGATAATGGCGGCGATTTCAAGGTCGATGCGAATTACGTCAAAACTCTCGCCTACACGGACACCACCACCTACGCCGGATATTATCAGGGCAACATCACCCTCACCGCGCTCGCCCAAACAGCGGCCAATGGCGGTCCCGCCCCGAACGCCCCAGCGCCAGGATCGTTCATCCAAGCGCGGCTCGTCTCCGTGGAAGGGCCCGCGGGAGGCGCGTTCGCCTTCTGGAACACCGGCGCGACCAACCCCACCCTCAGCTTGCTCAACGGCGAGACCGGCACGAACCTGTTCGCTTTGACCCAGAGCGACGGATCGCCTGGCGCCGATCCCTTTGGCCATATCCACGGCCGGCGTTTCACCGCCACCTTGCCAGGCATCTACAAGGTCGGGTTTCAACTGTTCGACACCTCCACCAACGGCGTCGGCGGCGGCCCTATCCACACTCCGTCCGACGTGCTCTACGTCGCTTTCGAAGCGGGCGTGAACCTGGACACCGTCCTTCCCGACGAGGACCATGCGCATGTCCGGTTCGCCGCGCCGTTCGGGAGCAATTGGCAATTGGAAGTGTCCGACACCTTGGGATCCAAGAGTTCCTGGACAAGCGTCGGGGATCCGGTCGTCGGCGATGATCTCTTTCACGAATTGGAAGACGAACACCCCGTCACTGGCACGCGGTTCTATCGCGTCCGAGACGTGACGCCGTAACGTCGGCACGCCGTTGGGCTCGCGGCCATCACCGCTTCCATTCCTCATCGGTCGGACCGCGGCTGTGTCGTCAGACCCGCCGCAGAGCTCTCTGGCTTCCGTTTCCTTTAACCACGGGATCTACCGCCCGCACGGCAGAGGATCCTTCGGGCGCAACCACGCCCGAGCCCGCCAGGAGCGAATTCCTCCGCACCGGCAGGTTCCATTCGACAGCGTCCGCCCTTTGCCTTAAGACACCAGAACGCCACCGCGCTCGCCGCGGGGCCAAGGAGGGGTTCGAGATCCGATGCGCAGTCCGCTGCCGATCCTGTCGTTGCTCTACGCTTCCGGGGTGTTGTTGGGATATTACTGGCAACCGCCCGGGACGATCCTCTGGACTTTGGCACTGGGCGCACTGCAATTTCAGGGTTAAACCGGGGAGATTCTAGAAATGCAGAGTCTGTCTCCATGGCTCAACCAATGCAAACTCCCCAGTCGCTCCAGCCTCCGCGCTACAGGCTTTCGACGAATTTGCGAACCTGAGCGACCTCCTCTGGTATCGCGAGGTCGTTCGCTTTCCAAGCCTGGAGAATTTCAGACTCGAAGGTGTCCGATGCCCTATATCCCAAGTCCAATGTCAGTTTGCGCAAGACCTCCTTGCCCATGCAGTCTCGCCACAGCGCAGGGCTCTGCCGAACTTTCTCGTAAAACTCGACGCTTTTGATTGCCGCGTCTAAAAATTCCTTTTGATGGACAGGGTCAATCTCGGGTTCGGTCTGAACCAGCCGCCGAAGCTCAACCTCAGCCCCTTGGCCAAAATCGGTCCAGGTGGATTTCCAAAAAGCTCCTTTGAGTGGCCTACAAGGTTTCCGCAACTGTTCATTTAGCGCAACAGTTCGGGAAAAAATCCACGCCCCAGCGTACCGATCACTTGCTTGCAGGATCAACTCATCCGCTGATCCTGGGCGACCTAGTCGCTCCAGTCTAAACGCGATGCACGTTGGATGCAGAAAAAGGTTCTCCACCTCATGGCAAGGCAGGATGAAAAGGCGCAACTCCTGCGGCTCGATCTCACCCAACTCCGATTCACTTCGAAAATCTCGGTCGATCATTCCACCGACGCGAAGCGGACTGCCCGACACATCGGTCAGATTGCGAACCGCTTCGACTGCCGATTCAACAGACGTGCAACCACCAGCCTCCAGAAACTTGTTTTCCGGCGCATTGCCGCAAATCTTATGGAATCGATCTCTTTCGCCCTTGCCCCGTTCTCCTTCAATGAAGATGAACCGTGACTTTGTCAGCGAGAAAGCCGGTGACCCGAGAGCCCCAGATAGGACGCTAAACGCTGGTTTGTCGACGAGCGGTTCGATCCGTTCAACCCGTCGGCTTGTCTCCGAGCGTTGCAGAAGGAAGGTGCAGCTGAGGCCTGCAACCTCTACTGCTTCCAACGAATGAGTTGCGATCCACGTCTGACCGTCCTCAACCGAGTCGCGCAGGAACGATATCCAAGTGCGAAGCAGACTTGAATTCAGGTGTAGTTCTGGCTCGTCGACTAGGAAGAGTCCGCGCTTAAGTTGAAAGCGCTCTATCTGGCCAACCAGAAAGCAGATTTCGCGCTCGCCGCCGCTGAGTTGGTTGAACGTGAGCGGATTCCCCGCATCGAAAACGAGAGTCCGCTTTTCGGTGTCTACCCCTGAGAACCGTAGATGGGGCAAAACCGTCTTAATTGCTTTTCCGAACTCTTGAAAGGGATCTTCAAATGCCGGACGAGCGATCTTCCAGTGGTCCGCCTCTCGCTCCATTTGGTAGTGTTTCGCGGCGCGTTGGCCTTCCCTTGAAATGCAGTAATTCAAGAAATCCTCGTAAAGTTGATTTGGGGGAAGTGTTGACCTATTCTTCCGAAATTGAGTTGAATCCCAATTCCGGCCCATACCATCCGCCAAGGCATGAAGGTTAGCTTCGGCAGGCGGGTAGGCACGATCCGAATTAAGAAAAAGGCAAAACGTATCCGCTCGGACTCGCAGCCAACCGGTGAGGTGCTTCACAAAATCGTGCCCAAAGGCTCCGGATATTCCTCCGGCCGTGATTCTGAGCTCGGGTGGCTTTTCCCTGCGAACGCTGAAGAGAGTAAGAGTTCCATCCCACTGAGCCATCAGTTCGTCGGGTTTGATGTTCGAAACGCGCGGCATCCGTAAAACAAATGTTGTGTCGCCGAAAAGCTCAGTTTGGAATATCTTGGAGAACTCGACCGTAAGTTCCAGCTCATGCTCTTCGTCAAACGCGTTTCCACGACCATGAAATTCAGGAGCCATGCCCAATTGGTTAGCTGCTGCCGAGACTAGCTCCAGGAGGTTGCTCTTCCCCGTCCCGTTTTCTCCTACAAGGCACACGAGTTTTGAATCGCGAGAAATCTCCATCTCTACATCGTGAAAATTTCGCCAGCAGCTGATTTTAATTGATCGAATTCGCATCGGAAGTGTTGCCAAGGAAACCGCTGTTGGCGCGCAGAGTCAAGGTGTTCAACGCCACTGTAAGTTTGCCCTTCCTATGAAGGAAGTCGGATATTGAAAAGTGGTCCTTTGAGGAATAGCGTCGCATGATGATCCGTGGCATTAAGAGTGAAAACTTTCCACCGTTCGGCAGATTCACAATCGAATTTCCTCCGATTCCCAACAAGCCGCCTGGTCTTTCAGAAGTTCATCTCTTTACAGGGACGAACGGGACCGGGAAGACGCGACTACTCGCGGCACTTGCTGCGTTGCTAGGTTGTGACGCTGCACTAAGAAAACGACTTAAGGGCGAGGAAAATGTCTTGCTTCATTTCACGGACGCAATAGGGGACGCGTCAGCTCCATGGCTTGCTGCAGTCACTATGCACCGCGACCGTGCTACAGTGAATGCCGGTACACATGGCAAGATTGCCTTT
>JBGAIN010000325.1:0-3321 GCA_044225505.1 Limisphaerales bacterium
CGAGCCATTAGAACCGACCGCGAGGTCAAGACAGGACTTGGGGCTTGCTCCCAGGAGAAAGCTGGATCGCTGCGGACTTACGTTATGGCTGCCACAAACGGAAATACCGCGCTGTGCCAGTTAGCGTGTTGGTTTGTCGCACGAAATCACCGTCCGCATAAATTACGGATTCGGACACGGCCCACGTGTTGGTCGCTCGCAGCAGAGTAGCAAACTGCGGAATCAGCCCGCGCGCCGCCGCCGGCCAGCTTAAGACGGTGCGATTCGACGCGCCGCGTCCGATGACGAGCGATTCTAGATGGTCTGCGGATGGCGCTCCCACGAATGCCACCGACATGACCGCTGCCATCGCGGTCATTCCTCTCGAATTCGGGTGCACGGTATCGGGAAACCACTCGGCATGGCCGGCCAGCTTGGTCTGCAGATCAATTTCATCCAAAACCAGCCGGGCCGCCAAGTCATGTACGATCGGCGTGATATTCGTGGCGACGACCCCTGGACTAATGTCGAACGCGCCCTTGTTGTAGACCGGGCAAGGGGTGCACACGATGATCCTGGGATGCGTTGGCAATTTGGCGTAACTCGCAACGAGTTCTTCGTAATCGGCAACAAAGTTTGTGCTGTAGCGCCAGTTGTACGGTTTGGAATCATTGGTCCCCAATTGGATGATGACGACGTCCGGTTCCCAGGTAAGGCTCGTTTTGAAGTTTGCTTCGTTCCAGTAAGGATAGTCTCCCTTCTTCAAGAGCGTCCGGCCGCTCACGCCAAAGTTGCGGACGACATAATTGGTGCCAAGCAGACGTCCCAATTTGGCCGGGTAGCTCTCTGTGCTTGGATTGGACAAACCCGCTCCCTCCGTGATGCTATCGCCGATACATGCAATCCGGATGGGGACACCCCAGGTGGAACTCGACGCTAAGAGACAGCCCAGGAGGCACAGTAATCGAAGTGTGGACACGTTCGAATCCTAGCCTCGTCATCCAGGGAGAGCAATCCTGGCCTATCCCAGGCCGCCACTCAGCCGCTTCGCTCGGATGCGGTCGGCGACATTGCCCGGCATTCGTAACTCTTTCCTCTGCGGTAGGTTTAGGCTCATGAAACGCATGATTGGTGACTTTTTGTCACCACCCGATCCTAGTTTTGGGGCCGGACCGTTCCCAAACCAAGCGTCCATTGCCCGATTTGTCGCACACTCTGTCCTCAATTTGTTGTCAACCTCTCCCTCCCACGCCCTAGAACGGAGTTTCCTTCACCTCAGACAGCCTCCAGACGGCCTGTAAACGGCTTGTTCACCGCGTCGCGAGGCTGTGAGCAAGCTGTCAGGGAGCCGTGACCAGCGAGCGACTAAGCGTCCCAGGCCGAATTCAGGGGGCGATCCAGGAGCAATTTGCTCCGGACATGTGCGACAAATCTCGGCGAGGCAATCACTGTCTAAGGAACCGGCCGAGACGCCCAAGAGCCTCGATGCGACAGCGCACCTCCGCACGATACGCTGTTCCGCGCCAGGCAATTTGTGCCCTCTTTTCCGGCCTGCGATTGTCGAAAAGCCATTGTGGTGGGCGAGGCCGGGTGCTGTTCTGAATCGGAATGTGGCATCGTTATCAGAGCCTGTCCGCTGTGCCGTCGTTCGATTCATGCGCCTCGGCTGCTTCTCAATCAGGACTTTGCTAACAGTTCCGCCCGATTGGATTCGAGGAAAGCTTGGACCGTCGCCATCGATGCTAGGTGCTTCCGCAACCCTTTCTGTTCGAGTTTTTTCGTCAGCTTGTAATGAACGAGCCTTTTCCCAGCATCGGTGATTAAAAGGTAGGTCTCACCGGTCTTCCAGATCTGACCCTTTTCCAGCGCGGCGATCTGGGGGGAGGTTGCTGGATCGCTCGTCGCATTCCATCGCGGGGTCTCAAAGGCCTTCTTCATATCGGAGCATATACTGAAAAACCGAGCGATGTCAGGCTCATTCGCGAAGACCTCTCGGAGTGATGCCTCGCCGAACAAAATCATCTTCGACAAGCACACCTCTTTTACGGATCTATCCACCTCTCTAAGTTGGCATTCAAATTCGGACTTCGCGCCCGCAATTTCACGGTCTTGATGCCGACAGCTTTCAAGGCACACTGATGACGGGAGATTGTCCGGTCGGGCCGCGCCAGGAACGCCAGTGTGTGGTAACGGCTAATCCGTCGGGGCTGCCCAGGGGCGACCAATCCTGGTCCTCGGGTAGTTTCACCAGAGTGTTGGTCTGGAAGAATTCGCTTTCCGGGGAAACCACAGGGCCTGGATATGCCTTGCGCGCAACGCGGGCCACGCGGATTTGATTCAACGTCTGTTTGAGTTCTGGTGAGTAAGTTTCCAGGTATGCAACGCGCAGTTTCGCTGGGTCTTTTGATGGCGAACCGAACGCCACGACAAAGGCACGAACCCCGTCACCGCCCTTGCCACCGATGCCCGGGTGGGGTGGAATGGTGTCGCTTGGCACGGCATAGAGGCGCTTCTCGCTTTGGTCATAAAACCAAACGCGAGCTCCCTCTTCGCCAGAGCGCGCGAAGGCACGAACACGCGATATGACAAGAGCGATAGCAGCGGTCGCCAACGCGACGGCGAAGGCAAGTTTAAGGAAGGACTTAAGTTGAGCATTCACGGCCAAACAAACGAAATTATGGCGAACTTACCGCAGCATATCGCCATGCATGTGGAGGTTTAGCGACCACCAGCATTCTTCCGCGTCACAACGAATATCGTTGGCGTTGTAAGCCGCTGCATGACCGTCTGCAAAAACGTAATTGGCGCGCCCGTGGTGGCGCCGGCACCCGTAATCATCCTGGAGGAGTCGGTTGAAACCTGGCGAATACTGCTGGTTGTTGGCCGTCGCCGTGGATTTGATCCAGCAGTTGTCATCCGCCCAGAGAGCGGATGTGCCACTGCCGCCGTCACCAAACCAGATCAGTTTTCCAGGGCTTGAAATCTCAGTGGTCTTCGCCAGCCCTTCGAGGTAACCAGATTCGGTGGGACGCCCGAAGGGCATGGCCTTGGGCTGCGACGCGACATTGGGGTCCTTCCTTCGTTTCCAATGGGCACCGGCAATGCCAATGCCGCTGGCGTTCCACCGCTCGTACGGGTGGTGGACGCCATACAAGTGGTTCCAATCCGTGCTGCCGTCCAGGGGTAAGCCGCCGTAAGCAGCATCGTTCGGCGAAAGCCCGTCGGCGTAGACTGCCTTCAACTCGGCTGGGCAATCATAAATCTTGGCCACACGTCCGGTATACTCCCAAAGAATGCATCGAAAAGTCGTTTCGACCTCCACGCCGTTGGGGTAGACGTAAT